>NZ_JBIWGG010000010.1:0-433469 GCF_044763415.1 Streptomyces sp. NPDC096048
AACTCCTTCGGATACGGCTTGGGCACTGCAACATCCTTCCAGGCCGCCTCTCAGCAAGCCAGGTCAGGTATCACCTATCCGTGCAGCAGTCCCTTTCTCGGCCTCGCCGCCGCCTTGTGCTGCTACAAGCGACTCGTCCGCCTCACCACGTAGGACACCGTCTAAAGGTCTGGGCAAGCTCCGCTACGTCGTGGAGCACACCTTCGCTCTGCTCCACCAGTTCAAACGCCTGGCCGCGCGCTGGGAGCAACGCCTCGAACTCCACGACGCCTTCGTCTCGTTGGGCTGCAGCCTCATCTGCTGGCGACGGCTCAAGAAGGCCGGATCATGATCGCGTTACGAACTCTTATGGTGTACAGAGATCAAGTACAAACCAACACTCTTGCATCACCCCAGGTCAGGCAGGGGATTCCCGCGCCCTCCGCTGTGGTCTGGTGCATGGCAGCGTGAGCGCGACGGCTCAGACCCTGGAACGTTATAGGTACGCAGGGCAGCGGGGGCTCTCCATGCTGGGGTGCATGTGTCACGAAGCGAGCATGGACGCTCGTACTGAAATGGGGAGTTACATATGACGGCTGTAAGGCACCTTGCTGCTGTGACGGGGAGCGTCGTCCTGGCTGTGAGCGGTCTGACCGCGCTGACCGCCACGTCGGCCACTGCGGCAGGCAGCTGCTTGAAAGCCCAGACGAAGGAAGTCACTGGCGCAAAGATCACGTACAGCAGGTGCGTCAACGGCGATGGTGAAACCCTGGTTCGGGGAACCCTCTACGACACCAACACGAACGACAGGAAGGCAGCCTACGCCGCGATCAAGATTGGATCCTGGACATCGCCGACGCTAGGAACGCCTAGCAGTGAAACCTACTCGACCGGGTGGCGCAAGTCTGGCACGGTCAGCGTCGCCGTTTGGGCTGCCGGGTAAGCGCTTCTTAGTGTGGAAGGGGCTGACTATTCAGAGTCAGCCCCTTCCACCGTTGGTTACGCGGCTTCTTCGCTCACCCACGTAATCCCTACCCGCTCGGGTCCCTTGAATCTGAATCCGCGTCCGCGTGCCTGGTTCACGCTGATGTGGTCGACTGCGAGGCTAAGTGAGCGTTTGATTCTCGGTTGTCTGTTTCATTTGGCTTAGCTCTCGCGCCAGTTGTGGGTGGTTTCGTGGGTGAGGCGGCGGGTCATGAGGTTGATGGCGGCGAGTTGGATCATGGCTGCCGATCGGTGGGGGTGGGCTTCGTAGTCGCGGGCCAGGCGGCGGTGGTGCATGAGCCAGCCGAGGGTGCGTTCGACGACCCAGCGGCGGGGTTGGACGTGGAAGCCGCGGGTGGTGGGGTCGCGTTGGACGATCTCGAGGTCGATGCCGATCTGTGCGGCGTGTTCGACGGCTTTGGTCTTGTAGCCGTTGTCGGCCCAGGCTTTGGTGATGGTGGGGTGGCGTGCGGCGATGTCGGCGAGGAGTTGGGTGCCGGCGGCGGAGTCGTGGACGCTGGCGGCGGTGACGGTGACGGCCAGGAGGAGGCCGAGGGTGTCGGTGACGATGTGCCGCTTGCGTCCGATGATCTTCTTGGCCGGGTCGACGCCTTGGCTGGTCAGGGGGACGGTGGCGGAGGTTTTGATGCTCTGGCTGTCGATCAGGCAGGCGCTGGGCTCGCTGGTGCGGCCTTCGGCTTGGCGGACTTTGCCGCGTAGCAGGCCGGTGAGCTGGTCAAAGATGCCGTCGGCTTCCCAACGGGCGAAGTAGCCGTAGACGGTCTGGTGGGGTGGGAAGTCGTGGGGCAGGTAGCGCCAGGGGATGCCGGTGCGGTCGACGTAGAGGATGGCGTTCATCAGGGCGCGCAGGTCGTGGGTGGGTTTGCGGATGCCGTTGCGGGCCTGGCGCCAGGCTTCGAGGGTGGGGCGGACGAGTTCCCAGCGGGCGTCGGACAGGTCGCTGGGGTAGGGGCGTGAGGATCGCATGGTGTCTGCGTACGTGGCGGATGCCGGCCTGAGCAGGGCGTGTGCGGGGGTGCCGGGTGCACCAGGGCGTGTGTTTTCAACTCGGTGCGAACCGGTGGGTTCCTGAATGAGACAGGAGCTCTCACCAAGAAACCGGCGCATTACCGCTCTACCGATTACCGCAGAAGCTATGTTTTCCGGCGAATCGCATCGCTAGGCGCTCGATATGGCTCCTTGAAATCTACGCGAACCATCCAGTATCGGAACCAAACGCTCACTAAGACGGTGTCCTACGTGGTGAGGCATCGTTGAACTCGGCATGGGGCGGGATACGTGGAGCTGGATCGTTCCGGACGGGCTGTGGGAGATCGCGAAGCCGTTGATCCCGCCGTCGAAGGTACGGCCTCAGGGCGGCGGAACGCAGGACACGCCTGATGAGACGCTCTTCGCCGCCATCATCTACGTGCTGGTCAGCGGCTGCGCCTGGCGGGCTCTGCCGCCGTGCTTCGGGGTGTCGAAGTCGACCGCTCACCGCCGGTTCCTGATCTGGTCGAGAGCCGGTGTCTGGGGCCGACTGCACGAGGCCGTGCTGCACCGGCTTGACGACGCCGGCCTCGTCGACGTCACCCGCGTCGTCCTCGACACCGCCCACGTCCGCGCTAAAAAAGGGGCGGACACACAGGGTCGAGTCCCGTGGACCGGGGCAAGCCGGGTTCCAAGATGCACGTCCTGTCGGACTCGAACGGACCGCCCCTCCTCGTCGGCGTCTCCGCCGGCAGCGTCCACGACAGCGAAGGGCTGAAGCCGATGGTCGAGGGTCACCAAACGAGACACGACCCCCACCACGGCCGGTACTTCAAGCCCCAGCGCCTACACGCCGACAAAGCCTACGATCGGGCCGACCTGCGCAGATGGCTCCGCGGGAAGCGCATCGGCGTGCGCATCGCCCGCAAGGGCATCGAGTCCAGCGAGCGATTAGGGCGACGCAGATGGGTCATCGAGCGGACGATGTCGTGGCTGTCCGGCTACCGCCGGCTCAACCCTCGCTACGAACGCGATCCCCGCAACTACCTGGCCTTTCTCGGCCTCGCCGCCGCCTTGTGCTGCTACAAGCGACTCGTCCGCCTCACCACGTAGGACACCGTCTTACGAGTTGGTGTGTGATAGCGGGTCAGTTGCTTCCAGCGTTTGTGATCGGCGAGGGCGTGTTCGACGGTGATGCGGTCGGAGGAGTGCCCGTGGCGGTCCCGTTCCCACTGCTCGACCCTGCCGGGCAGTGCCCCCGGCCGCGGTTTTCTGGGCGGTGTGATGGCTTGGCCACGGTGGTCGCGGCTCAGGCCGAGATAGCCGTCGTCCAGGAGGACCTCGACGTCGGGGAAGTGCTGGAAGCAGACGGCGATGCCTTCGTTGCGTGTGGCCGTCGCGTCGTGCAGACACCCAGGTCGCAGGGCATCGGTCCATAACGTGCGGCCGCGCCAGTCAGCAATCACGGTGGCCTTCATCGTGTTCTGCTTCTTCTTGCCCGAGACGAAGGCACGACGTCCGCCGCGGCCGGCCGGTGGCCGACGGACCTGGATCTCGGTGGCGTCCAGACGCAGCTCGACGCCTTCAGCCTGGACATAGGCAAATACATCCGTCAGCGTCCGTAGCCGCAGGCCGGGACGGTCGGGAACCGTGCACCCCCGCTCCGCCAGGAGCGTGCGCACCTCTCCGATCGCCCGGGTGACCGTGGAACGGTCGACACCGAACAGCAGGCCCAGCACCGAGTGCGGCAGGCCGTGCCTCAGATGGATCAGCGTGGCCACCAGCCTGTCGACGAATACCAACTGATGGCTGGCGCCGGCACCCGCAGCCCGCTTCCTGGCCCCGCCCCGCGTCGCATGGCGACGACCTTCGACCCCGGCCTGCCACGGCTCGGCCAACTCTTCGACCAGACAAACAAGATGAGGTCGAGAGAGCCCCGTGAACAGCCGATGCGCCCCCGCGGCCGGGCCGGCATCGTGCGGTCCATGGCGGGCCGAGGGCGTCGTCCGCACGGTGGAAGGACGACGAGTCGCGTGAGTGGAGCCGGTGAGAAGACGCAGGCCCCAGGCTTGGCGCTTCCGGGGTGCTCGGCCCGGACCAGCGGATGATCCTCGGGCTACGACGTGCCCTCCTCCTAGTGATCTGCCGGGGCTGGGAGATACCCGTCGGCGACCAGGCCGGCGAGGACTGCCTGGCCCAGGACCTGCACTGCGGACTGCGGGCGAACCATCACCGTGAATTCCTTGATCCTTTCCTCCGCGTCGAACTGCAGCAGGTCGATGCCGTGGATCTGCTTTCCGTTCACGGTGGCCCGGAACAGCAGGATCGTCGATGGGGCCTCACGGCCGTCGGCGCTCGTCTCTGCCGTGCCGTCGAACTCCCCGATGTAGCGGAAGTCCTCGAAGGTCCGCAGCAGGACACCGAAGAGCCCAAGGACCATGGGCTTGTCCTCGAACGGGGTGAACTTCACTGGGCTGTAGAAGCGGACGTCATCGGTGAACAGGTTGTCCAGGGCAGTGAGGTCGCGGTTTTCGACGGCGGCGCGGAAGAGGTCTGCTGTGGCCACGGCTTCTCCTCAATACTCTTAAAGTTGATTAGTCATTTTCTTGAGTATCATGAGTGGAGACTCGATGGCTAGAGGGAGAGGAGGCGGTCCGATGGCTTTGCGTCAGGCGGTTCTGGCGGCGCTGTTGGGTGAGGAGCTGAGCGGGTACCAGTTGGCCAAGTCGTTCGACATGGGTGTGGCCAACTTCTGGCACGCGCTGCCTCAACAGCTGTACGCGGAGCTGGCCAAGCTGGAGAGGGACGGGCTGGTCACGGGCCGGGAAGTGGTTCAGGACACCCGGCCGAACAAGCGCCTGTTCAAGGTCACCGAGGCCGGTCTCGCCGAACTGGAACGGTTCGCGGCCGCCTCCGCCAAGCCCTCCTTCATCCGTGAGGATCTGCTGGTCAAGGTCCATGCCTCCGATCGCATCGACACCGAGGAGGTCATCGCGCAGCTCATGGAACGGGCCGCCGTGGCCGGAGCCAAGGTCGAGCTGTTCGGGAGGATGCTGCGGAAGATGCGCGATGACCGCAGCGAGGAGGAGTTCCTGCGCCACGGCGAACGGATCGGGCCCTATCTCACGTGCCTGGCCGGCCTTGCCTTCGAGCAGGGCAACCGAGACTGGTGCGAGCGCAGCGCGGCGATCCTGCGGGAGAGGCAGACGGTTCATGTCGAGCGGTGAGTACCTGCGTTATGTCGCCTTGGGTGACAGTCAGACCGAGGGGCTCGGCGACGGTGACGACATCATGGGTCTGCGGGGGTGGGCCGACCGGCTCGCCGAACAACTCGCCGAGCACTGCCCGGGGGTCCAGTACGCCAATCTGGCCGTGCGCGGCCGCACCGCCGGGCAGGTCCGCGCGGAACAGCTCCGCCCCGCCATCGCCCTGCGTCCCGACCTGGCCACCGTCGTCGCCGGGGTCAACGACCTGCTGCGTCCCCGGTTCGACGCCGACGAGGTCGCCGGCCACCTGGAGGCGATGTTCGCCACGCTCACCGCTCAGGGTGCCTGCGTGGCTACCCTCACCTTCCCCGACGTCACACGGATCACCCCACTCGGTCGCCCGATCAGCTCCCGCGTCGTCGCTCTCAACCACCGCATCCGTGAAGCAGCACTCCGGCACGGAGTCGCTGTCGCCGAGACCTTCCGCCATGAGGTCGTCACCGATCCCCGCATATGGAGCCCCGACCGGCTCCACGCCAGCCCACTCGGCCACGAACGGATCGCCGCCGCCATCGCCCACGCCCTCCGACTACCCGGCAGCAGCAACTCCTGGACGCACCCACTGCCTCCCCCGGAAGCACCCACTCCCGCCGGATGGCACGCCACCGCCGCCGAACTGCGCTGGGCTGCCTCATTCCTCGGCCCCTGGTTCGGCAGGCGTCTGCGCGGCCGGTCTTCCGGAAACGGCAGAACAGCAAAACGCCCGCAGCTCCGACCTGTCCACGCACTCCCTGGCAGCGGAACAGAACAGTCCGGTCTACGCTCCGCCGACGATCCGTCACTCTCATGAATGAGTAGTTCTGAGAGACCGCAGACCCCCACCGGACCGTGTCCGGTGGGGGTCTGCGGTCTTCATTCGCATAACCTCTCGCAAAACAGCATTCGCAGAAAGCCCCTCGCGATAGGTTCTGCGACATACCGGACCTCGCCGAGCCAGCCACCGCCGTCGAACAGTTCGACGGCCCCACCTGTGAGGTGCCCGCCGGAAGCACTTGCCGCACCCGCGGCGGCAAAGTCGCCCCGAAGTACCACACCCCGCGCTTCATGCTCGTCCCCCGACTCCGCGCCGAACTCGAAGTCCGCCCCCCGCCGGCCGCGGACCGGACCATGCGTGGGAGATGGGCCCGGCCATGGACGCCGCGGTGCCCGAGGCCACCACGAAGCCCACAAGAGTGGGGTACGCGAGGTGCAGCACCGCCCAGCAAGAACTCCAAAGCCAGCTCGACGCCCTCGAAGAAGCGGGCTGCGATCCCGTCTTCTCCGAGAAGATCAGCACCCGGATCAAGGTCCGGCCGGAGTTCGTCAAGGCGATGGACTTCGCCCGCACCATCAAGAAGGCCGTCCCGCACCAGCGGGTGATCTTCACCGTGCACGAGATGAAGTGCCTGGGGCGCGGCGCCGCCGAGCTCCTGGCCATCGCCGAGGAGTTGCGCCACCACGACATCCAGCTCGAACGCCTCACCGGCCCCCTCCAAGGGGTCTACGACCCGTCCGGGCACGGCGCAGCCCTCTTCGCGTTCTTCGCCGGCATGGCCGAGTCCGAGCGCGAGTACATCCGGGAGAAGTCCCTCGAAGGCCAGGCGTCCGCCCGCAAGCGCGTCGAGTCCAGCGAACGCTTAGGGCGCCGCCGCTGGGTCATCGAGCGCACCATGTCGTGGCTGTCCGGATACCGTCGGCTCAGCCCTCGCTACGAACGCGACCCCCGCAACTACCTGGCCTTTCTCGGACTCGCCGCCGCCCTGTGCTGCTACAAGCGACTTATCCGCCTCACCACGTAGGACACAGTCTTAGGGGGCCTGCGACGCCCCGGCGTGGGCGAGGGCGCTGGGGGTCAGGCAGCCGACGATCGCCGGGGCTTCCCGGACGAGCGTGTCGTCGGTGAGCGCTTCCACCATGAACAGCGCGAAGTCCACCCGCCGCGTCAGGTTGCCGGCAAGTACCGGGTCGCCCACGTGCCGGCTCCACACGGGCAGGCCCTGGCTCTCGCCCTCCTCCAGGGAGCTGCCGCGCACCACGGTCCACCGGGTGTCGCTGGCGAACACCCGTCGGCACGCCTCGACCTGGTCGTCGATCTCGACAGCGCGGACGAGCTTGCCCAGCACGGCGGCGATCCGGACGCCCAGGGTGAACAGCCGTGAGTACCTGTCCTTGCCGTCGCGCGTAATGTGCCAGCCGCAGGAGAAGACCAGGCGCGCGCCCGGCCGTGCGTGGTCGAGCACCGCCTGCGCGGTGCCCGACGCGTACTGCCGGACCCCCCACGGCACCAGCACCGTCAGCACGCCGTCGCATCCGGCGACCGCCCGCCGGATCACCTCCGGGTCGTTGGTGGCTCCGGGGACGACGGTCATCCGGCCCTCGAACGCGGCCAGCTTCGGCACGCTGCGCTCCCGGCACACCCCCACCACCTCGTAGCCGCGCTCCAGCGCGTGCCCGACCATGTACTGCCCGAGCTTCCCCGAGGCCCCGATGATGCAGACCTTCTTCACGCGATCCGTGCCCATGGCTCGGCCCCTTTCAACGGGATGCCTACCTTATGTTGTAAGGTAAGCTAGCCTTATGCTGTAAGGCGGTCAAGGGAAGCGCCGAAGACGCCAGAAGGAGGGCCTGGATGCGCGAGGGAAACACGGGCCGGCGGGGGGCGTCGGCGCGCACTCCGCTCAGTCGCGAGCGCGTGATCGGCACGGCGATGGCAGTGGCGGACGAGAAGGGAGCGGCCGCGCTCACCATGCGGGCCATCGCCGAACCGCTGGGCGTCGAGGCGATGTCGCTCTACCACCACGTCGCGGGCCGGGAGGACATCCTCGACGGCATGGTGGACGCGGTGTTCGGCGAGATCGACCTACCGCCGCGCGGCACGGACTGGAAGAGTGCCCTGCGCCACCGCGCGGACTCCGCCCGCGCCGTCCTCCTGCGCCACCCCTGGGCCGTCGGCCTCATGGATTCCCGATCCCAGCCCGGCCCGGCGACCCTGCGCCATCACGACGCCGTCATCGGAGCGCTGCGCGCCGGAGGGTTCTCCGTCCCCATGGCCGCGCACGCCGTCTCGCTGATCGACAGTTATCTGTACGGGTTCGTGCTCCAGGAGCTGAGCCTGCCGTTCAGGGGCGCGGCGGAGCTGGACGAGGTAGCGGGTGCCATCCTGCGCGACATGCCCGCCGACACCTACCCCCACCTCACCGAACTGGCCACCGAGCACGTCCTCAAGCCCGGCTACGACTACGCCGGCGAGTTCACCTTCGGGCTCGCCCTCATCCTCGACGCCCTCCACCCAGACGAGGCCGCGAGCACATGACGAGTACGCGGGATGGGGTTCGAAAGTCCCGCACAGCACCCACGGCGCCCGGCACGCAGTCATGATGCGAGGGCGAGGTTGTGCATGTGGGCAACGGCCAGGCCGACGACCGCTGGTCGGCGCGCCACTGGCGCCAGGCAGCCCAGCGGGCCCTCACCGCCTCGGGCGAGCAGTGGACCACCGGCACCAGCCGCGACCGTCGGCTCCTCGTGGGCTGCCTGCGTCAGGACCTCACCATCGCCCGGGACTACAACCTCGACCCTGGCTGGCTCACCGACGCCGCCTGGACCTACGTCGGCGATTCTGTCTGGGAGCCGATCACCCGACCAGCCCCCGACGCCCCCACGCCCGGCGCGCCCGCCGACGCCCTCGTGGAACTCCTCAGCACCCTCACCCGCCGCCAGCACGAGCACCGCGCTCGCACCGTCAGCCGGCTCACCGCCGACCTCGACGCCGGCCTGCTGCCCGCCGACTCTCAGCAGATGGCGCTCTACTACCGGGCCAAGGCGCTGCGCGACACCGGCCGAGCCGCCCCATCATGCCGCGACTACCAGCACGTCGCCGACCAGGGCGGCCGCCTCGCCCCGGCCGCCCGCCGCGGCCTGGCCTACGCCGCCTGCCTGGCCAGCGACTCCCCTACCCCCCCCTCGCCGCCGCCCAGACCCTCGGCTGGAAAGGCCGCCACCAACGCGTGCTGGGCGACCTGTACTGGCTTCAAGACCACCCCGAGCGCGCCGCCGCGGCCTACCTCGCCGGACGCACCGAAGCCGAACAGCACGGCAAGACCGGCGAGGCTGCCCACAACCAGGCCCTGCGCGCCTTCGCCATCGCGCTCTACGCCCCCGACCAGGCCAACACGGAAATCGACCTCGCCCACCAGCTCCTGACCGGCCTCAACCCGCGCACCACCACCATCAACGTCTGCCGGGCCGAACTCATCCGCGACACCGGCAGCGACGGCGTCGACGACCCGATCACCACGCTGCGCACCGAACTCGACATCGCGGGCCTCACCTCACTGACACCCGCGATCGAACTGACCCGCGCCTTCCACCAGGCCGTCCTCGACGACCACACCGCACTGCACGCCGCCACCGCCCGCCTACGGGAACAGACATCCGCCGACGATCACGCCTACTTCGTCGACATCGCCCAGCTCCTGGCCGACATGCCCGTCGATCAGGCTGCCGTAGTCCGGTGGCTCGACAGTGAACAGGACACCGCAGCCGCTGGCGTGGCCTGATCGTCGCCCGGCAGGTGCGCCTGCACGCCGGGCGCTGACCGAAGAAGGGGGCCGTCTCCCGCGGGATTCGGCCCTGCGACGGCACGGATCAGGCGGGGTTCAGCGGAGTGCTGCCGATACCCGCGTACAGCTCGGGTTCCAGCGACAGGACCGTCAGCAGCTCGCCCGCCTTCACCGCGTGCCAGGCGACCGCAGCAGCGTGGGCCACCGGCCAGTCCACGTTCCTCCAGTCCATCGCGTCCACCGCATGAGCTGCGGTGAACGGAACGTTCGCCGCGAACCTCAAGGACGCGGCGTGCTTGTCTCTCGCAGCGATTTCCGCAGCCAATTCATGCGCCGTGTCGTACCACTTGCGACCGCGTCGCCTTTGGTCCAGTCACGGTGCCGGCCAGCCCTCATAATGCGGACTGGCCGTCAGCGTGCCGGGCTGGTGGCGGATGTCATCCCGTTGTGGGGGACTCCTGTTCCGCAGCGTTGCCGCGTCCGACGGTGAGGGCCCAGGTGACGGTCGAGGGCGCGGTGACTGCCACGGTGCCGGCCTTGTGGGCGGCATTCATGATGAGTTGGTTGTAGGTCACGGCGGGCTCTGCCGTGCTGCACTCAAGCGGGAAGTCCGTTCCCAGTACGGGGACCGACACCTTGATGGTGCCTGTGCCCCGGCAACTGACCACGACGATGAGCGCCTTGCCCCGGGAGCCCGCGTCGTAGGAGAAGCTCGCGTTGCCGCGAGTCTCACCACGCTGGCCGGCTACGACTTCACCGGCCTCGGGATCGAGTTCCGGCGGCGTGAGTGTACCGCTGTGCTTACTGGTCGGCGGGCTCGATGTCCTGGGGGTTGGAGTCGTGGGGGTGTCATCCGTCTCGTTGCCGGAGGTGCAGCCTGCCGCCGCCAGGGTCAGCAGCAAAAGGGCTGGCGCCGCTGTCCTGCGGCGGACCGTCACTTGGTTTCCCACAGCACCCAGCCGGTCCGGCGGGGCGTGTGGACGGTCACGTTCTTCTTCACGCCCCTGGTGCAGTTGGCGTACACGTACTGGTTGTAGCCGTGGGACTTGAGCCGGTACACCCCGTAGCGGGCGTGGGTGGTCCGCTTCGACGGAGTGTCGACGGCGATAGTGTTGCCCAGCTTCGCCGTGAGTTCCACGGCCACGTTGACGCTGAACTTGCCCTCGATCTCGGCGACCACGACCGAGGCTCCGACCTTCAGCTCACCGGTGTAAGCGATGCCGACCTTTCCGGTTACCTCGGAGGTGAAGGTGGACCTCGCGGTACGCGAGGTGCCGTTGTAGTTGGCCTGCTCGGCACCAACGCCCTTGTGGTAGTCCTTGTCCTTGCTGGTGGGCGTGTACCGGTAGCCCGGTTCGCAGGGCCTCGCGTCCAGGGTGGCGCTCGGCTTGGACATCGGCAGGTCGTTCTCGTCGTCTCCCGCGGTGGCATCAGGTGCGGGCGATGTTGTTGACGCAGGAGCCTCGCCGGTGGGAGCGCCCTCCACGAGGTCGGTCTCCTCAGGCTGTGGCGGCGGAGCGGTCTCGACGACTGTGGAGTCGGTGGCCGTCGGTGACGGCTCCTCAGCGAATGCTGTGCCGCCGGTGGTCAGTCCGGCGATGACAGACAAGCAGGTAAGGGCCAGCACTTTTCTGGGTATGCGGGCTCTGCTCATGAAGCCACCAGTTCCTGGTGGATCGCCCCCCGTGGCGATCGAGTGCCCCGAATGCTAGACGCAACGTCATGCTCACAACCATCACAGGTGCGTTTCCTGAGCATGATTTGAGCAACCAGCACGATGAAGCGGCCCGTCCGGTCGGCCAGACCCTCATTCGAGGGAGGGCACGCCATCGTTCCCTGCCCCACTGCCCCGGTCCGCGAGCACTGACAGCGGCACACAGTCGGCCCGTTCGGCCATCCCTGACAAGCTGTTGCTGTCCGCTCAACGCGAGGCACTGCTGACCGACATGTGTGAACGCTTCTGTCGGCATGCGCAGGGGTCGGCTGCTCGGTCGTAGGCGATGCCCAGGGCGGTGGTAGTGAGGGTACGGGCCAGGGCACTGTATGAGCAGACGATGATCAGTATGTGACGTGTACGTGGCGTCCTCGAGCGCCCTGCTGGTGAAGCCGGTGGGCCACACGTCGTGTTCGGTGCGCGCCTGGGCGAACCGGGCCGCAGCCGCCCCGCAGTACCTTTCTCCGCCGGAGGGATCGTGGTGACCCCTCTCCTCCGAGCCGGAACGTCGGGTGCCTCGCCTCGGCAAGGACGCCCGGGGCCGTTCCCTTCCTGTACGTAAGGGCGCTTCTGTGTCTGGTTGATGTCAGTCGGGCAGGCATGCCGCGTCGTGGTGGGTGCGGGGCGGTCTAGCAGGCAGCGGCCTCGTCCACCGTCTCCCTTACCGTCAGGACGGTGTCGACCGCGGTGAGCTGCAGCAGTCTTTTCAGTTGCCGCGCGGGGGCGGCCACGCGAAAGTCGGCTGCCTGGTGGGTGAGGATCAGCAGGTTCAGCAGCGCGGAGTCCGCGAAGGTGATGCCGGAGGCGTCCAGGACCACCTTCGGATGTTCCTTGGCCGCGGTGTCCAGCGCGTCCGCCAGCGGCGTGACCGTAGACATGTCATAAGGGCCTCGCGCGCCGACCACCCAGGCACCGCAGCGTTCGTACTGCACCACCGTGGCCCCGTCAGTCACCGGCAGCCGACTGCCGCCGGTGCTCCTCGGCTGCCCCGCCGCTTCGTCCACCGACACCCCGGGCCCCTCCTCTGGCTGCCCCGAACAGATTTACGTCACGTGTTGCGTGAAAAGTATGTCATGTATTGCTTGTCGCGCAAAGGCGGTCCCTAGAATGCTGTGCATGGTTGAAGTGCCTGGCTCTCACAGCGGATGGACGTTCGTCACCAACCACGCGCGCGTGCTGGCGGCCATCGCCGACAATCCGAATGTCCGGATCCGTGACATCGCCGCCCACTGCCGTCTCACCGAACGCGCCGTCCAGCGGATCATCTCCGACCTCGAGCAGGACGGTTACCTCTCCCACACACGCGACGGCCGCACCAACACCTACCGCATCCAGCCCCACAAGGTCCTGCGCCACCCCGCGGAAGCAGGCCTGACCGTGGCCGCGCTGCTCTCCCTGCTCGTGCAGGACGAAACCGACCGCACACGCGAGCCGGACAGCCACGCACCCCACCCGACCACTACCGGCGGCACGCGATAGCGAGAGGCGCCGGCCGCGGCACCCGCCTTACGGCGCCCTGGGGAGCGGCAGAGCGGTCCCCAGGGATCCCCGCGGCCGGCAAGCGCGAGGCGCCCGGGCCGCCTGGATACCGAGCCGAGGCAACCGCGCTTCCCACGAACGGCTTTGCTCGCGTTCAGCGGTGCGACAGCGGTACGTCCGTGGTCGACTCGGCTGCCCGTCGTGTCCTCGATAGCATGTGATCGTTTGCAGCGGTGCGACGATCAGCGAGCTTTCGGCGCCGGCTGCGGGCCGGGCCGTGGTGGCCGCCGTGCCGACGCTGCTCCTCGCGCCGCCGTCCCCAGCCTCCGGGGCGCACCTCGCGTGCCGGGGACTTCTGCCGCAGCGCGACGGTGCGGATCGCCGT
The DNA here is from genome assembly GCF_044763415.1 of Streptomyces sp. NPDC096048. Lineage (NCBI taxonomy): Bacteria > Bacillati > Actinomycetota > Actinomycetes > Kitasatosporales > Streptomycetaceae > Streptomyces > Streptomyces sp. NPDC096048. The sequence goes on from NZ_JBIWGG010000010.1 coordinate 13,336, forward strand.
GTCCCCCGGCCGCCTATGGGCATCGAACGGGCCACAGCGGAGGCCGCCGCGGTACCAGCCCCCGTCGCGCACGGTGTTGTCCGGGCATGAGCCGCGACGACGAGAGAAGCGAGGGCCGCGCGGTGGGCCGGGGGCTCGGTGGGACCGCGGTGCGCCCGCAGGGCGCCGGCCCCGGTGGTCCCAAGCGCAGCTTGGGTCCGCAGCGCGAGGGAGCGCAGCGGACCGCGCGTCGCGTCAGGGAGCGGCCGTTCTCTGCATCGAGCCATGAGCGGCGACTTCACGCGCAGCCTCACCGCGACGCGGCGGCCGCCGCCGCCGCCTCGGGCGTAGACGACGAAGCCTTCGGAACGGGCGAACGCGCACGGCGGACCTGGGCGCAGCCGATATCGCCGACGGGTAGACAGGCGGCCCGCCCTCGACTGGGCTGTCGGGCCTGCCGGGGCCGAGCAGCCCGTCACCGGGCGCACCGGCGTACATCCCAGACCTCGTCGCCGAGTCAGCCGGGGGTCGGCGACCGCGGTTCCGTCTCATACTGCCGGATGGTCTTCAGACTGCTCGTGAGGCCGGTGGGCGTCTTCCGGGCATCCGCCGCTGTGACGGAGTTTCGTTCCTCCAGGGGGCTTCTGCTTCAGCCGCCTCAGCCCTGGGGAGCCCGGTGCCGTTTCAGCGGGGGTCCAGCCCGGCGGCACACCATCACGGCCCGGCGCGGCCCCGGCGCGGGTGCAGCGTTCTGCGCGGAGGGCGCGTACGGGCCGGCGGGCATCCGCAGCCTGCGCGGCGCCGTCGCCGCGGGTGGCGCCGTAGTGTCTGCCGCGCCCTCGGGTCATGGCTGTGTGGCGGCGGCGCTGTCGGGGTGGAGGGGGAAGATCTGGTCGAGTCCGACCAGCCGTAGGACGCGCAGGGTGTGGTCGGGGACGGCAGCGAGTGCTACGTCGGCCTGGGCGGTGCGGGCGTGGTTGTGGGCTGCGATCATGGCGGTGATGCCGCTGGAGTCGCAGAACTCCAGGCCGGCCAGGTCCAGGACGAGGCGCTGGCCTGGCTTGAGGGTGAGCGCGGTGATCAGTGCGCGGAGTTCGCCGGCGGTGGTGTAGTCGAGGTCGCCGTTGATCTCCAGGACGGGTCCGGTTGGAGCGTGGCGGGTGGTGGTCTGCAGCGGGTTCATGCGGTGGCTTCGGTCCGGGGGGTGAGGGTGGGGACGCCGAGGGCGAGGAGGGCGGTGTCGTCGTCGAGGCCGTCACCGAGGTCGTCCAGCAGGCCGGTGAGGGCCTGGATCACGTCTTCGGCGGGGCGGCCGGCGTGGTCGGCGGCGAATTGGAGCAGAGCCTCTTCGCCGTAGAGGGCGGTGCGGTCCTCGCCGGTGCGGGCCTCGGTCAGGCCGTCGGTGTAGAGCACGAGCGTGTCCCCGGGTTCCAGCACTGCCGTGGCGGCGGTGAAGGTGGGGGCGGGCAGGACTCCGACGAGGAGGCCGCCGGGAGTAGGGAGGTGTTCGGCCTTCCCGTGGCCGCGCAGGACAAGGGCCGGAGGGTGACCGCCGGCGGCGAGACGGACGGTGACCCGCCCCGTGGTGGGGTCGGGGTCCAGGGTGCCGAAGATCGTGGTGCAGTAGCGCGGGTCACCGCCGGTGTAGCGCTCATGGAGCACCTTGTTGAGGGTCGTCAGGGCGGAGACGGGGTCGGGGTCGTGCACGGCGGCGGCGCGCAGGGTGTAGCGGGTCAGTGAGGTGACCGCGGCGGCTTGCGGCCCTTTGCCGCACACGTCGCCGAGGAAGAAGGCGAAGCGATCGGCGTCGAGGGGGAACACGTCGTAGAAGTCGCCGCCGAGCCGGTCCGGGGAGGCGGTGCGGTAGTGGGCGGCCGCCTCCAGTCCGGGCATCGAGGGCAGGGTGGCGGGCAGCAGCGACTGCTGCAGCACGGCCAGGGCGTCCTGCAGTCGGGCACGGTCCGCCTCCGCCTCCTTGCGCGCCTGCTCGGCCGCTTCGCGGGCTCTCAGGAGTTCTTGCTCGTAGGCGCGGCGGTCGCGGGCGTCGAAGACGGTGGTGCGGATCAGCTGGGGTTCTCCGCTGCTGCCGTGTTTGACGACGGAGGAGACCAGGACCGGCATGCGCCCGCCGCCGGCCTCCTTGATCTCCAGGGCGATTCCGCCGATCTCGCCCTGCATCCGCAGCAGGGGCGCGAAGTGCGTCTCGTGGTAGAGCTTGCCGCCCACAGTCAGCAGATCGGTGAACCGCATCCGGCCCACCACCGCCTCCCGCTCCAGGCCGAGCCAGTCCAGCAACGTGGTGTTGATCTTGGCGATGGTGCCGTCCATCAGCGTGGACAGGTATCCGCAGGGCGCGTTCTCGTAGAGCTCCTCGACGCTGTCCTCCAGCAGCGCGGCGAACGCCGCGGCCGATCCGTCATCGCTGTTCTCCTTGTCGGCGTCGTGCGGGCCGGACTCCTGCCCGGTGCGGCACATCACGGCAGGCGCGCCAGGAAGTCGGTGATCGCTTCGTTGGTGGCCTCGGGCGCGGAAAGGTGTGGGCAGTGCCCGGTCGCGTCGAGTGTCACCAGCTTCGAGCCGGGAATCGTCCGGTGGACGAAGGCGCCGACCTCCCGGGGGGCGATGACGTCCTGGGTGCAGTCCAGGATCAGCGTCGGCACCGCCACCGCCTTGAGGTCGTCCCGCGAGTCCGACAGGAACGTGGTCCGGGCGAAGACGCGGGCCATGTCCGGGTCGGTGGCGCAGAAGCTGTTCTTCAGTTCCTCACCGAGTTCGGGCCTGTCCGGGTTGCCCATGATCACTGGTGCCATGGCCGCCGACCAGCCCAGGTAGTTCGACTCCAGAGAGGTCAGAAGTTCGGCGATGTCCTCGGCGCTGAAGCCGCCCCGGTAACCGTCGTCGTCGATGTACCGAGGGGACGGAGCGACCATCACCAGCGCCCCGAGACGCTCCGGCGCCCTGCCAGCCGCCAGCACGCCGATCATCGCGCTGACCGAATGGCCCACGAACACCGCATCACGCAGATCGAGCGCCTCACAGACCTCGACCACATCCTTCGCGTAACCGTCCAGCGAGGCGTAACGATCTTCCGAGAACGCGGACAGGTCCGAGCGGCCCGCGCCGACGTAATCGAACAGCACCACCCGGTAGTCATCGACCAGAGCAGGCACGGTCAGCCGCCACATGTTCTGATCACAGCCGAACCCATGAGCCAGCACCACCGCCCGCCCCGACGGGTTACCGGTGACCGTGACGTTGTTCCTGCGTTCGATATCCACCCCCCCACTCTCTCAGGCTCTGTCCACTCCCCCGGCACGGCCACGAACGACCTGCCCGCACACCGCCGCCCGGGACGAGATCTCCGCCCACCTCGAAGCGGTCGAGGAACTCGAGCAGACCCCGCACCCGCTCGACCTGAGCCTCGTCGAGCCCGGCGGAGACAATCTCACCGCGACCTTCTCCCGCGGCCTCGTCGGCACCCAGGTCTGCGTCATCGACGTGACCGGCGACGACGTCCCCCGCAAGGGCGGCCCCGGCGTCACCGCCGCCGACCGCCTCGTCGTCAACACGGCCGACCTGCCCCCCCCCTCCGTCGGCGTCGGCCTGGACGCCATGAGGTCCGACACCCGCAAGCAGCGCAAGGACCTGCCGTACGCCCTCACCAGCCTCACCTCGCCCGACGGCGTCCAGCGGTCGCCGACCGGGTCACCGGCCGCCGGGCAGACGCCCGGGCGGCGCGTGCGGGGCGGGTGTACGCCGTCGTGTACGCGCGCTGCCCCCGGTCTGTGTTCCCTCGTTAGAGGGTTGTGGGGCGGCACGGACTGGCGTGGCGCTGGCCCGATGCGGAAGCGTCGTCTCCGGACTGGTGTGTGGCTGAACGGGAAGGCGAGGGATGCGGCGCGGGCTGGGATGGTTTGAGCGGGGGAAGGCCCCGGTGTGGTTCAGTCGGCTCGCTGCCAGGTGCTTCGCTCCTGTCGATGGGTGGCTCGGCCGGGTCAGCAAGGGGCGGTGGGGCTTTGGCCAGGTCCTGGGTGCACCGTCCCTTCTGCTGGTGACGACGGGCCGGTCCAGTGGGCTTACCCGGCGCTCGCCGCTGCTGTATGTGCCGTGGCAGGGGTCGTTCGCGGTGGTGGGTTCGAATTTCGGCAAGGATCAGCATCCGGGATGGACGGCGAACCTCTTGGCGTGTCCGGAGGCGTCCGTGGTGGTGGGGGGCCGCGAGGTCGCGGTGCGGGCCCGGCTGGTGAGCGGTACGGAGCGGGTGCGGCTGTGGTCGGCGTTCGTGGCAATGGCCCGGAGCTATCAGGCCTACGAGCAGCGTTGCGACCGTGGTCTGCGGCTGTTCCTTCTCGAACCGCTTGCGAAGCCGTCTCCTGCCCCTGCGGCGCGTTCGGCACGGACGGAGCGGGGGGAGACGAGCGAGCCGGTACCGGACGGCGGCGGGCGTTGAGCACCATGAACTGGCGGGGCCGGCTGCTTCGCAGCCTCGTGCGCGTCTCCTCTGCGGCAATGTTCGTCCCCCTTGCGCCCGTCGCTGTACAGCGGGCGCTGCTGGGGGCGGCTTCGCGGATGATCCCGGCCCGGGCGCAACCGGCGGTGGCCGTGGACGCGGCCGAGGGTTTGGCCGGCGAGGTGGTGAGTGTCCGGGAAGTGGTGCCGCAGCGTGTGGTGCTGTACTTCCACGGGGGCGGTGGTGTGCTGGGTTCTCCGCGTCAGGTGCGGGTCATGGCCTGTCATCTGGCGCGAGCGATGGCGGCGCGGGTCGTGGTTCCGCGGTACCGGCTGGCACCGAAGCATCCGGCGCCGGCGGCGTTGGTGGACGCGGTCAACGCCTATCAGCGCCTCCTCGCGGAGGGGACGGCGCCGGGACGCGTCGTGGTGGGCGGGGACTCGGTCGGTGCTGGCCTTGCCCTCGCGCTGGTGATGACGCTGCGCGACCGCTCCCTTCCGCTGCCTGCCGCTGTGCTGATGGTGTGTCCGTGGGCGGACATGTCGCCGGACGTGGCCGGCAGTCGGCCGGGCGGTCGGGCGGACGCGATGCTGAGCCCTGGGGTGCTGGCTCGCTGGGCGCGGGCATACACGGCTGGACGTGCCGTGAAGGATCCGGCCGTCTCTCCGCTGCACGGCCGTTTCGAGGGTCTGCCGCCGCTCGTGATCTCGTCCGCGGGTGACGATCCGCTGGCCCCGGAGGCCGAACAGCTGCAGGAACGGGCTGCTCGTGCCGGGGTGGACGTGGTGCATCACCGCAATCCCGGCTGCTGGCACGACTTCCATTTCTGGGCAGGGGTCCTGCCCGCGGCGCGCCGGGCGGTGGGCCAGCTCGCACAGTCGCTGATCCGGCTCGTGCCCGATCACCAGTCGAGCGGGGACCGCCTCCGTGCAGTCGGACCGCGGGTCGGGATCGTGGGAGCGGGGCCGGCGGGCCTGTGTATGGGGGTGAAACTGCGTCAGGCAGGGCTGGAGAACTTCACCCTGTTCGAGAAGGCCGGTGAGGTGGGCGGCAGCTGGCGCGACAACACCTATCCCGGTGTGGCCTGCGATGTCGCCTCCCAGTTCTACTGTTACTCCTTCGCCCTGTCGGCTGCCTGGCAGTACCGCTTCGCTCCCGGGCACGAGGTGCGCCAGTACTTGCTGGACACGGCCGCCACGTTCCGTCTCCAGGGGCACATCCGCACGCACAGCGAGGTCGTGGAAGCCCGGTGGCAGCAGGGCCGGTGGCGGCTGAGGCTGGCCGACGGCGGACTCGACGACGTCGACGTGCTCGTCGCCGCGACCGGAGTGCTGCGGGTCCCGCACACGCCCGACTTCAAAGGCCAGGACCGCTTCCGAGGTCCCGTGTTCCACTCGGCCGCCTGGGACCACGGCGCGGCGCTGACCGGCGCGCGTATCGCGGTCATCGGCAACGGGTCCAGCGGGGTGCAGATCACCACTGCGCTGGCCGGGCGGACCGAACACCTGCACCTGTTCCAGCGGACCCCGCAATGGATCTTTCCCGTGCCCAACCGGAAGGTGTCCCCCGCCGTCCGGGCGCTGATGCGGAACGTCCCCCCGCTGCGCCGGGTCTCCTACCACTTCTACCGGCTCGTGCAGGAGGTCTTCGGTCTCGCCGCGACCCGTCCGGGCCTGCTGCGGTGGACCCTGGCGCAAGCGTGCCGCCTGCACCTGCGTCTCGCGGTCGCAGACCCCGCGCTGCGCGCGAAGCTGACGCCGGACTACCGGCCGATGTGCAAGCGGCAGGTGTTCTCCGCGGGTTTCTACCCGGCCGTGCAGCGCCCGGACGTGACGCTGGTGACCGAGCCGATCAGCCATTTCGACGAGCACGGCATCGTCACCGCCGACGGCGTGCTGCACCGTGTGGACGCGATCGTGCTGGCCACCGGATTCGACACGCACGCCTATCTGCGCCCCATGGCGGTGCACGGCCACGCCGGCACCCGCCTTGAGGACGTATGGGCGGACGGTGCCTTCGTCTACCGCACCGTGGCCGTGCCCGGCTTCGCGAACTTCTTCCTGCTGATGGGACCACACAGCCCCATCGGCAACCACTCCTTCATCGCCATCGCCGAAACACAGGCCGACTACATCACACAGTGGATCAAGCGGCTGGCGCGCGGCGAAGTACGCACCGTCCACCCCACCACCGCGGCCACGGCCGACTTCAACGACCAACTGCGGCGGGCAGCGCGGGACACCGTGTGGGCCAGCGGCTGTGCCAACTGGTACACCGGGCCCGACGGAGTGCCCGAGACCTGGCCCTGGTCCACCCGACGCCACCGGCGCCTGCTGCGCCGCATCGAGGACAGCGACTTCCACCTCGAGCTGCCTGCTGCCGGCGAGCACGGCCTGTGACCCGCCGGCCCGCCCAGGACGTTCCCGCGAATGAGATGAGACCTGCACCGTGCATGACGCAGCACCCCTCCCCCAACGGCTCGATACTCCCGTCGTCGTGGTCACCGGCGCGGCCCGCGGTATCGGACAGGCCATCGCCACCCGGCTGCACCGTGACGGGTACCGGCTGGTCCTGGCCGACGTGGACGTGGCCCGGCTTCACGCCACCCGCGACGCCCTGTCCCCCGCCCACGCGGCGGTGCGCGCCGACGTCACCGAAGCGGCTGATCTGGATGCCCTCGCCGAGACGGCCGTGCAGCAGTTCGGGCGGCTGGACGTGTGGATCAACAACGCAGGGCTGATCCCGAGCGGGCTGCTCACCGAACAGAACGGGACGGACCTGTCCCGGGCCTGGCACACCAACCTCGGCGGCACCGTCCACGGCTGCCGCGCCGCTCTCCACCACATGCTGCCCGCCCGTCGCGGCCAGGTGATCAACATCGCCAGTCTGTGCGCCGTCAAGCCGCTGGCCGGCCTCGCCCTGTACAGCGCGACCAAAGCCGCCGTGGTCACCCTGTCCGAAGGGCTGCGCCGCGAGATCCGCGGCAGCGGCGTGCACATCACCTGTCTGCTGCCGTACATGGTCACCACCGACGCCAGCCACACTCTGCGGCCCCGGCTGGTCCCGGCTCTACGGCCCGACGACGTCGCGCGGGCCGTGACCGGGGCCATCCGCCGCCCCCGCCCCCGTATCTACACCCCGCCTCTGCTGGGCTGGGCACTGACCGCCGCGTCCCGGCTCCCGCACGGCGTACGCGATGCGGTGGACGACGTCATCCGCATGGACGAACTGGCGCTGCGTCCCGACCAGACCGGCAGACGACGCTTCCGGCGGTGCCGGACCGCACCGAAGCAGCACGGCGGCGGTCCGGGCAACTGACCTCGTCAGGGGCGCACCGGTAAGGGGACGGCGCGCCCGGGGCCGGACGGGCGGGGGTCCTTTTTCCGGCTGCTGTTCTTGGACGCCGGGTCAGGCGATGCGGTGGCTGGAGACGACGTGCCGAGCCATCTCCCACATCAGCTCCGTGCGCGGCGACCGCGGCAGCAACGGCTCCAGGTCTCGCCAGGTGGAGGCCAGCAAGTCCTCCGCATCCGCCATGCAGGCATCGAGCGCACCGCACCCCTCCAACCGCGCCCTGATCGCGGCGACCGTCTCCTCGTCGGCCGTGGCGTCCCGCACTCGGCCCCACATCCGTGCCGCCTCATCAGCCGGCAGCAGACGCACCGCGTGGGCCAGCGGCATGGTGACCTTACCGTTGTGCAGGTCCTCCCCAACCCGCTTGGTGGCCCTGCCCCCGCGCTGCGCCCCCCGCAGGTCGGCGACGTCGTCGGTGATCTGGTACGCCGTGCCCACCGCCGATCCGAAGGCGAACAGAGCGGCACACGTCGTCTCCCCGGCCGCCACGACCTGTCCCGCCATCCGCAGACTCGCCCCAACCACCGCGCCGGACTTCAACTGATGGGCGAGCCGCACGCACGCCAGCAGTTCCTGCGGGCAGCCGCCGCCCAGCGTGCGCTCCATCTCCTCCCGGTGACCTCGCACATCCAGCCCCTGGCCCGCGTGCGCCGCCCGCAGCGCCGCCAGATACGTCTCGTACAGACCGGCGCGCAGCACCGGGTCGTGAGCGGCGGTCGTTCGGATGGCGGTGTCGAAGGCGAAGTAGGCGGCCGTTCCGGCGTTCAGCGCCACGGATGTGCCGTACACGTGGTGTGCGGAAGGCCTGCCGCGTCGCAGCACAGCGTCGTCCTCGACGTCGTCGACCATGAGGGAGCCGGTGTGCATGGCCTCCACGGAAGCCGCCAGGGGAGCGAAGTGCTCGCTGTCGCCGCCCAGTACCTCGATGGCGACCAGCATCAGGCCGTGCCGCCAGCGTTGGCCGCCGGCCTCGATGAGGTGACGGACCGGGGTGGTCAGCGCGTCATGGAGGCGGCTGCGGGTCTGCTGCTGCTGTGCGGGGGCGAGAGCGTCCCAGGAAGGTGCCGAGGAGGTCAGGTCGGTGAGGTGGTCCCCCTCGGGCGTGGGCGGGTACAGCGCTTGGAGCTGGTCTTCGATCCGGCATGCCAGGTCGTCCAGCGTGCGCAGCAGGGCGGGCTTGTCCCGCAGGGCATGGTCCGTTGGGCCGTCGGTGAGGCGCGCGGGTGTGTCGGCGGTTTCGGATGTCATGACGAGGTCCTTCTCGGCGGGGCGAAGTGGGAAGGACGCGACCAGCTGACTGCAACGGCGGTCCGGTCGCCCTGCCCAGGGGGCGGGCGCCGCATGGGGCTGAGCCGCGGGAGGACGGTCGAGTGTCGGGCAGCGGCTGAACAGAGGCCGGGGCGCGAGCCGTGCGGTGACACGGCGCTCATTGCCGCGGTCCTGCCGTGAGACAGGCGTCGTACACGGTGAGGGCCGCTAGGGGCCGACTGCTGGTGAGGTAGTGCAGCGGTCCGCTGGGCCGGCTGATGAGCCGGGCCCGGGCCAGCCTGGCCGTGCCGGTCAGGTGCAGGGGCATGTCCTGGGCCGCTGCGGGCGGCTGGTCCAGGAGGGCCGGCTGCAGCAGCCGGGTGCGCAGCGGCCGCCGCAGGGGAAGACGCAGCACGTCTTGGTGCAGCGCTGTCACCCCGTCGGGAGGCTGTCGGCCAGAGTGGGTCCCGGCCCCGTCCTGGGGGATCATGCACGCGCGGTGGGTTCCCCTGCCCAGGCCCCGCCGTCCAGTGCGGCTGGTAAGAGCAGTACCGCCGAGGATGAACGCTCCCCGCTGCGCCGGTATATCCGACAGCACCGGCACAGGCGTCTGTTCGTCGCTCGTCCAGGCCTCCGTGACCGACAGTGCACGGCCACGGCCGTCGCACACAGCGAGGGCCACCATCAGCTGCTGACGGCGCAAGAAGCCGCCGGCCGGGCAGTCCGCCCACAGAGTGATCACGGTGGCCGCGCCGCCCACCAGCGACAGCCGCGCGCCCATCGGCAACCGCCACTGGCCGGGCAGATGCTGGGGCGCACTGCGCCACACGGCCAGCCGCAACGTCCCGCTCATCGACCACCGGCCAGGTCGCGGCTGCTGCTTGTCCACGGTGGAGCTCCTGCCCTTGAGATCGCCGGACGGGGGTTGCTGTGCTGGGGGTGGTGCAGCCGAGGGCTGGCACCTGCAGGCGAGCGCCAAGGCCCGACGTGCCCCGAAGAGGCGACAGTCGAGAGGGCTCACCTTCCCGTGTGGCCTCCAGGACCTCACGTCGCAGGAGTGCCTTCCGCTTGCTGCAACGGCCTCGACAGCCCAGATGTCACGGCCGACGGCAAGACGTGCCTATCTCATGGGCCCGGCCGATGGAGTGCGCGCGTGCAGTGGGCAGATGAGGGTTCAGCCGCGCCGGGTACGGCAGGTAGAAGTTCGGGAGTTCGACCGGCTGGCTCATGCCCCGGCCCTACCCCTGCGCCGTTGCCTGTACCCGTCACGCAGTGCAGGTCCACACGTTCGCGTGAACGGGCAGTGCGCGTGCCCGCGGTGGCCGGCCCGGTGCCGCGCCCGGTGGTCACCCTCCCGTTCCTCACCAGCCGCCCGCCCTTCGTTCCTCACCAGCCGCGCGCCCTGGCCTCGTGATCGATCCAGCAGGAGCGAAGGACAGATACGGGCCGGCGGCAGGAGCACGAGTTCACATCCCGCGGGGCGGAACCTGTCGCGCGCTGGGGTTGGTCGAGACGTGAACCGACTACGGCGGTCGTGGCGGGCTGTGGGTGTGCCGCTCTGGTGCCGCCGGTTTGGCGCAGGGCGCCGTTCTGCGCGCGTGTCCGGGCGCGCTCGGCGCTGTCGTCGGTGTCCTGGCGGGGAACCCGGAGGGCGCTGTCGCCTTCCGGCCGGTAGCGCGGCGAGCGTGACACCCAGGCCACTGATCCGGCCATGATGCTGCGCAGGCGGGGCGAAGCGCCCGCGGCCTCGCCCTTTTGTGCGCCGGATCGGTGAGGAGGTGGTCGTAGAACCCCCACGGCGACGTCCAGCCGCTGATGCGCTTCAGTTCTTCCGCCGGCGCGGTGGGGAAGGCCAGGACCGGCCGCGCTGGCAGGTCGTGGAGCATCTGCTGACGGATCATCTCCGGGCTGCCCGGGATCCCCATGGACTCCAGCCACGAAAGCGTGTGCGCGCGCTGCCTCTCGGTGCGGATGGCTGTCGGCGTCCCCCGGCTCAGGAAACGGCAGATCGAGCCTCCACAACCGCGGTTCTTCCGGGTTCTCACACCGCACCATGGAGCCCATCACGGAACCCTGCTTTCCTCGCATGCGCTGCCGGAGGACTCTTCAGCACGCAGCACTCCGCCGCGGACCTGCAACGCCGAGGCGAGGCTGTGCGGGTGAGGAAGAAGAAGCGAACCGCCCCCAGGGGCACACGGTGACGACCAGACGGTGGCAGCTCACGTGCCTTCCTGCGACCGGCCGGCCACGCCACCAGGCCAACGATACGAAGTCAGCGCGTCGTGCCCTTCGCGTCTGGCGGGGCGCAGTGATGTGCGGGCAGGGGCTTCCGGCAGAGCGGCTCATGGGGATGCCGCCCGGTGGTACGGCGATGAAGCCGCCACATCTCGCCTGCGCTGCGCGCTCCGGTACGCCCCGTTCGTCACTCCTCCGAGGCAAAGACCCGGCCAGCCGCGGCTGCGACGGTTGCTGAGCGTCCAGCCCCGCCCTGACGATCCGGGCGGGGCTGTGCCTCATGGCAGTACTCGCGCTCACGCAAAGGGGAGTTGGCATGGCAGACATCGTGCAGGCCCTGGCCAGGAGAGGGGCCGGATCAGTGGCTGGCCTGCCGCAGCACTGCTGGCGCTCGCGGCCCTGGCAGGTGCCGTTCCCGCGAACGGTGGCGCTCAACCTGCTGAGGTCACCCTCCCGCTCGGGAAGGCATCAGCCGGCTCCGAGTCGCGGTGGAGGACCGGACCGGCCACGACCGCAGCCGTGAGTTCGGCTCCGCGTGGACCGCTGCCGACCGCGACGGCCGCAACCCCCGCCAGGAAGTCCTGATCGCCGAAGCCGTCACCCCGCCGGCCGTGACCGGCCACCGCACCCTGTCGGGCGGAACCCGGTACTCCTGGTACTACTGGTGCGTGGCCAGAAACGGCAGGAGGACGTCGGCCATCTCGTCCGGTACTTCCTCTGCGAGGTCATGGCCGGCGTCGAACGTGTGTCCGGTGACGTGATGGGCCATGAGCCGCATCTGGGACTCGTTGCGGTCGCCGATGAACGCGGATCCACCGAGGGCCAGGACCGGTATATCCAGTTTCTTCTGTGCGGTCCTTCGGTTCTGTTCGGCGTTGACGAGCATGGCCCGGTAGATGGAGAGCATCGCGCGGATTCCGCCGGGCATGGAGTAGCAGCGCACGTATTCGTCGATCGCGTCGGGGGTGGCGCTGTCGGGCCGGCTGCGCTCGTACTTGATCATGAAGGTGATCAGCTCGCGCTCGCGTCCGGCGATCAGCATCTCGGGTATGTCCGGCTGGAAGTAGAAGCCCAGATGCCACAGGTGCATGCCGCTGGAGACGTTCTCAGGGGTGAGGGCCGTGTGGTCCTCGAAGCCGAAGCCAGGGAACAGCGCCTCGGCGAACACGAGAGCGGTGACGTGGTCGCGGTGGCGGGCGGCGAGCTGGTAGCCGATCACCGCTCCCCAGTCCTCGCCCGCCACGGAGTATGTCTCGTGTCCGAGGTGGTTCATCAACTCGGCGATGTCGTCGCTCATCGTCGCGGAGTCGTAGCCGTCCGACGGGCGGGCGGAGTCGCCGAGACCGCGAAGGTCCGGGACGACGACGGTGTAGTGGGGCGTCAGCTTCGGGACGAGGTGACGCCAGTGGTAGCTGGTCTTGGGCACGCCGTGCAGGAGCACCACCGCGGGGCCAGATCCGGCCGTGCGGTAGTGCAGACTCGTTCCGTTGACGGCGGCTCGGCCCGTGCGGACGGGCGTTCCGTCATGGTCGAACATCATGTTTCTCCACCTTCCTGGTGCACTTCGCGGTGTGGGTGTCAGTGGGCTTGCAAAGGGGCGACGAGGTCACTGGGTGGCTCGGTCCGCTGCCGCCGGGGGGCGTCGGAACGGCGGACGGCCGGCGGGGCGCAAGGATGACGCTTAATACCCTGGAGCAGCGGCTCCGTTGCGGTGGAGAAGCCGGGCGGTCAGGGTGGTGCCGGCCGCGGGGAAGGTGTCCCAGCGGCTTCCGCCGAGAGCGGGCGTACTCGGGGTGGGTGCGGGGGGGGGGCATGGGGCCTCTGGAGTCTTCGATTGAAGCGGGGGCGGGGTCGCCGGATCCCGTGTCCGAGCGGGCACCAGCGACTTTTCTGGATCGACTGATACAGATTCCGGGCATGAAAAAGTCAGTCGAGGGCGGCCAGCGCGACCTCCACAAGGGGTTCGAGGGCGCGGACGTCCGGTGTGATCTTCGAGGAGACCAGCAGTCCGTTGAGGAAGGTCACGAGGAAAGCGGCGAGGGTGTACGGGTCGTGCCGCGCCGCGATCTGACCCTGCTCCACCGCGACACGCAGCACTTCGGCGAGCGCGTCCCGGCTGGCGTCCTGCATGTCGCGCACGGTGCGCCGGGTCGCCGCATCCTCCGGCAGGCGCTCGCAGGCGGCATTGACCACCAGGCAGCCCCGGCCGTCGTCCTCCACGGCGATCCGGACGCGCTCGACCAGCATCGCGCGGATCGCCGACCGGGCATCCGCCCCCTCCTCCAGACTGCGCAGGGCGGCCGCCGCGAGGGTGGTGCGGTAGTGCTCCAGCGCCGCCCGGTACAGGCCGTCCTTGCCGCCGAACGCGGCATACAAGGACCCCTGCCCGATCCCCAGGTGCCCGGTCAGGTCGCGTACCGAGGTGGCCTCGTAGCCGTGCGTCCAGAACAACTCCATCGCGCGGCTCACCGCCGCCTCGGTATCGAACTCCCGGGTCCTTGCCATGATTCCACCGTAACCTATCTGGATCGTGCGCTCAAGAAACGAGCTGCGGCTATGGCCATTCACTGACCTGCAGGCCGGCCTCACGACTACTCGTCGTCGGCGTCCTCAGCGGTGTCCGGGTCGCGCAACGGGCGCAGGCCCTGGACGAATCGGTGGTCGGTCGTCACGACGGTCACGCCCTGACCGTCCGCGCCCAGATCACCGACGGCCAGATACTCCCCGGCCTGCCCGCCTGAACTCCCGGCAGGAGCGATGACGAGGCACCCCTACCAGGTCGTGGCACGGTGCACCGACCCGTCCTACCCGGGCACCACCCCCCTGATCTGCACCACCCACGCCACCTCGATCGAAGAGGCCGCGGCGAAGGTCCAGGCGCCGCGCCTCGCCAAGATGGCTCTGGGGCTCTACCGCATCACGCAGGACGGAGCGCGACCCGGAGTGCACCTGTGCCACCCCCGGACGCGGCGGGCGACGCGCCGGCGAACCCAGGTACCTCAAGGGGGAAGCAGCCGCGGACGCGCGCCCCGTGCCTGAGTGGAGCAGAGCGGCCCCACGGCCGCCGTACGGCCGATACCGTGGCGACACACGCCCGTTCGCGCCCTGAAGGCCCTCGATGAGCGAACAGCCGGCCCCCGCCGCCACCGCCCGGCAACAGCTGGAGCCTGACGCCGCCGACGGGGTGCGGGCGTACGCGGCCCGACTCCGCGAGAGCGCCGACCAGTTCGCCACCGTCCTGGAGGGCATCGCCGCCAACGCTCTGCCCTCGGTGGAGGACTGCACGCCGTGGGAGGAGCTGCACGAGACTCATCTCACCCGGCTCGCCGCCCAGCGTCCAGTCGTCGCCTGATGCCCGCAGTCAGCCGACGGACGCAGCGCTTTGGGGTGGCCGCTGACCTGGTCGAACGGCTTGATGCCGACGAGTGCGTACACATCGAGCGGGAGTGGTGCCTGAAGCGGGCCGGCTTCTCCCGCAGGCCGAACTTCTGCGCCAGCGGGGAACGGAAGCCGGAGGAGTCGACCAGGTACTTCGCCCGGTACTGCTCGGGTTCGGCGCCGGGTGCGGCACTCTGGCCGGTGACGGTCACACCGTCGTCGAAGTCGACCTCGGTGGCCCGCCAGGCCTGCCGCGCGGTGCACCCGTACTTGACGGTGACGTAGAACATGAAGGCGTCGCTGTCCTGCCGGAACATGTGGCTGTTGTGCAGGAAGATCTTCGGCAGCGCCGGCTGTGTGGCCTGCCGGGGGTCCGGCTCCTGGCCCACCTCGTGCTTCATGAACCCGAAGTGCCCCTTGGTGCCGAACGTGGGGGCGATGTCGCGGGTGGAGGCGTTGACGCTCGCCAGGCTCTTGAGCTCGGGGATCCGATGGCGTTCGGAGGCCGGCTTGCCCGCGCCGGCCGGGGTCAGCGGGCGGGCGAGGTTGGCGAGGTTGCCCGCGTAGGTGAGCAGGTCGAGCACGGTCACCCGGGCGTCGCGCCAGGCGGGGTAGGCGCCGGTGAGCAGTTCCCGTACGTAGGCCGATCCGATGAAGCCGGCCCCGCCGGTCACGAGTACGCGCATGTCCGCCCCTTGTGGTGACCGCCGGGGAGCGGGCGCCGCTCCCGGAGCGTGTGCCGTTGCGGGAGCGATGCCGTCTCACGGCCCGTGCGGGGTGCCTGGGCGGCGGAGCACCGGGGCTCGCCGCCGGGTTGGTTCGTTGCCGAGGCCGAAGCCTTCACTTCGCCTCTCCCTCCGCTTGCGTGGTCACAGGCCGGTCCGCGCCGTGCGGTCGCGTCGTGGGCGGTACCGGGGTGCTGGGCGCTCACCGCGGCAGACATGCCCGCCCGCACGGAAGACGGGGATCTCCGGGCGGGCGGAGCGGCGCGGGGCTCAGGTTCGCGTACGGCGCGTCAGCTGTCGGCCTTCTTGAGGGGCTTCGCCGCCTCGTCCCCGCCCTCCTCGGCGCTCTCCTCGGGGGCCGGCGGCGGGCCCGGCACCCGGGCGTCCCGCAGCAGGGTCACGGCGGCGGCCAGCAGGACGGCGAGTCCGGCACCTACGAGCACGGTCGCCTGCAGGCCCTGAACGAATGCGTCACGGGCCACCGACAGCAGGCGGGCTCCTTCGGTGTCCGGCAGGGTGCGGGCGGCGGCCACCGCGGCGGCGAGGGTGTCCTTGGCCGTCGCGGCGACGTCGTCGGGCAGCCCCTCGGGGAGGTTGTCGGACAGGTTCGCCCGGCAGGCGACGAAGCCGATGCTGCCGATCACGGCGACGCCCATCGAGGAGCCGAGGTCGGTGCCGGTCGAGGAGATCGCGGACGCGGCGCCGGCCCGCTCGGGCGGTGCGGATCCCACGATCAGTCCGGTGCCCAGCGAGATCATCGGCCCGCGCCCGAGTCCGCTCACGGCCGCCCCCGCCACGGCCAGGTACTGGTCGTCGGCACCGCCGACCCGGGCCAGTAACACCATGCCGAACGTCGCGATGACCAGGCCGCTGGCGAGCAGCGTGCTCAGCTTCATCCGGCTCGCGAGGGCGGGGGCGCCCATCGCGCCGATCATGACCGCGACGGTGGTGGGAATCGCCCAGAGCCCGGCCGACACCGGGGACAGCCCGCACACCAGTTGCAGGTACTGCAGGACGAAGAACTGCGAGCCCGCGGAGATCAGGGTCCCCAGGACGAGCATGGCGAGGGCCGAGCTGAACAGCTTGTTGCGGAACAGCGAGAGGTCGACCAGTGGCTGCGTGAGCCGGCGCTGACGGGCGATGAAGAACACGCCCAGGAGCAGGCCGGCGACGATGGCGATGGCCGGTTCCGGGTGCAGGCCGTCCTCGGCGATGCGCTTGAGGCAGAAGACGAGGGCGAGGACCCCGACGGTGGACATGATCGCGCCGACGACGTCCGGGCGGGTGACCGACGCGTCCCGGTACTCCGGCAGCAGGGACGGGCCGAACATGATCAGCAGCAGCATGACCGGGACACCGAGCAGGAAGGCCGATCCCCACCAGAACAGCTCCAGGAACGTGCCGCCGACCAGCGGCCCGATCACGGGCAGGATGATCTCGGGGTGGCGGGTGTGGTCCCGGCGTCGGAGCCGTCCTGGACCGGCCCGCTCCTTCTCCGCGTCCGCCGCCGACCGCAGCATCAGCCCTACCGGCCCCCGGCTCGTGCTCCAGCCCCGCTAACGGCCCCGCGAGGACACCGTGCGCATCGTGAACGGCGCCCTGGTACCCACCCGCGACCGCAACGTCGCCGGGCAGTCCGAGAACTACCACTGCTCCACCGCCCATCAGGTCGTCACCGACGCCGACACCCGCCCGGCCGCCGTGGACGGCCCGCCGCTCCCGGGCTACCGCCGCAAACTCCTGCGGCCGGCAGGAATCCGGCGCCAAGGACGCCGCCGGCGCGACGACGACGATCGCCGACGGCGTCTATCAGGGCACCGGCCTGGTCATTTCGCACCGCCGGACCAAAGGCGAAGAGCTCCCGGCCTGGAAGGAGGAACACAGCCGTAAGCGAGTGCGTGCCCTCGCCGAGCACGCCTGCACCCGAATGGTCAGACGACCGTTCACCCGGGCCCCGGCGGGCCCGTTCTCGGCTGCACCGGTGCGCGGATCACCTACTGGCCCGCCGGTCGAACACCTGGCACAGCCAACAACCCGGCGGTGCGGGGCCACAACTTCCCGGCGGAGACAGAGCCGGGCCCGGGCCCCATCGCGCCCCTGAGAGCCGGGGTGCCAGGGTGCCGGGGTGCCGGTTTATGCGGCCGGGGTGAGTTCGGCACGGCCGAACAGCAGCGCGTAGCCGGTGGGGAGCCGGCGGAGGACGCGGGTGATGAGGTCGGGGCCGGCCTGGGCGGCGACGGCCGCCAGGACGGAGCCCGTGTCCCAACGGGTCGTGGCCAGAGAGGCGCCGGAGCGGGCAGCGAGGTCCTTGACGAAAGCCCACCCGGTCAGCGGCTGGCAGTCGGGGATCTGCGCGGTCAGGACACGTGCGGCCTCCAGGGGCAGGCAGGCGGCCAGGTCGACGCGTTCGTCGCCGGTCAGCTGGCGCCCCAGCCCCGAAAGGACCAGGCGGACGACTTCCTCGGCCTTCTCACGGGTGGGGTAGGCGCCTTCGTAGCGGACTTTCTCCAGTAGCTGCTCGTACGCCGTCCCGTCCGGCTGCTGGCGCTCAAGCGGTGCGCGCGCGTCAGTGATCACTGCGGTGCATACCTTTCGTGGGCTCAGGGTGGGTAGGGGTCAGGTGGGCTGGGGGCGGCCGAAGAGGAGGTCGTAGCCGGCGGGGAGCTGGAGCAGGACCTGCCCCAGCAGATCGTCGCCGGCCGTGTCGGCGACCGTGGACAGCACGGCGCTGACGTCCCACGTCGCGGTCTGCTCGGTGGCGCCCTCGATCCAGGCCGCGGTCGCCCGCACGAACCGCTCCGGCGACAGCGGTTCGGCGCTCTGGAGCGGGTTGAGGAGGACAAGGGCGAAGTCCTCCGGCAGGCGGGCCGCGAGCTGGGAGCGGACTTCGCCGACCAGGTGCGCGCCGAGCAGGGCGAGCACCACGCGGGCCGCGCGCTCGGCTTCCTCCACAGTGCCGTACTCGCCGCGTTCCTTCACGTGGTCGAGGAACGGTTCGCGTCGCAGAGGCATTTCGGCCGTCACCCCTTTCTTGTCCTTCGCACCGCCCACCGGGGTGCGGAGGGCGGGGTGAGGGGGGATACAGGCGCCCGTCCTCCGCACACCTCCGGCCGGTGTCAGCCGGAGATCTCCTTGCGGTCGGATCCGACGCCGACGGAGATCTTGCGGGGCTTGGCACGCTCGGCGATCGGAATGCGCAGGGTGAGCACGCCCGCGTCGTAGTCGGCCTGGATGTGCTCGGTGTCGAGGGTGTCGGCGAGCACGATCTGACGGGAGAAGACGCCCAGCGGCCGCTCGGACAACTCCATCTGCACGTCGTCGGACTTCGCCACCGGCCGGCGCTCGGCCTTGACCGTCAGCATGTTCCGCTCGACGTCGATGTCGATCGCGTCCGCGGTGACGCCGGGCAGGTCGAAGGTCACCACGTACTGGTCACCCTCGCGGTAGGCGTCCATCGGCATCGCCGACGGCTTCGACCAGGTACCCGGCCCCATCAGCTGCTGCGCCAGCCGATCCAGCTCACGGAAGGGGTCAGTGCGCATCAACATCGTGAAAACACCTCCAGCGGGTTCAGGCAGTTGCTGCCAATGCGCCTCACTGACACTGTTGTAACATGTCATCCGAAGGATGACAAACATGATGTCGTCGAAACGATGACAATCTCAGGGAGGTGTCCGTGACCCCGGCCGACCAGCCGTCCTCGCCCAGCACCGACGTCCACAGCCCGGTCTCGTTCCTTGCCGCCGCGGCGGCCCTTGACGCCATCGCCGACGCACTGGACGAAGCCCAGCACACAACCCCGAACGCCCCCGTCCCCGATCCGGAACAGGCCCTGGCCTCCTTGTCACTGCTGCGGCAGGTACGTGAGCAGCTCGCCGGATGGGAGACCGGCCTGATCGAAACGGCCCGCGACGCAGGCGCCAGCTGGGCCGACCTCGCCCGCCCCCTCGGCGTCGCCAGCCGCCAGGCCGCCGAACGCCGCTACCTGCGCGGCCGCCCCGGCCCGGCCGGGACCACCGGCGAGCAACGCGTCCAGGCCACCCGCCAGGCCCGGGCCGCCGACCGCAGCACCACCGCCTGGGCCCGCCACCACGCGGCCGACCTGCGCCGCCTCGCCGGCCAGATCACCGCCCTCACCGACCTCCCCTCCGCCGCCCACCACCCACTCAGCGAACTCCACGCGGCCCTCGCCCACGACGACCCCACCCACCTCATCGCCCCCCTGACCGCCACCCGCCCACACCTGACCGCCACCCATCCCGACCTCACCGCCCGCCTCGACACCCTCACACCCCCCTGACTCACCCACACCACCAACCCCGAACCACACCCCAGACCTCCCCCCTCGACTTCTCCCACACCGAAAAGCACCACTGACAAGCCACACACCCGGCCCTCACAGCCCTCCGAAACAACCAGCACGCCACGTCGCCCTTCGAAACAACCAGCACGCCACTCGTCACACAGACCACCAACCCGACCAGCCCGACCCCATCACCAAAACCGAACCAGACCCACCAGCCCCGGCCTGTAGGGGTGTTGCAGAAGGCCGTGATCCCACAGGTCGCGTTTGCGGTGCGGGACGTCAGGCCGGGGTTGATAGGCGCTGTCGCCGAGGACCGTGACACCTGCGCAGTGCATGGCCAGGGCGCCTTGTCCCCGGCAGCTTCAATGCCGATGTGACTGAGCACGCCAGTTGGCCGGGATCACCAGGACGTGGCCCTACAGAGGGGCAGGACGCCCGAGCGGTTCTGACCTGCTCGGCCACGGGCAGCGGTCATCGACCGCAGTAGGTATTGCGCAACAGCGTGTTGAGCCGCTTGCCGTGGCCTCGGTCACCTTGTGGTTCCCGGTGCTGAACCGCCGCGCGGCGACCTGGTCCGGGTTGTCGGCGTTCCGCTGAAGGGCGGTGCAATGCACATCGGCGTGGCCAGGCTCTCAGGTGCGCCGAGTGCCGGATCGATATAGCGCAGACCGCTTTGAAGGGCAGCGCTGAGGACCGCGCGAAACGCCTCCTCGACTTGGTCGCCCGCGTCGGTAACGGAGTCCGCCGGGAGACTCTCGTCGGTGGGGCGGGAGGCATCACTCGGACTCTTGGGTCAGCGTGGTGTCCGGACTCGGTGACTGCGCTGCTGCGCTCGCCGACGTCCGGGCCGCGCTTGGTTGGTCTGGCGCGGACTTGCCTGAACCTTCGTTCCCGCACCCCACCAGCAGCAGGGCCACACCACACCCGGCGCGAAGAGTACAACGAGGATGCCTGGGCCTCATGTGGAGAGCTTCTCGCGCATGGGCTCCGCTCCGTGGCCACCACCAACGGCTGTCCTCGGCGAACCCATGATGGCGTACCGCGCCCGGGACCGGTCCCGGGCGCGGTACGTGACGACTACGGCAGGGAGCGGATCCCCACTACGCAGCTGAGCCGAGAACTCGCGGATGCGCGGGCACACGCCCAGAGAGGCCATCTGAAGCTCAATGGCCCACCCAGTCACAGCCGGTGTGACTGAGCGCTTCGGTCGGCGGGTTCCGCCCGCTGAAGCGCTCAACCACCTTCGCCGGTGCGTCAGGCCGGTTCGACAGGCAGCCACAGTTCGCAGGTCGCGGTGCTGAAGTCGTCCGCTCGCTCGAGGGTCGCCACGATCGAGGGACCCGGTCGCAGCCGCCACGGGTTCGAAGGGAACCACTCGGTCGCGGTCGCCGCCCACGCCGTCTGCAGGGCCTGGGGGTGCGGTCCGCTGGTACGGAAGACCGCCCACCTCCCAGCCGACACCTCGATGCTGTCGAGACCGTCAGGGACCGCTGTGTCGTGGGCGAGGGCCACGCCGTGCAGGTAGGTCAGTTCGCTGCCCTCCCGACCGTCGGGGTCGACGCCGTCGGAGATCTGAAGCAGACCTCCCGGCTCGGTGTCGCCGAGAGCCTTCAGCCGTAGGTGTTCCTCCTCAGGCAGTGCGGCGATGTGCCGCAGGATGTGGGGATTGGCGCCCTGGTGGATGAGCGGGACCCGGGCCGCGTGTCCGGCGAGCCGGAACGCGGGTCGGTCGATGAGGCGGGTGTCCATGGGGGAGCTCCCTTCGACGGTCAGGCGGAACCTGAGCTGCGGTTGTGTGCGCAAGGGGCCTCCATCGCGGCGCACGTCACCGGGGCCGGCGCCGTGGACCGCCCGGAACGCGCGTCCGAACGCCTCCCCCGAGCCGTATCCGTGCCGGACGGCGATACTCAGCAGATCACCCTCGCCCCGCACGACGTCGGCGGCGGCAACGGTCATCCGCCGCCGACGTACGTACTCCGACAGCGGCATGCCCGCCAGCGACGAGAACATCCGGCGCAAGTGGTACTCGGTCGTGCCGAGCGCCCCTGCCAACCCGCGTACGTCGGGATCCTCCGCGAGGTGCTCCTCGACGAGATCGACGAGCCTGTTGAGTGCCGAGATCACGAGACCCCCTTTCGATGTCAACCCTGGCAGCAGCCACCCCGGCCGCGCCCGACCGTTCCGAACCGATCCGATCACCCGCCCGGACTGACAAGCAGACACACACGCCCGACCTCGTAGTGGTTCCGCCAGGTACAGCGCTCAGCCCTCCAGCAACGGCGCTCACCCGCCACCTGAAGCGCTCAGTCACAGTGGTCCGGGGTCGCGCCGGACGTGGCCGACGTCACGGCCGGGCCCGCCTGCCTCCGACCGACCTGATCGTCGCCTCCGGCCGCGACTCGGACGGCGCGACCGCGTCCGCTTTGAACTCCTGCGGGTGGTCCCGCATGACCATGAGATGTCCGTTCTCAGATATTCATGGTCCAGTCTCTCTCGTGTGTCGATTCAGGGTCAGGCCCGAGGTTGGAGATGCCGAGCGACAGTGGCAGGCTGGCAGGCCCTGTTGGTCGACGGTGGGGTGGACTTCCTGTCCTTTCTTGCCGTGGCCGGTCGGATTCGGTCCCGGCAGCTGCCCCGCGCGAGGGCCGGAGGCAGCTGCGTGGACGGGCCGACGCCAAGCGCGCCTCAATCCGACTGGAGACCGCGAAGAAGCTACTGGAGAAGGCCGGCGATCGCGGCCTCCCCGCCACGCGTCGACAGCTCGCGGCGGTCGTGGCGAACTCCGCCGAATGGGACGGCACACAGGCCAGCTTCATCTCGAGCGTCAGCGGTGACCTGCGTATGACGGGCCGCCGAGTGGAGCAAGCCGAGGACTGAGCGTACGCCGTGAGACGGGCGGCAGCTCGGTACGGCTCCACTCCCCTGCCCTTCCCGGCTCCCACTTCCTTTCCCGGACGTCCGATACATGCCTGACCACGACCACGACCACCACCACAACCCTCGACTGGCCCGCTCGGCCCAAGCCTCGCCCGGCCCGCCCACGGCCCACACGATCAAGCTCGGAGCCACCTCGGCCGACCCCACCAGCGGGGAGGTGACCCGGATGGGCGTCAAGCACGGTCTGCTCTCCACTGGGGCGCCATTGACGCGCGTAGCGTGTTGCCGCATTCTGAGGCGTCGGATGTTGTCGTCTCAACGGTCGGGAGGCCGGGATGTTCAGACGCACGTCACGTCTACTACTCTCACTTGTCATGCTCATGGCTGGTGCGGTGGTCGGGGTCGGCGCCACCGCCGGCGCCGCGCACGCCGATTCCTGCTACACATGGAACCGCACCCTCTCCCAGGGGTCCTCCGGCAGCGACGTGACCCAGCTGCAGATCCGGGTCGCCGGCTGGGTGACCTCCGGCGAGCGGCTCTCCTACGACGGCCAATACGGCGCGCGGACCGCCGCCGCCGTCAAGAAGTTCCAGGCCGCGTACGGACTGAGCGCGGACGGTGTCGCCGGACCCGCTACCTTCAGCAAGATCTACGCCCTCCAGGACGCGGACTGCACACCCGTCCACTTCAGCTACGCCGAGCTCAACAAGTGCAACTCCGACTGGTCCGGCGGCGCGGTCTCCGCGGCCACCGCCAAGTCGAACGCGCTCAAGACCATGTGGAAGTTGGAGGCGATGCGGCACGCCCTCGGTGACGTCCCGATCACCATCTCCAGCGGCTTCCGCTCCCGCGCCTGCAACAACGCCGTCGGCGGCTCCGCCACCAGCCGTCACCTGTACGGCGACGCCGCCGACCTCGTCGGCTCGCCGAGTCTGTGTCGGCTCGCACAGCAGTCCAGGACCCACGGCTTCTCGGAGATCCTCGGCCCGGGCTACCCCGGACACAACGACCACACGCACGTGGCCTTCGACCCGTCACCGTACTGGTCGGCTCCCACCTGCGGCATCTGAGTCACCATGACCGGCGCGGGAGCGGGGCCAGGGCTCAGCACGCGATGATGTAGACCGCCGGCCCGTCCCGAGCAGGCGTTCTTCGCCGTCTCGGGCGGCTGCCCTGACGGTAACCCGCTACCCGCGGCCGGTCCTTGGGAGCGAGGGAGAGCAAATGGTGGGTGTCCACGCACCCAGAGCTGGAGCGGTTCTTCTTCCTCGATGACGACGACCGTGAGCTGATCGCGTCGCGGCGTACGGACGCGCACCGACTGGGCATGGCGGTGCAGATCTGCACCGTCCGCCACATCGGCTGGTTCCTGGGCGACGAGCCGCTGGCGGTGCCGTGGGAGGTCGCGGAGTACCTCGTCGAGCAGCTCGGCAGCGAAGACGCGTCGTGCGTGAAGCGGTCGCCGTCAGTAACCCCAACTGTCCAGACCCGCGCGCCGCCGGGCGGGCGCGGTCGAGACCGGCCTTGCAACGGTCGACAATCAAGAACGGATGCACCGCCGGGCACTTGCAGTCTCGAACTTTGATTCGATTATCATCTTGCCCGTGCATGAGAACCCACGTGCTCGGCGACGCGGCCGCTCCCGCCGGGAGCAACGACGTCGCCGCAGGGCCAGGCGACGTCGTATAGCGTGGACCACGACGTCGGTCGTGGTCCTGATCGGCGGTGCCACCACCTACGCCATCACCGGAAGCGACTCCGGCGAGTCGTCCGCGTCCGCCCGGGCGAAGGCTCCATCCGCACCGGCCGTCTCGGCCCGGGCGAAGGCACGCGAGGTTCCTGCGGACCCGCCGAAACCGCTACCGTCGCCCACCCCGGCGCAGAAACCGTTCGATCTCGGACCGGCTCTGGCGCCCGTGACCGCGCTCTTCGGCGACAACCGGATGTCCGTGGCGATACTGGACGTCGAGAGTGGTGCTATGGCGACGTACGGGCACGACGCCTTCGACACCGCCAGCATCGTGAAGGTGGACATCCTGGCGGCCCTGCTGCTCCAGGCCCAGGACCAGGGGCGGAGGTTGAGCACCGAGGAGCGCGCCCAGTCCGCTGCCATGATCCAGAAGAGCGACAACGACTCCACCAGTGCCCTGTGGACCCGGATAGGCAGTGCCCCGGGGCTCGACGCGGCCAATGAACGGCTCGGCCTGCTCCAGACACACGGCGGTAAAGGGACCGTCTGGGGCATCACCCAGACCACGGCGGAGGATCAGATACGCCTGCTCCAGTCCGTGTTCGGCGACAAGTCGCCCCTGAGCGAGGCGTCGCGTGCCTATATCCAGGATCTGATGCGGCACGTCGTGGGAAGCCAGACCTGGGGCGTGTCCGCAGCAGCCGACTCGGGCACGATCGCACTGAAGAACGGGTGGCTCAAACGGACCCAGACCAAGAAGTGGGACGTCAACAGCATCGGTCGGATACAGCATGAGGGCCGCGTCTATCTGATGGCGGTACTTCTCAACGGCTGCAGTACCCAGGAGGTCGGCATCAGCATCGTGGAGCAGGCGTCGCGCGCGTCGGCGACGGCGTTCTCCCGGAAGCTCAGGGAGAAGTCCACTACTTGACGCCAGCCTGGACCCGGGCCGTTCAGAGGCGCAATGGACTCGAAGGCAGGCCGCTCGCGGTCGGTGATCCGTAGCAGTTCCTCGATCCGCCCGGCCAGGAGCTTGCGCTGATCGAAGAGGGCGGTGAGCGAGGCGGCCAAGCTCGGGACGATCAGCGCGACCGCCTCGGTGCCGGGCACCACCACGGTCTGTTCGTCCAGCGCGGCGTCTTCGAGGACTCCGTCGCTCCCGTCCACGCGGCCGGACAGACTCTGCCCTGGGTGGGACGGCGGCCATGGCATCGACGCCAGTCTCCGCCTGGAACCCGCCCCAGGACACACCCCGGGTTCTTCCGTACTCACCCTGGTTCCCAAGGGCGACCGCGCCGTCTTCGTCGGAGATTTCCTCCAGGTGATCGGTCATGGAATCACCAGGCGGTATCAGCCGCGTACCCCGGCGCGGGCGGTCCGCCGATGGTCCCCTCGCGGCCTTGGACACCTGCCCCCGACAGAGTGCCTTCGAGTACGTCCCGGAGTTGTGACCGGGCGGTGATGCCCAGCTTGGGAAACACACGGTAGAGGTGAGAGCCGACCGTACGCGGCGAGAGGAACAGCTTCTCGCCGATCTCACGATTCGTCAGTCCTCGGGCTGCCAGCCGCACGATCTGCTGCTGCTGGGGGCTGAGTTCGGCGAAGGCACTGGGGACGACGCTGCTGGCTTCGATGCCGGCGGCGCGCAGCTCTGTCTGTGCCCGCTCGATCCAAGGCCGCGCTCCCAGCCGCTCGAAGGTCGCCAGGGCGGCGCTCAGCAGCGGGCGGGCCTCGGCGATGCGGCGCTGCCGCCGGAGCCACTCCCCGTAGTCAAGCCGTGTCTGCGCCCGTTCGAACGGCCACTGCTCACCTGTGGCGTCCGCGAGCGCCGCCTGGAAGTACGGCTCCGCGAGCTTGGGATCCGCCAACAGGGCGCGGCCCCGGGCGATCAGCGCGGCTACCCGCGCCGACGTGCCCGTACCCAGGCGTCGCGCCGACCGCTCCAGCAACTCCGTGACGTCCCCCCGGCGCCCTCGGCGGACGGCCGACGCGGCGAGTTCGGCCAGGACGGTGTAGGAGACGTGGTAGTGGACCGGATCGCCGTCATCGGTGAAAGCGGAGCGGAACTGCGTGTACGCGGTGTCGTAGTCGCCCTCGGCCACGGCCGCCATCCCCAGAGCCCGACGTGCGAAGACCGCGACGGAGCGGCTCTCCAGCGGATCGACCAGGGCCAGCGCCTGCTCGACGAGCCGGCGTGCGGCGGCCGTGTCACCGAGCAGGCTGAGCACCGTGGAGTCGAGGGTGCGAGCACACGCCTCGGCGTGGTGAAGTCCGGCCGACGATGCCATGGCGGCGATTTCGGCCGCCACCGACCGGGCCTCGGCCCACCGACCCTGCTCCAGATAGGTCCAGCCGGCCGCGCACCCCAGTCCGTCCGGGAGCGGTCCGTGGGCCTGCCACCGGTCGAACGCCTCGTCGAAGGTCCTGGCGGCCAGGGGGGTCTGGTCGAGGAGCCAGGAGACGATGGCAAGCATGGTCAGGCGCTTGGCGTCGTCCTTGGCCTCGGCGATGAGGCCGGGCAGCAGCGCTCCCAGGGATGCTCCTGCGCCGCTGGGGTCGGAGACGGCCAGCACCCAGGCGTGCAGGGCTGCCCTGGCGTCGTCGTCGGGCACGTGGGAGAGCAGGCCCTGGATCTCCCGCTGCTGGAACTCCTCACCCGAGTAGTAGCGGACCACGGCCGCCGCGGCGAGCGCGTCCAGTACGCGAGGCGACCGGGCGCCCGCCGCCTCGCGGGCGACGCGCAGGAGCATGGTGAAGGCCGCCGTGTGGTGCTCGCCCATGGCCATGAGCTGCCCGGAGGCCAGCGAGGCCTCGGCTGTCAGTGCCGGGTCGTCGGTGGTCTCGCGGACTTCGGCGGCCAGGCGTTCCACCCAGCCGAGCTGACCGGTGAAGACGGCTGCGGCGGCGGCTTCCGTCAGGAGTCGCGCCCGGTCCTCGCCGCGTGGGCTCAGTTCCGCGGCGCGCTCCAGAGCTGCGGCTGCGGCCGCATAGCCACCCCGGCGCCGGGCTCGGTCGGCCGTCCGTTGCAGGGCGGCCGACACCTCCTGATCGGGGCGCAGGGTTGCCGCGGCGAGATGCCAGGCTCGGCGGTCGGGCTCCTCACGCAGCAGCTCCGCGAGATCAAGATGCGCCCGGCGGCGTTCCTCGAAGGACGCGGCATGGTAGACGGCCGAGCGGATGAGCGGGTTGCGGAAGACGACCCTGGGGCCCTCCTGGCGTACGAGACCGGCCTGCTCCGCGGGCACCAACACCTTGTCGTCCGCCTCGGGGAGTCCCATGGCGGCCGCCGGCGCATCTGTCGCACCGGCGGCAGCGAGCAGCAGCAGGGTGCGTCGGGTCGGTCCCGGCAGGTCGGCCGCGTGTTCCGCGAAAATCTGCTTCAGCCGGTCGGTGAGCGGCAGTGGGCCCTCGATGCTGCTGCCCTCGAGCTGCCGGATCGCGGCGACGCGGGCGAGTTCCGCCAGGGCCAGCGGGTTGCCGGCCGCCTCCTCAAGGATCCGCACGCGGATGCGGCCGGTGGGCGGCGTCGGCTGCTGGTCGAGCAGCCGGTTCGCCGCCTCGATACCCAGTGGGCCGACCTCGAGGCGCTCGTATCCCTTGTCGAACCCGGGCAGCGCAGCCGCGGTGCGGACTCCCACCAGCAGCGTGACGGGTTCGCTGTCCATGCGTCGCGCCACGAAGGAGAGAACGTCCAGTGTTCCGCGGTCGATCCACTGGGCGTCGTCGACCACCACCAGCAGCGGGTCGGTTTCCGCCAGGTCCGACAGCGAGGTCAGGACCGCCAATCCGACGAGCATGGCGTCAGGCGTCTCGGTACAGTCGTCGAGACCCAGAACGGCTCGGAGCGCGGAGCGCTGCCGCGACGGCAGGCTCTCCATTTCGCCGAGCACCGGGCGCAGCATCTGATAGAGACCGGCGAACCCGAGGTGCGTCTCGGATTCGCTGCCCACCGTCCGCAGCACTCGGCGGCCCGAGCTTCGCGCGTGGTCCGCCGCGAGGTCGAGCAGCATGCTCTTTCCGGCACCGGGCTCGCCCGTGATGATCAACACGTCGCTGTGGGACCGGTCGGCGCCGACACGCCGGATGATTTCTGCGGTCTCGGTTTCTCGGCTCACCAGCGCCGGAGCGAAATCCCGAGTCGAGCGCTGGTCCCCACGAGCCCTTCCATTGTTTCGCACGGATGCTCCAGGGAATTGAGATTTGCCCAGATGATAGCGCGCCCGAACCGCGACAGTGCCCGCAGGTGCGGCGTCACCGGACTCGGGCCGTCTTCAGCCGCCTCAAACACACGCATTACCCGAGATATTCCGGCCGTCGCCTTGTCGGTTCGCCACAGACCGGCGCCCGGCCCCCTGCCGTGCGGGCTCCCGACCGGGGCGTCGAGGTCGCCGGGGCAGACACGACCGGCGCCGACGGTGGCGCGCTTCTGCGCAGAAGACCACCGAAGCGGCACATCTCTGACAGGAAAGGGCGCTTTCATGGTCACCGATGGCTCGTGGCTGGTGGGACTCGGGTTCCGCACGCCTTGCGGTCGGCTGATACGCCACTTCTACGTGATCGACGGCGCAGCCGATGCGGAGCACGCCCGCAAGGCAGCTTCTGAGAGAGCGGGCCATCCGCACGCCCGCGCAGCCCGCGCCGATCTGTGGCTCGAGGACGGGTGGGTCGAGATACGCCGGGTGCTCCGCGGTCCCATGGGTAGCCGGCGACTGTCCGTCCCAAGTACGTTCACCGCTCACCACCTCGACGCCTGAGCACGCGTTGCTCTTTCCCTTGCGATTTCGGCGGCAGTTCCCGCATCAGTCACGTGACTGATGCGGGCTTTTCCCATCTCAGTCACGTGACTGATACCCATTGATTGCCCCTTAAAGCACCATGGTTATAGCGGCCCTGATAACACGGACTCGGCCTTATCACGGTCCTGGCGGCCTCCCATGGCCGGCGCAATAGGACGTCATTTGTGGACTTCGCCGGAGTGCAAAAAGTGGATAGCGAAAATCATTCACGTTCCCTGAGCCGGCGCGGCTTCGTCGGAATGACCGCGGGCATCGGCGCGGCGGTCGGTGCCGCCGGCCTGTTCGGCAGTCGGCTCCCGGCGTCCGCCGCCGAACGCCGCACGCGGGTCCAGACGATCGAACTGGGCAAGGTCACCATCACCCGTGTCGTCGAGTTCAGCGGTCCCGTGGGCCTGACGTCGCACCAGTTCTTCCCGGGAGCGCGCCGAAGCTGTGGCAGGAGAACGAGACTGGCTGAGCCCGGACTTCTGGAACTCCAGCCCGGAGCACACGGGACACGGCTCGGCGCATCGGGGAGTGCAGCCCGTCTCCCGTCTCGGTGACGGGCTCCCGTGCCCGTTCCGTCACGACCCTCCGGAAGCAGTCGCCTGACGCATACCGGACGGGACCCCCGCTCGTCGAGACTGAGGACGCGGCAATGAGTCGGTCGGGACCTCCAGACCCCTCTCATCATCGTCCGGCTTGTCGCGGTGACGTAGAGCCCCACGCGGACTACCACCACGCGGTGGCTCCGCGCCGTCAGCCGTAGGCACGACCTCCACAGGCGGAAGGGTGACGGAGGACCCCATGGTGGCAAGGACAGAATCGCTGTGGGACCGCTTCACCGCCACTGACCCGGGGCTGATGCGTCTCACCTCCGCGATGCGCGCCGTGCTCGCCGCCGCCGCGACCCTCTCCGTGCTGACAGCGCTGCATGGGTCCGACACGGCCCTGCTGGCCGGCGGTTTCACCGCGATGGTGACGTCGCTTGCGATCAGTGACCTGCACCCGCGCAACCAGCTCATCACGCTCGGGCTCGGGGCTCCACTCTCCCTCGCGGCCCTGGCCGCCGGAGCCGTGCTGGCTCCGTACCCGACGGCAGCCAAGGTGCTGTTCCTGCTGCTGATCTTTCTGGCTGTCCAGGCCCGCCGATTCGGCGCGCGAGGGCTGGGGCTGGGGATCTTCGCCTTCATGGCCTTCTTCTTGTCGCAGTTCGCCCAGGCCCGAGTGGTCCAGCTTCCGCAGCTCGGGGCAGCGGTACTCATCGCGTTCGGGGCCGTCGCGACCGTGTGGTACTGCGCGGGCCCCAGGACGGCGTACGGCGTCCTGACGCGGCTGCGGCGCGCCTTCGACGGGCGAGTGCGCGATGTCCTTCGGGACACAGCCTCGATGATCGCCGCTGGTCAGGAAGTCCACACCCGGAGTCGTGCGTTGGAGCGCCGCCTGGACAGGCTGCACGCGTCCGTGCTTCTGATCGAGGACTTCCTCGATGAACGCGCGGTCGACCCGGCCACCGACGACCTGCTGCTGCAGCACATCTCTCGTGCCGAGGTGGCTGCGCAGCGGCTGGCCGTGCTCACCGTCCGCGCGGCCCGAACGCAATCGAGCCTCAACGACCTGGGCGAACGGACAGCGCGCCGGTGGCTCGCGGGACGGATTCAGGTTCTCCGACACCAGCTGACCGTTGGAACGGCCCCTCCCTCCGAGCACTACGAGGAGCAGCCTGAGGACGGTCCGGCACCCTGGCCGGCCATATCCGCACACCTGCGGGACTGCTTCCGAGCAGTCGACGAACTCACCGCGGCCCTGTGGGCTCTCGGCCCGCGCGTCGGCCTCCGGCCTGAGTGCGGGACGCCTCCTCGCGAGCCCGCTCCGCGGCGGAGGCAAGCCTTCGCAGTGGAGCGGAGCGGGGAAGGGGACACGAGAAGCCTGAAGCGCGCAGCCACCCGACAGGCCTTCCAGGTGACCGCTGCCTCGGCACTCGCCATCGTGGGCGGTCACCTCCTGTACCCGCACCTGTGGTACTGGGCCGTCGCGGCGTCCTGGGTCGTATTCGTCAAGAACGAGAGCACCGGCGAAGTCCTGTTGCAAAGTCTCCGGCGGCTGACGGGCACCGTCATCGGCGTGGTGGTCGGCTACGGTCTCGCCGGCCTGGTCGGCGGAGACGGCTTACTTCTCCTGGTCCTGCTGCTGGTCTGCATGTTCGGGATGTTCTACACGCCGTCCGTCGCCTACTGGGCGGTGACCTTCTTCATCACCTGCACGCTCAGCCTGCTGCTCGCGCTCCTGGGCACCTTCTCGACGGACATGCTGCTCCTGCGCGTCGAGGAGACGGCACTGGGAGTGGCCTGCGGGATCCTCGCCGCCGTCCTGGTTCTGCCCACCACGGTCCGCCGGGCCAGTGACGAGGAGTTGGTCAACTTCCTGCTGGTCCTCCACCACCTCCTTCGGGCCACCGCAGGAAGCCCGGACGCGGGAACATCGACGAGCTGGGTGCGCGCGGCACATGACCTCGACCAAGCGCTGGAGTCCTTCGGCAAGGCGTCTCTGCCACTCACCCACCCGCTCAACCCGCAGCGTGGCCGACGTGATCGCGCCCGCCACCTGGTGGAACTGCTGGAGGCTGCTGCTTACCACGCACGGAGCCTGGCCGTCACGGCCGGGCGTTCTTCGGCGGGCCAGGGCGCAGAGTGCGCCACCCGGCTCACCGCCGCGGCCGACCACGCACGGGAGACCGTGACACAGTTGATCCGCATCACGCACCATCGACCGGGAATCGCCTCGCGTACAGCACGCCCCAGGGTCACCAGGGCGCTGTCCCTGCTCTCGGACGAGCGACGCATGCGTCGCCCGGAGCAGCGCCTGCTCCTGCACATCGATCACCTCGACGCGACCTTGATCGCGCTCGCGCGAGCCTTGGATCCGCTCGCCCCGGAACCCGGCGGCGCCCCGGGCCGTCGTCCGCACGACACCGGGCCACGACCGGCCACACCACTTCGCGGGACGTGCACGTCCGCGGCTGCGGCCGTCCCCTGTGCCCACCACGCGTAGACGGCGACCGACCGTGTCGCCCGCCGGATCGAGCAGCCCCGAAGCCTTGTCGGCCGCCACCTCTCTCCCCTGACGGCGCAGGCCTGGGCGTGGGCCGGTGGGCACGGATCGTCGATGAGGCGCGCTCCCGTGCAGCGGTCGGCGGTCCGTCGTGGCCAGGTGCAGTCACGTGACGTATACCGCGGCACGGGCCCGGTGCCGCAGCATCGTGGTGCGGGGGCGCTCAAGGAGCGGTCGTACTCGCAGGGAGGCGGCCCTGTCGCCACCCGGCGGAGACTCGGACACCGCAGCCTCGGCCGTCTCCCACCCGGGTGGGCGTCGGGCGGAAGCGGATGTCCAGCCCGTCCCGCGGTCGCGTGCCGGCACGTCGAAGGCGCCCCGACCCGCGGCTGCGAGGCACCCGCGTTCCCGTAATGAACAGCCGCTCCTCCGCATCCGTGCCGCGCCACGGTCCCGAGCATGCGGATCCGATCGAACTGGAGATCAATCATGGATACCATCGCCCTGGGCGATGTCACGATGACTCGTGTCTGGGAATACTTCGGCCCCGTCGACATGACCCCCGAGGCGTTCTTCCCGGAGAGCCCGGCCCAGGCGTGGGAGACCCACCGTCCCTGGCTGGTTCCGGACTTCCTGGACGCCGAGACCCGGATCGTCAACACCGCGATCCAGACGTGGGTGCTGCGCAGCGAGGGCAGAACCATTCTGGTCGACACCGGTGTCGGCAACCACAAGGAACGCCCCTACGCGCCGGTGTGGAGCCGCCTGAACACGAATTTCCTGGACAACCTCGCCCGCGCCGGGGTCCGGCCCGAGGACGTCGACATCGTGATCAACACCCACCTGCACATCGACCACGTGGGCTGGAACACCCATCTCGACGGCCGGACCTGGGTACCCACGTTCCCGAACGCCACCTACCTCATGCCCAAGGCGGACTTCGACTTCTGGAACCCGGCCAATGAGCACAAGCCCCTGCTGGGCCGCGGCAACCAGAATGTCTTCGAGGACAGCGTCGCCCCGGTGCACCAGGCCGGTCTGACCCTGCTTTGGGAGGACAGCCACCAGATCGACGCCAACCTGCGCCTCGACCTCGCCCCCGGCCACACCCCGGGCTCTTCGGTCCTGACGTTGGACTCCGGATCGGACCGGGCGGTCTTCGTCGGCGACATGATGCACAGTCCGGTCCAGATCCACGAGCCCGACTCCAACAGCTGCTTCTGCGAGGACCCCGTCGCGGCCCGCGCCACCCGGCGGAAGATCCTGAGCTGGGCATCCGACAACAACGTTCTCGTCGTCCCCGCGCACTTGGGCGGCTCCGGCGCCGCCGAGGTGCAGCGCGACGGAGACAAGTTCGCGATCAAGTCCTGGGCCGCGTTCTCCCCGTACGCCCAGAGCTGATCAGCCGAGAGAGGCCCAACCGGTGACTAACCACACAGACCCCATCGTAAAAACCGCGCAGGGTGCCGTCCGCGGTCTGCGCCAGGACGGCGCCGCTGTCTTCCTCAACATCCCTTACGTTGCACCGCCCGTGGGTGCCGGCCGCTTCGCGCCCCCGCGGCCCCACGCTCCGTGGGACGGGATACGCGACGCCACCGAGGCCGGGCCCACGGCACCGCAGGCCAAGCGGGACGCGTTCGGCGATCTGGACATGTCCCCGTACTTCGGCCCCGGTTGGATCCCCGGTGAGGACTACCTCACCGTCAACGTATGGGCGCCCGAGGGAGCGTCCGGCGACCTTCCCGTGATGGTCTTCGTGCACGGCGGCGGGTTCGTGGCCGGCTCGACCCGGTCCGCGCTCTACGACGGCGGCGCGTTCGCTCGCGACGGCGTCGTCTTCGTGACCCTCAACTACCGACTCGGCATCTCCGGCTTCCTCGACTTCCCTGACGCCACCGCCAACCGGGGCCTGCTCGACGTCGTCGCCGCCCTGCGGTGGGTGCGTTCCAACATCGCGGCCTTCGGTGGCGACCCGGGCAACGTCACCCTGCTCGGTCAGTCCGCGGGAGCCACCATCGTCGGCGGTGTCCTGGCCCATCGTGAGGCGGAAGGTCTCTTCCAGCACGCCATCGTCCAGAGCGGCAGCGGGCTGGGTGCCTTCAGCCCCGAGCAGGCCGCCCGGGTGACCCGGGCGGCGGCGGAGGCCCTCGGCGTCGAGCCCCGTGCGGACGCCTTCGCCGCCATCCCCGACGAGCGGTTCGTCGAGATCATGCCCAAGCTGACGGGTATCGACCTGAGGACCGATACCCACTCCGATCCGCTGATCGGCCTGAGCCCCTTCAGCCTGGTCCTCGATGTGCAGCCGGCCGACGCCGTGGCCGCGGGTGCCGCCGAAGGCGTCGACCTGCTCGTCGGAACCAACTCCGAGGAGGGAAACCTCTACCTCGCCCCGACGGGCAACTACGCCACGTCGACCGACGCCGACGTCGACGCCGCCGCGACACGCTCGCACCGTGATCCCGCCGGACTCGTCGAGACCCTCCGCCGGGAGCGTCCGCGGGCATCCTCCGGGGAACTCCGGTCGGCCATCATGGCCGATGCGCTCTTCGGCAGGGGCAGCCGGCGTATGGCCGAGGCCCACGCCTCCCGGCACCCGAGGTCGGACACGTACGCCTACGAGTTCGCCTGGCGCTCCCAGGCGCTGAACGGTGAGCTGGGCGCCGCCCACGCCATGGAGCTCCCCTTCGTCTTCGACGTCACCGCCCTGCCGCAACTGCACGGCGCGAAGGCCATCCTCGGTCCGGTGGAACCTCCCGCCGAACTGCCGCGCCGGGTACACGCCACCTGGATCGAATTCGCCAGGAGCGGCTCCCCCGGCTGGGACCGCTACGAGACCACGCGTCGGGCCACCATGCGCATCGACAGCGAGTGGACTCTCACGGAGGATCCCCGCAGCGCGGAGCGACAGTTCTGGAGCTGAGCGCCGCCCTCCCCCGGGGGCCGCGGCACACGACGGCTCCCCGGGCTCCCGGCAGCCGCCCTCACAGGTAGGCGCAGGCCGGCTCCGGAACGGGGCGGGCGTCCGCGTCCGCCCTCGGGGCCGGGCATGAACCGAATCGGTCCATCCGCCCCCGCCCCCACCGGATCTTGACAGCCCGGGCCTCCCGCCCCGTAGCCGGGCGGCCCCCGCCGAGGTCACCCACTGAGACGCCTCGCGATCCTCCGCACCACGGATCCGGCCGTCTCGCAGACATGCGCCTCTGAAGAGAACCGAGGAAACTCCCATGAGCAGGACCCTCATCAGCACCAAGGACGCCCCCGTGCTTCCCGCTCCCCTGTCCCAGGGCGTGCGCAAGGGCGGACTCGTCCAGGTCGCCGGCCAGCTGCCCCTCGACCCGGCTACCGGGAACATCGTGGGCAGCACGGTCGCCGAACAGACCGCACAGGTTCTTCGCAACGTCACCGCGGTCCTCGAAGCGGCCGGTGCGAGCCTGGAGGACGTGCTCATCCTGCGCGTCTACCTCACCGACCCCGCTCATCTCGCCGAGATGAACCAGGCATACGCCGAGGCGGTGGGCGAGCCGTTCCCGGCCCGTACCACCGTCTACATGGCGCTTCCGCCCTGCATGCTGGTGGAGGTGGACGCCCTCGCCGTCATCGATGGCTGACCAGGCCCATCGCAGCGCGGCCGATTGCGACGGCCCGCCCCGGATCGCTGCAGCCGATCGGCCGCGTCATGACATACGGCACCCGTGAGGGCCATCGCTGACCCGGTGGCACCCGACGGACTTCTTCGGAGAACGGAAGGGCATGACCGATCGGTTGCCGCAGGCGTGCCGCGCGTTCCGCGTCACCAGGGCCGGCCTCGTGGACGCGGTGTGCGAGCTCTCGGGCCGACCGGTGCCTCCCCGGGGAGCGCACCCTGTACGGGTCCGAGGCCCGCTCGAAGACGGGCCCGAAGGTGCGGCAAGGCCCGCACCGTTCGGCCCGGAAGTCGATGATCACGAAGTCGTTTCCGGAGATGACCTGGCTGAAGTCGTCTGCGGTCGGCTCGATGGTGCTCACGAGTGCTGCGCCTGCGAGTGATCGGGGTATCGACCTACGCCGTGGCGCTGTGTCGCAGTCGGGCCCACCGCGAGGTCGCGGCGTGCCCGACTGCCGCTGCCGTGCAGGCGGTGTCGTGTTCCGTCCGCACGGAGTTTCCGCGCGGTCAGCGAGCGACGACGTTGTCCGTGACCCCGGTCTCGGGGGCTGCCTCGGCATCGGGCCGGAGGGGTGCGGTGTTCTTCGGGCCGCGCAGGGCGACGTAGACGAGCAGGGCGGCCATGACGGCGGCGCCGACCCACATGGACTGCTGCCAGCCGTCGACGAACGACTGCTGTGCGGCGTGGATCAGATCCTGGGCGTGGCCTCCGGTGGTGGGCGCGACCTCGATGGCGTTGGCGATGCCCTCGCGTGCGGTGTCCGCGGCCCCGTCGGGGATGCCGTCGAGCTTGCCGTCGATGGCGCCGCGGTAACCGCTGGCCAGCAGTGCGCCGAGCATCGCGATACCGAGAGCGGTGCCGAACTCGCGGGTGACGTCGTTGAGCGCGGAGGCAACACCCTGCTTCGCGCGGGGCAGAGCGCCGGTGATGGCCTCGGTGGAGGGTGTCATCGACAGACCCATGCCGATACCCATGACGATCATGCCGGCCAGGATGGACAGGTAGCCGCCGTCGACGGAGACGAACAGCGCCATCAGCGCCAGGCCGAGCGCGGAAAGGGCGACGCCCACCATCATGGTGGAGCGGGCGCCGATCCTGGCGGCCACCTTGGGGGCCAGGCCTGATCCCATCATCATCATGACGGCCATCGGCATCAGCGCCACGGTGGACAGCAGCCCCGACATGCCGAGCACGGCCTGGAAGAACGGGAAGAGGACCACGGCGATACCGGCCTGGACACCGAAGACGACCAGCAAGGTGATCGAGCCGCCGGCCAGTCCGCGCTCACGGAACAGGCGTACGTCCAACAGTGAGGCATCGCGGCGGCGCAGTTCCCAGGCCACGAAGGCAATGGAGGTGGCGACGCCGACGGCCAGGCCGACCAGCGTGACGGGGGCGGTCCAGCCGCGCTCGGGGCCTTCCTGCAGGACGAAGATGAGACCAGTCACGGCGATGATGGAGAGCAGCGCGCCGATGGTGTCGAAGGAATGGGCGGAGAGTTCGCGGGAGTCGGGCACCGACTTCAGTGTCATCGCCAGCGCCACGGCCCCCAGGACAACGGGCAGCACGAACAGCCAGCGCCAGTCGGCGACGTCGACCAGCAGGGCGGAAAGAAACATGCCTACGATGCCGCCGCCTCCGGCGACACCGGTCCATACACCTATCGCCTTGCCGCGTTCCTCCTCGGGGAAGGTGGAGGTGATGACGGCCAGTGTGATCGGCATGATCATCGCGGCGCTGACGCCGGCGGCCACCCGGGCGGCGATCATGATCCCGGCCGACGGGGCGAGTCCCGCGAGGACGCTGGCGGCGCCGAAGATGACCAGCCCCGCGATCAACATGGGCTTACGGCCCAGGCGGTCACCGATGGCGCCGAGCGGCAGCAGCAAAGCGGCGAGGGCCAGGGTGTAGCTGTTGATCATCCACAGGACGGTGTTCTGGGAGGCGCCGAACTCGACGGCGAGGTGGGTCTGGGCGACGCTCAGCCCCGACACCGAGGCGATGACGGCCATCAGCGCGATCGAGACGGTGATCAGGACCGCGCGCAGCTGACGCGCGTCCAGCGCATCCTCGTCGCCGACCGGGGTGTCCGACGTGTGGAGAGGCTGATGGGTACTCATGGTTTCCTTCCAGAAGGGCATGCGGAATCAGCGCCGGGGCGGAGCCGGTCGCCAGTTGGGTGAGACAGGGACTTGCTCACCGCGCGGACCGCTGATGGCGGCCGCGCGGTTGTTCAGCTGAAGGGCCTACGTGTCAGCCTGTGGCCTTCTGTGCGGCGGCGAGCGCGGAGTCGGTATCCGCAGTGGCCAGCATCGCGTTGATGTGGGAGGCGGCCAGGGCTCCGGCCGCCGCGGCGGTGCCGGCCTGGGCGGCGAGGTCTGTGGCATTGCCGGCCACCCACACACCCGGGATCTCGGTGGTGCCGGCCATGGCGGAGGCGAAACGGCGCCCCATGTTGTCGGGCAGGTCCTCCATGGGCAGCTTCAGCCCGTCCAAGCCCTCGGTGCGGGCCTCCATCCTTGTGGTGACGGCCAGGACCCGCCGCTCCACGAAGGTGTCGTCGGCCAGGCGGACGCCCGCGAGGGCGCCGTCGGCGTCGTCGACGACCTCCCTCACGTCGGTCTCGATGACGCGGATGCCCCGGGCGGCGAAGCGGGCGCGGGTGTCGGCGTCCAGGTCGGTGCCGCGGGTGAAGTAGGTCAGGTCGTCGGTCAGCTGGCGAAACAGCCAGGCGTGGTGGACGGAGAGAGGGCCGGTGGCGAGGATGCCGATGGGCTCGTCGCGCACCTCGAAGCCGTGGCAGTAGGGGCAGTGCACCACGCTGTGGCCCCAGTGCTCGGCCAGGCCGGGCACCTCGGGCAGCATGTCGCGCAAGCCGGTGGCCACCAGCAGCCGGCGCGCCGTCAGGGTGTGGCCGTCGGCCAGGGTGACGGTGAACCGCAGATCGCCGTCGGCCGAGGGAGCGGTGGGTTCCGCTGCGGCCACCTCCCCGAAGACGATCCGGCCGCCGTACTGGCGTACCTGCTCGCGTCCCCGCTTGAGGATCTCGGGCGGCGGGGTGCCGTCCAGGACGATGAAGCCATGCATGGCGGCGGCAGGGGCGTTGCGCGGGGTGCCGCTGTCGATCACGACAACCGAACGGCGCGAGCGGGCCAGCATCAGCGCGCCGTTCAGGCCCGCGACGCCACCGCCGATCACCACGACGTCGACGGTCTCGGTGGGCAGTGCATCGCTCTCGTGGTGGGAAGTCTGCGCAGACATCACGCGCCCTTTCGTCGTACCAGGCCCCTGAGCTGGGCCAGCTGTGTTCGACGTTAAGCCCACATTGCATCAAGGGCATACCATGTTGCCCATGACGCAAGAAGATGGTCAGCTGGACAGCCTCGTACGCAAACGGATCCGCGCCCTGCGCGTGGCACAGGGCTGGTCCCTGGAGGAACTGGCCACCCGGGCCCACCTCAGCCAGTCCTCACTGAGCCGCATCGAGAACGGTCAGCGCCGCCTCGCCCTGGACCAGCTCGTCACCCTCGCCCGCGCCCTGGACACCACCTTGGACCAGCTCGTGGAGAACGCCGCCGACGACATCGTCATCAGCCCGATGATCGACGGCGCCCACGGGACGATGCGCTGGCCCATAAAGGGCGACCCCGGTATGAGCGTGATGCGCCAGCGGATGACCGACCCGCCGCCCGACAACCCGGCCCGAATGCGCGCCCACCCCGGCCGCGAATGGTTCGTCGTACTGTCCGGCACCGCCGTCCTCATGCTCGGCCATCGGCGCTTTCGCATCGAGACCGACCAGGCCGCCGAGTTCCCCACCATGATGCCGC
Organism: Streptomyces sp. NPDC096048; assembly: GCF_044763415.1. Classification (NCBI taxonomy): domain Bacteria; kingdom Bacillati; phylum Actinomycetota; class Actinomycetes; order Kitasatosporales; family Streptomycetaceae; genus Streptomyces; species Streptomyces sp. NPDC096048. The sequence goes on from NZ_JBIWGG010000010.1 coordinate 52,878, forward strand.
ACGCCCTCGGGGCCGAGGGCGGCCCCTGCGAGATCCTGGGCATCTTCGACCGCGACGCCCGCCGGGGCCATCAGAAGGACGCCGGTGTCGGCGCCCCCGACGCCGACACCGGAGGAACCCAGGGCCCCTGCGAATAGCAGGCCGCGGTCGAGCCGAAGGCTCAAGGCGCGGCGGACACCGTTGCGTGCGGGGCAGCACGTCAAGCCATCTTCTTGCACACACGCAAGTGATCATGCTGGACGCGCATGACTGACTTACGGTGGAGCCGTGACCCACACTCATCAGCACACTCACCGCAGCAAGAGCGCTCGCCACCCCGACCACGGATATGGCGGCCACCACGAGCACAGCGATCGCGGTCAGGCGGAGATTCTCGATCTGGACGCCGAGGTGCTCGCCGAGCACACCGCGTCCATTACCGCCTGGCTTCCGCTGACGGACGAGCCGCGCCACATCGTGGACCTGGGCTGCGGGACCGGCGCGGGAACCTTCGCGCTCCTCGATCGCTTCCCGGACGCGCACGTCACCGCCGTCGACACCTCGGCCGGGCACCTGCAGCTCCTGCGTGAGAAGGCATGCGCCCGCGGTGTCCAGGGGCGCATACGGACCGTGCAAGCCGACCTCGACGCCAACAACTGGCCCGACCTCGGCAGGCCGGATCTGGTATGGGCCTCGGCTTCGATGCACCACGTGGCGAACCCCGACAACGCACTGCGCAACATCCGCGAACTGCTGGCCCCCGGCGGCCTGTTCGCCGTCGTCGAGCTCGCGGGCGTCCCCCGCTTCCTGCCCGCCCACGCCCCGGAGAACCGGCCCGGCCTCGAAGAGCGCGCCCATGCCGCGACCAACAGCTTCCACGCCGAGCGCGTCCCGCACCGGGGCGCGGACTGGGGCCCGATGCTGACAGCCGCCGGCTTCACGGTCGAGGACGAACGCGCCCTCACCGTCAGCATCGGAGGGGCGCGCAGCGAGGCGATCGGCCGTTACGCCTACGGCATTCTGCAGCGCGTCCGCGGCGTCGCCGCCCCGGTCCTCAGCCCGGAGGATCTCGCCGCCCTCGACGAGCTCCTGGACACCAGCAGCCCGACCGGCCTTCTGCGCCGCGAGGACCTCGCCGTACGCACCGAGCGCACTGTGTGGGCCGCCCGCCGCGCCTGACGAGCGGCCAGGCACCGCGGGGTGCTTGTCGGGTCCACATACGTCTCGTCCAGCTGAACCGCTCGCGAACGACGCGTGCAGCGGGTGTCCCGCCACCCTGAGCCCTGACACCCGCCACCAGTCCGATGCGCCGCTGCAGCCAGCACCGTCACCTGGCCCCGGCGAAATGGGCTGCGTCACTGCTACAGGGGCAAGTTGTAACGGAGGTTTCTGAACCGCCGCCGGGCCAGGGTGAGCCGACCTGACTCGGCCGGTTTCTCGCACGAGCGAAGGAGATGGACCACAAGGGGCTGTCCCACCCGGCGATCGCGACGGGAGCAGGCCGCCGCTCGGAGCGGCCTAGACGCACGCGTCATGACTGTTCATCGATGGGCCACCTTGTCGAGAAGTGCCATCGCGGTGATCACCGCTCGCACTTCCTGGTCGGTTCCGCACTCCTGCAGAGCGCGGGCGAGCCATGTCTGGCGCGCCAGGCGGTCGCCTTTGCGGCGAGCAAGACCTCGCTCGGTGACGGTGATGAACTGACGACGGCCGTCTTCCGGGTCCGGGCTGCGGGCAACGAGGCCGGCCTGCTCCAATGCGCCCACGGTCTTGGCCATGGACTGCGGCCGCACCCTCTCGATGGCGGCAAGGTCGCTCGCGGAGGCGGGGCCCTCTTTGGCGAGCCGCCGCAGGACCGATGCCTGCGACGGCGAGAGCTCGATCTCCCCGCCCTCTGCCGCAGTGGTTGCCGTGGCGCTGACGTCCAGGGTCTGCAGTCGTCGACGGAGCCTGCCCGCCACCACCCACACATCACCGGCCGCCTGAAGCGCTACTTCGCTAAGGGGTTCCTTGTCTTCGGGCACCCCATGACGATAGATCAACAGCCCAGGCAGTTCGATTTGGACCGTGGAAACGCCGCCAGGTACCCCGGGCGCTACCGGGGGGTGTGTCTGAGCCGTGCGGACGCGTCGCGTCGTCCAGCCCTCTGTTCCTCGGCCGGCTCATTGAGCCGACGCGGCAGGCTAGCCGCGAGAGAGTCGATGAACTGGCTGATCCACTGCGGAATGTGGGCGTCGGCCGCGATCAGCGGGTAGACGCCGGTCGGCGGGATGGGGAGGCTCGGAAGGACCCGTACCAGATTGCCACGGTCAAGACGCGGCCCGATATGCCAGCGAACGCATGATGAGGGCTCTGCCCTCCGCCCAGCCAGTCACCACGGCACCGTCGTTGCCGTCGTTGCCGTCGTTGCCGGAGAGCCCGCCATGGACGCGAACGTGGCGAGTGCCGCTTGTGTCGCCGAACCGCCGGAGCGCGGCCACGTCGAACTCGCGGAGGTGCGACAGCAGCGCCGAGGCCTGCAGCCTGGCGCGCGGATCGGGATGGGCCTCGGCGGACTCGCCGAGCGGCGGGGCGATGTGCGTACGCCCCGGGCCGAGTACCGCTTCGACGAGAAAGGGTCTCGCTCAAGCAGACCACCTGGAAGAACTGCAGGTCGCCCAGGGGCACTCGGTGCGCACCGCCGCGTTGTCAGGAAGAACGAGCGCTTTCCATGCGGGAAACCCTACCTTGCGCGCAACGGCGTTGTAACGCGCCGCATGGCTGGCCAGGGTAGAGCCCAGGCCGCATGCCGGCAGCAGCCCGCCCGGGCTCTGAGGCATGCGCCATCACCGATCGACGGTCCCCCACCTGCTGCCTGTCTGCCGAGGAGTGAGTTCGTGCCGAAGAGCTACCGCACCGCGGTCATCCCCGGTGACGGGATCGGCCATGAGGTCGTGCCCGAGTGGCCCCGGTGTCCGCAGTCCGCGGCCGACGTGCATGGACTCGCCCCGAGGGTCGCCCAGTTACGCCTTCGGCCTCGCTTGCACCGTCCGCACAAGCACCTCACGTGGGCGACGAAGAGCAACGGGACCTCGATCTCCATGCCCTACTGGGACGAACGCGCCGCCACCATGTCTGCTCGCGGCCGCCCTGGACAAGTGGGTCAGCACCGGTCGCCCGATCCCCTAGCAATCGCACGCTGCTGTACGTCTTTCCATCGGGACTGACGGACCGGCTGCTCCTGGGCCCTCCGCCGCTGGAAGCTGCAGAGCAACACCCGTGAAAGGCAGAAACACTTGATGTGCAGGATCCATCGCCGGACCCTACTCAAATCGATCGGGGCGAGCGCCGCCGTCACCGGAGCGTCTGCGTTGACGTCCGGCTGTGGCAACGAAGACGTCGGCAAGGAGCCCGGCCAGGAGCGCTCCGAAGTGACGTACATAAAGAACGCGAGGATCTTCGACGGCGAGCGCGTCATCGACGCTCGCACGGTGGTCATCGAAGGCCGCAAGATCGTCCAGGTCGGCGGTAAGGCACCGAATCACTCCACCGCCATTGATGCCGCCGGCGCCACCCTGCTGCCCGGCCTGATCGACAGCCACACGCACACCTCGATCGAAGGCCTGAGGAACGCCCTGGTCTTCGGCGTCACCACGGAGCTCGAGATGCAGGGCGGAGGGCATGACCGCGCTGAAGTCGACAAGCGCGACGACATTGCCGATGTCCGGTCGGCCGGCACCGGTCTGACCGCTCCGGGTGGGCACCCGAGTGAACTGTTCCCGGACGGCGCGCCTCCCGGCGCCCCGAGCGACGGGGAGGAGGGTGAAGGATCAGGCCCGCCACCGGACGGGGAGGTCTCGAACCCGAGGGAGGCGATCAAGATGATCCGTCGCCTCGTCGCGGACAAGGCCGACTACATCAAGATCATGATTGAGGAAGGCACGGTGCTGGGCGAGCCCGACCTGCCCACACTCAGCAACGACACGATCGTGGCCGCTGTGACCGAGGCGCAGAAGCTCGGCAAGATGACCCTGGCACACACACTGACCATCCCAGCGACCGAGCAGGCGATCGACGCGGGAATCGACGGTCTGGCCCACCTCTTCATCGATCAGCCTCACACCTCCAGGGTCGTGCGCAAGGTCGCGGAATCCGGCGCATTCGTCACGCCATGCCTGTGCCTCAACCGATCGATCATGGGCGAGACCGGCGCCGACCTCGCTGCCGACAAGCGCGTGAGCTCCAAGCTCAGCACGGAATGGCTGGACACCCTGCGCCACGGCAGTCTCAACAAGTACCCACGAGGCAACTTCGATGACGTCCTTGCGAGCGTCGCCGCACTCCACAAGGCGGGAGTGGACATCCTGGCCGGCACCGACGTCTCGGTGCCCGTCCGCTACCTCGGCGGCCTGGCCCACGGCGCCAGCGTCCACCACGAACTGCAACTACTTGTCCGAGCAGGACTTACCCCTGCCGAAGCCCTGAGAGCAGCGACCGCCGTCCCCGCTCGCCGATTCGGCCTTGCCGACCGCGGCCGCATCGCCGAGAACCTGCGCGCCGACCTCCTGCTGGTCGATGGCGACCCCACCACCGATATCTCAGCAAGCCTCTCCATCCGCGCTGTGTGGCGCAACGGAACCAGGCAACCGAGCCACTGACACAGCACGACACCGAGGGCAAGCAAGAGGGAGTCCGACATACACCGCCCGCTTCACGAAGAGCTCATGGTTGGGCTCCCACATCCCACGTGGCCTCCCGGTTGACTGGGGGACCATGAACGGCTCTCACGTCACCCAGCCGCCAGGGCCGTGTCCGCAAAGTGGCGGTGTCGTTGGCCTGTTCGTGGTGCGTCGTCATGAGCTGACCGATGAGCCGTGGGCGGTGATCGAGCCGTTGCTGGCTCCGCCGCGAACGGGCCGGCCGGTGCGGGATCGCCGCCAGGTCAACGACAGCCTGTGAAAAGCGCCGGTCGCGGCGGCCTGGCGGGACCTTTGGCCGTCCACCGACTCCAGTTCGCCCACCCACAACCTGACATCAGCAAGGTCACCACCCATGACCACACCAATGAACGGGCTGGCCAGCGGTCACGGCAAACACCGCTGCGGTACTTGAGCATATTGGGAGCGGCGACCTGTTGGATGCTGCTGCTCAGCATGCGAAGGCCTCCACGTCGGCTTCGTCAACGGGACAGATGGTGGGTTCCGGCCCCGACAGGCTTCCGACCCTGGCCGTCGGACACCTCGAAAAGGGCCGAGACCAGGTCACCCCCATGCGTGCCGCGCGCCCGGCGCGCAAGCCGTGACGGACGGCTGTCGCTCGGCAGTTGACGAGTTCACGCGTGCTTGACGGCACAGGATCAGCGGGCAGGAACCCGTCGAAGCCGGCGGGTCCCACCGCCGGGCAGCGGAAGCGGTCAACCACTCGCCGTCCGGCCGGGTTCACGGCGCTTCACGTAGAGTCGGTTGCTGGCCGGGCCGGTCCACTCCAGCCCTACGACACCCGGCACAGCCGCGTCGGCTGCATGCGCCGGGTCCTTCCAGTAGCCGGCGACCGGGTTGCGGAAGAACGTCGCCCACAGGAGGCCTCTGTGGTCCATGAAGATGTTGTTGTGCCCTGCGCCGACACCTAGGGTCCACCGCTCGGAGTACGGGCCCTCGAACCTGTCAGAAACGGCGACGATCGCGTCGTACTGGTACTGCACACGGCCAGTGCCTGGCGGATCGTAGGCGTTGCGTGTGCTTCCGTAGGCGTCGACCGACGACCGATCCCACGCGGCGTGCACCAGGTAGTACTTCTTCCTGTAGTGGAACACGTACGCGCCTTCGAGGTATGGCTCTGGCGAGTAGGGTGCCTGCCGGAATGTCGGCAAGTCCGTCGTGGTGACGATGTCTTCCATGTCGTGCCGGAACTTGGCGTACAGATCGTTGTGCAGTACGAGCCAGGCGTCGTCGCCCTCGCTGTAGAGGCCGCCGTCGATGTGGTGGTAGGCGCCGGGCTCGATGAAGGCGGGCCCGCCGGTGAACGAGTCGCCGAACGGCTTGTCGAGGTTGCCCTCGACAAGCCGGTACGGCCCCTCGACACCTCCCTCGCTCACGAGCATGAACGACCCGACCTTGCGGGAGTGGTCGCCCATGCACGCGACGATGTACCACTTGCCCTTGAAGTGGTGCACCTCCGGGGCCCACACGTTGCCGCGTTTGCCGAATCGCTCGTCGTGCCAGTACTCCTGCCAGGGAGCGACGACAGTGCGCCCGGGCCGGTTCTCCCCGAGGAACTCGGGTGACCACACCTTGCCCTTCTCGGCGTCCGACCGGATGCCGGTGGTGTCGGCCAGCTTCCACGGCCCCTTGAGGGAGCGGGACACCCAGACGAAAAGGCCGTCGTTCCACGGGCCGGCCGCGTCCAGTCCGGGCACGCGCGTGGTACCCGAGGCGACGTAGACCGGGCGACCGTCGACAACGAAGCAGTTGACGTAGGTGTCCCGCATCCAGACCCGGCCGAGTTCCCGGTCACGAGGGCGCAATTCCAGCGGAAGGACGAAGGAGTTGTCGTCACGCGGCCACAGATCCAGCCGAGTGTCCGCGAGGCCGTAGGGCTCAGGGTCGGGCCAGTTCGCCGGATACCTCCGTTGCTGCGTCTCATTCACCGGTGCCGCTGGTAGGGCCTGGGCGGCAGTCATGGGCAGTGCCGCCGCAGCTCCCAGGCCCACAGCGCCGGCTAGGAAGGAACGCCGATACGTCGCACCGTCGTTGGTGGCCATCAGTCATATTCTCCTTCGTCGTCCGTCTACCCGGCCAGGAATTGATGTCCAGCTTCTCCACCGGACGGCCACGTCGCCGCCGGTCGGAGTCGAGTCTGCTGGCGACGACGGCACCGTCCGCGACAAGCTTGGCGACCGTGTCGTACAAGGTCGTCCTCGAGAGGCCGCTGATCTCTTGAAGTGTGCTTCGGCTGAGTGGGCCGTTGGTGCGCAGCAGGTCGAGTACGAGTGCTTCGCGCCGCGCCGAGGGCGTGGGAGGGCTGTCCCTGGTTGGCATGCGGCACAGCATGAGAACGATCCGTCTTTTACGTCAACAAGGCGGATGAATAATCCGGCCTCTCGATGACCCTCGACTGCGGCGTTCATCGCGAAAACCTCAAGGTCGGACACAAAATCGACCAGCCCCCCAGCAGTGTCACGATCTCATAACAGGAGGCCGCTCCGGTCATCTCCGCTGGTCGATGACGCTCCGCTGCAGGTACCGACCCTTTGCTTCTTCGCGGAACGACCACGCCGCATTGGATCGAGAACCACTCCGGGGTTTTTCTGCCGGGGTGTTGACGGAATAATTGCGCCTACCTACCTTGACCGACATGCAAACGCCCAGCGGAGTGCACGCACTGGTCAGGCGTACCCATGAGGAGCGCGTTCTGCGAGCGTTGCAGGAGAGCGGAGCAATGAGCCGCGCTGAGATCGCACGGATCGTGGGCCTGTCCCGAACCACCTTGTCGGAAATCACCGGAAACCTGTTGCAGCGGGGTGCGATCGTCGTCGTGGACACCGATGCCTGGCGTCGCGAGGGCAGTGGCCGGCCAGCCGAGCGGCTGGCGCTCGATCCGGCGTCAGCGCAGTTCATGGGCGTCGACTTCGGCCATCGACGCGTCAACGTCGTCGTGGCCGACGCCTCGCACGAGATCATGGCGTCGGGTTCCGTGCGCTATGAGGACGCCACGCCTTGGCAGGAGCGCACCGGACTGGCCCTCGAACTGGTCGAGCGTCTGACCGCCGAGGCCGGTGCCCACTACGGAGCGCTTCAAGGCATCGGCATCGGCGTGCCGGGGCCCTATCCGGTTTCGGATGGCGCAGCCCGGCCCCGCACCACCCGGTTGGGAACGGTACTCCGCCCCGCCCCCGAAGGGGTCGACGTGGCCTTCGCCGAACGCTTCGACGCGCCGGTGCTCGTCGACAACAACACCCGCCTGGCCGCCCTCGCCGAGGCGATCAGCGGCACCGACAGCGTGGCCGACCTGGTGTACGTACGTCTGTCGGACGGCGTCGGCGGCGGACTCGTCGTCGGCGGCCATCTGGTGACCGGTTCGGGAGGGCTAGCCGGCGAACTCGGGCACGTGACCGTCGAACCGGCGGGCCGGCCCTGCCGGTGCGGCAAACGAGGCTGCTTGGAGACCGTGGCCTCGGTCCCCGCGATCCTCGCCGCCTGTTGGGAGTTCGGTCTGCCTCTGGAGGACCTCAACGACCTGGCGGAAGCAGTGGCCCGCGTGCACCCTGTCGCCGACCGAGTGTTGCGCGAGGCAGCCGCCGCGCTCGGCCGCGTGGTCGGAGCTGCGACGATGACCCTCAACCCCTCAAAAGTCGTCATCGGTGGCGAGATCGCCCAGCTGGCGCCTGTCGTCGTGGAGCAGGTCGCCGCCACCCTCGCCGCCGATCTCTTCCCGACCGCGTCGGTCGGTCCCGTCGTCGAGGCGGCCCGCCTCTCGGACGACGACGGCGCCCTCGGCGCCCTCGCCGCGGTCTTCCACAGCTCTCCCCTCCTGGCGCGGTACCCCGAAACCGCCGACGTGAAGGGCCGTTCCGATGCACCCGACTCCGCGACCGAGGAAGCCGCCCATGTCCGTTCTTGACAAGCGAGGTGCCGACCCACGGCGCCCCCTGCCCGTGAAGTCACCCGCGGACTCGCCCGCTTCCGCCGTGGACGGCGCGAAGACCGCGCCGGAACGCGCGCGATCGAGCCGTCGCGGGCTGCCCCTGGTCCTGAACGCCGTGTCCGTCGCGTTGGGCATCGCAGTCTGGTGGGCCCTGGCGTCCGCCGGCTTCAAGCTGCCGACCCCGCCGGAGGTCGTGTCGCGGGCAGGGACACTGATCGGCGACGGAACGCTCGGCGACGACGTCCTGGCCAGCCTGACGCGGGTGCTCATCGGCTTCGCCCTCGGCACGGCAGCGGCTGTTCCGATCGGCTTCCTCATGGGCTGGTACGGCATTCTGCGCGGCCTCATCGAACCCTGGATCCAGTTTTTCCGCACCATTCCGCCACTGGCGATCATCCCGCTGGCGGTGGTCGTCATGGGCATCGACGAGACACCGAAGATCTTCGTCATCTTCCTCGCCGCGTTCCTGGCGTGCGTGATATCGACCTTCCAGGGTGTGGTGAACGTCGATCGCACACTGATCGACGCCGCCAGGGTCCTGGGCGCCGGGGACGCGACGATCTTCGCCCGCGTGGTGGTCCCCGCCTCCACCCCGTTCATCCTCGTGGGCATGCGGGTCGGCCTCGGCTCGGCCTGGGCGACCCTGGTCGCCGCGGAGCTGATCGCCGCCCAGCAGGGCCTCGGCTACCGCATGCAGAACGCCCAGCTCTACTACGACCTCCCGACCATCTTCGTCGGACTCATTTCGATCGGAATCCTCGGTCTCCTCATGGACCGCGTACTCCTTCTCGCCGAACGAGGGCTCACCGGATGGCAGGAACGCCGATGACCAGCAAGCCGGCCAAGATATCCGTCCAGGGCGTAACCAAGAACTTCGCGCTGGGCCGGGAGTCCTTCACCGCCCTCGACGACGTGTCGATCGACATCGCGGACCACGAGTTCGTCACCGTCGTCGGCCCCTCGGGCTGCGGGAAGAGCACCCTGATGAACATCCTCGCCGGGCTGGAGACACCCACGTCGGGCCGTGCCCTGGTGGACGGCGCCCCCGTCTCAGGACCAGGACCCGAGCGCGGCGTCATATTCCAGCAGTACGCCCTCTTCCCCTGGCTGACCGTGCGTCAGAACGTGGAGTTCGGGCTGAGGACCACGGGCGTGCCGAAGCGTCAACGCCGCGACCGGGCCGAGCACTTCATCCAACTGGTGGGCCTCGAACGTTTCGCGGACGCGCTGCCCAAGACCCTGTCCGGCGGCATGCGCCAGCGCTGCGCCATCGCCCGCGCCTACGCCGTCGACCCGTCGATCCTGCTGATGGATGAACCGTTCGGCGCCCTCGACGCGCTCACCCGGGTCACGCTCCAGGAGCAACTGCTGGAGACCTGGAGCCAGGACAGGCGCACCGTACTGTTCATCACCCACGACGTCGACGAGGCCGTGTTCCTGGCCAACCGGGTGATCGTCATGGCGGCCCGCCCCGGGCGGGTCTACGACGTCATCGAGGTCGACCCCGCCATCGAGCGCAACGAGGGCTTCCGGCTCAGCGCCGAGTTCGCCGCACTGCGCAACCGAGTGTGGCACTCCGTGTACCACCAGGAAGGCCGCACCGCCGTCCTTTCCGGTCCCGGCTCCTCGACGACATGATCCGGAAGGAACTCACAGTCATGCCACCCACCCTCACCCGCAGACACCTCTCCGCCACCCTCGCCGGCGTGGCCGCGATGGCGCTGGTGGCCGCGTGCGGCAGCGGATCGTCCTCCGGCGGGTCGGGCGACAAGGTCCGCTTCGGCTACATCAACGACTTCAACGGCGCCAGCCTGATTGCGATAGCCGAGGCCGAAGGCCTGTGGAAAAAGCACGGGCTGACGGCGGAGAGCAAGGTCTTCACCAACGGACCGCTTCAGATCCAGGCCTTGGGGACGGACAACCTCGACTTCGGCTACATCGGCCCCGGCGCCATGTGGCTCCCCGCCTCCGGACAGGCCAAGGTCGTCGCGATCAACACGCTCGGCAACTCCGACCGGGTCCTCGCCCAGCCGGGTATCGACTCGATGCAACAGCTCAAGGGCAAGACCGTCGCCGTCCCCGAGGGCACCTCCGGCGACATGATCCTCTCCCTCGCCCTGGAGAAGGCGGGGATGACCAAGCGCGACCTGAAGGTCGTCCCCATGGACCCGTCGACCATCGTCTCCGCCTTCTCCTCCAAGCAGGTCGACGGCGCCGGCTTCTGGTACCCCGCTGCGGCCACGATCAAAAAGCAGGTCCCCGACCTGGTAGAACTCGCCAAGAACACCGACTTCGAGAACGACGTCTCCTTCCCCACCGCCTTCGTGGCGGGCAACAGACTCGTGGCCGACCAGCCGGAGAAGGTCAAGAAGGTCCTCGCCGTACTCCGCGACGCCATGGCGTTCCGCTCCGCGCACTCCGAGGAGGCCATCGCACTCACCGCCGACAAACTGAGGATTCCCGTCGACCAGGTCCAGGCCGACGCCGCCAACAACAAGGTGCTCAGCGTCGAGGAGCTGGACGCGCTGACCCGGGACGGCACCGTCGCCAAGTGGCTGACGGGCATGAACGACTACTTCGTCGGGACGGGGAAGCTGAAGAAGCCCGTCGACCCGAAGACGTACTACACCGGCGACCTCTTCACGGGAGCGGGCAAGTGAGCCAGTCCAGCACGTCCAGCCATTCCAGCACGTCCAGGAAGAACATCCTCTTCCTCATGACCGACCAGCACCGGACGGACACGCTCGGTGCCTACGGCAACTCGCGGGCGCACACCCCCGCACTCGACGAACTCGCCGCCACGGGGACCCGCTTCGACCGCTGGTACACGCCCACCGCGATCTGCACCCCGGCCCGGGCCAGCCTGCTGACCGGTCAGGCGCCCTTCCGGCACAAGCTCCTCGCCAACCACGAACGCAACGTCGGCTATCCGGAGGACCTGGCAGAGGACCGGTTCGCCTTCTCCCGTGCGCTCCGGGAGCACGGCTACAACTGCGGGCTCATCGGCAAGTGGCACGCGGGTAACCGCCGGACGGCGGCCGACTACGGCTTCGACGGCCCCGAACTGCCGGGCTGGCACAACCCCGTGGACCATCCTGACTACCTCGCCTACCTCGCCGAGCGCGGTCTGCCGCCGTACGAGATCAGCGACCGGGTGCGCGGCACGCTGCCCAACGGCGGCCCCGGCAACCTGCTCGCCGCCCGGCTGCACCAGCCGGTGGAGGCCACCTTCGAGCACTACCTGGCCACCCGGGCCATCGACAGACTCGAACGGTACGCGGCGGACTCTCGCGAGCGCGAGCAGCCCTTCTTCCTCGCCCTGCACTTCTTCGGACCGCATCTGCCTTACATCCTGCCCGACGAGTACTTCGACCTGGTCGATCCGGCGGACGTGGAGCTGCCGCGGTCCGTGGCCGAGACCTTCGAGGGCAAACCGCCGGTCCAGCGCAACTACAGCGCGCACTGGACCTTCGACACCATGCCGATCGAGACGACCCGCAAACTCATCGCGGTCTACCGGGGCTACGTGGCGCTCATCGACAAACAGATCGGCCGGGTCATGGCGGCCATGGAACGGCTCGGCCTGGTCGACGACACCGCGGTGTTCTTCACCTGCGACCACGGGGAGTTCACCGGCTCGCACCGACTGCACGACAAGGGGCCGGCGATGTACGAGGACATCTACCGCACACCCGGCCTGCTCCGTGTCCCGGGTGCGCCCCCCGGCATCGTGCGCAGCGAGTTCGTCAGCCTGCTCGACTGCACCGCGACCATCCTCGAACTCGCGGGCATCGACCCGAAGCCCGCGGTCGACTCGCGCAGCCTGCTGCCCCTCGTGCACGGCGAAGCGGTGGACTGGGTCCAGGACATCGTCTGCGAGTTCCACGGCCACCACTTCCCGTACCCACAGCGCATGCTGCGCGAGGACCGCTACAAACTCGTCGTCAACCCCGACTCCGTCAACGAGCTCTACGACCTGCGGACCGACCCGGACGAACTGCTCAATGTCTACGCCCATCCCGAACAGGCGGAGGTCCGCACCCGGATGATGCGCCGTCTGTACGAGGTGCTGCGGGAGCGCGGCGACAACTTCCACCACTGGATGACGTCAATGTACGACGTCGGCGAGGTGGGCCACGATCCGACCCTGAGCGGCCTCGACGAATCCACCTACCAGCCCTGTCCGGCAACACCCGGATCCCCATGACCCACCACCGGCCCGCCTGCTGCGCCCCGGCGGGCACGCCGGTCGCCGTTGCCGAAGCGGCGCCCGCCCCAGGGCCCACCCCAGCACCCGCCGGAGCACGCTCGACCCGCGGGCAGACCCGCCTGCCCGGAGGCGAATTCGCCATGGGCGACGCCTTCGGCGAGGGGTACCGGGCCGACGGCGAGACCCCCGTCCACCCGGTGCGTCTCAAGCCGTTCCACATCGACGAAACGGCCGTGACCAACGCCCAGTACGCCACCTTCGTCAAGGCCACCGGCCATGTCACCGACGCTGAACGCTTCGGGTCCTCGGCCGTCTTCCACCTCGTGGTGGACGCCCCCTCCGCCGACATCCTCGGCCACGCCGACGGAGCCCCCTGGTGGATCAGTGTCCGAGGCGCCCACTGGCGCCGCCCCGAGGGCGGCCACTCAGGCATCACCGACCGCCAGAACCACCCCGTGGTCCACATCTCATGGAATGACGCGACCGCCTACGCTCGGTGGGCCGGCAAGCGCCTGCCCACCGAGGCCGAGTGGGAGTACGCTGCCCGCGGCGGCCTGGCCGGCCGCCGCTACGCCTGGGGCGACGATCCCACCCCCGGCGGCCGGTGGCGCTGCAACATCTGGCAGGGACGCTTTCCGCACGTCAACACGGTCGAGGACGGGCACCTGACGACCGCGCCGGTCAAGTCCTACCGCCCCAACGGCTTCGGCCTGTGGAACACCGCAGGCAACGTGTGGGAATGGTGTGCCGACTGGTTCTCGCCCTCCTACTACTCAAGGGCACCCCGGACGGACCCGCAAGGCCCGAAGACCGGGAGCGCGCGGGTTCTGCGCGGCGGCTCCTACCTGTGCCACGACTCCTACTGCAACCGCTACCGGGTCGCCGCCCGCTCCTCCAACACCCCGGAATCCTCCTCCGGAAATCTCGGCTTCCGCTGCGCCAATGACGGTTGAGTCTCGTCCTCCGCGGCAAAGCGACAAGGGACGGAAGTCGGCAGTCGGCGAGACAGGACCACCATCCATGCAGTGAATCATCATCGGCGCACTAATCCTTCACTTGCGTGGCACCTGCCTCCGCCCTCGTCCCAACGATGGTGAGCAACGCCGCGGCAGGCCCGATCGAGCTGGTCCATGACCGCCCGGCCGGCTCGCCAGCGGAGGCCGTGGAAACGAGGTGGGACGGCCCTCGGGGCCGTCCCACCTCATGCGCCGCGCAGGGCGGGTTGCGAGGCGGCCCGTGCCTCCCACCCCATGCTCACCGTGTGCTCACTGCGAGCTGCGGTAGGTACGTACGTAGTCGAACGCCGCCGTGACGCCGGCCTTCGACATCGAGACCAGGCCGATCTCGTAGTCCCCCGTGCCGGGCAAGGTCCAGACGCCACTCCACACCCAGTGCTCGCCGTCCCTGCTGGTGGCGGCGCGCACTTCCGTCTCCTGATTGACGGTGTCGGTGTGGTACCGCAGGCGCAGCCACATGATGTCCGCGGTCGGACCACCGAACATGGGCGCCGAGGCCACGGGCAGTGGCGGATCGGTGGTCGGGCGCGGGCCCTCCTTACCGAACTCGCTGACCCGGGTGACGGCACCGTTGCTGTGAGCCAGCGGCAACACCGACCGGACGTGCTTGAAGAACCGGTCGTCGTCGCCGTACAGCACCAGCCCCGCCTGCTGGAACGGCTGTTCCGGAGCGAAGCGGAGTCTCGTCTCCACCATGTAGTCGCCCTGCGGTGCGGGCCGGGTGAGGACGGAGGCGGTGTTCGTGCCCAGGTTCAGCTCCGCGTTCTGCGTCGGCCAGGACAGCACGCCGTCGCCCAGCGACGCACCTGCCGCCGGGCCCCGCACCCAGGACCACGGCGAACCGGCCGACGTACCGGGCACGCCCGCACCGTCGAACTCATCGCTGTAGCCAGGCAGCAGCCTGCCCGGACGGGGCTCGGGCACCCGACTCTCGACGGGCGTGTAGAGCTTCGCCGCACCCACGTTGTCGGCCGCGACGGCACCGCCGCGGGCCGCGGTACCCACCTTTCCGACCCATGAGGCGCCGGCCGGCAGCTCGTGCGCCTGCACGGCCAGCGGGTCGTCGAGCCGGTCCTCGGTGACCTCGACGCTCAGTCGCGTGCCGCGCAGTTCGGCCACCACGGTGTGCCAGGAGTCCCAGTCGAAGTTCTCGGGCAGCGCGGTCGCCCGCCGGTCGGGGGCCTCGCCCCTTCCGACGACCTCGGTGACCAGCGCACCGCGGTCACGGTCCAACCAGGCCGCGACATGGTCGCGGGGACCCTTGTAGGCGACGACCAGGGCTGCCGAGCCGGAGCGCGAGGTGACCTTGAGGTCCGCCTCCGCTCGCACGTGCGCGGGCGCGGTGCCGCGGGTCACGAGAAAGGCAGGGGCCGGGCCGGCCCCGGAGTGCGAGGCATAGCCGCGCGCGTCCGGATCGTAGGACGTCCGCCAGGCGTCCTGGGCGGCTCCCGCCCGGCGCCACCCGCCAAGACCCGCGTTGAACGTCCCTCCGACGTCCCACGTGGTGACCGGCGCCGGCTGGGGCCCCTGGGAGGGGCCGGCGCCCGCCCGCAGCACCGGCCAGCCGTCGATCCAGTCGAGCCGGTCAATGAGCATGGGCCGCCGTGCCAACTGGCGCTCGACACCGTCGATGCGCTTCATCTCCGGTGCGTCCACGGGAACGGCGTGGTAGACGAGCCAGTCCTGGCCGGACAGGTCGGTCTGCTGCGAGTGGTGCCCGGGACCGATCCACCGGTTGCCGTTGGCGCCCGCCACGATCGCTCCCTTGCTGGTCGGCGCCAGAAGGTCGACGCCCTCGTCGTCCGTGAAGGGCCCCAGCGCGCTCGTCGACCTGCCGGCCTTGACCTGGTATCCGCTATAGGCGCCGTCGCAGCAGGCCGCGTCGGAGTACATGAGGTAGTAGTAGTCATCGTGGCGCACGACGTAACCGCCCTCCATCCGGCGGCCCTTGGCGACCTCCTTCGCGGGGTCCTCGATACGAGTGCGGTCGCCGTTCAGCTTCGCGACGCAGATCGTGTCGTAGCTGCCCCAGTACATATAGGCGACGCCGTCGGTGTCGGTGAACTGCGCCTGGTCTATGTTGTAGGTCGCGCAGCCGGTGGGTTTCGGCAGCATCGCGCCCTTGTCGGTCCACGGCCCGGTCGGGGTGGGAGCAGTCGCGAGTCCGACGGTGTCCCCGCCGGCTACGGAGTAGGTCAGTTGGTAGGAGCCGCTCGCGTACCGGATATCGGGCGCCCACAGCCGTGACCCGGCGTGCCAAGACGGCTGGGTCGCGGGAGTGAAGACCTCGCCGGCGTACGTCCAGTGGGTCATGTCTTCAGAGCGCAGAATCGGCAGCGTACGCTCGCCGTCCTCACCACGGTCCTGGAACACGGGATTCTGGGTGCCGTACGCGTACCAGTAGCCGTCCTTCCCCCGGATGATGGCGGGGTCGGGGAACGTGTCGACCGTTCCGGCGGTGACCGGGTTGCTGTAGGTCGTCGCGCGAGCGGCCGGGGAATCCGCCGTTGCCCGGCCTGCGGGCAGCAGGAGTGCGGCCGTCAGCATCAGTGCCAGGGTGCCGATGGTGCCGGCGAACGCTGTAGTACGTCTCGCGCGGGATCGGGGTGGAAAGGGCATGGCAGGAGTTCCTTTCACAGAGGTGCGTCCGGGTCTCACCCGTGCTCCCTGCTGCGGAGGCGGGTGTTCGGACGGCGGGGAGCATGCTCCGGGACGACGAGGGCGACGACGCCCCCACGCACCGGACAGACCTGATCTCTCTTCCGCCGGGAGCGTCCTGACCCGATGGGGCGGCGGTCGGGTGACAGCCGGGCTCCGAGGCAGCCGATGGCCGCTACCCGGCACCGCGTCGGCGGTGGCGAAATCTGGACCGGCTGCGGCTGAGTGCCGGCCGCTGTCAGGGTGTCCGAGGGGCCGGCTGAAGAGCGCGAAAGTCCTCGTAGAAAGCCGGGTTGTGAGCCGCGATGCTGTCTTGTGGGGGCCTTGCCACCCGGTTGGCGTAGAGGCTGTTCAGGAGCCACGGCATCTTCGTCGGCCCTATGTCGCGCACTATGGCGGGTTGCTGGACGGAGCCGTAGGTCGCCACCGCCAGCCGGCCCGTGGCCCGGAACTGCGGTACCTGGTTGGTCAGGTAATCGTGGCGAGAGGCGAACCACGGGCTGTTCATCAGCAGGTCGGTCCAGCGCTGCTGAGAGACCGGGGCGGCTGCGGCGTCCCGTATCGCCTCCCACACCATAGTGCCGGTCGGCACCCTGTAGCGGCTGGCGTAGACAACGGGCACCGGATCGCTCCAGTGCTGCGTCCACCAGTGCACCAAGGAGAACTCGGTTACCAAAAAGCGCTGTCGGGGTCGGATCCGCGGCAGCACGTAGTCCGTGAACACTTTGGCACGCTCGATGGCGACGACATGCGGGTGAATGTCCACGCCCGCAATCGCGGGTGTGGACCTGACGTAGGCCAGCCAGTCGTCGACGGCAGGGGTGCGCCACGCGGGGTCGTCCAGGCGGTTGAGGGCACCCATGTACAACTGGGTCCGGCAGCCGGCTCCGCGGCGCCTGTTGCGCTCGGCGATGACGTGGGCGGCGACAGCCCTGTAGAACGGGTTCAGGCGTGCCGCGTGGTCCTCCACACGCGCTTCGATAAACGGCTCGTTCCCGATGATCAGAATGTCGATCTTGCCCAGTGCAACTTCCAAGAACTTGTCGAGCCTGGCGAGTTCGGCGTGCATGGCGCTGGTACCCGGCTGGGGCAGCACCCGGCCCCGGTACGGGAACTTCAGCGACAGCACGGTCCCATAGCCGGACTCCGCGAACGACAGCAGGGCACGGATCGCCCGCTGATCA
The DNA here is from genome assembly GCF_044763415.1 of Streptomyces sp. NPDC096048. Taxonomy (NCBI): domain Bacteria; kingdom Bacillati; phylum Actinomycetota; class Actinomycetes; order Kitasatosporales; family Streptomycetaceae; genus Streptomyces; species Streptomyces sp. NPDC096048. The sequence continues at coordinate 70,547 of NZ_JBIWGG010000010.1, forward strand.
CGCGCCTGCAGGGTGTCCAACTGGGGCATGGCGACACATCCGCGCACCCACTGGGTACGCAGGTCGTCCAGGACCTCGGGGGTGGTGCCGCCGGGCTTCTCGTTGAAGTTGGCGCCGAGCGCCCCGTCCGCCATGGCGAGAGACGTCCCGATGCCGGCGACGGCATGTGGACCCCCGCCGGTGTGACGGGACGTCGGCGCGCCGGTGGCGCCCCGAGCCACGTCTGCCCCGCGTCCGGCGAGCAGCATCCCGGCACCGCAGCCCAGGCCCAGCAGGCTCCGGCGGCTGGGGCCGCGGCGTTGACCCCGGTTTTCGGTTCGCGGCCCGTCCTGTTCGGACACTTGCGTCACCTCATTCGTGTAGTCCTTGACCGCCCAGCGCGGCAGGTGCGGAGCGATAAAGCCGTTACGGGCACGAGTGCGCGGTCACGGCCGAAGAGACAACGGGCATACCGTCGACGTCCGAGAGTCTCCACCGGGGGCACACGGTGGAACCGCCGTCGGCGAAGCCGGAGCCGGAACCGATGTACCTCTACCACTCGGCGGAAGGGTGGCCACGGAAATTCCGGCACAGGCCGCAGGGGTTCGCCGACCGACGCCTTCCGCTCCAGGGTGTCTTCATCAGTCGCGCTCTCCTGTTCCGTCAAAGGGCGGTGGCTGCGCGCGGTTCCCTCTCCAGCAGCACGTCAGCTTCCCCGTGCCGGCCTGGAACGCGGTGTGATCGGTGGTCTCCTGGATGGCTGCCGCCCAGCATGCGAAGGCCCGCCCGGCTCCGTCAACGGGGTGGGGAATTAATCCGAGTCGTGCGGTGTCACGGTTTCGTCGAATGGCAGCCCCCGTGCGCGTCGGACGGCAAGGGCAATGGAAGCCTGACTCGTCGCACCATGCTGCATGGCGGAGCTTCAAAGCCGGTCGTGAAGACGCAACTTCAGCGCTAGAACGGCAGTCGTGAGCAGGGCCGCCCACAACTCCCAGACCGACCGCATCGACCGCATCGACCGGCGGGGAACGCCTGTATAACGCGGTGTCGTTCGCGGTCATCGGTGGCCTTCTCCTGCGTCGTCCCTCAGCACGGCCAGGAATCGTTGCCCAGCCTCGCCCCCCCCAAGCCCGCGGTCGGCTGCCGCCGTCGGCGCACGGCGAGAAGATGGACCGGACCAGGACTTGACCTGCGCGTTCCGGGGCCCCCGACTCGTTCCGATCACAAGGAGCGCCTGTCAGCAACACGGCCCACTGGCGGTCGGGAGCCTCGGTGACGGCCGATGCCCGAACTATTTACATCGATGTATTAGGCGCCCTACCCTGACGCAGATTTCACCCCGCCTGAAGGGAATCAGAGTGTCCATGTTACGGATCGCATATGCTTTGAGCCGCCTGCGCGGCCCCGGCAGACGTGTCGCCCCCACGCGGCACGCCGCCAACGGCCGGACCGTTCGGCATCTGACGCGAGCGATGGTGCTGGGTCTGGCCGGCACGCTGAGCCTGGCCTTCACCCCCGCCTCCGCTCCTGCGTCTCCCGTCTCCTCCACGTGGTGCCGGACGTCTCCCCGGCGGACACGAGGACCGCTTTGAGGAACGGAACCGGTCTGTACCCGCGGGTCATCCGGCTCGCCCACAACGGGGCGGCGAACGGGCGAATCCTCGCCAGTGTCGTCACCTTCGAAGGCAACAACGGCATCGGGGCCATCCACGAAAGCACCAACTCCGGAACGTCCTTCACCCAGGTCGGCGGAGTCACCGACCCCCAGTCGGCCGCGGGCCAGGGACTCTGCTGCGCCACGCTGTTCGAACTGCCGCGGCAGGTGGGCGCGCTACCGGCCGGCACACTGCTGTGGGCCTCGTCCGCCGGTCAGGACGAGCCGAACCGCCGTATGGCACTGCGGATATGGCGAAGCAACGACGTGGGACGCACCTGGTCCTACCTGTCGTCCTGCGCCGTCGCCTCGGGAACGGGCGGGTTGTGGGAACCTGAGTTCTCCATGGCCGCCGATGGGGCACTGGTCTGCCACTACGCGGACGAAACCGATCCCGCGCACAGCCAGAAACTCGCCGCGGCTCGCAGCTACGACGGGGTGCACTGGGAAGGCCGCCACAACACGGTGGCGAGCAAGCTGTCCACCGACCGGCCTGGTATGCCGGTGGTGCGGAGGCTGCCGAACGGCACCTACTTCATGAGCTACGAAATCTGCAATCCCGGCGGCCAGTACCAGTGCGTGGTGCACTACCGGACCTCCGCCGACGGCTGGAACTGGGGAAACGCCGCCGCCCTCGGGATCCGGCCTGAGACCGCCGACGGCAGGTACTTCCGCGCCGCGCCGACCATCGCCTGGTCACCGACCCCTGGCGCCGGAGCCGACGGACGGATCCTGCTCATCGGACAGCGCCTGCTCAACCGGGACGGCACGCCCGCCGCCGGCAGCGGCCGCACAATCCTCTCCAACACGCGGAACGGCGCCGGGACGTGGTCCGCGATGCCCTCGCCGGTGACGGTGCCGAATCCGGCGGTGAATCCCTGCCAGAACTACAGCTCGCCGCTCCTGCCCTCGACCGACGGCCGCCGAGTACTGCAGATCGCCACCGACTTCGACGGCACACCCTGCCGGGCCTACTTCGCCACCGGCGACATTCCCTCCTAGACTCAGTCGACACCCCATCAAGCTCATCGGCCGGCGATGGTGCCAGGTAGTGACCTTGGCCATGCTGTCCAAGCAGACACATGTGCGCCGGCTGGGATGTGGCCGCTCATGCCGATGTGGGTCGTAGGTGGTGGTCCCGGCCAGGCAAGTCGGGACTCGCCGCCCGCCTTTCTGTGACCGTGATGCAGGGCCCGTGGTGGTGGGCATGTTCCCGTTCCCCGAGCAGGGTGCGGTGAAGGCCTGGGACACATTCCGGACCAGCCTCACCCTGCGACACCTCACCCCGCTCTCCGGAGTCCCGAAGTCTGCGCCCGACCGGACCGCCGGCCACCTGGAGGCGGCGCTTGTGTTCCGGCCGCGCAAGCGGTCTGGCAAGGACACCCTGCTGGTCACGGATCACGCTTCGGTGGCCACCCGTGACCAGACGGGGGGCGGACTCAACGTCCGTGCTCTATCTCTGAGCTGACTTCGATCCCGTGCTTCCCGGCAGCCTGACGGGGAGCCTCAGTCGGCGGCACCCGCATGTCATCGTCGGCCAGACCGGTCGCCTGCACGGCAGACTCACGTACCACCTGCCGCAGCCACCGGTGGGCCGGGTCGGTGTCGACACGCGGGTGCCAGGCGATTCCGTAAGGGAAGGGCAGGAGTTCTTCGGGGGCCGAGGCGATGCGGTAGGCGGGATCGTCCGCGTACCCGAGGACCGCCCGGCGCGGGAGGGTGGCGATGAGTTCGGTGCCACGCACCGCGACCGCCGCCGCGGAGAAGTAGGGCACCCGCAGTCCCGAGGGGCGGCGCAGTCCGTGTTCGTCCAGGCGGCGCTCGACCATCGTCTGCCCATCGGTGGAGACATTGACGACAACGTGCGGATACGCGATGAAGTCGTCCAGGGTCAGCCGCTCGGCTCGGACGGGGTGGTCCCGGGACAGCAGGCAGACGAAGTCCTCCTCGAACAGCGTCTCCCAGTGCAGCGAACGGGGCGCCACTACCCCGGAGACGGCCAGGTCCGCCCGGCCCTGCTCGACGTCGGTGAAGGACTGGTCGCCAAGTGACGACACGGTCAGCGAGACGCTCGGCGCCTCACGGAAGACTCGGGAGAAGATGGTCGGGCCGAGCAGAGAGGTGGCGAAGTCGGTGCACTGCACGCGGAAATGACTGTGCGCCGTCGCAGGGTCAAAGATGTCGCCGCGCAGCAGTCCCTCCAGCCGCGGCAGGAGATCGGCGAGCTCCGACTGGATCTGCTGCCCTCGCAGTGTCGGCTCGTATCCACGCCGGGTGCGCACAAGGAGTTCGTCGCCGAACATCTCTCGGAGCCGGTACAGAACACGGCTCATCGCCGACTGGCTGAGATGGAACCGGTTGGCCGCCCGTGACACATGCCTCTCCTCAAGCAGCACCACTAGCGCTTCGAGCAGGTTGAGATCAACATTTCGAAGATGCGACACGTGCATACTCTACGCACCTTTCATGCAGGTCACGACCGTAAGAGGGGCTTCTCCTGCCAGTGGATGCATGACACGCATAGCCAGGATTCACATTTTGCGTTGGACGGGTGACTCCCTCGACGCCAGGCTCGGCATCATCTCGACGTACGGAACGAGGAGTTGCTGCCCATGTCACGACACAGTAGGCGCGATGTGCTGAGGACGGGGAGCGTCGCAGCGGCTGCCGTGGTGGTTCCCCTGACGGGAACCGAGTCAGCCACGGCGGCGCCGGAGGCTTTGCCCGAGGCCCGACCCCGGGCCGTGGCCGACCTCGTCCTGGAGGTCAACGGCAAGCGGCACCGTCTTCGGGCCGTCGAAGCCCGTGTCACCCTGCTCGACGCGCTGCGCGAACGGGTCGGGCTCACCGGCACCAAGAAGGGCTGCGACCGGGGCGAGTGCGGTGCCTGCACGGTGCTCGTCGACGGGCGACGTGTGAAAGCGTGCCTGACCCTGGCCGTGATGCAGGAAGGTCACTCCATCGCCACCATCGAGGGACTCGCCCGGGACGAGGAACTGCACCCGGTGCAGGAGGCCTTCGTCCGCCGGGACGCCTTCCAGTGCGGTATTTGCACACCGGGACAGATCATGTCGGCGGTGGCCTGTATCGAGGAGGGCCACACCGGTTCCGAGGACGAGATCCGGGAGTGGATGAGCGGCAATCTGTGCCGGTGCAGCTGCTACCCGAATATCGTGGACGCGGTGGCTGACGCGGCGAAGGCGGTGCGGCGATGAGGGACTTCGCCTACGCACGCACCGATCGTGCCGCCGAAGCCGTACAGCTCGTGGCCCGAAGGGCCGACGCGGCGTTCATCGCCGGCGGCACGGACCTGCTGAACCTGATGAAGGACGGTGCCGAGGACCACGACCTGGTCGTCGACATCAACCGCCTGCCGCTCAAGGACATCGAGGTGTCCAGGGACAAGCTGCACATTGGCGCCCTGGCCAGGATGGCGGACGTGGCCATGCACCCGGTGGTCCGCAGGCAGCTGCCTGTGCTGTCCCAGGCACTGCTCGCCGGGGCGTCCCCGCAGGTGCGCAACGTGGCCTCGATCGGAGGCAACCTGCTGCAGCGCACCCGCTGCGGGTACTTCCGCAACGAGGAGTTCGCCTGTAACAAGCGCCGACCGGGGTCCGGATGCTCCGCGCTGGAGGGCCGCAACCGCTGGCACGCGATCCTCGGCGTCAGCGACCACTGCATCGCCGTCCACCCGTCCGACCTCGCGGTCGCCCTGCGCGCCCTGGACGCCACGGTCCACACCTTCGGTCCGGACGGCGCCCGCACCATCGCAATGGCCGACTTCCACCGAGTGCCGGGGGACACTCCCCACATCGACAACTCGCTGCGGCACGGCGAGTTGGTCACCGCGGTCGAGATTCCGCTGCCGGACTCGAGAAACACCCGCCAGCGCTATCTGAAGGTGCGGGACCGCGCCACCTTCGAGTTCGCGGTGGTGTCCGTCGCGGCGGTGCTGCGTACAAGGGGCCGCTCCGTCGAAGACGCCCGCCTGGCCTTCGGTGGGGTAGGCACGCGCCCCTGGCGGTCCGCCGAGGCCGAGTCCGTCCTGCGCGGCAAGCCCTTGACGGAGCGGAACATAGCGGCGGCCGGACGCATCCTGGTCAAGGAGGCCCAGCCGCGCCCGGACAACGCATTCAAGGCCGAGCTGGTGCAGCGCGCCCTGCAGGACACGCTCGGCCGTTTCACCGGAGGTTCCCGATGAATACAGACGTCGTCGGCCGCGCGCTGTCCCGCGTCGAATCCCGGCTCAAGGTGACAGGCGAGGCCGAGTACACCGCCGACGTGCGCCTTCCCCGTCTGGTTCACGCGTTCATGGCCTTGAGCACCATCGCCCGCGGCCGGATCGCCCGGATCGACGTCCGGGCGGCGGAGGCCGTGGGCGGCGTGATCGCCGTGTACACGCACGAGACCATGCCGCGTGTGGCCCAGCCGGTCCACCGGCCGTACTTCAAGCGGTACGTACCCATCCAGACGCCGGAGATCCACCACGCGGGCGAGCCCATCGCCCTCGTCGTCGCCCGGACCCTGGAACAGGCTCAGCGCGCAGCGGAACTGATCGAGGTCGAGTACGACGCAGCGGGCGAACCCCAGAGCGACCTGTCCGCCGGTGAGGTGTCCTCACCTCCCACTGGGCCGGACGGCCCCAACACCCACGAGCGCGGCGACGTGCCGGCCGGGATGGCTCAGGCGGACGTCCGGGTCAAGGCCGAGTACACGATCCCTATGCAGCACCACAATCCGATCGAGCCCCACGCCACCACGGCGGTGTGGGAGGGCTCGAAGGTGCTGGTATACGAAAGCACCCAGGGTGTGGACAACACCCGCCACGTGGTCAGTGAGGCCATGGGGGTCCCGCTCGCCGACGTCCGGGTCATCTCCCGGTTCCTCGGCGGCGGCTTCGGCTCCAAGGGTCCGGTGTGGCCGCACACCATTCTGACCTGCGCCGCCGCCCGCGCGCTGGGCAGGCCGGTCAAGCTCGTGCTGTCCCGGGCGCAGATGTACAGCTGCAACGGGCACCGCGCGCAGACCCGCCAGACGATCGAGATCGGTGCCCGCCGCGACGGCCGCATCACCGCCCTCGACCACGCCATCGTCCAGCAGGTCACCCGCGAGGACATCGCCGCGTTCAACAGCAGCGAGCCGATCCGCATGCTGTACGACATCCCCAATCTTTCCAACAAGCAGCGCGTCGTACGCCTGGACATGCCCACCCAGAGCTTCATCCGCTCTCCGGAGGCCTGCACCAGCCACGTCCTGGAGACGGCGCTGGACGAGCTCGCCCACGCCATGGCCATGGACCCGGTCGAGTTGCGCAAGCGCAACTGGAGCAGCCGGAACATGGAGAGCGGCGAGGAGTGGGGAAGCAATCACCTGCGCGAGTGTTACGACCGCGCCGCGTCGGTGTTCGGCTGGTCTCGGCGGAACCCGCGCCCCGGCTCGATGCATGAGGGCGATGAACTCGTCGGCTGGGGCATGGCCACGTCCTCGCACACCGCGGGCGGTCGACCCGGGGCCGGCGCCCGTATGACGCTGGGTACCGACGGCAGGGCGCTCATCCAGGTCGGCACCCAGGACAACGGAACCGGCACGTACACGATCATGACGCAGATCGCCGGTGAGGTGCTCGGCGTTCCCGTCTCGGACGTCACCTTCGAACTCGGAGACAGCGCCTTCCCACTCAGTTACACCTCCGGCGCCTCCACCACCGCGCCCGGCGTCGGCAGCGCGGTCAACCGCGTGTGCACCACCGCCCGTAAGGCCGTCATCGACCTGGCGGTAGCACAGCCTGCATCCCCACTGCGCGGTGTGCCCGCGGAGCGCGTGGACACCGCCGACGGTCACCTCTTCGACACCGCCGACCCCCGCACCCGGGTGAGCTACCGTTCCGTGGCCGGCCACGCCGGCAAGCCCCTCACATTCCAGGTGGAGCCCACCGACACACCGCTCGGCTACTCGGTCGGCGCCGTCTTCGTCGAGGTACGCGTCAACCCGCTGCTCGGCAGGATCCGGGTGACCCGCGTGGCCGGCTGCTACGACCCCGGTACCGTCCTCAACCGCAAGACCGCCCGCAGCCAGGTCCTCGGCGGAGTGATCTGGGGCATCGGCTTCACCCTCTTCGAGCACACTCTCGTCGACCCCGCGACGGCCAGGATCGTCAACCCGAACCTGTCGGGCTACCTGCTCCCGGTCAACGCCGACGTCCCCGACATCCAGGTGCAGTTCATCGACAAGCCCGACCCGGCCAGCGACGCACTCGGCGCCCGCGGCTTCGGCGAAACACCGATGACGGGGGTCACCGCCGCCATCGCCAACGCCGTCTTCCACGCCACCGGCAAACGCCTGCGCGACCTGCCGCTCACCCAGGACAAGCTGCTGTGACCCGCCACGGCAGCGTCTGGACCACCCTGTACGAGGCCTGGGCTACCGAAGAGACCTCCGGCCTGGCGACTGTGGTGCGCACCTCCGGCTCCGCTCCGCGCCCGGTGGGATCGGCCATGGTGCTCACCCCGCGCGGGCGCGTCGTGGGCTCGGTGTCCGGCGGCTGCGTCGAAGGCGACGTCCTCGAACGCGCCCGCGCGGCCATCCTGAACGGCATACCCCAGGAGGCTTCCTACGGCATCAGCGACGACGATGCTTTCGCCGTCGGCCTCACCTGCGGCGGCACTCTGGACGTCTTCGTCGAGCCCGTCGACCTCGACACCTACCCGGAGCTGGCCAAGGTCATGGACTCTCTGCGGGCCGGCTCTCCGGTAGCCGTCGCCACCGTGCTGGCCCATCCGCGTGCGGAGGCCGTGGGCGCGCATATGGTCCTCGACGCCGAGGAGAGCTCCGGCCGTCTGCTCCCGCAGGACACCCCGGCGGGTCTGTTGGAAAGGGCACGGTCACTGCTGCGCAACGGAGAGAGCACGCTGCTCAGCTACGACACCGAGGGCGTTCGCGTCTTCGTGCACTCTTTGACTCCGCCCCCACGGATGCTGCTGTTCGGCGCCGGCGAGTTCGCCGCCGCCCTAGCGTCGATCGGCCGGACCATGGACTACCGGATCACCGTGTGCGACGCCCGCCCGGTGTTCACCACGGCTGACCGCTTCCCGGACGCCCACCAGGTCGTCGTAGCCCGTCCCGCCGAGTATCTGTCGCAAGAGGCCGCGGACGGGCGGGTGGACGAGCGGACGGTGATCGTGTCCTTCAGCCACGATCCGAAGGTCGACATTCCCCTGCTGGAGACCGCGCTGGGGCTGGATGTCGCGTATGTGGGTGCACTGGGTTCGCGTCGCACTCATCAACGCCGCGCCGCCGCACTTCTCGACGCCGGTGTCTCCACGCCCGCCATGGCGCGGCTGGCCTCCCCTGTCGGGCTCGATCTCGGCGGGCGCTCCGCCGCAGAGACGGCCGTTTCCATCGCCGCCGAGATCATCGCCACCCGGCACGGTGGCCATGGAGCGCGTCTGTCCGACCGTGAGGGGCCGGTCCACGTCATGGCGACCGTCGGGTGACCGGCGTCCCCGCGCGACGCGCCCTCCGCGTGACACCGTGGAGGGCGTGACCAGCGAGGCCCAGGCTTCGAGGGTGCCGGTCGCCGTCCCCACGCTCTCCACTGCCGCACACGCCGCGACGTCCGACCCGCCCGCCGCGACCAGGGTGGCCACCACGGTGCACGTGCCGTCGTCCTCCCAGGTTCCGTCGTCGACCCCGTCCAGCAGTGAATCGGTGAGGGCTTCCAGCGTGGCGCTCAGCACCAGTGCGGGCAGGTGGCCGTGGAACCCTCCCGCGCGCCGGCCCCGTCGAGGATGGCGGTGGCCCGGTCGCGTGCGGGAGCTGGAATCTCGGACACGTGCTCCGGGCCGAGGTATTGGCGGGCGAGCGCGAGGAGCAGCCGGTAGCGGCCGCCGACGGGCCGGTTCGGCAGGACGAAACGGGCCAGTGCGTGCTCGGGCGGCTCCTCGGCATCGGACGTGCCGACCGTGACGCATCGCAGCGCCTCGGGCGCCTCTTCGGCCGGCGCGTCCACCAAGCCGATCGTCCCGGGAAGTGCCCGAAGAGAGTGCGGCGGACGGCACCGGCTGCCCGTGCGAACCCCTCCTGGGTCGCATCGGGGCTCCGGCCGAACCCCTGCTGGGCCATGCCGAGAATGCGGGCACGGTGGGAGCGCACGTCGCGGCGCAGGGGTTCACGGGCGACGGATCTGGTCCCGGCACTCGGTCCCTTGACGGCAGAGGCCGGACGGAGAGCACCGGACGACGCGGCAGACCTACATGGGCGGCACGCCCCGCAAGCACAGCGGCACCTGGCGCGGACTCCGGCCGGGGAGCCGCCTCGGGCGGCGTCGGCAGGCGGCCGACCGGCGGTCACGGCGACGGTCGGGTCGGTGACGGAACGGCGGCGGGCGGCGCCGACGTCCCGAACGGATCTCACGCACTGTTCGGGGCCGGAAACGGACTGTATCCACCGGGGGCACGGTCGCGCGACGCCTGCCGCACCCGGGACCGGCAGCCCGCCAGGACGAATCAGATGGCGCCTGCGGACGCTGCCATCGGGCCCGCATCGCCGCGCAACCTCTGATCACTGAGGTTGCTCTTCGAGGGCCGGCCGCACCCCCGCGCCGGACGGCTCTGCGTTCGGCGCGCCGCCGCGTCGCGGGCAGCCGGACCCGGCGCCGCGGGGCAGGGCTGACGTGGACGTGCGCACCGTTCCTCGAAGGAACTGCTCACCTCACCCTTCCGGTGATCTCGCGGTGTGGTGCCGGCTGACTTTGCCACCTTTTCGGAGCCAGCTATTGACGATCAAAGAGTCAAAGCTGATGATTTCCTCATTACCACGATGTTGCTTGGAGGACACAGTGTCCGAAACCCTCTCCGACGGTGCGGACGTCAGGACGGCCCACCAGAACCTCCACAGCGAAGAGGGCGCGCTGCGCGGCGAACACACCGGGCGGTCGCGCAACCCCGTCATCCGGGTCACCGACCTTGCCTGGCTGGAGTTCCAGAAGCCCGACCTGGACCGCGCGGCGGTCTTCGCCCGCGATTTCGGCTTTGATATCGCCGCCCGCACGGAGCGGGAACTCTGGCTTCGCGGCTCGTTCGCAGGCTCTCCCTGCATGGTGATCCGGAGCGGCCGGACCTCTCGCTTCATCGGGCCCGCGTTCCGCGCGGCCGAGCAGGCCGATCTGGACCGGCTGGCCAGAGCGACGGGGACAAGCGTTCGGCGCGCGGACGTACCGGGCGGCGGCCAGACGGTCGACCTGCTCGACCCCTCGGGCTTCCCCGTGCGCGTGGTGCACTGCGGCGAGGAACTGCCCGCCCTGCCTGAGCAGCAGCCGCTGCTGCTCAACTTCGGAACCGACCACCCTCGCGTCAACGTCACGCAGCGCCCGCCACGCGAACCGTCGCGTATCCAGCGGCTGGGCCACGTGGTGCTGGAGACCCGTGTGTTCGGCCAGGCGCTGGACTGGTATCTGGACACCCTGGGCATGATCGTCTCCGACTTCCTGTTTCTCGACGGACAGCGCGACCGTGGCCCGACGATGGCCTTCATCCGCTGCGACCGGGGCAGCCTGGCCGTGGACCACCACACCCTGGCGATGCATCTGGGGCCGGGCACGGGCTATGTCCACTCCGCCTATCAGGTGACCGACCTGGACTCGATCGCCGCCGGCGGCGAGTACCTGGCCGAGCGCGGATACCAGCGCAGTTGGGGCATCGGCCGGCATATCCAGGGCAGTCAGCTCTTCGACTACTGGCGCGACCCCGACCGGTTCATGCTGGAGCACTTCGCCGACGGCGACCTGTTCTCCTGCGACATCGAGCCCGGCTGGGCGCCCATGTCGAGCAGCGGTCTGGCCCAGTGGGGCCCGCCCGCCACCCGCGACTTCCTCGGCACCAGCCCTTCACCTCAGCGGGTCCGCGAGGTCGTCCAGGCCCTGCGCGGCCACAACGAGATGGACGCCGCACGCCTGATGGGCCTGCTCAAAGCCGCGAACTCCTGACCACCTCCCCCAGAGAAGGCACTGACATGAGTACCAACATCCTGCGCACCGCCGACGGCTGGTGGGTCGTCGGCGGGGAGCGAGCGGTTCCCGTCGACACCAAGGCCGTCACCACCGCCGAACTCCTGGCGGACCGAGCTGCCGTCGAGGAGGCCGCCACCTCCCGCGCGACGGGGACACCCGTCACCGACCTGGTGGCCCTCTCCCCCGTGACCGTGCCTTGCCGCGTGGTGGCTCAGATGGTCAACTACCACAGTCATGCCCGTGACTCGGGCTTCACCGGTGACATCCCGCCGACCTTCTTCCGTAAGGCCTCCGGTTCCGTGAGCGGACCGCACGAAAGCATCGTCCGGCCGTCGCATGTGAAGTTCCTCGACTACGAGATCGAGCTCGGCCTGGTCATGGGCGCACCGTTGCCCGTCGGCACCGTCGTCGAGGAACGCGACCTGCCCTCGCTCGTAGCCGGGCTGGTGATCACCAACGACGTCAGCGCCCGTGACGTACAGCTCACGAAGACTCAGTTCTACGAGAGCAAGTCGTATCCCACCTTCACGCCGACCGGCCCGTATCTCACCCTGCTGGAAGCGGAGGAGTTCGCCCACCTCATCGGCCTGCGGCTGCGGTTGTCGGTGAACGGCGAGCTGCGTCAGGACCGCACCCTCGCCGACATGATCGTCCGCCCAGCGCAGGCACTGACCCTGCTGGCCCGATTCCAGACCCTGGAAGCCGGGGATCTACTGCTCACCGGAACGCCCGGTGGTACCGCGCTGAAGGCCCCCCCGAAGCCGGTCGAGAAGATCGGTGCGCTGCTCCCGCCCGCGGTGAAGTGGAACACCTTCTTCAAGAGCCAGGCGAAGAACCCCCGCTATCTACGCTCCGGCGATGTGGTGACCGCGTCCATCGCCACCCCGGACGGCAGAATCGATCTGGGCAGCCAGCGCACCTCCGTGGCCGACGAGCACTGAAGACCGAAGCGAGCCGCACATGACCGTCGAGCCCTGTTCAGCAGACGTACCCGTAGTGATCGTCGGAGCCGGACCCGTGGGTGTGACTGCCGCCCTCCTCCTGGCCCGCCGCGGAGTGAGGACCGTCCTCCTCGAACGCCACGATGACATCTACCCGCTGCCGCGCGCCGTCGCCACCGACGACGAGGTGCGCCGCATTCTCCAGGCCGCGGGCATACAAGAGGAGTTCGCCGCGATCGCCCGCCCCGCCCGGGGGCTACGACTGCTGGATGCGCGGCACCGGGTGATGGCCGAGTTCCCGCGCGCCGCGCTGGGGGCCCATGGCTTCCCGCAGACCAGCATGTTCGACCAACCCGAGCTGGAGCGCGTCCTGCGTGACACCCTGGCCCGCACCCCGGATTGCGAACTGCGCGGCGGAGTGGAGGTGATCGGCCTCGAACAGGGCCCCAGCGGCCCGGTCCGCGTCAGGTTCCGGGACGACGCGGGTGAACACATGATGCTCGCGGACGCCGTCCTCGGTTGCGATGGCGCCAACGGCCTCACCCGTGAAGCCATCGGCGCCGTGTGGGAGGACCTGCGCTTCGAGGAACGCTGGACGGTCATCGACGCGCGCACGAGCCTCCCTGTGCGCTCCTGGGAAGGCGTCGAACAGATCTGTGACCCGCGGCGGCCGGCGACGTTCATGCGGATCGGCGACGACCGCTACCGCTGGGAATTCCGGCTGGACGACGGACCGGAACTGAATGACGAACGGCTTCGGGAGCTGGTCGCCCCGTGGGTGGGTCTCACCCACACGTCCGACTTCGACGTGCTCCGACAGGCCCGGTACACCTTCCGGGCGCGCATCGCCGATCGCTGGCGCCGGGGCCGCGTCTTCCTTCTGGGCGACGCGGCCCACCTCACTCCGCCCTTCATCGGGCAAGGGCTGTGCTCGGGTCTGCGGGACGCCTACAACCTGACCTGGAAGCTCGCTCTCGTACTTCAACAGGCCGGCGACGAGAAACTTCTGGACACGTACGAGAGCGAGCGCAAGCCGCACGTCCGCCATGTGATTAGGCTGGCGGTCGCCATGGGTTGGGCCATGACCGGCGGCCAGGACAGAGCCGCCGCCGTCCGGCGCGGCATTCTGGGCACTGTCTTCCGTGTGCCCGGGCTGGGTGCGGCAGCCGCCCGCGACCTCAGTCCGGCCCTGGCCGCGGGGCCGCTCGTGCACCGCCGGGTCCGTGGTGCCGGCCGCAGGCTCATCGGCCGCTTCTGCCCTCAGCCGTGGGTGACCGCCAACGGGCGCCGCACCCGCCTCGACGAGTTGCTCGGTGCCTCCTTCACCGTGGTGACGGCCGCACCGCTGTCTCCCGCTTCGCGGGCGGTTGCCGACGGCCTCGGCGCCCGCATCGTCCGCACCACCGGGCTCGGCGACGACGGCCGACTCACCGCGTGGCTGCGAGCCGCGCGGGTGGACGCCGTGATGCTGCGGCCGGACCGGGTGGTGATGGATGTCGTCCCCCGGGGCGGACACGGCTTCACGGCCCCGGCCGCGTGGGCACCTCTGGTGCACTCTGCACGCAACCCCCCGTCCGTCCGACGGACCGCCCCCGAAAGCCTGTTGAGGAGCTCCACACGATGACAACGCCGGAACCGTTCTTCACACTCGAACCGCAGGCCGTCTCCTCCAGTCGCATCGCGGACTTCGCGCGCCGCGCCGGGGTGGACGGCTCCGACTACTCCGCACTCCACCAGTGGTCGGTCACCGACCTGGAGGGCTTCTGGGGGGCGGTATGGGCGTACTTCGGCGTAGAGGCGCAGAGCCCGTACGAGCGGGTACTGGCCGAGGAGACCATGCCGGGCGCCCGCTGGTTCACCGGTGCCACCCTCAACTACGCCCACCACGCTCTGCGCAACCTCGCCGACGACGAAGCGGCGATCATCGCCCTCGACGAGACCGGGTCCTCGTACGAGGTGACCGGGCGCGCGCTGCGCTCCCAGGTGGCCTCGGTCGCCGCGACGCTGCGCGAGCTGGGCATCGGGCAGGGTGACCGGGTGGTGGGCTACCTCCCCAACACTCCGCACGCGATCATCTCCTTCCTGGCCGCCGCGAGTCTCGGCGCCGTGTGGTCGGTGTGCGGGCAGGACTACGCCCCCAAGGCCGCCGCCGACCGGTTCGCCCAGCTCGACCCCACCGTTCTCATCGCCGCCGACGGCTATCTCTTCAACGGCACCTCCCACGACCGCCGCGAGGCCGCCCTTCGACTGGCCGAGTCACTTCCGACGCTGAAGGCGACGCTCCTGGTGGACCACCTCGGCCTGCCGGGTCCCGGTGCCCCCTACCCGAGCCTCGTGGTGCCCTGGGAGGACGCCTCCACCCGCACCGAGGAACTCATCTGTACTCCGGTGCCGTTCGACCACCCGCTCTGGGTCGTGTTCTCCTCCGGGA
This sequence comes from Streptomyces sp. NPDC096048, assembly GCF_044763415.1. NCBI lineage: Bacteria > Bacillati > Actinomycetota > Actinomycetes > Kitasatosporales > Streptomycetaceae > Streptomyces > Streptomyces sp. NPDC096048. The sequence goes on from NZ_JBIWGG010000010.1 coordinate 85,558, forward strand.
CCACCGGCCTGCCCAAGGGCATCGTCCACGGCCATGGCGGGGTCCTGCTGGAGCATCTCAAGACCCTCGGCCTGCACTCCGACCTTGGTCCCGGCGACCGCCTGCTCTGGTACACCACCACCCACTGGATGATGTGGAACCTGGTCGTCTCGACGCTGTTGACCGGTGCCACGACGTGCACGTACGACGGCAGCCCGGCACCTCACGCCAAGCTCGACGTCCTGTGGGAGCTGGCCGCGCGCCACCGCGTCACGGTCTTCGGTACCAGCCCCCAGTATCTGCTGGGTATGGCGAAGTTCGGCATCGATCCCTCCGGGCACGACCTGTCGTCCGTCCGCGTGGTCGGATGCACCGGTTCGGCCCTCCCCGCCTCGGCCTACCCCTGGGTCCGCGACCACGTGGGCGACCACGCCCTGCTCGCCTCCATCAGCGGCGGTACTGATGTGGTGTCCGGATTCGCCGGCAGCGCGCCCAACACGCCCGTATGGGCGGGCGAGCTGTCCGCACCCCACCTCGGCGTGGCACTGGCCGCCTACGACTCGGACGGCCTGCCGGTCATCGACCAGGTGGGCGAACTCGTCATCACTCGGCCCATGCCGTCGATGCCCCTGTACTTCTGGAACGACGCCGACGGCACCCGCTACCGCGACGCCTACTTCGACTCCTACCCCGGCGTGTGGCGGCACGGCGACTGGGTCTCGGTCACCGGGCATGGCTCGGTGGTCGTTCACGGCCGCTCCGACAGCACACTGAACCGCAACGGCGTCCGCCTGGGCAGCGCCGACATCCACGAGGCCGTCGAACTCCTCCCCGAGATCACCGAAGCCCTCGTCATCGGCGTGGAGGAACCCGACGGCGGCTACTGGATGCCCCTTTTCGTGGTGCCCGCCGCGGGAGTCGACCTCGACGACACCCTGCGGGAGACGATCAAGGAGGTGATCCGCACCGGCGCCTCCCCCCGTCACGTCCCAGACGAGATTCTCGAAGTCCCGGCCATTCCGCACACCCGTACGGGCAAGAAGCTCGAAGTCCCCGTCAAGCGCCTTCTTCAGGGCACACCGGCCGAGCAGGTCGTCAGCTCCGCCGCCGTCGACAACCCCGATCTTTTCGACTACTACGCCCGTTTGGGAGCCCGACGCCGCAGTCGGAGGAAGGAATGAGAACGGCACAGCTCATTCTCTCCGTCGTCCTGGCCCTGGTCTTCCTTCCCCTGGGAGCGGCGAAGATCGCCGCCGCGCCGGTCATGCGCCGAGCGGCGGCACACCTCGGCGCGACGCCGGGTCTCTACCGCGTCGTCGGCGCCCTTGAGACCGCCGGCGCCGCCGGGCTCCTGGCGGGCCTGGCGTGGGCCCCGCTCGGGGTGGCCGCCGCGGCAGGACTGGCGGCACTGATGGTCGCCGCGGCCGTGGCACACCTCCGCCACGGCGACCCGCCGGTACGAGCCCTGCCCGCCGGGGTACTGGCCCTGACCACGGTGTGCGCCGCGGTGGCAGCGACCTGACCCGACGCTGGAAGGCGGTCCGGCATGCGCGGTGACCGTCGCGGCAGTCCCCGGTTACGCGCGACGGATCCGTGGAGGCGCAAACCCGCTGATGGAATCGTCAGACCGTCTATTGACTGAGATGCAGATCATAGTCGATGATTTTATCAACAACGGGTGGGGGGCGCGTACCGGACCATGGCTGACTGCGCCCGCTTCAGGCTCGCCCGTGAGCGAGCGCGGCGGACGAGCCCTTGCGGGGTCCACGACGTGTGCGACAGGCGCCTGGTGTAAGCGAGGTGCGAAGAGCCGACGAGGCCGGGCCAGAGTGCCCGCCGCGACCCGGGGGTTTGCCGCTGCCCGTGGCGAACCGGGGTCTTCCTGTAATGAGGAGTGAAGAAGTGGCGCGTGCAGAAAGAGGGATCAGCCGCCGAGGATTCGCGGGTGTGGTAGGGACCGGAGCGGCGGCGGCTGTTGTGGGGGTATCGGTGCCGACCGCGCAGTCCGCGCAGTCGGCAGAGAGCTCGGGCGGACCGAAGGAGCACACTTTCAGGGCTGCCTCCGGCCGGAAGTCCAAGCGGCCCAACATCTTGTTCATCCTGGCGGATGACCTGGGTTACGCAGACCTGTCGTGCTTCGGTGCACGTCACATCAGCACGCCGAACCTGGACCGGCTGGCCGCGCAGGGGGTGCGTTTCACCGACGGGTACTCCGGCTCATCGAGTTGTTCACCAACGCGGCTGAGCTTGTACACCGGCCGCTACCCGGGACGTATCAGGGCGGGTCTGGAAGAGCCCATCGAGGACAGCGACAAGGTGGGACTGGACCCCACGCACCCGACGCTCGCGTCGCTGCTGCGGGACGCCGGGTACACCACCGCGATGATCGGCAAGTGGCACTGCGGGGTCCTGCCCGACTACGCGCCCACGAAGTCGGGATGGGAAGAGTTCTTCGGCAACTTCGGCGGTTCACTGGAGTACTACTCCAAGCTCACCTCGAACGGCTCCTACGACCTCTACGAGGGAGAGACGACCGTCAAGGACCTGCGCTATTACACGAACGTCCTGGCCGAGCGGGCCGGCGACTTCGTCCAGCGCAAGCATGACAAACCATGGCTGCTCAACCTCAACTTCACCGCGCCGCACTGGCCGTTCATCGCCGAGGGCGACACCGAGGAGGCGGCCCGTCTGGAGAGGCTCGTACGTGAGCTTCCGCCCGCCAAGGCCAAGCTGGCGCTGGCCCACCTCGACGGGGGTTCGCTGGACACGTACCGCAAGATGGTCGAGGGTATGGACCGGGCCGTCGGCCACGTACTGAGGGCGCTGGACCGCTCCGGCCAGACCAAGGACACCGTGGTCGTCTTCTCCAGCGACAACGGCGGCGAACGGTTCGCCTACAGCTGGCCTTTCGCAGGAATCAAGGAGACCCTGCAGGAAGGCGGCATCCGCGTGCCAAACATCCTGCGCTGGCCGGCCCGCGTCCACAGCCACCAGGTAAGCCACATCCCCGTAATGACGCCCGACTGGACGGCGACTCTGCTGGAGATGGCAGGCGCCCGTCCGGACCCCGACAAGCCGCTCGACGGCACCAGCCTCGCGGGCTACCTCCTGCGCGGCGACGCCGCCCCGCAGCGTGACTTGTTCTGGCGCCAGACCGGTGAACGCGCGCTGCGCCGCGGAAAGTGGAAGTACCACCGGGCCGTCGACCCCAAGATCCCCCCGAACAAGAACAAGGACGTCCTGTTCGACCTGGAGACGGACCCCAGCGAATGCGCCGACAAGTCGGCCCAGGAACCGGCGCTGCTGGCCGCCCTCAAGGCGACCTGGGAGAAGATCGACGCCACGCTGATTCCCTATCCCATCGCCTAGTGGCGCGGCCGACCTGACGCACTCCGAGTCCCCAGCCGGCCTGCCCGGTCAGCCGGGGCCTCCACCGTCACGGGGCCGGCTGACAGCATGGCCGAGGGCTCAGGCGACGACGGGCAGTGGGCGCCGCGCGACCTCGTCGGCCTCGTCGGGCGGCAGACCCAGCATCCGCAGCGTCATGCCCGCCATGTCGACGGCGGCGGCAGTGCCATCGATGTCGGGGCGCGCGAACCGCAGCTCCACCAGAGCCAGCAAGGCGCCGCCCAGGGCGGACACCGCGACGACGGGATCGACGGCGGCGAAGCGACCCGACGCGATGCCGCGCTCCACGTCACGCCGCGCACGCGGGGCCAGCCCCAGATCGGAGTGCAGGTGGGCGAGGCCGCGGCGACGCACGACCTGCATGAGCTCGGGGTGCGAGTCTGCCATGCGGGCACTGAGCCGGAAGCCCGCGGCGACCAGCTCGGCCGGGTCCTCCACGCCCCGCAACTGGTCGTCGAAGGCCTGACCGAACTCCTCCAACGCGTCCGCCACGGCCGCGTCGAAAAGCTCCGCCTTCGACTCGAAGTGGTTGTAGAACGAGCCGAACCCGACGTCCGCCCGTTCCGCGATCGCCTGAATGCTCACACTCGTGTCGTCCGTGTCGGCAAGGATCTCCCGGGCGGCACGCACGAGGGCCCGCCTGGTCGCGGCACGACGCCGCTCAAAGCGGTTGCTGGATGGGGCTGTACTCGGCATGCGATGACCCTACCAACCAAGGTGATGATGAACACGAATATGATGAAGTCAGCAGATTGACAACTGTGGTCATCCGCAGCCATGGAATCTGAATCCATGATCTCAGCATGGAACGTTCGGAGGACCTACGTCCTTCCCCAAGGCCTCCAACTCACTGAGAACCGGTTCCCGCCGACACACCCGGCCTCTGGCGGCGGCCCGACAAAGACCTCGGCGGGCAGGAGCCGACAGGATGTACTTGGCGTCCCCCGCGACCACCACGAGCCCGTCCGAACCAGTCAGTCCGGAAGACCTCGCGAGGCTGACCTGGAACTACTCACGAATGGGACAGCACGTGAGCCCTGAACACACCACCCCGCTTACTGACGCCATCGACGTGCACGCGCACTTCGTCACTCCCCGTCTGCGGTCCGCGATGCACGCCGCCGGACATGGCCGGCCCGACGGCATGCCCGCCATTCCCGACTGGTCCCCGCAGGCGGCGCTGGAGGCGATGGACAACACCGGCATCGCCGCCGCCCTGCTGTCGGTGTCCTCGCCCGGCGTGCACTTCGGGGATGACACAGCCGCACGTGAGTTGGCGCGTGCGGTCAACGAGGAGGGCGCCGCGCACGTAGACACCCATCCGCACCGCTTCGGACTTCTCGCCTCGCTTCCGCTGCCCGACCTGTCCGGGGCCCTGGCCGAAGTGCGTCACGCGTTCGACATACTGGGTGCCGACGGGATCACGCTCCACACCCACTACGCCGGCCGGTATCTCGGGGACCCGTGCTATGAACCGCTGATGGCCGAACTCGACCAACGCGCCGCGGCCGTCCTGCTCCACCCGGCCTCGCCGCTGTGCTGGGAAACCACCAGCATGCGATTGCCCCGGCCCATGCTGGAGTTCCCCTTCGAAACGACCCGCGCGGTCACAGGACTGATCCTCAACGGCGTTCTCGACAGGTACCCCGCTATTCGCTTCATCGTTCCGCACGCGGGAGCGACGCTGCCCGCGCTCGCCGACCGGATCTCCGCTTTCTCGATCGCCGTCAGTGACAGCCCCGTGGATGTGCTTGGCCATTTGCGACGGCTCCACTACGACCTGGCCGGTTTCGCCCTGCCTCGGCTCCTGCCCGCTCTTCTGACCCTCACCGACGCGGACCATCTGTTCTACGGCAGCGACTACCCGTTCACGCCCGACTGGGTCGTCCACGGTCTAGCGGAAGCCCTCGCCCGTGACGAGGCGCTCACCGCCGAACAGCAGCGGGCGATGCAGCGTCAGTCCGCCGCAGCGCTGTTCCCCCGGCTGGCGCCGTCCGACTGATCGGACCACCGTACCGGGCCGGTCCACCGACAAGCCCGGACCGAGACCTTCACCTTCTCCGAGGAAGTTACGCATGCCCTCGGCCCACGACGCCTTCCCTCGCTACCGACCCCGAGGATCGCGCCGCCCGGCTCATCCGACCTGCGGTCGACGGCCATCCGGCTGAGAAAGCGGCTGGTGACGACGAACCTGGTGGCCGCCGTCATGCTGATCGGCCTCGGCCAGATCCACGACGACGCCCACTCCACCACTGTCGCCGGTGCGTTCACCCTCGGTATGGCCCTGCCCTGCCTCCACGCTCCGGTTCTGTTCGTCTGCGCGGTTTGGTACAGGCGCGCCTGCGTTACCGGCTGCGACCCGCTCATCGACGCGCGCCCGGCATCGGAGAGCAGAGAGAAGATTTCTTCGCATCGTTCGCGGTGGCGGTGGCCTTCTCCGTCGTCCTCCCCGCTCTCTGCTCTGCACCCTGTTCTGGAAGGGGCTCACCCGCCGCAGCCTCCTGTGGTCCCTCTACGGCGGAGCTGGCTGCTGCTTCGTGATGCATCTGTTCGGCCCCACCGTTTCGAGCATGCCGACAGCGTGCTCCCCCGACCTCGACCTCGACTGGCTCCCGGACTGGTTCCCTCTGAAGAACGTCGCGATCCTCACTGTCCCCGTGGGCCTCCTTCTCGGCTGGGTCGTCAGCCGACTGGGCCGCCGGTTCCCTGGCGAACACTCACGTACGAGCACAAGGTGCTCACCGGCGTCGACATCAAGTGCCGCAACGGTGCTTGCCGTGGAAGCGCAGCTGAGGTCCGAGGCACGGTCCCGGTGCGGACACTGCCCAGCGGCCGTCGATGTCGAAGAGGGAAACCAGCCGGCCAGGCCGCCCGCCCTCGGCGCCCAGGGTCGCGAGGACGCCCGCCCGGCCATGCTGCGCCGCTCACACAACACCCACCGTGCGCGGCGCGTTCCCCCTCGGGGCGACGGCCATCCTAGACACCGGTGAGAATCTTGCGCTCAGCGTCCTCGTAGTCCAGGGCGGCACGCCGACCGTCGAAGCGACTGACCAACCAGCCGATGAGAAAGCCCGCCGGGACGGTGACGATCGCGATGTTCTCGACGGGGAGGACGGCGAAGTCCGACTCGGGGAAGAGAGCCCCCGGAACGCCGGAGACCGTAGGGGAGAACAACTGCGCCGTGACGCAACAGATGGACCCTGCGTACAGGGTCCACAGCAGGCCCCATCGAGTCAAACCCTTCCAGAACAGGGTGAAAAGCAAGGCGGGCAGGATCGTCGAGGCGGCGACCGCAGCGGCGAACGAGGCGAAGAAGATGACGTTCCAGTCGTGCAGAATCACCGCGAGCGCCACGCTGAGAATGCCGAGGACGCCCAGCATCCAGCGGGTCATCCGGACTTCACGCTCCTGGTCCACCCGGCCGCGCCGCATCACCGTGGCGTACACATCGTGAGACAGGGACGCTGCGGCCGCGAGCGTCAGCCCGGCGACCGATCCGAGGGCCGTGACGAACATCGCGCAGGCGAACGCGGTGGACAACAGCGCGTTCTGCCCGGCGGAGATGTCGTCGAAGAGCAGGTACATAGCCGAGTAGCCCGCCTCGCTGTCCGCCATGATGGTCTCCCCTCCGACGAGGGCGGCTGCTCCCAGACCCAGCACGGTCATCACTGACGAGACAAGGCCGAAAGCGAGGACGGCGTGCCGGGCCGACCGGCGGGCAGAAGGACCCGTGCGTGAAGCGCTGATACGCATGAGGAGGGGCGGAAGCACCCCGAAGCCGAGAGCAAGGGTCAGGCACGCCGAGAGCCGCTCCACCGTTCCGAACCGGACATTGTTGTAGAGCTGGCCGGGTTCCAGGTACTGCTCGGCGCGACCGCTTCCCGTAGCGGCGGACTCGAGCACGCTGTCCAAGCTGAAGTCGAACCGCTCGAAGACAACGTAGACCGCCGCAAGGAAGACGCCGAGGACCAGCACCACCTTGACCACCTCGATCACGCTGGTGGCCCGAAGCCCGCCGAACGCCGCGAAGGAGACGATGAGCAGTCCGAGGAAGGCGATGCAGACCTGGGCGGCGCCTGGCCGGTTCACTCCCAGGAGGTATGCGGTGGCGTCACCCGCCACTACGAGCTGGACGACGATGAGCGGGACGCACACCAAAATCGTGACGGCGACGGCGGCGAGGCGGACGCGGGAGTGGTCGATGCGACTGGCCAGGATGCCACCGAGAGTGAAGGCCCCGGTGTTGCGCACCGGTTCCGCCACTGCCAGCACCACCGCGAGAGCGGCCACGGAGCACGCGGCGAAAACCATGCCGTCGTAGCCGGCCAGGGCGACCGTGCCGACGGGTATGAGGAGCGCTGTTACGGATAGGGAGTCACCGCACATGGCCAGCCCGTTGCGCAGGCCGGAGAGGGAGCGGTCGGCGCTCAGGAAGCTGGAGACGGTGTCCTCGCCGGAACCAACGACGAGGCAGAGAAGGAACGACGCGACGATGACCAGCAGGAAGGCTGTCAGGGACGTGCCCAGGCCACCGCTTTCGAGTGCCAGATACGGCGTCATCTGCGCTCCTCGACACTGGTGAGACCGGTGGACATCTGATCGCACCGGGTCGCGAAGGCCCTGTCGTACCAGATCGCGCTGGCGATCAGGACGGCTCCGTAGAGGCCGATGAGTGCGATGCCCAGCGTGATGCGGCCGACGACGGGGGTGGCCAGAGCGTCCGGGAAGATCAGATTGAGTCCGGCCAAGGCCAGTACGGTCACGATGTTGACCGCGCCGAAGGTTCTCCTGATGCGCAGGGCGCTTTCCCGCAGCTGCTGTGGAACCGCAGGCGGATGGAGGGCCGTTGCGTCGGTTCTGGGTGAGGTGAATGCGTCATGGAAAGACACGGGCGACTCCGTGGACAGAGGTGGAGAAAAGGGTTGCCCCAGGGGCACCGGTCTGAGGTGCATCGCGGTTTGGCACCGCGGGATGTGCGGCCTGCCCACCGGAGTAGTGCATCTCCGTGCGAGACGGGGTACGGCTCAGCGCGCAAGGGAGCAGGCAGCATGATCGCCGGCCCGGCGGCCACGGATCCCGACATTGCGGTCGACTCGGCAGGCCGAGCGGATGGACAACGAGCCGCCCGGGCGGGTAGGAATCCGCGCTCCGGGCGTGCGCGGACGTTCCATACGCCTTCCCTCCGTACACCGAGAAGGGAACCCGGGGCAGCGCGTGGCGGTTCACGCGGCCTCCCGGGGCCGAGGAGGCTGTCAGCGTTCCCAGCGCGTCCTCGTGCCTCAGGGTGCGATGCCTACGCCGTCGATCTTGCTCCAGATGCGTTCCCGCGTGGCGGACATAGCGGGCCAGCGGCGGTCGCCGGGCCGCGGAGAGACCTTGGTGTGGAAGGGCTCGGGACGGAAGGCCGGATCGAAGTGGCACCCTCCGCCGTGCTCGGTGTCGAAAGAGGCGCATGAACGCGCGATGGCCGCGGTGGTGGGCTTGCGGCCGGTACTCGCCCAGGTGTCCAACGCATCCAGGATCGTGGCGTACTCGGCGGTGCTGAGTTCACCGTGCTCGCTCTCCTTGGTGAACGTCTGCATGAGATTCTCGTCCCGCTGGGCGGTACGCACGGCGGCTTCGTAGGCCGCCTCGTGCTCGACGAAGACTTGAGGGTCTCCGATCGCGTGCATCGTGAGGACCGGGATGGAGATCCGGCCGGTGAGGTCGGTGTCGTAGGAGAAGTCGCGCTTTGCGGTGGGATCGGCGGAGAACCGCGCCACGCCCGCGTTGAGTGCCTTGTCGTCGTGGGAACCCTCGTAACGGATCCCGCGGTTGGTGAACGGGTTACGGCCGTCCAGCCTCTTGGAGACGATGTCCTGGAAGAGGAAGGTCGCATACAGCATGTTCGTGGGCAGCGTCTCCTCAGTGGTGCGGGTGACCGCCAGGATGTTCTTGAGGTTGCGCCGCTGCTGCGCGGTCCGCTTCGCCGGATCCGAACCGACGCCGGTGCACTCCGCCACCCGGGCCGCGACGTCCTCGGGCGTCAGCTTCGAGTCGGCGGGCAGTCCCTGCCACAGGGGGTACTGCTTCTCGCTGGGGCGGGGGAGATTACGGCAGTAGTACTGGTAGACGACCCGCAGGTCCAGGCGCGTGTTGTAGCCTCGCGTGCCGCCCGCCAGGAAGCCGTTGGTCGTCATCACCCCGTCGTAGCGGCCCTTTCGCCCGCCGTAGATCTCGGCCGCCTTGGCCGCGATGTTGCCGCCCCAGGACTGGCCGTGCAGGAAGGTCCGTTCGGGACGACCGAAGTCCTCGACGAACAGCCGGCGTACGTTCTCCGTGTCGGCGGCGGCCATCCGCACCCCGTAACCGCCCCGCCGGTAGGAGGAAGCAGCCCACGCGTACCCCTCCTCGACCATGACCGCCCAGAGTTCCAGGTCCTCGGTCGACGTGGACTCGTCGTAGGAGAAGTCCGGCCCACCATGGGCATGGACGACGAGAGAGCCGTTCCAGTCGTGGGGAACGGCCATCGTGTAGTAGGCGCCGTTGTCGTCCTGGCCGGTGTAACACTTGGCCTTCTCCTTCAAAACGGCCGGACAGGCCGCAGGGTCGGATTTCGTGGTCTCGGCCCCGGACGAGGGAACGTAGTTGACCACCCCGATCACCACAACGGCAGCGACGGCGGCGGCCACGAGCGCATACAGCCGTCCCCGGCGACGACGGCCGGACGAGGGCGCGGCAAGTGTGTCCAATGAACTGCTCCTTCGAGTGCGGGTCGAGGGTGAGCTGACGGAAGACTGCGCGTCTCGATTCATGCGGCTCGCCCCGTCACGGGCGAACGGCGCTCGCGGGTACGCAGGACCGTGGTGTAGCGCCTGAGGACGCGGTGGGAAGCACATCAAGAACATGCGCGGGAAGAGGTCACGGCGAGGCCGTGCGTGCGTTCGGCTCCACTGCCGGGCCGGCGGTGGTGCCGGCCCGGCTGTCACGTCATCGTCGTCAGAGCGTGGTGCCCGGCCCTGTGCCGTCGGCGTCGCCTGTGCTCTATTGGCTCTGTTGCCCGGAGCCGCAGCCGTGTCAGGAGGCAGCGGGCACGGGCAGGACGGCCAGCGGCACATGGTGCTGACCGGAGTGCACGTCTCGGTCCCGCAGCGACGCCTGGCCGACGGGCCGCGGGAAGGAGATCTTGACGACATTCAGCGACGGGATCCGGAACATCAGGATGTCGGCTTCGTCGAGTCCATAGAGTCGGGCGACCGTGCCCTCGTTGAGGAACGTCTCATCGGCGGCGATGCGATAGCCGTCCGCATCTCGCATGAACAGCTCCATGGTGACCCAGAATGGTCCCGCGTTCTTGGACCGGACCTCGTGCGCCAGGTCACCCAAGGTGGTGGGAGCGGTCTCAGCCATGGTGGGGAGCCTCCTCGATCTCGACGCGGAAAAGGTCGGTGGGGGTGATGCTGTCGACGACGTGGTTGAGCACGAACTCGTAGGCGGGTCCGCGTTCGGTCTCGGCCGGCGAGGTGGCGAACGCCAGGCTCGGCAGGAAGTCCATGTGGACCGTCGGCAGATGCAGCATCAAGGGATTGGCGATCTTCGCGACGCCGGTGGCGGTGCTCTGGTCCGGCGCGTTGACCAGGAGCATGACCCCTACCTCGCGAGGCGGACCTACCGCCGGATCGAGATCCCCGAGGATGGCGTTATGGCCGTAGAGTCGCAGGTCGAAGGCATACTTGTCCTCGCTCAGACCGATCGTCTGCTCCACCCGCTGCCGGATCATCGTGCGCATGAGCTCGGCCCACCCGTCGATGTTCGCGAGGATGTGCGGATCCCTGATCGCGGTGAAGGACATCGTCTCGTAGCCGGTGATCCGGGCGCCTTCGAGCTTGATGGTGTGCTGGTCGGCGACGTGGAACTGGGAGCCCTCGACCCGTACTGTGCGCTCGTCCAGGGCGGTGTAGACGGCGTCACGGACGTCGAGGGTGCCGTCCGGCTCACGCATCTCGAACGGGTTCACCGTCTCGTAGAGCATGTGGGCGGCGACCAGGATCGGTGTGCAGGTGACCGTCGGGTCCAGCGGCTCGATGGTGAAGCCCTCGGCGTCGATGGTGGCCAGCACGCCGCCGGCACGCGGATCACTGGTGCACTGCCCGCCACACTCAATGATCTTGGACGCGTGCCACGTCGGCCCGGCCGGCATCCCCTTCATCATCGGGTAGGCGGCGGCGATGGCAGTATCAGTGGCGCGGCCGGCCAGGACGACCTGGGCACCGGCCTCCAGGGCGGCGACGATCGGTTCGTGCCCCATCACGCCCACGATGTGCGTGCAGCTCTGCAACGTCTCCGGTTGCAGTTCACCGAGCGGAGGCAGGGCGTGGATGCGGCCACCCTGCAGGCGCTCCAGGAGCGTGCCCTTGTCCTGCTCACTGTAGATGCGCGCCACGCACATGCTGAGTCCCTCGTCTGCCAGGATGTCGGCGACAATGCCGGCAACCCAGTCGACACCGGAGTCGGTTCCGCTCGTTCCGCACGAACCCACGATCACCGGGATCTGCGCGCCCGCCGCCGCCTTGAGCAGGACGCGTAGGTCGCGGGCGACCGCCGCACGGGTGGTCTTGGGCTGTGAGGCGCCGAGGTAGTGGGGACCGGAGTCGGTGCTGCCCCCGTCGACGGAGATGACGTCGGCGCCCAGTTCCACACCGCGCGCGATCGTGGCTTCGGGGAAACCTGCTCCGAGCATGCCAGTGGGTGAGAGGACTTTGACCTGGTCCACCCGTTCGTTGTCCATTCTTCCTCTTCCTATGGGGGTGTGGGGCCGGTGGCGGGCGGGTTGTCACCCGTCGACCCGGGCGGGGCGGGTATGGGGCAGCAGATGGGTGTTCACGGCGAAGCGGGGATGACCCGCGAGCGCGGCCACCGCCTCGGCCGCTCCCTCGAGGCCCGCGGCCGCTCGTGCTTCCGCGGTCTGGCCCGCAAGGTGGGAGAACACGGTGATCCCGTCCACGTTGCGCAGCGGACTGTCGGCGGTGAGCGGCTCCTCGTTCACCACGTCGAGGGCCGCCGCGGCGATTTGACCGGTGCGCACGGCGTCGGCGAGGGCCTGTTCGTCGACGACGGCACCTCGTGCGGTGTTGACCAGGACCGCCGTGGGTTTCATCCGCCGGAACGCGGAGGCGTCGAGGAGACCCCGGGTCCGCTTCGTCAGTGCGGTGTGCACCGAAATGTAGTCGGCGGTCGACAGCAGCTCGGGAAGGTCCACGAACCGCACCAAGGGATCGTCCGTGCGCTGGGCCGCGGGCACATTGGTCGTACAGAGCACACCCATGCCGAAGGCCTGCGCCAGAGGTATCAGGGCCCGTGCGGCCGCGCCGTATCCGATGAGACCGAGAGTGGATCCGCGCAGTTCGTGCCCGTCCTCCCTCGGCCAGCCGCCGACCGCGACGCCCACTGCGCTCTGCACCAGTCTCCGCGCCGTGGCCAGCAGGAGGCCCATGGTGTACTCGGCCACGGCGTTCGCGTTGATGCCCGGCAGGTTGCTGACCGTGATCCCGAGCTTGCCCGCGGTGTCGATGTCGATCGAGTCGTAGCCGACACCGGTCCGCACGATGGCGCGCAGGCCGGAAGCCCGGGACAGGACCTCGGCGGTCAGGGGTTCGTTTGCGACGAGCGCCGCGTCGATCCCGTCCAGGGCCGCCGCGAGTTCCTCAGGATCACGGCGGCCGGTCATCGGCAAGTGGACCGTCGTGTGTCCGTGCTCCCGAAGGTACTGATCGACGTCGTCGCCGGGCCGTAGATAGTCCGTGGTGATCAGGATGCGGGGCACCGTACCTCGTCTCTTGCTGGGCCCGCCGTTCGCTCGCGCCGGGCTACGGGGGCTGTCTACTTGGTGAGAGTCCGGGTGGTGCGGCGCTGCAGCGCGCCGATTCTGGCCACGATGACGATCGACGGCGCGGTGATCAGGGCGATGTCCATGAGCATCAAGGGCCAGCCGTTGATGTCGACCATCCCGCCGACCAGCGCCGGGCCGAGGAAACCACCGCCGGCCCAACCGACGGTGTACATACCGGCGTATGTTCCGAAGACCCGTGCCGAGGGTGCGAGGTTCCACAGGACGACCACCGCGTTCACGAGGAAGCAAGTCGCGCCGGCGGCCGCGAGGCACAGTGCCACGGCAGCCCCCACCGGGGTCTGGATGAGCGTGCCCAGCACCATGGCGCCGGCGAAGACCGACATGCCCACGGTCATGACCCGGAGCCGGCCATAGCGCTCGGCGAACAGGGCTGCCGGATAGGCCGCCACGATGAACGCGACACCGCTGGGCAGGGTGAGGCCACCGGCAGCTCCTCGCGACATGTCGAGAGCTTCCATCCCGTACGGCGTCATCAGCGACCGCGACGCGGCCCAGGCGCTGCCGAAGAGGAAAATCGCGAGGAGGAGCAGGAGCCGGCTGCGGTCAGTGTCCTTGAGGATCTCGACGAAAGTGTCCCGGACCCGTGGCCCGGTGCCCTCGGCGCTGTCCATCTCGCTGCTCTCGGCCACCGCCGCCTGGTACGCCGGGGACCGGTTGTCGCGCACGGTAACCGCGAGGACCCCGACCGATACCACCATGATGACCGCGGGTACCGCGAACGCCAGATCCGGGTGATCGTCCACCAGGAAGATGCTGAGGAGCGCGGCGACGATTGCGGTGATACTCGATGCGATCTTGACGACGGCGTTGGCTCGGCTGCGTCGCTCAGGCGCGATGAAGTCCGGCACGAGTGCTTCGGCGATCGGCTTGAACGTGTTGGCCACGAGCGCATACGTGAACATCACCGCGATCAGCAGCGGCAAAGACGCCGAGGTGTGCGGGATAACGGCGAACAACACGGCGGCGACCGGCATTCCGACGACGAGGTAGGGCATCCGTCGTCCCCAGGAGGTCCTGGTGCGGTCCGAGCGGTTACCGATCCACGGTTGGATGAAGATGCCCAGCAGGTTGTCCATGCCCATCAGCAGACCCACGACGGCTGCGCTGGTGAGATGCTCCCGCAGAAGCGGGGGGACTTGAGCTTCGTAGAAGTTCCAGGTCGACTCTTGTGCGAAGACCGCGAGAGCAACCAAGAACGTGATGCGCCGGGTATTCGAGCGCTGCCCTGCTGACGTCGTCGTCATGAGGGTCGTCCCTTCGCGCTGCCACCATGTCGGGCAGCCGCTGGATAGTTTATCGGTGCGGGCGGGTGTTATCGGGTGACGGTTGCGCCCGGCATGGCCGGCCCGCTCTGGATCGATGAATCCGTCCGGCTGGGGGAGGCCGATGTCCTGTCCGACCGGGACGAAGGGCCGTGAAGCCGGCTCGCGGTGGGGAGCACCCGGTTCCGGCTACGGATGTCCCGCGTTCTTCCCCCGTGGCCTCCTGGCGCCACCTTCCTCACGGATGGCGCTGCCTTCCTCAGAGACGACGATCACGAAGGCCGGGTCGGCCCCGGCCCGCTTCCCGCGAACCCCGGATCCGCTCTTCGCCTCCCGCGGCGCAGGCTGGCCGGCGGGCAACTCCCCGCCGCCTCATAGGTCGGCCTCGGCCACGAGCGTCAGGTCGTCGGTGACCTTGATCCGGAACTCCGGGCCGAAGGAGCAGGACGATTCGCGTTCCTCGAAGAGCGCGGGACCCTCTATCTCGGTTCCCGGCGTGAGCTCATAGCGGTTCCACACCGTGGCTTCGAGCAGCCCATGCCCGGAGAAGTAGACCGACCGGACGCCGCGGGCCGCCTCGCCTCCTTGCCCGTAACCGCCCCCCGTCGACATCTCGTGGCCGGGCAACTGGGCCGACAGCCGCCAGTTGACGACTTCGACGTCTCCGTCGAGGGAGCGGCCGAACACCGCCCGGTAGGTGGACTCGAAAGCGGCCCGGATACGCTCGAGACCCACCGGGCCCAGGTCCTGTTCGGGCAGGGTCACCTCAATCTCGAATCCCTGGCCGAGGTAGCGCATGTCGGCCGATCGGCGGGCCTGCATCAGCTCCGGATCCGTCGGCCGGAGCGTTCCTGTCGCACGGACCATCATCTCGTCGTAGAGCGCGCCGACCCGGTCCCACTCGGTGTCGGTCAGCGCGGCGGGCAAACTGCGCACCTCGTCGACCGTGGGAGCGGCGGCCAGAAGCCCGCAGGCGGACATGACTCCGGCCCGCATGGGCACAATGACCTTGGAGATCTTCAACGCCTTCGCCAGCCCGTAGGCATGTGCGGGTCCGGCTCCACCGAATGCCAGCAACGCGAAGCCAACAGGGTCTTTGCCCTGCTCGGACAGATGCATGCGGGCCGCTGCCGCCATGCTCTCGGTCACCACCTCCACGACCCCGGCGGCGGCATCCGTGGTGTTCAGTCCCAGCGGTCCCGCCACCTCACGCGTCATCGCCTTGTGGGCCTCGCGTGCACATAGGTTCATCTCGCCGCCCAGGAAGCTCTCCGCGTCGAGATACCCGAGCAGAAGGTCGGCGTCCGTCACCGTGGGCTGCTCGCCGCCGCGGCCGTAGGCGACGGGTCCGGGCACGGAACCCGCGCTGCGCGGGCCCACCTTGAGCAGTCCTAGGGAGTCGGGTGCCGCGATCGAGCCGCCCCCCGAACCGATTTCGATCATATCGACGACGGTCAGGCGCACCGGCAGCCCGGAGCCAGGCTTGAACTTGTCGACGCGTCCCGCCTCGAAATCGTGCTTGAGCCGGGGCCGGCCCGCCTGCACAACCGCGATCTTCGCCGTCGTGCCGCCCATGTCGAAGGAGACGACGTCCCGCTCCCCCAGGGCCCGGGCGGCGGCGGCCGCTGCGATGGCACCGGCCGCGGGGCCCGACTCCAGCAGCCGTACGGGGAACTGCTTGGCGTCCTCGATGGTGGTGACGCCGCCGCCGGAGAGCATGATGCGCAAGGGCGCGTCGATCCCCATGCCGATCAGATCGTCACGCAAGTCGTCGAGGTAGCCGGCCATCAAGGGCTGGACATAGGCGTTGAGGCAGGCGGTGCTGGTCCGCTCGTACTCGCCGATGACCGGTGCGACATCGCTGGAAAGGGTGACCGGGAGCTCGGGATACCGGCTCGCGATCAGGTCCCGTACCCGGTGCTCGTGCGCGACGTTGCGGTAGGAGTGCATCAGGGCCACGGCCACGGCCTCGGCACCACGGCCCACCAGGTCGTCCACGGCCGTACGGACGGCGCCCTCGTCGAGAGGTTCGAGTTCGCGTCCGTCGGCGGTGACCCGACCGGGAACGCCGCGCCGGAGATGGCGGGGCACCAGTGGCTCGGCCGGCCGGGCGTGCAGGTCGGTGGTGTCGAACCGGACCTCCCGGCCCATCTCGACCACGTCACCGAACCCGCTGGTGGTCAGCAGGCCGACCACAGCTCCGGTGCGCTCCAGCAGGGCGTTCGTGACCAGCGTGGTGCCGTGGACGATGCCCGCCACGTCGCCGGGCGCCGTGGCGGTCTCCCCCAGCAGACGGGCCACGCCGGCGGTGATCGCCTCGTTGGGGGCATTCGGTGTGGTGGGCAGCTTTCCCGGCCGGATCAGATTTCGGCGCGGGTCGTGAAGCAGCAGATCGGTGAACGTTCCGCCGACATCGACGCCGATCCGTACCGTGCGGCTCATCGGCCTGCCTCCTCACGGGCGCTTCCGCCTGCCGTCTGAACTGTGAGCGGTTCGGTGGCCGCAAGGGTGTACCCGGCGGTCTCGTCGGCGATCAGGAGGTGGGGCTCGCGCTCCTTCTCGTTGCCGAACCCGCCACCGCCGGCGAACGAGATCACCACGGAGGACCCGGGAGCCAGCCGGGAGATCGATTTCAGCGGCACGCGTGCGCCGGAGTCGAGGACGACCTGGGCCGTGGCGCCCGGCCCGCCACCGGCCAGACCGAGCGCCGGGTGCTGCTCGCGGTCTCCGAGCAGGACCATCTGGACCGGCCGGCTCGTGGGGTTGCGGACCTCGATGTCCTGGCCGAGGCCTCCGCGCCGACGGCCCCGGCCACCGGATCCGGCACGCAGTTCCTTGCGGAGGAAGTGCAGCGGAGACGCGGCTTCAAGGGCTTCGACGCTTCCGCTGCCCGAGTTGGTCGGGAAGGCGGTGGTGGAGAGTCCGTCCGATTCCTTGGAGGCGCCCATACCCGCGTTGGCGAAGAGCATGAGGCTGAAGGGCCGGCCGTCGTCACCGACACCGTCGAAGCGGACCCGCAGGGCGGGCGCGCCTCCGCTGTCGGCGATGACGCGGTCGGGCAGCACGGGGGCCAGCGCCTGGTAAAGCGCGCAGGACAGGAGGTGTCCGGTGAGGTGCCGTGCCACGACGGGGGCGGGGAACCTGGGGTTGACGATCGTGCCCTCCGGTGCGGTGACCGAGATGGACCGGTAGGAACCCCAGTTGGTCCGGGTGGAGGGGTCCAGCACGATTTTGAGCGGATTCATGGAGTAGGCGCGGGTGTAGTTCAAGGTCGAGTTGGTCGCGAAGGGCACCTGGGGCGAGCTGCCCGTGTAGTCGATCTCGACCTCGTCGCCGCGGATGGTCACCGCGCACTCGATGTGCGTGGGATGACCTTCGACGCCGTCCGCGTCCAGGGCCGCGTGGTAGACGCCGTCGGGCAGCTCTCGCACCGCTGCGCGCATGGCGGCATCGCTCACCGCGTGGACCTGGGCCGCGAATCCCTCGAAGTCCGGCTCACCGAAGTCGCTCAGGAACTCCTGTGCACGCCGACGGCACACGGAGTGCGCTGCGGCTTGGGCCTCCAGGTCACCCCACACCTGGTCGGTCAGGCGTACGTTCGCCAGCAGGAGGTCCTTGACGCCTTGCTCGACCCGTCCGGCGCGAAACAGGCGCAGCGGCGGAATCAGGATGCCCTCGGAGATCAGGTCGGTCGTGCTCATCGAGGGTGTTCCCCCAATGTCCGGTGAGTGCGCCACAGTGCCCGCGAAAGCGACGAGACGGCCCTGGTGGAAGATCGGCGTGATCATGGCGATATCGGGCAGATGCCCGGTGGCGATCCACGGGTCGTTCGTGATGACGCAGTCGCCGTCCTCCCACTCATCGGCCGGGTACTTCTCCAGGACCAGCGCGGTGAGTGAACTCATCAGTGCCGCGAAGGCGGGGATGCCGGCCCGCGACTCGGCCATAGTGTGGCCGACGCGGTCCATCAGCACGACCGTGTAGTCGTTGGACTCCCGGATGATCGTGGAGAAGGCGGTGCGGAGCATGGTGGAGGCTGCCTCGTCGGTGGCGGCGGCAAGCCGGTCCCACCGCACTTCGAGGCCGACAGGATCGGTGACGGGCCTGGTCATGACGCTGCGATCTCCTCTCTGACCGTGTGGCCGGTCTGCTCGCCGGTCACCGCTCCGTCGTCGTCCGTGAATGACTCGTCAGCGATACGGGCCGCGATGGCCTTGCCCAGTCCCACAGTGGTTCCCGTACCTCCGAGGTCGGGCGTGGCCGCTGCGGGCTGCTCAGCAAGGACGCTCTCGATCGCGGCCACCATGCGCGCGGCCGCCTGGTGCTCGCCGAGGTGTGTGAGCATCATGGCGCCGCTCCAGATCTGACCGACCGGGTTGGCGATGCCCAGTCCTGCGATGTCCGGCGCCGATCCGTGCACCGGTTCGAAAAGACTCGGGAAGGTGCGGTCGGGGTTGATGTTGGCGCTGGGGGCGATGCCGATTGTTCCGGTGCAGGCCGGACCCAGGTCGGAGAGGATGTCACCGAAGAGGTTGCTGGCGACAACTACGTCGTACCGGTCGGGCTGGAGGACGAACTTCGCGGTCAGGATGTCGATGTGGTCCTTGTCTGCGGTCACATCGGGGTACTGAGCGGCCATCGCGGTGGCACGCTCGTCCCAGTAGGGCATGGAGATCGAGATTCCGTTGCTCTTCGTCGCCCACGTCAGATGCTTGCCCGGTCGGCCTGCGGCAAGCTCGAAGGCATAGCGCAGAACCCGGTCGACGCCGGTCCGCGTCATGACCGTCTCCTGCACCACCGTCTCGCGGTCCGTGCCCTCGAAAATGCGGCCGCCGATACTGGAGTACTCGCCCTCGGTGTTCTCACGGACGACATAGAAGTCGATGTCCCCCGGCTGGTGACCGCGCAGGGGGCTGCGCACACCGCGCAGCAGCCGGACCGGACGCAGGTTGACGTACTGGTCGAACCCCCGCCGCATCTGCAGCAGGCTGCCCCAGAGCGACACGTGGTCGGGGACCACCTCGGGCCATCCGACGGCACCGAAGAAGATCGCGTCGAAGGAGCCGAGTGCGTCCCGCCAGTCCTCGGGAAGCATCATGTCGTGTTTCAGCCAGTAGTCGGCGCTGGCGAAGTCGAACTCGGTGACGTCGAGGGTGAAGCCGTACACCTCGGCGGCGGCCTGCAGGCACCTCAAGCCCTCCGGTACGACCTCCCGGCCGATCCCATCGCCGGGAATCGCTGCGATGCGATAAGTGTGCGGCACGGATTCACTCCTCAGACTGTGTGATCGATGCGCTCGCTCAAGGGCTGACACTCCATCGAAGTGTTCCGGCCACGGCGCGACTGGCCCTACCTTGGCCAGCAGTGACACCCGTTACAAGGGCGAAACTGGAAAGGTATGTTTTCTCCTGTGGAAACCCATGGATCCTCTGGTCGCGCCTGGTCCAAGAACCATTCATTCGCAGATGACCTGCAGTTCTTCCACGTGGTCGCGTCGAGTGAGACCCTGACGGCCGCGTCACGGGAGCTCGGTTGCTCCCTGCCCGTCGTCAGCAAGCGCCTGCGCGCACTGGAGCGCCGCCTCGATGTCCGGCTCGTCCAGCGGGGCGCCCGCCGGCTCGCGCTGACCTCGGAGGGTGAGCTCTACGCGGCGCGTGTGGAGGTGATCCTCGACCAGGTGCGTGAACTCGAGGACACGATCTCCGAGAGGGCCGGGGAGTTGCGCGGGTCCGTGGTCGTCGAAGCCACGCTTGGTCTCGGCCGTGCGCACGTCGCGCCGCTTCTCGGCGAATTCGCCGCGACCCATCCGGGACTGCACGTCCGGATGCAGACCTCCGCGCTTCCCCTGCGACCCCATCGGCGTGACTTCGACGTGGCCGTCCACGTCGGCATGCCGCCCGATTCCTCGCTGCGCATGCGGCGCCTGGCCAGGAACCGGCGCATCCCCTGTGCGTCACCGTCCTACCTCGCTGAGCGCGGCACCCCGGCCGGCATCGAGGATCTGGCCGACCACAACTGCATCGTGTTGCGGGAGAACGAGAGCGACTTCGCGCTGTGGCGTTTCGGGGACGCGGACCGTCCGCAACATGTCCGCGTCCAGGGCAGCCTGTCCAGTAACGACGGTGCGGTGGTGACCGGCTGGGCTCTGGAAGGTCGTGGCGTGATCATGCGTTCGGAGTGGCACGTCCGGCCGCATCTGGTGCGTGGCGAGCTCGTCCAGGTACTGCCGCACGTGCCGACGCCGGCGGCCGACATCTACGCCCTGACCAGGGAGGACGGACATGTCCCGCGGCGTGTCAGCGCGCTCATCGACTATCTCGCCGCACGGCTTCCGGTACGGCTGGGGCGTGCGCGGGAGGGGCACGGAACTCCGCAAGGCAGGGTCTGACGCCCCCATGGTGACGCTCCACCGCCGTCGCCCTCACCCGGGCCCCCTCCGGTGCGCAGAGGCCGTTCGGGGTCGGTCGTGGACATGGGGCAGTCCCGGGCTCATACCCAATACGCCCGCAGCGCGGCCGGCGGGGCCCTGGACAAGGCGTGCTCGCCACGGCCTCGCTCGGTGACACCGCTCCTGGCGCCCTCCCTGCCACCGCGTGAGCCGCCGACCCGTCCGCCCAGTGGCGACCTGTCCGGGGGCGTTCCGGGCTCGGCCCGACGCACCTGACAGCACCAGGGGGGAACCGTCAAGGAACCCTCAAGGTCGCCGTGGGGTGGCCGTCAAGTCCTCTCACCAGGATGTGACGAGTCGTCTCCCTAACAGTGAGGAATCGTTGATGGCTACGCTCTTGTACCGGCTGGGCTCGTTGGGCGCCCGCCGGTGGCGAACGGTGTTGATCGGGTGGGTCCTCGCCCTCGGTGCGGTAGTCGGTCTCGGGCTGTCCTTCGCCGGCTCCTTCTCGGACAGCAGTTCCATTCCAGGCTCGCCGGCCCAGACCGCCCTCACCAAGATGGAACGGCACTTCCCCGAACCGGACGCCCAGTCAGCGCAGATCGTCTTCGAGGCGCCGTCCGGCCGCAAGGTGACCGACCCTGACCTGCGCGGGCCACTGGAGGCAACACTGGAGGCCATGGGCCAGGTCCGGGGGGTGAGCGAGGTCAGCGACCCGTCCGACAGCGGCACCGTCTCCGCGGACGGCGGGACTGCGGTGGCGCAGGTCACCTTCGCCACCAAGGAGGAGGACGACGTACCGACGGGCACGCTGGACGCGGTGACGGCGGCGGGCAGCGACGCCGAGCAGGCCGGTCTGCGGACCGTTTATGGCGGTGAGCCGTACGAGACCTCGCATCCGCCCGTGGGCCCCACCGAGTTGATCGGACTGGGCGTCGCCCTGGTGATCCTGGTGATCACCTTCGGGTCGCTGCTCTCGGCGGGCCTTCCCCTGATCACCGCAGTTCTCGGGATCGTCGGCACGATGGCCGGGATGATCGGTCTGGCCACGGTGTTCGACGTCTCCGACAACGCGCCCACTCTGGCGATCATGCTGGGGCTCGCCGTCGGTATCGACTACGCCCTGTTCATCCTGTCCCGTCACCGTGCCCAGCTCGGCACCGGCGTGCCCGTGCGGGAGTCCATCGCCAGGGCCACCGCCACGGCGGGCAGCGCAGTCGTCTTCGCCGGAGCCACGGTCCTCATCGCGCTCGCGGGTCTGTCCGTCGCCGGTGTGCCGATGCTGACGTCCATGGGCCTGGCGTCCGCCGGAGCGGTCGCAGTCGCCGTGGTGACGGCGGTGACGCTGCTGCCCGCGCTGATGGGAATGGCCGGCCGCAGGCTCATCCCCAAGGCGCCCCGATCCGCCGCCCGGCGCCGCAGGTTCCTGCCTCTGGGCCGTAGGCGCCACGGGCAGGCCGTCCACGGCGGCCAGGCTCCCACCATGGGTGTGCGCTGGACCCAAGGCGTTCTGCGCCACCCCGTGCGCAACCTGATCCTGGGAACCGTCACCCTCGTCGCCCTGGCCGTTCCTGCCATGGAGCTGAAGCTGGCGCTCACCGACGAGGGCTCCAGCGCCCCCGGCAGCTCAAGCCGCCAGGCCTACGACATGATCAGTAGCGCTTTCGGCCCTGGCGCCCACGGCCCCCTCGTCGTGCTCGTCGAGGACGACGACCCGGCGATCGTCAACACCACGGCCGCCGCCGTCGAGGACGCACTCCAAGAGGTCCAGGGCATCGCGGACGTGAGCGGTGTGGACGTTGCACAGAACACACGGGCGGCGCGGATCCAGATCATTCCTGAGACTGGGCCGCGGTCGCAGGAGACCAGTGACCTTGTTTCCCAGCTACGCACCCTGATGGAGCCACTGGCCCAGTCGAGCGGGAGCTACGTCGCCGTCACCGGCATGACCGCGGTCAGCATCGACGTCTCGGAGAAGCTCGGCGGCGCCCTTGTCCCGTTCGTGATCGTCGTTGTCGGCCTCTCCCTGCTTCTGCTGATGGTCGCCTTCCGGTCCGTCGCCATTCCCATCAAGGCCACCATCGGGTTCCTGCTGTCCGTGGGCGCCGCCTTCGGAGCCACCGTCGCGGTCTTCCAGTGGGGATGGCTGGCCGGGCCGCTGGGCGTGCCCAGCGAGGGGCCCGTGGCCAGCTTCGTGCCGATCATCGTGATGTCCGTGCTCTTCGGACTGGCCATGGACTACGAGGTCTTCCTCGTCTCTGCCATGCGGGAGGACTACAACCGCCACCGCGACGCCCGCACGGCCATCATCAACGGAGCCCGCAATGCCTCCCGCGTGGTCACGTCCGCCGCACTCATCATGATCTCGGTGTTCGTCAGCTTCCTCTTCTCCCGAGACGCGGATATCATGCCGATCGCCTTCGCGCTGGCCTTCGGAGTCCTGGTCGACGCGTTCCTGGTCCGTATGACCCTGGTGCCGGCGGCCCTGGCGCTCCTGGGAGACCGGGCCTGGAAGCTGCCGCGCCCCTTGGACCGAGTACTGCCCCATATCGACGTCGAGGGCGAGAACTTCCATGCTCCCCGGACCACGGCACCCGACACCCCCGTCAAGGAATCCACTCCTGTGAGCCTGTGAGCCTGTGAGCCTGTGAGCCTGTGAGCCTGTGAGCCTGTGAGCCTGTGAGCCTGTGACACGATGATCAGCGAAGCGGATACCGGAATACCCGCGCCCGCTACACCGGTAGCAACGGCAGACATCGAGCGGCCGTCGCCGCCACCAGGAGTACACATGAACGCCGTCAACGCACCGGGCACGGCCGACCGCGTCCTCGTCATCGACGATGACCCCGGTATCAGACGCCTGCTGATCTCAGCGCTGGAGTTCGCCGGATTCGACGTCGACGTGGCCTGCGACCTGAGTGAAGCCCTCGCTCAGGTCGCTCACCAGCCGCCGGACGTCATCGTCCTCGATGTCATGCTTCCCGGCGCGGACGGCTTCGAGATCCTCCAGCTGCTGCGCGCCCGCGCCATCGATGTACCCGTGCTCTTCCTCACCGCCCGCGACTCCGTCGAAGACCGCGTCCGGGGACTGCACCTGGGCGGCGACGACTACGTCACCAAACCCTTCAGCGTCGTCGAGGTCGGTGCCCGGCTGCAGGCGCTCCTGCGCCGGGCCCGCAGCGGGGCCCCCGTTGCCGAGGAGACGCGCCTGCGCTGCGGCGACCTCAAGCTCGACGACCTGGCCCACGAGGTCCGCCGCGCCGACCGACTCATCGAGCTCTCCCCCACCGAGTACCGCCTGCTGCACTACCTGATGAGTCACCAGGGCCAGGTGCTTTCCCGCGCTCAGATCCTGGAGGCCGTATGGCAGTACGACTTCGGCGGCGACTCCGTTGTGGTCGAGCGGTTCGTCTCGAACCTCCGACGCAAGATCGACCACGGCCGCACGCCGCTGCTGCACACCGTCCGCGGCGTGGGGTACGTCCTGCGAGAGCAGTCCGGCACGTGACACTCCGCAGCCGCCTCCCCTGGGCGTTCTCCAGCGTCCGTCTGCGCCTGCTCGCCGGGCTGGCCGTCCTTCTGGTCGTCGGCCTGATCTCCAGCGCCCTGATCAGCGCATTCCTGCTGGAGGGCTTCCTGGACAAGCGCAGCCAGGAGACGCTCGAAGCCAACGCCGAGCGTCTGACCCGAGTCATCAACCAGGGGCCTCAGACCGCCAATGCCGACCAGCTCGGTGCTCTCCTCGGCTCGCCCCTGGGCACAGTGGGCGTCGACCAGGACAACACGGTCCTGCTGAGCACCGGTTCGGCGGCCCGGGCCGCCGAGGAACTCGCCGCCCTCAGCGTGACGGCACCGGCCGGCACCATCGTCACACTTGACGGAGGTGACCTCAGCGCCGTACGCATCCCCAGCCCTGGCCTGGAGATCGACCGCGGCCCCGTCGAAGGCGTCGTTGCCCCGGCAGCTGTCATCCTCGCCATCGACACGTCCGTCGACGACGCCACCACCGACGCCCTCATCAAACGCCAACTGGCTCTGATCGGCGCCACGCTACTCCTGCTGCTGGCGCTGTCCGTGATCGTTCTGCGCCTCGGTATGCGCCCGCTCGCCCGCATGGCCCACAGCGCCGACGCCATCGCGGCGGGCTCTCTGACCGAGCGGCTTCCCACCCACCGCAACGGCAGCGAAGCCGACCTGCTGGCCAAGGCAGTCAACCGGGCGTTCGACGCTCAGGCCCGCGCGGAGGCGACCGTTCGCTCACTGGCCGCCGACACCTCACACGAACTGCGCACCCCGCTGTCCACCATCTCCGGATGGCTCGACCTGCACCGCCAGGGCGGCCTGTCCGGCCCGGGCCTGGAGAACGCACTCGAGCACATCGAGAACGAGGTAGGGAGAATGCGCCTGCTCGTGGAGGACCTCGCGCTGCTGGCTCGCCTGGACGCCGGCCGCCCCGTGGAGCAGGGTCACGTGGACCTCACCGTTCTGGCCGCCGGCGTGGTTGACGACGCTCAGATCATCTATCCCCAACGCGACATCGCCATGGCGCCCGCCCCACCCGCACCGGTCATCGGTGATGCCGCCCGCCTGCAGCAGGTTCTGCGCAATCTCGTCGGCAACGCCGTCCAGCACACCCCGCCCCAGACCGTTGTCCGAGTCGATCTCACCCTCAACGGGAAGGATGTCATGCTGAGTGTCATCGACGACGGCCCCGGGATCTCCCCCGAGGACCTGCCCCGCGTGTTCGAGCGGTTCTGGCGCGCCGAAGCCAGTCGCAGCCGCGCCTACGGCGGTTCCGGTCTCGGTCTGGCCATCGTGGAGGCGATCATTCACGCTCACCACGGAGGGGTGACCGTGCAGTCAGAAGTGGGTGTCGGGACCAATGTCACGGTCCGACTCCCCTACAACCGCCTACCGCAATGACTTGTGCACCGCGGAGTCGCGGCCGCCGCACCCCACGCCCGCCGTCCCTGGCAACCGGCCCTGCTGTGACCAGCACCTGACCGGCTGGCTCGGCCCGGCCAGGTCTTCCGGCGACCGCCCCAGCACGATGACGTCCGGCGACGGCCGGACACCTCCCCACCCACCCCTTCACCGGGCCCCGTCCTTCGCGGAGGATGTCGTGCACGACATACAGGCACGAACCGAGAACCGCCCGCCGTCCGTCGCGAGTCTCTTCCTGGAACGTGTGGCGGCCGCACCGGACGCCGAGGCCTATCGCCATCCGGTTCCAGCGGCCTCCGCTGGGGGTCCGGACGGTTGGAGGTCGGTCAGTTGGTCCCAGGCCGCCAAGCGGGTGTACGAGATCGCCGCCGGCCTGATCGAACTGGATGTGCGCCCCGAGGAGCGGGTGGCGCTGGCCGCCTCGACCCGGATCGAGTGGATTCTGGCCGACCTCGGCATCATGTGTGCCGGCGCCACGACCACCACGGTCTACCCGCAGACCAATGCCGACGAGTCCGCCTTCATCCTGTCCGACTCGCAGAGCCGGGTGCTGATCGCGGAGGACGCCCAGCAGGTGGCCAAGGCGGTCGAGATGCGTGCCGAACTGCCCGAACTCACTCGCGTCGTGGTCATCGACCCGAACGGCGCCATGTTGGACGACGAGTGGGTGCTCAGCCTCGCCGAACTGGAGGCCCTCGGCGCGGGCCGCCTGGAAAGAGAGGCGGAACTGGTCAAGGAGCGGGTGGGAGAGATCACCAAGGACCAGCTCGCCACCCTCATCTACACCTCCGGCACCACCGGCCGTCCCAAGGGCGTCCGCCTGACGCACGACAACTGGTCCTACTTGGCCAAGGCGATCGGCGCGACCGGACTGCTGCACAGGACCGACGTGGAGTACCTGTGGCTGCCGCTCGCCCACGCGTTCGGCAAGGTGCTCACCTCCGGCCACATCGAGACCGGCCACACCATCGCCGTCGACGGCCGCCTCGACAAGATCACCGAGAACCTGCCGGTGGTGCGGCCGACATATATGGCGGCCGTGCCCCGCATCTTCGAGAAGGTCTACAACGGTGTCGCCGCCAAGGCGAAGGCCAGTGGCGACACGAAGTACAAGATCTTCCAGTGGGCCGACGAGATCGCCCGCGAGTACGCCAAGATCACCCAGGACAACTTCCGCCGCACCGGCAACGCGAGCGCCCCCTTCGGCCTGCGCACCAAGCACGCCGTCGCCGACAAGCTCGTCTACGCCAAGATCCGCGAGGCCTTGGGCGGCAACCTCCGCATGTGCGTCTCCGGCTCGGCCGCCCTCGCCCCCGACATCGGCTACTTCTTCGCGGGCGCCGGCATCCACATCCTGGAGGGCTACGGCCTCACCGAGTCCTCCGCCGCGTCCTTCGTCAACCCCGGCGAGGCCTACCGCACCGGCACCGTCGGCAAGCCACTGCCCGGCACCGAGGCGCGGATCGCGGACGACGGCGAGATCCTGCTGCGCGGCCCCGGCATCATGGAGGGCTACCACAAGCTGCCCGAGAAGACCGCCGAGGTGCTGGAGGCCGACGGCTGGTTCCACACCGGCGACATCGGCGAGCTCTCGCCCGACGGCTACCTGCGCATCACCGACCGCAAGAAGGACCTCATCAAGACCTCGGGCGGCAAGTACATCGCGCCCGCCGAGGTGGAGGGCCGGTTCAAGGCGGTCTGCCCCTACGTCTCCAACATCCTGGTCCATGGCGCCGACCGGAACTACTGCACCGCGCTCATCGCCCTCGACGAGATCGCGATCACTCAGTGGGCCGAGGAGAACGGCCTGGCGGGCAAGCCGTACGCGGAGATCGTCGCGGCGCCCGCGACCGTCGAGATGGTCGACGGCTACGTCAAGCAGCTCAACGAGGGTCTCCAGCGCTGGCAGACCATCAAGAAGTTCCGCCTGCTGCCCCGCGACCTCGACGTCGAGCACGGGGAGATCACGCCGAGCCTGAAGCTCAAGCGGCCGGTCGTGGAGCAGGAGTACCAGAACCTGATCGAGGAGATGTACGAGGGAGCACGCCAGCCGAACGCCCCTGGGCGCCGGTCCGGGCACCGGCGCACAACCTAGTACTGCAGCGGTGCCTGCCGTGGCTGATGGTCAGGTCGGTCGCTGGTTCGGTGAGCGCGGATGCCGCCTACGGCTTCTCCAAGGGCTGGCGGTCCGGGCTGGAGCGGGCGGACGTCCTCCACGTCATGGCCACCACCCGGCACGACACCATGCTCACCGGCTGGGCGATCGGTCATCCCCTCCACGATGTGTTCGACAACCTTGCCAGGCAGAAATGCAAGCGGCGTTCCTGCGGCACGGAGGCTCACGGCCTGCGGATCCACGACTGGGCACACGTCGAAGTGCGGCCCTGGCACCGGCACGACCGCCGGCACGGGGTGATCGCCCGCCGCGGCGTCGCCCGCCCGCAGAAGAGCTCGTACTGCATCGCCTGCTACCCCGCCCGGACCACTCGGGACCCGATCCGCGTCGCGGACAGCCGCTGACCATCGAGGAATGCTTCCAGCTCATCCACCTCAGCCTCGCCCAGATACGCCGACTGATCATCCGTCTCACCTACCGCCGGCCCGCCCTCGCCGAGCACATCCCGCACTGATCGACCTGGCACCGACGCCGGCACCAAGCCGAGCCCGAGCCCGAGGCAGTCCTCGTGCGCCCTCACGACGCTACGAGGCTGCTCGCAGCCCGTCTCCGATGAAGCTGGTGTGGGTCCTGCCGGGGACGATGAGGCCGCTTTCATAGGCGAAGGCGACCAGCTGTCCGCGTTGGCGCATGCCGAGCTTGCCGAGCATGCGGGTGATGTGGGTCTTCACAGTGAGCGGACTGAGCCCCAGGTCGCGGGCGATGGAGGCGCTGTCCTGTCCCCTCGAAAGCATGGTGAGGACCTCACGTTCTCGGGCGGAGAGGTCCCGGGTGGGCTCGGGCACGACCTGTGGCGAGGCCGTGTCGACGGACGGAACCGTTCCCAGGGCGATTACGAGCCCACCCCTGCTCACCGTTTCCAACGCCGAGACGAGCTGTGAGGCGCTGACGTCGGCGGTGAGAATGCCCGTAGCACCGGCGCGCACCTGGGCGTCGACCTCCTGGGCACTGGGGACGCCGAAGACGACCGTCCGAGCCACGGCGCGGACCTCCCGGATCAGACCAGTGAAGTCGACTGGTCTCCCCGTGTCGATGGAGCTGTCAAGCAGGACCAGGTCCGGATCGGCCCCGGCCTCGAGCAGGTCTTCGAAGTCGTCTCGGTGCGCGACTTCGCCGACCACCCTCATGGTGAGGCTCGCATCGATCACCTTGGCGAGTGCGGCCCGCACGAGAGACGGCCCACCTGCGA
The DNA here is from genome assembly GCF_044763415.1 of Streptomyces sp. NPDC096048. Lineage (NCBI taxonomy): Bacteria > Bacillati > Actinomycetota > Actinomycetes > Kitasatosporales > Streptomycetaceae > Streptomyces > Streptomyces sp. NPDC096048. The sequence goes on from NZ_JBIWGG010000010.1 coordinate 114,793, forward strand.
CAATCACCTTGTTCACGAGTCCTTCTTTTCGGCTCGGCAGACCTTCCGTCATGGCCCGCCCGGTCCAGAACTCAGCCATGACCGGATTCCTCCCCGACCGGGATGACACGACCGATCATTCCCCGCGCACTTGACGGTCGCCCGGCCATGGAGCTGAGCGTTTCTTGACGGTTGCGCCGCGGACGGCGGGAAGAAGGGGCGCGGCGACCGCGAGCACAGCGCTTTGCGCGAGCCCGCTGCGCCGGTGCCGTGACGAGACGGGCCGTTCCAAGCAGGACACGCCCCGGCCCGGCGGCCTACGGCGAAGCCGTCACCTGGCGCCGGCGGTTCAGTTGAATTGGTCAGGTCGTAACCGGTTGACAATTCTGCTGTAGCAAATACGGTATTGCTATGGCACAGCTTCCGCAGCTCACAGTCTCCGCGACCCTGGGCGACCAGGCATACGCGGCGATCCGTGAGGCGATCGTGTCGGGCGTCCTCAAACGCGGCCAGAAGGTGACTGAACGTGGCCTGGCCGAGTCCCTGGACATCAGCGCGACACCCGTACGCGAGGCGCTGCGCCGCCTGGAGCAGGACCGGCTCGTGGAAAGGACCGGGCCCCGCTCTGTGCGCATCGCCAAGTATGCGGAGGAGGAGCTGCGGGAGTTCTCCATGATTGGAGACTCGCTGCGTGCCCTGGCCGCGCGTCTGGCCGCCCACAAGTCCACCGCGGAACAGACACGGCAAATGCGCAGCGTCCTCGACAGAGCCGACCAGATGCGCGTCCAGGCACTTCCACTCGCCCCGGGCAGCGACGACGAGCGGAAGCTGATCGAGGAAATCCTTGACTGTATGCAGGAGTTCCATACGCTGGTGAACCGGGCCAGCGGGAACGCGACCCTGCTGCAGATGCTACAGATGGTCGATGCTTTCGGTTCGGACGAACGGCGCGATACCGTCCTGTCCGACGTCGGCGGTGACCGGCGCAGCGCCGTGGAAGCGCGTTACCACCAGCACCGCGCCATCCTCGACGCCATCACCGCCGGAGACGGCGGCCGTGCGGAGGAACTGATGAAGGCACACAGCCGGTCATCGAGCTCCTCTCTGCTCGCGGCGCGCTTTTCGCACTAGGAGAGCCGCCGGAGTTTTACCCCTTCCTCTTGATGCTATAGCACATAGCCTCATACGCGCCTCACCCTCCTCCCGACAGCCGCACCCCTCGGACACCTGGCAGGCAACGGGCGAGCGTTTCATGCCATGCTGTTTATGCTATGGCATATGGCAAAGGAGCCTCCATGCCTGACACCGCACCTCAGCCCGAGCCGCTTGAGGACACCTCCGTCGACAGGTCGTCCAAGGAGAAGCCCGCCCCGCCACGGCGGATGAGCGCCAAGGCGGTCCTGTGGGTCGCCCTCGCCGTCTTCGCACAGGAGTCGGTCTGGAACTTCTACGACGCCCAGGTCCCCTCCGAGTTGCGGCAGTACATCGCCTCTGCCGGCCTCGTCGGACTGATCATGGGTATGGACAACTTCCTCGGGGTCGTGATCCAGCCCTGGATGGGGTTCCTGTCCGATCGTCGTGCCCGCCAGGGCAGGGGCCGATGGGCCATCATCCTGACCGGTGCGGTCCTGGCCTCGGTGCCCTTCGCCCTGATCCCCTGGACGAACAGTCTGCTGCTGCTCATGGTCTGTGTCGTCAGCTTCGCGGCCATGGCCAACGCGTTCAAGGGGATCACGGAGACCCTCGTCTCCGACTACGTCGAGCCTTCGCACCGGAGCAAGGCCCAGAGCTTTGTCAAAGCGGGGGTCAGTCTCACGATCGTCGTCTCTTCCCTGATCAGTCTGTTCGTCGTCGACCGCAGCATCACTCTGGCGTTCGCGATTCCGCCCGTTCTCATGCTGCTGATGCTCGCAACGTCCTTCCTGGGCCGCCGGCACCACGCGAACACGCTGCCGCCCGCCGGTGAGCCGACAGCCACCGGGACGGACTCCGCCGAGGAAGCGGGCCAGACCGACTTCACGTCGCCGTGGGCGGTCATCAAGGACATGGTGCGCGACCCATCTCGGGCGCGGGCCCTGCTCATGCTCGGCATCTTCTGCTTCGCCGGCATGTGGTCCGCCCTGCGCGCACTGCTGACGCCGTACGGCATCGAGGCGCTGGGATTGTCCCGCGGCGCGGCGGGCGGACTCGCTCTCCCGGGCGCCATCGCCTTTCTGATCTCCGTCGTCCCCCTCGCCTACGCCTCCTCCCGGCTGGGGAAGGTGCGGGCCATGCGCTACGGCGTCGGCCTGTTCATCGTCGGGCTGATCGTCGGCTTCGCCGTCCCCACGGTCCCCGGCACGGTCACCTCCATGGTGATCGCTTCCGTCGGCTATGCGACCTTCGCCGTCAACGCCCTTGTCGCCCTGTGGGACCTCGCTCCCAACAGATACGTCCTGGGCACCTACACCGGCCTCTACACCGTCGCCTCCTCCACCGGAGCGGCACTCGGCCCCGCCCTGCTCGGCCTCACCGTCGACGTGACCGGATGGCGCTTCATGCTCCTGAACGGCGCGGTGTTCGCCGCGATCACCTTCGCCGTCTTCGCACGCCTGGACCGCCGTACCAGCCCTCGCGCCGCCTGACCAACCACCCCAACGCCCCTCACCAAGGACGCTCCCGATGGAATTCCGCATCCTCGCTCCCACCGGAGCTCTCGGAGCCGGTTTCGATGCCGCCGCCTTCCAGCGCGGCGTCGATGCCCGCCCTCATGTCATCGCCTGCGACGCGGGGTCCACCGACTCCGGGCCCTCTGCCCTGGGCTCCGGTATCCCCAAGCTGTCCGATCAGGCCGTCGCCCGGGACCTGCGCCTGCTGCTCACCGCGCGCCACGAGCTCGGCGTGCCACTGATCATCGGCTCGTGCGGCACCAGCGGCCGCGACGTAGGAGTCGACCGCGTCGCCGCCCTCGTCCGCGACATCGCCGCAGCCGAGGGCTTCCACTTCCAGCTGGGCCTGATCTACTCCGATCAGTCGGCGGAGCGTCTCGAAGCCCTCTTCGACGCCGGCCGGGTCCAGCCTCTGACGCACGCCCCCGCCATCGACCGGGAGGTGTTCAGGCGCGGTCACACGGTCGCCATGATGGGCGCCGAACCCATTGAGGAGGCACTGCGCTCCGGCTGCGACGTCATCCTGACCGGACGGGCCAGCGACACCGCGCTCTTCGCCGCGCTCCCCCACATGGAGGGCGCCGACCCCGGGCTGACCTGGCACATGGCCAAGACGATCGAGTGCGGCGCCGCCTGTGCGGTTCCCGCGTCCGCCAACGGGCTGCTCGCCTACCTGCGCGACGACCACTTCGACGTCACCACACTCGCCGAGGACAGTCGCCTCACCCCCCGATCGGTCGCCGCCCACACGCTGTACGAGAACGCCGACCCCTATCGCATTCTGGAGCCGTCCGGCACCCTCGACACCAGCGAAGCGACCTATGAGGGCGTCGACGACCGCACCGTCCGGGTGCGTGGGGCACGCTTCATTCCCGCGGACGGCTATACGAACAAGCTCGAAGGGGCCGAACTCGCGGGCTATCAGACCGTCATCATCGGAGGAGTGCGCGACCAGGTGGTCATCCGGCGCCTGCCCGGCCTCGTTCCCTTCGCCAAGAAGTACTTCGTGGACAAGATACTCGACGTGTTCGGCGGCAGTGTCGACCCCGGCGACGTCGACATCGACTTCCGTCTCTACGGTGACGGGACCGTACTGGCCGCCATGGAACCGCGGTCGCTGCAGCCCCGCGAACTCGGCGTCCTCATCACCGTGACCGCCCCGGACCAGGCGACCGCACACGCCGTCGCGACCTTCGTCGCCCATGCCAGCAGCCACCTGCCCATTCCTGAGTACGAGGGCCTGGTATCCACCCTCGCCTACCCGTACTCGCCTCCCGAGATGGACCGCGGACCGCTGTACCGGTTCACCCTCAACCACGTCGTCACCGACGTCGCTCCGACCGAACTGTTCCGTACCGTCACCGAGGAGCTGTAACCCATGGCCACCCTGCTCGACTACTGCTCCTTGGTACGTTCAAAGAACGCTGGCCCCTTCACCCTCACCTTCGACTTCCTGTGCCACGACCAGGCCGCCTACGACACCCTCGTGGCCAGCGGATTCCTCAACAGGGAGCTGTTCGCCGACCTCTACGCCACCGACCCCGCCGACATCCTGCTCGTCAACCACCCGCTGGCCCTCGCGGTGAAGGTCTCCCTGCCCCGCCCGGTGGTCCAGGGCGACCTGCACGACAGCGACTGTTACGCGGGGCAGCAGTACGCCCCCCTGATGGATCTCGCCGTGAACGACGTCGACAAGGAGCCCGGCGCATGACGACCGAACGCCCGCTGGCTCCCTGGGACCTACCCGCCGGCCATCCCGGGATCACCTTCCTCACCGGCCCCACCTCATTCTTCGCCCTTTCCAGCGACCCGCGCTTCTCCTACTGTCTGTACGTCCCTAGCGGGCACACGCCCGACGGCCCGCCCAGCCAGCTGGTCGTCACCGTCCATGGAACCCGGCGCCGCTGCGAATCGCTCCGCAATGCCTTCGCCGACTTCGCCGAAGCCCACGACTGCGTCATCCTCGCCCCCCTCTTCCCCGCCGGAATCACCGGACCGAATGACGTGGACAGCTACAAGCTTCTGTCCTCCGACGGATTCCGCGCCGACGAAGCACTGCTCGACATGGTCGCGGCAGCAGCGGACCGATGGCACCTGCGGAGCGACCGCTTCCACCTCCACGGCTTCTCCGGGGGAGGCCAGTTCGCCCATCGTTTCGCCTACCTCCACCCCGACCGGCTGGCCTCCCTCTCGGTGGGTGCGCCCGGACGCATCACTCTCCTCGACCCGGAAGCGACCTGGTGGCACGGCACGGCAGACATGAAGGAGCAGTTCGGGATCGAAGCCGACCCGGCGGCCCTGCGCGACCTGCCCGTTCAACTGGTCATCGGTGAGAAGGACACCGGCACGGCCGAGCTCTCGCCCGAGCACAGGCACGCCCCAGGGCCCGCAGGGCTGGGGCGCACCGAGCAGATCAACTCCCTGCGAGCCAACTGGCGTGTGCACGGCATCAACGCCCGCCTCGACATCGTTCCCGACACCGCTCACGACCACTTCGCGGTCCTGTCCGCGGTGCAGGAGTTCCTTGCCACCCAGCTGGCCACGTAGGACACGGCGCCACACCGGATCACCCGCGTGAAACGTGTGGACCCCATTGGCGTGACCACCCACATGCCCCTGTCCGGCCTCGGCGCCGGACAGAGTAAACCTCGGACCCCTGTGGTCCCCGCCCCTCTTCTCCCCCGGCACCGGAGGTCCCACACGTGGTCCCCCATGGAATCGATCCCCAGGTCGCCAAGCTCATGGCCGCCCGTACCACCGTCAGGCACGACGCCCCACCCAACCTTCGAGCGCTGCGTGAGTCGGCAAGCGCCGTAGCGGGCGCCGACCGTGCGAAGCGGTCGGCGGACGACTCTTGGGATGACGTCGTTCCCCTCGACGGGCGCTCACTCCCCGTCCGCGTGTACCCCGGCACACCCGACGGCTGTATCGTGCTCTTCTTCCACGGGGGCGGCTTCGTCAAGGGCGACCTCGACACCCATGACACGCAGGCGCGGATGCTGCGCGATGTGACGAAGCGATACGTCGTCTCCGTCCACTACCGCCTCGCGCCCGAGCACCGTTTTCCGTGTGCGCACGACGATGCCGTCGACGCCGTCCGGTGGATCGGGGCGAATGCGAACGCGCTGACCGGCCACTCCTCCGGGCCGACCAGGATCGCGGTGGCCGGCACCAGCGCGGGGGCCAACCTCGCCGTCGGCGCCGCACTCGCCCTAGCGGGCACGCCGTTCGCGCCGGTTGCCCAGCTACTGGCCTATCCCCTCCTCCACGGGGACCCCACGACGCAGTCGCGCACAGACTTCGCGGATGGATACGGCCTGACCTCGCAGGCGATCGAGTGGCTCGTCGACCAGTACCTGACTCATCCGGCCCAACGCCAGGACCCTCGCTTCGCTCCCGCGCTCTCAGCGGACCTCGCCGCCCTTCCACCGACCGTGCTGGTCGGCGCGGGCCTCGACCCCCTGCGCGACGACGCCCGCGAGTTCTTGGGCCGGCTACGTGCGGAAGGCGTGCGGACGCTCGCCTTCGAAGAGCCGACTCTGCCTCACGGATTCTGGAAGTACGCCGCGCTCGCCAACACCGTGTCCGAGGCCGCGATCAGGATGTGTGAGGCCTTCCGCGGTCTCCTCGACGACACCGCCGGCCCAAGGGCTCCCTGAAGCCGACCACCTACGAGACTGCTTGGCATTCGGCGGCCGTCCTGCATCTGTCAAGCTCAACGCGGTGATCGATCCTCTCGGCATTCACGACAGGCTGATCGGCCCTCATGCAAGGTGTCGCAGCCCCGATGCGACAGGGCCTGACGCCTCGTCCCTTCGCTCCGTGCCCCCTGGCTGTTGCTGTAGTCAGTTCAGGTTGTTCAGCCTGGGCTGACTATCTATTGTGGGAGCATGACCGCGGACGAGGAACCCCTGACCGAGGCCGCCCTGCAGGCGGCCGGCGACATCTGGGTGGTGTTCAGCCGCATCCGCCGCAGGCTGCGGGCCCTGGAAGCGGCCGATGAGCAGGTCGGGCGAGACCAGAACAATAAGAGGGAGCGGGAGCCGTCCCCACCGCAGAGTTCCGTCCTGCGTCGCCTCGCTCGCAGCGACTCCGCCTTCGCCAGTGATCTCGCCGCCGCCGAGAGCGTACGACCTCAGTCGATGGCCAAGACCCTCGTGGCCTTGGAACAGGCAGGGTTCATCGCGCGCAGGCCGGACCCCGATGACGGGCGGCGGCAGTTCGTGTCACTCACTGACCGGGGCCGAGAACGACATAGGGGCGACAGCCTCGCCCGGCAGACATGGCTCGCCGGGGCCCTGCAGGAGTACGGCACCGAGGAGGAAGTGCGGGCGGTCATCACCGCCATGGCCCTGCTCGACAAGATTGCGCAGGCGTGATGCGACTCTCCGAGCGGATACGCCGACAGCGTCGGGCCGAGAAGGGTGGCTTCGACCGACGTCTGATCGCACCGATGGTCCTGGGCTCGATACTCAATCCGATCAACTCCTCGATGCTCGCGGTCGCGCTAATCCCCATCAGCCGCGCCTTCGGCGTTCCACCGTCGCAGACGGCATGGCTGGTCTCCGGCCTCTACCTCGCAACCGCCGTCGGCCAGCCGGTGATCGGTCGTCTGGTCGACGTCTTCGGCCCGCGTCGGTTCTATCTGCTGGGCACCGCGCTGGCCGGCCTCGCCGGACTGCTCGGCACCCTCGCCCCCAACCTCTGGGTGCTGGTCGTCTCCCGTGTCCTCCTCGGATTCGGCACCTCGGCGGCCTTTCCGGCGTCGATGTCGCTGCTGCGCTCCGAATCCGCGCGCACGGGCAGGAGAAGTCCGAGCAGCGTCCTGGCCATGCTGTCGATTTCCAACCAGGTCGTCGCGGTCGCCGGCCCGCCCCTCGGCGGTCTGCTGATCGACGCCGGTGGCTGGCAGCTGATCTTCGGCATCAACGTGCCGCTCTCACTCGCGTGCCTAGTCCTGGGCACACTGTGGCTGCCGCGAACGGGCCCGGCAGGCGGTACGACCCGCATCGATGTGATGGGCATGCTGTTGTTCGCCGGCTCCCTGACGGCGTTCATGTTCTTCCTGATGGAGCCGGCCGTCGCACACTGGTACCTGCCGGTGATCGGCCTGGTAGCGGGCGCGGTGTTCGTCCGCCGCGAACTCGGCACCGACCAGCCCTTCATAGACCTGCGCATCCTCGGCGGGAATATCCCGCTGCTCACCACGTTCATGCGCCAGTTCCTCGCCTACACCACGTCGTACGCCTTCTTCTACGGTTACAGTCAGTGGCTCCAGGAGGGCCGAGGACTGAACGCGTCGCAGGCCGGTCTGCTGCTGCTGCCGCTGTCGGCGACAGCCATCGGTGTCACCGCGCTCACCGGACGCCGTGACCGAGTGCGAGGCAAACTCGTTGTCGGCGCGGCCTTCCAATGTCTCGGCTGCGCGGGACTGCTGCTGCTGCACGCCGGCACTCCCGTCTGGCTGCTCGTCCTGCTCAGCTCACTCGTCGGCGTACCCCACGGACTGATCGGGCTGGCGAACCAGAACGCCCTGTACGCACAGGCCGACCCCGCCCGCATGGGCTCGTCCGCAGGGCTGCTGCGCACCTTCATGTACATCGGCGCGCTGTTCGCGTCGGCGGCGAACGCCGTGTTCTTCAGCAACGGTGCCACCAGTTCCGGGATGCATGACTTGGCCTGGCTGCTCATCGGCGTGGCTGCTCTGTTCCTCCTCGTATGCATAGCCGACCGGTCGCTGAGCAGTGTCAACATCGCTCCCGACCACACCGACCGGACGGGCAAGCCCGCCTCCTAGTGCTCTGACCGGGAAGGTACGCCGGGTCGGCGGTTCCGGCGGTTGGATGTCCGGAGACGTCCGACCCAACCGTTGCGGGTGTGGTGGCTGAGCCTGTCCGTGTGCGCAGATTGACCGACCAAGAGGGGCAGAAGCTGCAGCAGATCGTGCGCCGGGGCAGTACCAGCTCGGTGCGATCGCCCGACCGAAGAAGAACCGAGTCGAGCTGCGCTTCACCCCGACCTACGCCTCGTGGGCCAACCCGATCGAAGCCCATTTCGGGCCACTGGCCACTGCGGCAGTTCACGATTGCCAACTCCAACCGCCGCAACCACCGCGTGCAAACCCGGGCCCTGCATACCTACCTGCGCTGGCGAAACATCAACACCGGCCACCCCGGCATCCTCGCGGCGCAGCGTCGCGAGCGTGCCCGCGTCCGAAGCGAAAAGGGGATCCGCTGGGGCGGACGTCTCTTGCCGTCGCAACTGAACGCTCTGACAAATCCATGCGGTCGCGGCCCGAACGTGCAGCAGAGCACCGGACAGACGAATCACTCGCGCATACGGCCTGACGCGGGCGAGGCGAGCATCGCTTTGAGGATGCGTTGCAACTCAACGCGGTCCTGGGGGGTGACCCTCGCCAACCTGCGGTCGTACTCCGCCGCGAGAGCTGCAAGTGCTCGATCGCGTGCTTGCGTGCCCTCAAGGGTCAGTACGAGCCGGTGACGCCGCAGGTCCGCGTCGTCGATCTCGCGCCGGATGAACCCCTTGGCGACGAGGTTGCGAACGTAGACCGTCACGCTCGCCTTGGGCAGCAGCAGTGCCGTCGCGATCTCGGCCGGGTACGGCGATGCCTCCACCTCGGCCAGAACGAAGAACTCCTTCGTCTCCAACCCGAGCTCGGCCAGCTCCCCCGTGCAGGCATCCATCACGACACCCAGCAGCCGCTGGTTCAGCGTCCACAGCTGCGCCCCGTCGACTGACATCGACCCTCCATCCAGATGATACAGTTTCGTATTAGTTTCAGATCGTACAAGATATTGTTTTGTACTGGACTCCTATGGAACAACAGTCTCACGAAGGAAGCCAGGCATGCTTCAGCACCTCACGATCCCGCGCGGTCCCATCCACCTCGCCGCGGACCTCCACCTGCCCGACAACGCCGACAGCAGCGCACCGCTGCGCGCCGTGGTGCTCTCCACTCCAGGCAGCAGCGTGAAGGAGCAGATCGGCGCCAACTACGCCTCCCGTCTCGCCGCTCACGGCATCGCCGCCCTTGTCCTCGACCCCGCCCACCAGGGCCGGAGCGAGGGCGAGCCCCGCGACCTCGAAGACCCCTACCGCCGAGGCGAGGACATCTCCTACGCCATCGACGTGCTCACCACGACCCCCGGCATCGACCCTCAGCGCATCGGCGTCCTCGGCATCTGCGCCGGTGGCGGCTACGCCGTGCACACCGCTCGCACGGACCACCGCATCAAGGCGGTCGGCACGGTCGTCCCCGTCAACATCGGCGCCGCGTTCCGCAGCTTCTCCCCCGACGGTCCGGCCGCAGCACTCGACGCCCTCGCGGACGCACGGACCGAAGAGACCCGCTCCAGCGAGACGACCCGCGTGAACTGGCTGCCCGACACCCTCGAGGACGCCGCGGCAGCGGGCCTGACCGACATCGACACCACTCAGGCCATCACCTACTACCGCACCGAGCGCGGCGGTAACGAACAGTCCACGAACCGACGCCTCCTGCGCGGCGACTCCCTCCTGCTGGGCTACGACGCCTTCCACCTGGCCGATCAGCTCATGACCCAGCCACTCCAGGTCATCCTCGCCGGACGCATCGGCAACACCGGCTCCTACGACACCGGCATGCAGCTGTGGAAACTGGCCCCCGACCCCGTCGACCTCATGGTGATCGACGGCGCCGGCCACTACGAGATGTACGACGAACCCGAATACGTCGACGCCGCCGTCGAACGACTCACCAGCTTCTATGCGAACAACCTGTAAGGCATCCGAACCAGCGAACCTTCCCGGTCAGAGCACTAGCGACGCGGCAGGCCGTCCCCCTGTCGAGCACGGCCGGCCGCGGCACTCGTGATCGCCAGGTTCCTTCGGCCTGGCCGCGTCGCCCGGGGCTGAGGCACGGGTCTCAGGCCAAGCCGTGCCCCGCCTCCGAACGGAGCCGGCGCAGGCATCCCTGGTGGAGCCGCTGAATCCGCCGGGACCCGCAGTGATTGTGACGGCAGGGGCGGCCGGACCGGTGACACAGGCGACCGGCGCGCGTCGAGAAGGTGTGACGAGCCCCCTCGTGCCTCTTCTTCCGTCCACGCGCCGAGCGTCCCGCTCTCCGGTTCGTCGAGAGCACGGAGAGAGCGGGCAGTCCGCGCTGGTCAGTGGGCGAGTCGGTGCAGCCAGTCCCGGAGCAGGGCCGCCTCGGTCGGGCGGAGCGGGAGGTCGGCCGGGTCCACGGCGGTCAGAGCGGCGTCGAGGGCCAGGGCCTGGGAGGCGAGGCCGGGGCCCACGGATGGGGAGGGATAGGTGGTCAGGTTTTCGATCAGGGCGTCCCGCATTCTCGAGGAGAGCTCGAGGTCACGATTCTCGGCAGGCGTGCCGATGAGCGACAGGGTGACGCCACTGGCCGCGGCCTGGAAGAGGCCGGCGGCCAATGCCGGCGGGACCCTGAGGCAGCCCGCCGCGGCAACGCGATCGAGCCACTTCAACAGGAGGTCGTGGGCCTCGTGCGCGGCGGGCGGTCGACGGTACGGGCGGTCGGTGCCGAACATCAGCAGGTAGAAGGCCGGATGGCACAGGCCGAACTCGACGTGCGCGTCCCAGCCGCGGCGCATGTCGTCGATCGGGTCACCGGTGAGAACGAGCGCCTGCTTCTCGGCGAGGTAGACGTCGAAGGCGTGGAGGGCCAGAGCTGAGAGCAGGCCCTCCTTGTCGCCGAAGAACTGGTAGAGGGAGGCGGGTCGGATGCCCGCCGCGGCTGCGACCGAACGGGTGGAGACCGCCTGGGCGCCCTCGCGTTCCAGGATTCCGGATGCCGCTTCGATGATCCGCTGCCGGTTTCGGGTCTTCGCTTCATCCACGCTTGCAATGCTACGGCATTCGACGTAACACTGATACGGTCACTGATACGGATGATTGCGTATCACCGATACAGCAAGGAGCAGCCGATGAATCGAGTCGGATACGGCGTCATGCAGCTCGCCGGACCCAACGCCTGGGGACCGCCGGACGATCCCGAGTCGGCGCGGCGGATACTGCGCCTGGCGGTCGAGCTGGGGGTCACATTCTTCGACACCGCCAACGCCTATGGACCGCGTACCGTGAACCAGCTGATCGGGGGGACGCTGCGACAGCTCCCGGAGACGGTGATCATCGGTAACAAGGTGGGCGCCGATCGAGGTCCGGACGGATCGTGGCTCATCACCAACCACCCGCGCACCGTCCGCCGCCAGGTCCACGAAGCCTTGACGGACCTGGGGACGGAGACGAGTGAGCTGACCTATCTCCGGCTTGCCGGAGACCTGCCGGGCGCTCAGGACGAAGCGCCGCTGGAGGAGGCGCTCGGCGTGCTCGTCGAGCTGCGGAACCAAGGGCTCATCCGCCGTATCGGCCTCTCCGGCTCGTCACCGGAGATGCTGGCACGCGCACAGAGGATGACGCCGATCGCCGCCGTGCAGAACCGCTTCAACCTGTTCGACCGCAGCGGCGTGCAGGTCCTCGCCGACTGCGAGGACCAGGGTGTCATGTTCGTCCCGTACACCCCGCTGGCCTCCGGTCAGCTCTCCAACTACGCGGAGTTGACGGGCCCGGCCCAGCGGCTGGGTGCGACGCCGACCCAGGTCGCACTGGCCTGGCTGCTGCGCCGTTCCCCGGCCATGGTCGTCATTCCCGGCACGACGAACCCCGATCACCTCCGCGCGAACACGGCCGCGGCCGACGTGGCCGACCGCCTGACCGATGCCGAGGTAGCGCGCCTCACCGGCCTCGTCGACGAGGCGCACGCCGTCATCGACCAGCCTCCTGGGCCCACAGCCGCCGTTCTCAGGTCCGCGACGAACAGCCACTGAGTCTCTCGGCGGCGGGCCGGCGGATCAACCGTCCACCACCGCCGCAGCCGCTCTCCCTGCCGCACGCCCCACAGCGACGCACCGACCGCCCCGGCTGGACGTCTACCTCGACTGGAGAACGCACGCGGTCGGAATGCCCTGGCTCTGGGACATCCATGAACTGCGCCCTCCCGAATACCTGCCCGGCGCCCCGACGATCCACCGCACACGTGACGGACTGTCTACCCGGGTAAAGGCATGAGCATGGTGAGCGACGCCGAAGCGAGGCAGGAGTTCACAAAAGGGCATGTGGCATGCGAAATGGCGCACGATTGGAGAGGCGCGCTCGACGCGATGACCCACAGGCCGTTCCACGAGCACTACCCGCCGGGCATCCGAGTGCGCGGCCGGGCGGCCGTCAAGGAGATGTGGATCCGCCTGGTAGAAATCCGGGCTCATCGAGAGCGAACGCGTCTACTGCGACAAGAGCGCTGCACACCTGGCGGAGAAAGAGCTTGACGGCGAGGGGTTATGGGGATCCGCAGCGTCGAGCGCATTCCCGGAGACCGAAACCGAAACCGCGGCGTGGCAGCGGCCGAAGGCTGGGCGCCCACGCAGCGGGCGCCGGCAGACACGGGTTCACCGTCACAGCGTCGGCGTCAGTCGTTGTCGTCCGCGTCAGGAAAGTACAGGTACAGGTCCATGGCCTGCATCATGCTGCGCAGCACCCGCTGGAGCTGTCGTTGCTGCTCGTCGTCGAGGAAGGCCAGGGTCCGGTCCTCGACCTTCTTGATCGCCGCCTGTGCGCGCGCAAGGAGCTCGGCTCCTTCCGGTGTGATCCGCACCTGGAGGATACGCCCGTGCGTCGGATGCGGCTCGCGATCCACGAGTCCACGCTCCCGCAACCCCGCGATCGCCGTCGACATGGACTGCGCGGTGACCCCGATGCGCTGCCCCAGCGTGGCTCCGGAGAGCGACTCGGGGGCCACGAGACCGAGCTGGGCCAGCGCGCCCAACTGGGCGTGAGTGAGGGAGAACTCCCGCAGCGTCCGGTCGACCCGCTGAGTGAGCGCTGAACTCACTCGCCGCATCAGATACGGCAGCCGTTCCTCGAAGTTCTCTGCCACCTTGCCCCTGCTCCGTCGCCCGCGTCGAGCCCGTGCCCGCCTCGCCACACTAGCAACCTCCGCCCGCCCCCCTCTTGATCGTCCGGTGATCCGGCCGGTCACCCAGGTCACCCGCCGTGCGGTGCGGGACACGCGGTCGCTGGGTGAGGAGCGGCGGCGGCGAGGCGGGTATCCGAACGCCGACACCGTGCGGGGCGGGAACCAACGTCCACTTATAAGCTATCTGATAAGGTGGCTGATACACAGTGGATCGGATCAGAAAGGGCAGCCATGAACGCCCAACGCACCGTCGTGATCACCGGCGCCGCCGGTGGTATCGGTTCCGAGATCGTCAACCGGTTCCTGAACCACGGTGACACCGTCATCGCCAGTGACGTCTCACAGAAAACGCTCCACAAGTGGCGCACCCGGTGGGACTCCGCCGCCCCCGATGGGCGCCACCCGTCGCTGCGCACCGTCGCCGCGGACGTCTCCAGCGAGGAAAGCCTGGCGAGGCTGGCCGAGACCGTGCAGCAGACCCACGACACGGTCGACGTCCTGATCAATTGCGCCGGACACTTCCCGCAGACCGCCTTCGAAGAGATGAGCGCCGAGGAATGGCGTCGGGTCATCGATGTCAACCTCACCGGCACCTTCTATACGGTCCGGTCCTTCGTTCCTCTCATGAAGAAGAGCTCCCGCGGCCGCATCGTGAGCATCGGATCCGGCTCGGTCTTCGCCGGCACTCCGAACCAATCGCACTATGTGGCCGCCAAGGGCGGCGTCCTGGGGATGACCCGGACTCTGGCCCGCGAGCTCGGCAAGTACAACATCACGGTCAATCTCGTGACTCCGGGGCTCACGATCACCCCGGCGGCCGCCAAGGTACTGCCCCCGGCCCTGCTGGAGATGCAACGCAACACCCGCGCCCTACAGCGGGACGAGTTCCCTGAAGACGTGGTCGGTCCCGTCTTCTTCCTCGCCTCTGACGACGCAGCCTTCATCACCGGCCAGACACTCAACGTGGACGGAGGCCGCCACCTGCTCTGACCTCGAACTGCTGTGGGTGCGCGAGGGTGACCGCAAGGATGGATGGGGGCAGCAGGCCCCTGCATGCCGCCAAGGCCGAGGCCGAGCGACGCGGCTGTGACCGCGTAGCTGTCTCTTCCTCTACTTTCCAGGCCCCCGACTTCTACCGGCCGGCACGGCTGTTTCGAGACCGGGCGAACCCTGGGCATTCCCGGCGAACATGCGGACGCGAGCATGTTCAAACAACTAGCGTCAGGGCAGACGGCCTCAGACGAGGCGTGAACGTCGGCCTCATAGCCACTCATCGCTCGCGACGATCAGCACGGGGGCTCCGTAGCGCACGGCGAGTCTGTCGTGCGGGTGGCCGGCCACCGCGGAAGCCGAGCTTCTGGCGGTTGCGTGCCTGGGCGGCCCTATCCGGGATGGTGCGGCGGATTCCTCGGTGGCGCAGGTAGGCACGGTTCCCACGGGAGGCGTACGCCTTGCCCGCGCGGACCCGATTGGGGCGGACGTGTGGTCGGCCTGGTCCGATACAGGGGCAGCAGCAGCCGGGACCAGACAGACGGCCGCCCCACCTTCGCCTCCTCCGGCAAGATGGACGCGCTGGAGTGGCGGCCGACCGCGCCGGAGGAGGATCAGGTCGCCTCGGCCGACTTCCGGCGAGGTCGGCTCGCACTGTCGAGAGCGTCCGTAACCTTCGGTATGGTCGGCTCAGCCGCGCGACGTACCGCGGGCTGTCCAGGCGCTCGCGTCCTGGCCGTAGCGGGTGAGGAAGCGGGCGAACTGCAATCGGTCCGCCCTGTCCCAGCGCGCGGTGATCTCCTCGAAGACACGACGCTGCTCAGTGGCGTAGGCCCTGCGCGCAGCCTCTCCCGCGTCGGTGAGTTCGAGCAGGGTGCTGCGCCCGTCCTGCTGGGAGGCGACGCGGCGCAGCAGGCCCTCCGCTATGCACGCGGCGACGGCACGGCTGGCGACCGGCTGGGCGACGCCCATCTCCTCGGCAACGCCCCCCACCGTAATCCTGCCCGCCGCCTCACCGACCACGTTCAGGACGATGTTGCGCGTCAGATCCCCGCGTCCGGAGCCAACGCGCCTGCGTAGCCGGGAGAGCGCCGGCCCCACGTTGTCGAGGAGCGAATCGTCGTCGGCAGGCACAGGTTGCCCTTGGCTGGTCACGCGCACAATCTACGACACCACCGATCGACATGCATATTGCATGTATATGACTTAAGGTATCAATGAAAGGTTGGTCCACCGAAGCGAGGCACGATCATGAGCACTACCGCCATCACCGGCGCGCAGGTCTTCGACGGGGAGAAGCCGCTCGGCGTCACCACCGTGGTGATCGAAGGAGACAGGATCATCCAGGTCGGCGGCGGCGTCCCGACCGAGGCCGAGGTCTTCGACGGGGCCGGGGCGACACTGCTGCCGGGCCTGATCGACGCGCACGTCCACACCGACCACGCCTCTCTCGCGCTGGCCCTGAAGTTCGGCGTCACCACGGAGCTGGAGATGCAGGGCGTGAACACCCGCGACCGGCGCGGTGCGATCAGCGAGGATGACTCCGTCGCCGATGTGCGCTCCTCGGGCTTCGCGCTGACTCCGCCCGGTGGGCATCCCAGCGAGCTGTTCCCCAAGGACTTCAACCCGGGCAAGCCCGCCGGCGGCGAGGCTGGTGGGCATCAGGGCGAGCCTCCGTACCACCCCGACGCCACCAGCCCCGAGGCTGCGGCGGCATCCATTCCGCAGCTGCTCGCGCACGGCTCGGACTACATCAAGTTCATGATCGACGACGGCAGCGTCGAGGGGCACCCGGGCCTGCCCATGCTCGATCAGGCCACCTTGAACGCCGGGGTGGCCGCGGCGAAGAAGCACGGCGCGCTGACCGTCGCCCATGCGTTGACCATCGACGCCACCCGCATGGCCATCACGGCGGGGATCGACGGCCTGGTCCACCTGTTCGTCGAACCGGCCACCGCCGAGATCATCACCATGATCAAGGACGCCGGGGTGTTCATCGTGCCCTGCTCTGTGCTGAACGCTTCCATGATGGGCATCACCGGTGACCAGCTGGCCGACGACCCGCGCGTGGCTTCCCGCCTGGACACCGACTGGGACGCCACCTTGCGCTCCTGCTTCGGCCACTACCCGCAGGGCAAGCTTCAGGACGTCCTGGATAGCGTCAAGGCGCTGGCCGAGGCCGGGGTCGACCTGCTGGTGGGTACCGACGTCTCCCGGCCCATGCCGTTCCTCGGCGGCCTCGCGCACGGCGCCAGCGTCCACCAGGAACTGCAACACCTCGTCCAGGTCGGCCTGACCCCCACGGCGGCGCTGCGCGCGGCCACCGCCACGACCGCCCGTCGTTTCAACCTCTCCGACCGGGGCCGCATCGCCGAGGGTTTGCGTGCCGACCTGCTCCTGGTCGACGGCGACCCCACCACCGCCATCACCGACACCCTCAACACCCGCGCGGTGTGGCGCCGCGGCACCCAACTGATCGCCTGAAGCCGGTGACATCCAGGGCCGGGAGCCGAAGGGCCCGGCCCCGGTCCGTTCTCTTACCCCTTCCTCCTCCTTCACACAGCGAGGTGACTGCGCCACGCCCGCCCACCGCATCGACGTCCACGCCCACTACTTCGGCGGCGCCATTGCCGCCCCGGCCTGGAAGCAGCCCGCGCCCGGTGCAAGAGCACCGTGGAGTTCCGAGGCCACGCTGGAGGCCATGGAGCGCACCGGCACCGCCGTCCAGATCCTGTCGGTCCCCTTCATTCCTCGGTCCCGAAACGGCGGGGACGCCCGCGCCCTGGCCCGGCGCATCAACGAGGACCTGGCCACTCTGATCGAGCAGCATCCCGAGCGGTTCGGTGGGCTGGCCTGTCTGCCGGGCGACGACCCTGATGCCATGCTCGACGAACTCGCGTACGCGCTGGACGTCCTGCGCCTGGACGGAGTCGGTCTGACCTCCAACGTCGCCGGCCGCTACCTCGGCAACCCCTGGTGGCAGCCCCTCCTGGCCGAACTGGACCGCCGCGCCGTCCCGACCTTGGCCCACCCGGCCAGCTGCCCCCACGTGACCGACCTGGCTCTCGGGCGTCACCCCTCGGTGATCGAGTTCCCCTTCGATACCGCCCGCATCATCACCGATGCCCTGTTCGCCGGGGTCTTCCACCGGCACCCCGACCTGACTTTGATCCTGCCCCACCTGGGGGGCCCGCTGCCTGCCCTGGCCTGGCGCATCGCCGAATGCACCACCATGCCCGGCCTCCACGACCCCACCACCGTCACCCCCGAGCACGTCACCGACGTCCTGGCCGCCCTCTACTACGACACCGCCATGGGCGGCAGCCCCCACACGCTCCTTCCCGCCCTCCAGGTCACCAGCACTGACCACCTCCTGCTCGGCACCGACGCCGGCGCCGCCCCGCCCCGCCCGCCACCATCGACCGCGCCATCGCCGCCCTAACCACCACCCTGCACGGCAGCGACCTGCACGCCGTCGAGCACGACAACGCTCTACGTCTCTTCCCTCGCCTCGCCGCCCGCTGACAGCAAGCGCGCCTGACGAACGACAACGACAGAGAAGCATGTGTCCCACCCGTGGGTACACCGCTGGCGCGCCGAGAGCGACGCCGGCCAGTTCGACCGCCCGAGTCGGCCCCGGACAGCTCCGCACCGCACTGCCTCAGACGCCGAGGAACAGGTCTGCACGCTGGGGCGGGAACAAAAACTCGGCACCGTACGAATCTGCCCGATCCTGGGTGTACCGCCTCCACCGCCCACCGCTTGCTCACCCGCCACGGGCTGAACCGGCTGAGCTGGATCGACCGGCCCACCGGCCACATCATCCGGCACCACAAACGCGCACGCTCCGTCGAGGTGATCCACACCGACGTCAAGAAGCTCGGCAACATCCCGGACGGCGGCGGGCACCGCATCATGCCCCGCCTCGACGTGGCTGTATCTCGACATGCCCGCGGCCGCCCGCGCGGTGGCTGGGTGGACGTGTCGTCTTCCACACGGACAGGAGCACCCAGCTCGCTCTTGCCCGCGTCCATGGCCCCTGATCAGGTGACAGCGCCGGCACCCGCAACGCACAAGTGTGCTGGCAGCG
Source organism: Streptomyces sp. NPDC096048 (assembly GCF_044763415.1). Taxonomy (NCBI): domain Bacteria; kingdom Bacillati; phylum Actinomycetota; class Actinomycetes; order Kitasatosporales; family Streptomycetaceae; genus Streptomyces; species Streptomyces sp. NPDC096048. Next base: position 133,499 of record NZ_JBIWGG010000010.1, read on the forward strand.
GTGGGTGCCGGAGCAGGCGTCAACTCAGCGGCCGCCTCCCTGGTGAGGCGTAGTCGGGATGACGGAGGAAGCCGGGGCCTGGTGCGGGGGCGGGCTTGGTGAATGCGAGGGGGTGTCGGCGGGATGAACCGGGCTGTCTGAAACGCCGTACCTGAAGGCGAGCAGTACACAAGCAGCAGCCGCAATCAGGCCGAACAAGACGGTGACGGTCCGGCGAGAGGGAAGAAGACACCATCTGGGCCTGGCGGGGAGGGCGGCTAGCCGCAGGTCTTTCACGGCAACGCTGTCGGCGCGGGCTTCCAGGGCGTCGCGCAGTCGTTGTTCGATCACCTCGTTGCGGATCCGGTTGCGGCTCATCGCCAGACGTCCACAGGCTGCCGACGGCGGGAGGGTCGAGAACGCGACTGAGAGGGGTGCTCGGTCATCGAGGTATCTCCAGGTGTTTGCCCAGAGCGTCCAGGGCCCGGCTGGCAGTTGACTTGACCGTCCCGCGGGAGACGTTGAGGGTGTCGGCGATCTGGGCTTCGGTGAGATCTGACCAATAGCGCAGGACCAGAACCTCGCGCTGCCGGCGGGTGAGACGCTGCAACGCGTTGATCACTTCTTGATGGGTCTCGGCAAGGAGCACGCTCTTGTCGGCGGGCGGGGCATGGCGTTCACGCTCAGGAACATGGGCGCGTGCCGTACGGCGTCGGCGCAGAACCGAGCGCGCCGCGTTGACCACACTGGTGCGCAAGTACGCCTCGGGGTCGTCCAGGTCAGCGAGCCGAGGACCGTGGCGGCGCAGGAGCGCGGCGAAGGCGTCCTGCACCACATCCTCAGCTGTGGGAAGGTCGTCCACCAGAAGGACGGCCAGCCGCACCAGTGCCAGGCGGCGATGCTGGTAGAGCTCGCTGAAACCGTGCTCTTCCCCGGTCTTCACCGTTCCGGAAAAGCGCGGCTTTGACCAGTCTTCTCGCGCTGTCCCGTCGGCTTCCCGGAAACGCAGGGCGAGTCGGTCCTGCGTTCGGCGCATCACATCGACTCCGCCGCGGCACAAGGGGTGCAGCGGTCTGCACATGCTCTGCCACCAGGCGACCGACGTTGCGGCGATGGGGAACGTCGCTGTTCTCACATGTCTCCTGGACTTCGCGGTACCGGTCCGTCCGCCCAGAGTCCCGGGCAGACGGACCGTGCGTGCGTGGCCCGAGCCGCGCAACGCGCAATCAGCTGATGTCGCCGAACGACTCAGCGTCCGTCAGCGGGCCAGACCACTGAAGAGCCTCACTGGGCCGGAGCCGCGGGCGGCTGCGCCGGCTGCGCGGGCAGCGCGTCCGCGGGGACATCGGTCTCCGAGCTCTCCCCGGGTTCGGACAGCTGCGCGGGCAGCTGCGCGGGCTGGGCCGGCTGAGCGTCCGCGGGCACGTCCGTCTCGGAGCTCTCGCCGGGTGTCTCCGATCCGGACACGTAGGGCTTGGCGTGCTTGCCGGTGGAATTGGGGGCCAGCGGAGAAGCCTCGTGCGCCTTCTGCGTATCGGACGGGGCATCCGTCGTCGCGGATGCGGCGTGGGCCGTGAAGGCTCCGCCGAGGGCCAGCGCGGCGCCCACCGCGCTGACACTCAGAGCGGCGCGGATCCGCCCCGGACGCAGGCTGCGGGCGGTGTGACGTACTGCCATGTTCGGTCCTCGAATCATCGGTTTCGGCTTGTTGGCTGACCGCCCGTCATGGGTGGCTTCCCTTGCGGCGGCCCTCTGCTGGAGGCGCATCCATCCCGATAGACGTCCGAAGGCCCTCGGGGTTGCCGGTCGGTGAGACAACTACGGGGGAAAGTGCAGTGATCCGCGTCACTGAGCTTCGCCACCCTTGCCGTCCAGGGTGAGGACTTCCTTGGCGAGTGATGCCAGCGGTTGGGTCTCCGGGATCTGCGGCGGATCCGCCAGGACTTGAACGCGCGGCCCAGGTGGGCCAGGGCGGGGGCGTCATGGCGCCCGCAGATGGTGAGGATCGGGTAGCAACCCACCGCCCTGATCGGTGACCAGCCGCATGTGCACACCGACCGCGGGCTGGGCGAGGGTGTCCCAGTGAGGGGTGGCGGATGCGCGCTTTCGGTCGGTGCGCCTGATCGCCACGTCGCGCTCCGGGCGGGTGAACTCCTCGCTACGCCTACAGGTGGTCCCGCTCATCGCTCGTGAGCCGCAGGGCACGAGCCAGCGCAGTCGGCACCCGCTCCGACGGCTCAGCCACGCCGCGCTCGATCTCTGTGTAGAAGTCGGTCGAGGCCCCGCCCAGCATGGCGACCTCGTCGTGACGCAGCCCCGGGAGCCGCGACCAGACCGACGTCCGAGGGCTGGACCCGATCACGCCGGGACCTGACGAACGCGCCCGGCTCGGTCGGATTCACCCTCCCAGTATCCGCACCGGCCCTCCTGAGCCAGGGGATCCCATCCCCTGGGTCAACGTCCACTGGTTACCATCGGCCGACGGTCCCATGGTGGAGGCGTAACCGAGGAACCCCCGGCAGAGGTAACTCCATGTCCACCACTGGGATTGCGCTGGTCACCGGCGGCAACCGCGGTATCGGTAGCTCCATTGTCGCGGCTCTCGCCGCCGAAGGCAGAGACATCGTCTGCACCTACGACTCCCACGAGGCAGAGGGTTCTGACCCGCTGGGCATAAACGCCCAGGATCTTCGGTCGTATGCGTGAAGCCGTGTGACAAATGCTCGGCATCGAGAACCCCCCGGACGTCGATACTCACTGATCCGAAAGGCGGGACGATTTATGGCAGGCGTTGTGCAGCGAAGGGAGCACCGCAATCGTGGAGACAGCGAACCGCCGGTACTTCCTGGCCGGTTCCCCGTCTTCGGACACCTGCCGAGAATACTCAGGGACCCACTCTCCTTTTGGGCGTCGCTGCCGAAGGAGGATGAAATCACCACCGTGTACATCGGTAAAAGGCCGATCTACTTCCTCAGGTCTCACCGGCTCGTCCGGTCCTTGCTTACCGGGGAGTCGCGGGCCTTCACTCGTGGGCTCGTCTTCGAGAAGGCAGCCAAGATCTTCGGTCAGGGCATCATCGTGTCTGACGGCGAGCAGCACGGGCGGAACCGACGGCTGATCCAGCCAGCCTTCCACCACCACAAGATCGAGCACTATGTCGATATCATGCGCTCCGTCGTGGAGGAAAGGTCCAGTACCTGGACGGCGGGGCAGCCTTTCGCCCTGAGCTCCGAAACCCATGAGACCGCCGTTGAGGTCCTGACTCGAACGCTGTTCCGAGCCGACCTCGCGGCCCGGGCTGTCGAGGACGTCAAGCGGGCGTTCTCCGGGATCGTTGAGGGCATTACCGCACAGGCGCTCTACCCATATCCATGGATGGAGAAGCTACCTTTCCCGGTGAACCGGCGGTACGAACGCTCCGCCGCCCTGTTCCACGACGTCGTCAAGGCAATGATCGCCGAACAGCGGACCTCTCCCCTTCAGGACGACAGCCTTCTGGGTACGCTGATCAACGCCCGGGACCAGGACAACGCCCTCAGCGAAGAACAGCTTCGAGATGAGACCGTCACCATGCTGGTCGCCGGCGCCGAGACAGTATCGACGGCGCTCGCCTGGCTCTTCCACGAACTGGGGCGCTGCCCCCAGGCCGAGCAACGGCTGGTCGACGAACTGCACACCCAGCTCGGCGACAGGCCGATCTCCTACCAGGACTTCCGCAAACTGCCCTACACAGCCGCCGCGATCAACGAAGTCATGCGTCTCCATCATCCCAACTGGTTTCTCTCCAGGCGAGCCGTGTCTCCCGTGTCCCTCGGCAACCGTTGCATTCCCGCGGGAGGTGAGGTGGCCTTCAGCTTGTCGACGATGCACCGGGATCCCGAGGTCTTCGACCACCCCCTGCGCTTCGATCCTGACCGCTGGCTCGACGGCCGGACCGATGACCTGCCCCGCTCCGCCTACATGCCGTTCGGTGTCGGGAAACACAAGTGCATCGGCGATGCCTACGCCGTGGCCGAACTCATGGTTTCCATCGCTTGCATCATCCGGCGCTGGACTCTTGCCCACCAGCCGGGGACACGCGTCCGGGAAGTCCCGTGGACGACCGTCCAGCCCGCCGGCCTGGTCATGGTCGCGCAACCGCGGCGAAACGCATGAACGATATCGGTGATCACCTTGCGAGGCATGAAGTAGGAACGATGCTCGAGCCGTACCGAGAAAAAGTGATCGTCCTGCCCTTTCGCATCCGCAGGCATCAGAACGAGGACGCAGTACAACGAAGCGTCGAACAGTGGGCCACACATCACGGACTGCTGGCAGACACAAGCGCGTTGTCGCGATTCCGCCGACACCGAATCACCAGCCTGATGACAGCCGGGTGCGACACGGCCGATGCCGACGTGGCGGAACTCGTCGTCGAGGTCGCGACTTTGGCGTTCCTCCTTGACGACCAGCAGAACAACGCCGCTCGGACGCACCGCGCCGCCGCTTACGACCGGCTGAACACACAACTGTGCGCGGTGATTCTCGGCACCGACGTCAAAGGCGAGGACAACCCGATGGTCACTGCGCTGTCTGACGTGCTGGAGCGTCTCCGGCAACGCGCCGCCCCCGACTGGCATTCCAGGTTCCGCCGCAACCTGACACTCGCGCTCGACGGACACAGAGCGGAGAATACCTTCCGGCGAAAGGCGTGCATCCCCGATGCCAGCATGTTTCCGGCACTACGCCGGGATGCGTCTTTCTGCTATCCACTCCTTGACATGCTCGAGCTGTGCCGAGGCACGCCAATTCCATCAGCTGTGCACGACAGCCGCTCCTACCAAGCGATCCGTGAAGCGATCGCCGACATCATGTGCTGGACGAACGACGTCCACTCCCTCCACATGGAACTGGCCGCCGGTGAACCGATGAACTACGTCACCGTCCTCCAGCACACCGAGGCACGCACCACGGCCCAGGCGGTTGCAGAGGTCTGCCGGCGCATCGACCACCGGGTGAAAGATGCACTGGCGGCACGGCGGGAGTTGGACGCATTGCTGACCAGGCTCGCCCTTCCTCGCCGAGTCCAGGAGTCGGTCGCCTCTTGTGTCAGCGGCTTCGAGAGCTGGGCCGGTCGCATGGAGGAATGGGACCGGACTGGCACTAACCGCTTCGACCTTTCCACCATAGGCACGTCCGGGCTGCCGTCCTACGTGGAGGACCTCCTGCCCCGGTGAAGGGTTACCGCGTGGCGCCGAGCAGCCACCACCGCGGGGCCGGCCTTCTTTGTGGTCGGAGGGCCGGATCCCGCACTGCGCTTCTTCCTCGACCTCGCCGAGCCCCACGAACGGCCGGCCCACCGCCGGGCCGCTCCCCGCTGTCCGGCCGGGGCCTCACAACCACCCATGCCCCGCCCCTGAAGCCGTGGCGGCTCCCCTTGCACGAGCTGGCGGACCTGGGGATGAACTGCTCTACGGTCCGGACCGCATCGAGCAGAGTATCGACACCTTCACCTACGCGATGCACGACCGGCAGATCCGGCGTGAGGTCCGCGTCCTGTCCGGCAGCCCGCCGCGAAGACGTGGAGAACGTGGCTGTGCAAGGGCGGGCCGTGCGGAGCCGACTGCGCGATGCGGAGTGGCGCCGCCAGGGGCAGCGCATTGCGGAGCTCACTGCTGCGGGGGACCTCCCTTTCCCCGCAGCCACCGACGACTCCCGGCGTCTGGCACGGGCCTGGCTGGGCCGGTACCTTCCGGAGAAGAGGAAGACGCTGGTACGCCGACTGGCGGCAGACGCGGGGGCCCCGCCACCGTCCACCCGCTCCATACCTGAAAAGATCACACGCTGCATCGACAGCGGATGGCTCACCGCCCCTCTCTCGGAGAACTCGCCGACCGCCGACACCTGTTCGCCGCCCTGCCGCAACGTCGCTCCGGGTCTGTCCGGCTGAACACCTCGCTCAACGACGGGATGTCCCTGACCGAGCGCCGGGATCTCAGCTACGACATACCGAAGAAGGCCGGGGACCAGGCAACGACGAACATGCGGGGCAGTGCATTAATCAGGCCCGGTGGCTTCGTTCTGTTTCTGATCCTGTGGCACAGGATGGCTCGGCAGCCCGATCAAGCGGAGCGCGGGCCAGGTGGTGGCCACCGACACGGGATCGTGTCGTTGCGTGCCCGTCAGCTGTCGAAGCGGCCGCGTGCACTTTCGATGTGACCGAGGTGCTGGTGGGTCCAGCCGCATATGGCGTCTACCGCAGTGCGCAGGCCCCGGCCCGGTTCGGTGAGGGTGTACTCGACTCGCGGCGGCACGGTGGGGTGCACCTTCCGGTCGACCAGGCCATTGCGCTCCAGCATGCGCAGGTTCTGGGTGAGCATCTTGTGGCTGATGCCCTCGACCTCGTTCCGCAGCTCGCTGAAGCGCAGGGTGCGCTCGCCGAGCACCTCGATGATCAGGAGTGCCCACTTGTTGGCGACGTCCGAGAAGATCTCCCGCGCCAGGGAGTCTGCGCGCCGCAGGTCAGCGTCCTCGGGGAGGCTCTTGAGCAGTTGCTTGGTCACCATCAGGTTCCTCAGTCACCGAAAAGTGCGTTCTTCCAGTTCAACCGTCACTCTCCTACAGTTTCTGAGTAACTACAAGAGAGCAAAAGGAAGGACGGCGAGCATCGTGGCCACCATTGATGTCTTCCACTACAACGTGCCGGCCGAGAGCGACTTCGGCTACTCACAAGCGATCAAGTCCGGCGACCTGATCCACGTCTCTGGACAGCTCTCGTTCGATGAGGCAGGCGCATTCCTCCACGCGGGCGACTTCGCCGCCCAGCTCAAGCAGACTCACGCCAACATGGACAGGGTCCTGGACCACTACGGCGCCACCCGGAACCAGGTCGTCTCGCAGATCCTGTACGTGGTGAACCTGCGGCAGAATGCCGCAGCGGCGGCGGAGGGCAACCTGGGGTACTTCGGCGACCACCGGCCGGCCAGCACGGTCTTGGGCATCACTGAACTGACCTTGCCCGGCCAGGTCATCGAAATCAGCTTCGTCATCGACACGAAACTGCCCGCCTGAGGTCTCCTCCTCACCCGCCCCACCGCCATCTGGGGCTGTGTTCGTGGAACAGTCACATTGACCCGTTCCACGAACGCCCCCCGTACCGTCCGCCGGGCGACGTTGTGCTTGCGCTCCCAGCGACGACAAGGTGGTCCGGGTGGCGGCGCATCTGCCCCTCACTCATGTCGCCGTGCCTCAGAGGAGCGACAAGCACAAGGCGATGATGGAACGCATCGCCCGCACCGCTTGCCTGAGCGCCGTCCCCTCTCCATCCTCCCGCCTCTCGGCCTCCCGACGCCCCGTCCCGCCCCGGATCGAAGGACCGCAGATGACAGCCACCGCATCGGACCTCGCGCTACGTGCCTGGCGCGACCTCGACCATCAGGCACGTGACCTGCCGGGCATGTCACTGGGCCACCTGCCGGTGACTCCGGTGCCCCAGGACGCCGACCGTCTCCGGGCCCTCGGCGTACGTCCCGCCGAACTGGACACGGCGGTCGACCTGTCCGTCGACGATCCCGTGACGCATCGGCGGGCCGTCGACCGCCTGTGCCTGATCCGCGACCTCGCCGCCCGGGCCGTCTCGGTCGACGGGACCTCCTTCTGTCGCCCCAGGGGCCCGAACTCGTCGAAGGTGAACACCCGGGCGGGGAAGCGGTCCAGCACGTGCTCGATGCGGCCGAGCTTGGTATCGCGTTCGAGGTCAGGCGACTCCTTCCACGTCTTGGTGCGCTGGAAGGTGATGCCGCGGCGTAACAGCAGGCACCGCAACGCTTCACGACCGACACGAATGGCGCGTCATCGCACGCGGCGCAGGTAGGCGGCGAGTTCACGGACCGACGAGCGGGTGCAGGGCTGGCCGAGCCTGGTGGGGCGGGTGGTTACCGTCTGGATATGTAGGCCTCGCACACTGACGACGTGCGAGGGCTGCGCCGGTCACCGTGGGGACGGAGTCTTCGGAACCCTTTCGGTACCCGTCCGGGCGGCGGGCGTGTGATGCCTGCGCAGAGGGCTGTGAAGGCTGTAGACCTGTCCCAGTCCCCGGTCGTCCACGTAGCTTGGGCGATCGCTGGCGAAGGCGTTCTCCGAGGCGTAGCGGGCGCGTTCCGGATGGAGGTCCTGGACGCCGCGGATGATGGCGCCCCTCCCCGTACTGATGCGGGCGATACCCTCACGGTCGGATACCTGAAGGCTGAGACGAGCACTCAGGATCTGCGACTGCTCCTGCGCGGCCAGGAACATGGCGATGGTGTCGTCGTTGACCCGCCGCGCGTGTTCGAGGGCCTCCGTCTCGTTGCATCCGTGGTGCGCCGTCAACCGGCTGGGAGGGGGGTGCGATCACGTCAGCGCTGGTCGCCGTTCGTGGCGGGGAACGCCGCGCACAGCGCCTCGGCGTGCACCGCGTCCCATTGGCTGATGCGCAGACGCTCCGCTGCACCGTCGGGACGGCGCAGTTCGATCTCCTGTCCCCTGTCCAGCTCCACCCGTACCCGCGGTTCGGTGCGGACCGCCTCGGCTTCACCGCGCGGGATCTCGAACCAGACACCGCGTACGGCGTACCGGAGGTCGTTGCCCCGGTGGCGCAGCACCCGTACCCGACGGTCGGTCAGCAGGAGCGAGGCTCGTCGCGGGACCAGGCCCCACAGCGCGCGTCCGTAGGTCACCGCGCAGCCGGCTGTCATCCGCTCGCCCTCGGGGACCCACTGGGACAGGCGTTCGCGGTCCACGGACCACTTGGCTGCTTCCTCCAACGCCCCTCCCTCGTCTTCCGTACGGCAGCGTCGCTGTCCAGTGCCCGTCTGCCCGGAAGCGGCGCGGCAACCCGCGCCCGGCCGACCTTGTGCGCGCCGCCGGGGAAGGTGGGGTGGCCATCCGGCCGGTCCGGCCCTTGAGTCGGTCGCCGTCGTGGCCGGCCCCGTCCGCGGCCGCGCACCGTCCGCGGCACACGAAGGACGCCTCGGCCCGCGGCGGCGGGGTGTCCGCTGCGCCGGTCGGGGGAGCACGCCCGGCTGCTCGGGTGCGGCGGCGGCCACCGGCCGGGGAGGCCCGGGACGATGTGGCGTCCGCGGGAGTCCGTGGCGGAGGAGCCGGCGCCGGTGGACCGCCGGGAAGGGGTGCCGATGCCGAAGCTGCCGTCGCCAGCCGAGTCGTTCGGTGGGAGCGGGCGTGCGGTGCGGGTCTCTCTCGCCGCTGCGGCCGGCTTCTATCCGGCTGCCTACGTGATGGACCGGCCGGTCGTCGCGCTGTACGCCCTCTTCACGCCCGTCGCCTTCGGTGTCCTGTCCCCGTTGCCGGGCTCGGGGCGCCGCTGCGCGGGCAGTGTGCTGCGTGCCGTGCCGGCCGCCGCCGCGCTGGTCTCGCTCGGCACCGCGCTGGCGGTGACGACGTGGGCGGCGGCTGCGGGCATGCTTCTGGTCGCCCTCGTCCTGACGTTCGGTGCGGCCTGTGCGCCGCGGCTGGCAGGCGTCGTGCCCGGTCTGCAGCTCTGCTACATCCTGGCCTGCTTCCCGCCCTACGCCCCCGCCACCCTGCCCGAGCGGCTGGGCGGCCTGACCCTGGGCGCGACGGCGCTGCTGCTGGGCGAGCTGTTGCTGTTCCCGCCGCCGCGGCACACGTCGTACGCCGAGCGGGTCGCGGACGCCCTGGACCTGGCGGCCCGCACGGCCGGGCTCCTGCTGCGGGCGGAAGCAGCCGACCGTGGGACGGCCCGCCGACTGCGGACGGTCGGCACGGAGCTGCGGTTGTCCCGGCAGCCCCACGGCGGGCGGCCGACCGGCGCCGGACGGTCCGACCGAGCGCTGGCCCAGGCGGGTTCGGCCGCCCGACGGGTGCTGGACCAGCTGGCCGCACTCGGTGAACTCCCGCCCGCTCCCGCCGACACGGCCTCGCAGAGCCTGCTGCACGGCATCGCGGCGGCCTGTTCCGACGCCGCGGACGTGCTGCGCGGCGGCCGGTCGGTACACGGCGCCGAACTGCTCCAGGAGCTGACGGCACGGTTCATGAACGAGCGCGGCGGGGGGCCGGAGGGCCGCGACGAGTGTTCTTACGTGCTCCTGCGGCACAGGTCGACGCTGCTGACGGTGGCGGTGTCGGCGGTGACCGTGCGCGCCGCCGCGGACCTGGCGGCGGGCGGGCCGGCGCTGCCCGGGCTCCCCCGCGAGCAGTTCTGGTACGCGGGGAAGCCGGCGGTGCGCCTGTGGTTGGTGCGGATCAGCGGCAACCTCACGCCGCGCTCCGTCGTGTTCCAGAACGCGGTCCGCACGGCGCTGGGCCTCGCCCTCGCCCGTCTGGTGGCCGGGTCGCTCGACCTGTCGCACGGCTTCTGGGCGCTGTTGAGCGTGCTCACACTGGCGCGGACGACGGTGGTCGGTACCTGGTCGGCCGTGCGGTCGGCCGCCGCGGGGACCCTGTTCGGGTCCGTCCTGGCGGGGGTGCTCATCATCGGGGTGGGTGAGGCGACCGCGGTCTACGCCGCGCTGCTGGTGCCGATGATGCTGCTCGCCTTCTCGGTGGGCCCCGCCGGCGGGCCTGCCTGGGCGCAGGGGCTGTTCACGCTGGTGGTGTCAACGGCGTTCGCCCAAATCTCCCCGGTGACGTGGCGGCTGGAGGAGGCCCGGCTTGTGGACGCGCTGACCGGCAGCGCGATCGGGCTGGTGTGCGGCATCCTGGCGTGGCCGGCCGGTGCGCGTACCGAGATGCGGCGCAGCGTGACGGCGCTGCTGCGGGCCGCCGCGCCCGTGGTGCGGGACGCCGCCGGTGCGGTGGCCGACCGCGGTATCGGTGCTGGTGCGGGTGCTCGCCACGGCACCGGCACGGAGGCTGGTGCCGGTGCGCATGCTCACTGCGGCATCGGTGCGGGCGCCGGCCTCGTCGGGAGGCCCTCGACCGACTCCCTGTGGCCCGTCCTGCACCGGCTGCGTATCGCGGAGGCGGCGTACGCGCAGTTCCTCACCGAGCCCGCCCCCAGGGCGGGCGACGACGGCCCGGACTGGCTCGCCGCCCTCAACTTCGGCTCGCGCGTGCTCACCGGCGCCTACTGGCTGCCGCCCGCGCGGGACGCGCCCGAACTTCCACCCGGTGCACGGCGGTGGGCGGAGACGGCCGCGCGGCAGGTCGCGGCCGCCGCGGTGAGGGCGGCGGACCTGCCGCTGCGAGGGGTTGACGTCCGGATCGCACCGTTGCCTCCGGCCGTTCCGCCCGGGACGGCGGCTGGGGTGTGGCCCCTTCTGGTCGACCTGGAGGTGTGGCTGCACGCCCTCGCCGCGGACCTCGCCACCATGAGCGGCGCGCGCCGCGGGGCCCCGGCGGAGGCGGCGGGGACCTGACCACGGGGGCGGGCCGGGGGCGCCGCCATGCCCGGCCGGCGTCGAGCCGGGCAGCAGACGAAGGGTGCGGCAGACGGGCGGGGCGGCAGACGGGCGGGGCGGCAGGTAGGCGGAACAACAGACCGGCCAGGCAACACACTCGCAGCGCGACGAACGGGCGCCGGCAGCAGACCGGCGGAGAGGTCGGAGTACCGGCGCTCCTCGCCGCAGGGGCGCGACCGGCCAGGGCCGTCCACATGACCCTCGTGGCGGGGGGGGACAGCCCCGCCATCCTGTGTGCGGTGGTGCTCTGCGCTGTCCGGTCGGCACAGCCTGTTGACGGCCGTGCGCGTGGTCTTCTTGCAGACTGCCACGGGCGCGGCCTCGAAGCCGCCCGTCTCTCTCCCCCCTCCCACACACACCACGACCGTGACGGTCCTGCCGTCCCTCCCGACCGACAGTAGGGAGAGGTCGGCGGCACCCCAGGACGTCTCGGTGCGCAGGCCGCGAGCACGAGCGCCCTCCTCGACCGGCAGCCTGCCGTAGTCCCGGCCCTCGGCCTCGACGCAACGCCGGGCGAGGCTCCTCGTTCGCTTCCTCGCACGGCCGGGCACCGGGCGGCGGAGACCACGTCATCGATACCATCGAGGCGGCCCGGCCCGCCTGGGTCCAGTGGCTGAGCCCGCCGCGCGCGGCGGAGGTCGCAAACCATCAGCCCCGGGTGCCCGAGGAGCCGGTGGTCGCCGACAGCTGTTCACCGCCCCTCGACCTGGCCGGGCGAGCCACCGCGCCGTTCCGGCGAGCGCGACCGCCCGCAGAGGAGGGCCCGGGCCGACGCCCTCCGTCCTTCGGCCCGGCCACGCCACTGAGCCTTTCCGGCCGTTCACCGTCGCCACGCTTCTCGCCATCCGGTTCGCAGGCCGCCTCGCATCACGGAAGAGTCGCGCTTCGGAGTCGTTTCCTGTTTCTTCCCGCGGTGGCCGGGGTCTGCACGGTTGCTCCGGACAGGGCGGACGGTGGGTCCGTCGTTCGCAACGGACACCGCGCTTCGGGGTGCCGCCGGCCACTGACCTGCGACGCCGAGTGGTTGTCAGTGGCCTCTGCCACGATGTGCCGCATGTTGAACCGAGAGCAATTCATCGAAGCCGCTGTGAGGCGTGGCGTACCGCCGGACGCGGTGGAGGAGATCCTGCGTTGCCTACGGCCGTGTGTGTGGGTGAACAGGCACGGCGAAGGGACTCCGGTGGGCACCTGGGCCGACGAGGACGAGATGTCCTTCGTCCTGGATTGCTCGGCCCTGCCGGCCCAGCACCTCGACCTCGGCCTCGGCCTGCCCGGCAACGGCTTCCTGCATCTCAACGAGGGCATCGCGCCCCGGTGGTATGCGGAGGATCCCCAGACGGAGTTGGGTCACCGCGCCGAAGACCGGCGGGACGGCGGCGACCTGCACGCGCTCGCCGCCTGGACACATGCCGAGTGGTGGCGCCCCGTGCAGGAGGGGCATTCCTCCGAACCGCACCCCGCGTTGGAGGAAGCCATCGCCGAGTACGAGAAGCACTGCGGGAGACTGGAGCTGGTGAATCACACCATCACGCCGTGGTCCAGCACCAGCGTGCAGCTCGGCGGCTCCCTCGTGCACACACTCCAGGATCCTCCGGAGCTGCACCTGATCGATCTGCCCGAGGACTGGGACTGGCGATTCGACGACGAGATACTGCGCAAGGCGTCGATATGGCGGTTGTTCGCCCAGATGCCCATGGAGAACGGCCTGGTGAACGACTGGCTGATCCACCAGGACGACCGAACCGTGGAACGCTACGACGAGGTGATGTGGCTTGAGGAGGCCGACTGACCTCTGTTCTGCCTGCGGCAGAGGACCGGCCGGACCGGGCTCGGCGATCACTACAGTCCGGTCTCATGACGACGATCACCACGCGCAGGGTCGAATACCCGGCCGACGGCTTGACGATGGTCGGGCACCTCGCACTCCCGGCCGGTGTCGACCGCCGGCCCGCGGTACTGCTCGGACCGGAAGGCATGGGACTCAGCGACGTCGAACGCCGCCGGGCCGATGCTCTCGCCGAACTGGGTTATGTAGCGCTGGCCTTCGACCTTCACGGCGGGCGCTATCTGAGTGACCCCGAGGAGATGCTGGCCCGCTGCCTGCCGCTGCTCGCTGATCCCGACCGGATGCGGAGTGTCGGCCATGCTGCCCTCGATGTGCTGCGCGCCGAGCCCCGGACCGACCCCGACGCAATCGCCGCCGTCGGCTACGGCACCGGTGGCGCCGTCGGGCTGGAACTCGGGCGCGCTGGCGTCAGCCTGCGCGCGATCGGGACGGTCAACGCAACCACCACGGGCCGGCCGGGCGAGGCGGCGCGCATTCGCTGCCCGGTGTGGGCCGGGGTCGGGTCGGAAGACCCGATCATGCCGCCCGCGCGACGAAACGCGTTCACCGCCGAAATGCAGGCCGCGGGCGTCGACTGGCGCCTCACGGTATACGGCGGAGCCCTGCACGCCTTCCATCACCCGCCGGTCGACCATCCCGTGGTCCCCGGCGTCGGTCACCACCCACGGCACGCGCGGCGAGCCTGGCGCGACGTCGTGGACCTGCTCACCGAGTGCCTGCCCGTGACGGAGGAATCGGGGGCATGACCCAGCGAACGTGTGGCAGGGGTCCAGTCAGCGAATGGTGTGTCCAGGTGGATGAGGTGGCGGCGCACGGTGGCGTAGCCGGCCACGCGGCGTGGGATCCGCCGGCGCCACGCACAACCTTCACTCCCGTGTGCGGCTCGTCCGCCGCTTCGAGTCGGGAAGGCGGCGTGTCTTTGGCTGGTCGCCACAAGCAGTGTTGGCCTGGGCCTGGAGGGTTGAACGCCATGTACAACTCCGACAGCGTCGGCCATGCCCTGCGCGGATTCCTTCCCCCCTGGCGGCCGTCACCGCCACCCTCTCCGCCATCCTGGCCCTGCTCCCCCCTGTAGCCACACTTCGTCGACAGCCCCGCTAGCGGGCCCTCCCGATCCGGCCGCGGAACCAGGACGGCCCGGCTACGGTCGGCACGGGTCGACCTGAGGCACCAGGGACCTGAGACACCTGTGAAGGTCGCATAACGCCGTCCAGGCCGGTGTCGCCGGAAGTTGCGCGAGCGCGGCGTCGAGAATCTCCGGGAACGAGGCGGTCATGTCCGTGCCCTGTCTCGAGCGCAGCAGCACCCGGCCGTCGGCCCAACGGGCGAGTTGGGCTCGGAAGCCGTCCCATTCGGGCTATGCGGCGGTGCCCGAAGGCAGGTCGGAGCTGGCCACGGAAATGGTGGGCATGGGGTCCGACAGCATCCAGGTCACGGATGACGCCTCCCACAGCAGCGCCGGGCGCCACGCGACAGATTGCGCCGCGCGGCTCAGGCGTTCTCTGCTCAGCGGCTGGAATCGTTGATACCGGGCGACCAGCTCCCCCACGCGGGGTAGTCCCAAAGGCCATGGATCGACTGTTCTGCATATATGGGTCATGTCGGATATTCCTTTGTTCCTTCCCGAGGAGTCGCGATGTCCTACGGTTCGACGGTGGGCCCCGGCAGCACCCTGGCGGCCACCGGCCTGGCGACGGGGCAGGTGTGGCTGATGGTGATCAGCGTGGCCGCCGTGCTGGTCGGCGTGGTCGCGGTCAGAACATCGTTCCGGCGCGGCAAGAGCGCGGTCGAGAAGTGACAGGGCACTTTGTGCCTGGTGGCCGTGGTGGGCGGCCGACCGCCGCCGATGACATCGCGGCACCCATGCTGCAGGTGCCGAAGCGGTGGCCGGGTGTGGCGCCACTGCCGCGTGCCTGGCACGTGTCCTCCCCGGGGAGGGTATTGCTGGGTGCGGTGCCATTGACGGCGTTCCTGGCCTGGGGAATCGCGCATGCCTACAGCACGGTCGTCACGCTGACGGGCGGCCGTCAGGGGATGGCGCTGCCGTGGCTGGTGTCATTCCTGCTGCTGTGGTGGGTACCGCTGTCTTGGCTGGAGCGGCCCCGTACCACTTCGCCACAGGATCAGGCAGAACTGGACCGTCTGACCGTGACCGTGCAGATCCCCGTCTACAACGAGGACCCGGACACGTTGCGCGCCTGTCTGCACTCTGTCCTGGTACAGACCCGGCCGGTGGACCGGGTCCGGATCGTCGATGACGGCTCCGTCCACGACGACGGCACGCCGATGACCTACGCCGACGTACGGGCCGAGTTCTTCGAGCGCACCGCCGCCCGGGGAGTGGAGGCGACCTGGGACCGCACTCCGAACCGGGGCAAGCGCCACGCCCAGATGCACGTGCTGGCCACCGACGATGCCGACGTGTTCGTCACTCTCGACAGCGACTCCCTCCTGGACCCGGAGGCGATCGCCGAGGGCCTGAAGCCTTTCGCCGACCCCAAGATCACCTCCGTGGCCGGTCAGGTCGTCGTCCTCAACCACGATGCCAACGCGCTGACCCGGATGAGCAACCTGCTCTACCTGCCCTTCACTCGCGGGTTGCGCTCCGCCCAGTCCGTCCTCAGGCGGGTCACGATCAACTCGGGCACCCTCGCGTTCTACCGGGCGCGCATCGTAAGGGATGTGGCCGGCGTGTACGAGAACGAGATGTTCCGGGGCCGGCCGATGCAGATGAACGACGACTCCATGCTCACCTTCTACGGACTGCTGGCCGGCGACACCGTTCACCAGCCCTCCTCGCTCGTGTTCACTCTTGTCCCTCAACGCTGTTCGCACTACCTGCGCCAGCAGATGCGTTGGATGCGGGGCACCACCGTCCGCCACCTGTGGTGGCTGCGTTACATGCCGCCGACCGGCATCGTCTTCTGGTCTGCGGTGGCCGAATACGTCCACATCGTCCTCGGAATCGCCATCCCGGCCGCCGTTATCGCCGACCCCCAGCTGCGCGCCAACACCGGAACGCTCGTCGCCGCCGGCCTTATCATCGGCACCGCCATGAGCTATCTGATGGCCCTGCGCCTGTTCACCGTCCACCGCACCGACATGCGCCTGCGCCAGGCCCTGCTGCTGTTCGCTCTCGCCCCGCTCGCCGCGGCATGGCGGACCTTGATCCTGCGCCCGATGTACTTCTACGCGATGGCCACCTGCCACCGCGTCAACCGATGGGGAACCCGCACCAGCGTCGAGGTCACCCACTCCCCCCGTGAGCAACCCGCCTGACAACTCCGCGAAGAAGAGAGAGGCGCGAGCGGCGTGGCCGCCCGGTCAGGTGGCGTCGATCAGGGAGCCGGACGCGATACTTCCGTCGGCGTTCACTACGCTCAGCACGGGCCTGCCTTCCCGACCCGCGCTGCGAACGTGGGCCTACTCGGGGACCTTCAAGGGATCATCGGGAAGGTGCGCCCTCCGCGTTCCTCCCAGCACCGATCCACAGGTTCCGAGCATTGCTCGGCGAAGAGCTCCGCGTCGACTTCGAGCATCGCGCCCAGCACCTCCCGCTCCTCCAGCTTCGGGTTCGCTAGCGCCCACAGGACCGGCATGCCGGTCGGGGTGCACACCAGGTACGGGCGTAGACCCCAGAAGAAGCGGGAGTGGGAGGCGCAGTAGCCGTAGCCAGCCCAGCCCGCCATGTTCGACCGTTGGAAGGTCGGGCGCGACATGCTGAACGCCCACCCTGCCCACGGATGCGTGCTCGCGGCCGGGGGTGGGGTGAGCAGGTTCGTGCGGTTCAGCCCGTACTGGATCAACCAACCGAAGCCGGTGGACCAAGCCCGCAACCGGCTACGACGGGGCTCACAGGGCGGTCGGTCACCTGCCTTCGTCGCTGATGCCCACAAGCAGCCCAACACCGTCGATTGATGCATCAACCGCCTGAGGCAGTGGCGCGGCCTGGCCATGCGCACCGACCGAACTCGCCATCGCCTGCCAGACCCACTCCACCTCGCCGCCATCTGAGCATGTACGCCTTTGGTATTGGCGTTATGGCGTCTGTGCCTGGATTGGCATGGGCATTTACGATAGGGGTTGAGGGCGTGCGGTTGGCGAGCGGGCGACCGCGGAGCGCTCGTCAGGAGGGCTCATGGTCTTACCGACCTGCAACGCCCCGGTGGCGCCGGGGGCGCTTCCGGTAATTGGCCACGCGTGGCCGCTGGTGCGGCGTCCGCTGCAGTTCGCACGACAGCTTTCCGATCAGGGCGAGTTGGTAGAAGTCCGTCTGGGCGGGGTTCGGACACTCGTGCCTTGCCGGCCGGAGTTGTTGTGGCGAGTGCTGACCGATGACCGGATCTTCGACAAGGGTGGTCCGTTCTTCGATCGGGTGCGCGCCACGATCGGCAACGGGGTAGGAAGCTGCGCGTTCGGCGAACACCGCCGCCAGCGTCGGTTGATCCAGCCGTCATTCCACCCCACGCGACTGGCCGGATATGCGGCGGTGATGGAGCAGGAGGCTGCTGCGCTGGTGGGAGGCTGGCACGAGAGCCGGGCCGTCGACGCCTATCAGGAACTGTTCGGCGCTGCTCTGCGTACGGTGCTGCGCACATTGTTCGCCGCCCGAGATACAGATGCAATGGTGGACCGCTTCCGCAGCCCGGTGGAGATGGTGCTCCATCAGCTCACCTTCCGCATGTTCGTCCCACCCTTGTTGCAGCGCCTGCCGCTGCCGGTCAATCGCCGCTTTGACCGTGCCGTGGGTGAACTGCGCCGAGGTATCGCTGACCTCGTCGGCGAGCTCCGACACGGCGGCACCGACCGCGGCGACCTGGTGTCAGCCCTGATCGCCACGCGGGACGACGAAGACGGAGCAGAGGGCGGGCTGGAGGACGACGAGATCCACGACCAGGTGCTGACCCTCGTGGTCGCCGGGGCAGACAGCGTAGCCGCGACCGTCTCGTGGGCCCTGTACCCGCTGCACGACCATCCGAACGTCCGTGACCAGCTGGAAGACGAGGTGGACACGGTGCTCGCCGGCCGCCCAGCCGGTGTCGGTGACATCCCCGATCTGCCCTGCACGGTCCGGGTGATCACCGAGGCGTTGCGCTTGTACCCCCCGGGCTGGCTTTTCACGCGAGTGACCACTGACGACACCGAACTGGCCGGACGCCACCTGCCCCCTGGCACCACCGTGGCCTTCTGCGCGCCGGCGGTGCACCGCAACCCGTCGGTGCACCGGTACCCGGACGTCTTCGATCCTGACCGGTGGCTGCCGGAACGTGCCCGCGGCCTGCCACGGGGAGCTTTCGCGGCTTTCGGTGGTGGCGCGCGCAAGTGTGCCGGGGAAGCCTACGGCCTGACCGAGAGCACCCTGCTGTTGTCCACGATCATCGCCCGGTGCCGGTTGCGTCTCGCGCCGGGCAGTGATGCCCGGCCGGTGGCGCTGTCCACGGCCTTGCGTCCCCGCCGACTTCTGATGGAGGTCACCACCCGACGGGGCCGAGCCACGTGACCTGCCCGGCACCGAAGGGATCCCCGACCGTCCAACCGATGTGTTGCCGCCGATGCGCGTGGTGCGGCTGGAGGTGAATCTATGCCCGACTACGAGACCGTGTCGGTGGACATTCCTGCCCGGTACTGTCCGCTGCCCACCGTCCGCCATCCCGAAGAAGGCGTCATGGCGAGGCGCACGGCGGAGTGGATCGACAGCTTCGGCCTCCCACTGACCCCGCAGCAGCGCGTTCGTCTGGGAGGCAACGACTGCCCCGGCTTCTACGGGCGGATCATGCCCCGGGCACCAACTGACCGCCTGCAACTCGCAGTGGACTGGTGCATGTTGATGTTCCACTTCGATGATGTGCACTGCGACGAGGGCCCGCCCAGCGGGCGCGCGGCCCGATTCGCCGCCCAGATCGTACGGACCCTGGAAATGCCGCAGGCGTACCCGGACGGCCCTGAGGACGACCCTGTGCTGGCAGCGGTGGGCGACCTGGCGCGCCGAGCACACCGGTGGGCCACCCCCACTCAGATTCGCCGCTGTGCCGACGCCCATCGAGCCTGGTTTCTGGCCGTGCTGTGGGAACTGGGCCACCGCGCCGCGCGGAGCACCCCGACCCTCAATGACTACGCCCACATGCGGCAGCACACGGCGGCAGGTGCCGCCACGCTGTGCTGGGCGGAGATCATCGAGGGCGGGGAAATCCCCGAGCGGGAATTGTCCTCACCTCCGGTGCGAGCCCTGACCGAACTGGCATTCACCACCGCGGCATTCGACGACGACCTCTTCTCCTACGGCAAGGAACTGTGGCTCGAGCAAACCGGGGGCAGCACTCCATCAGGGCTCAGCCTGGTGGACGTGCTCAGCCGGGAACACGAATGCCACCGAGCAGAGGCCATGGAACGGGCAGTAGGGCTGTGTAATCGGCTCACTCACCGTTTCATGACCTTGCACCACCAGATCCTGCCCGGCGGGAGTCCGCCACTGCGTGACTATCTTGCTCACCTCGCCCACCTTCTGCCCGGCAACCTCGACTGGGGTCTGACCGCCGGCCGTTACCGCAACCCCGACGGTCTTCATCCCGGTGCCGTCGCCACCACCGCCACCCGCACCTACTCCCCGCCGGCCGACACCTCACCGCCGTCGATACCGTCCATCGCTTGGTGGTGGGACTCGTCTCTCGGATGACGCTGTACAGACGCGCAAGGGACGAGAGCCCGTCCCCCTGCGGGCTTCCCGTGTGAAAAGACGGTGGTGGCCGCGCTCGGAACTGCCATGGCCACCTCCAGCCCCGCAGCCGCTGGAGGTATCGGCGTTGTCGGCAGCTGTTCGCGTCGGTCCGGGAAGGCGACAAGGCCACCCGTGCGCCACGTCCGACCCGGTGGCCCCCCGGCGATCCCCCCACCGGAGTCGCGCACAGGGCTTCCCGGGCGCGTGCGCGAGGTCAGATGCGCGAGTTGCGCAGCGACTGCCAGGCCGCGCCGGCCAGCGCCCGTGTCGCCCGCGGGAGCGACAGGTGCTCGTGCTCGCGGTACAGGGACCAGTTGTACTGCACGAGGGACAGCTTGTTGGACGACAGGGATCCCGCCTGGTGGGCCCGGTACACCGCGAGCGGTTCAGCCAGGCCGCGCGCGTCAGCGCCGTCCCGCATGATCGACAGCCAGAGGGCGTAGTCCTGGCGCTTGCGCATCTCCGGCATCAGCCTCGTGCCCAGGACCCTGCGGTCGTACATGGCGGTGAGAGCACCGATGTGGTCCTGGACCAGCATGGCGCGGTAGTCCACGTGCTCCCGCGCACGGATCACCCGGCCGTTGGGGACCCAGTCGGTGCTCTCGCCGTCGTAGTCGGCGTCCATCTTGAAGTACGAGGTGAACGTCAAAGGCGCACGGCCTTCTGCGGCGAAGGCGAGCTGCCGTTCGGTCTTGTGCGGCAGCCACATGTCGTCCGAGTCGAGAAAGGCCACGTAGTCCCCGCGGGCCCGCTCGATGGCGAGGTTGCGGGCTCGGCCCGCACCGCCCCGCTCGGGCGCTGCCTCTGGCAGGAGGCGCTCGTCCTGGGCGGCGAGCTCGCGCAGCAGGTCCATGGAGCCGTCGGCGGACTGGTCGTCGGTGACCAGCAGTTCCAGGTCAGCGTGGGTCTGCGTGAGTACCGATCGGACGGCTGCGCCGAGGGTGGCCGCCGAGTTGTACACGGGCATCACGACAGACACCAGGGGCACTGTGCTTCTCCTCGCCGGATCGGAAACGACGGTCCATTCAAGCACCGCTGGCGAGTCGTAGGTGACATGCGGACAGTCGTCGCTGGTCAGGGCTACGCAGCTTGCCGCCGGCCTCTCCTACGTCGAGGAGGTGGCCTCCGCACGGTTACGCGGTGTGCGGGACCGCCCTCGGGCCGGTGTCGGCGGGCACTGTCCGCCCGTCTGCTCGCTGTTCCTCCCGTGGAGGTCCGAGCAGGAACTGGGTCCGGCGCCGTTTCGCAGGACCCGCCGACGACGTGAACCAGGCCAGGCCCGACCACGTCGCGGAGGGTCTCGGCGCCGACGTCCACGGCACCGCCCCGAACGTTGCGGAGTGGGACATCGGCACGAACGCGCCTGAGGTCGACGCGAGCCGTCAGGAGGTGGCCGCCGCCGCTGCCGTGGTGCGATCCGGGGTCCTCGCCCACGGCCATACCAGCGGTCAGCTGTCCGCGGAGAGGTCCCCGTCAAGCAGCCGTGCCGTGAGTTCCATGCAGCGCGTCCGGGCGGCAGAGAAGCCATAGGGCATCTTGGTCACCGCTTCGAAGGCACTCATTCGGGCGTCCTCCTCGCCGGTCGCCTCGGCGTCGTGGCTTTCGAAGAGTTTCTCCTCGGCCACGTCAAGTCCGCTCGCTTCGATGGCCTGGAGCAGTGCCTTGTGGTGTGCGCAGTGTTGCGCGGCGAGTTCCTCGACCCTCGGGTCGTAGGGATCGACGGTGTCGTCGAGGGCGGCGTCGGCCGCGTCGAGGCGGTCCGCCTCGGCCCTCAGGCCGGGATGGGTCGCCAGGGTGATGAACACGCTGGCCTGGATGGCGGCTCCCAGCGGCCCGAAGATCCGTTCTGTGATCAGCAGGGCATCCAGGTCGGAGGGGCGCAGTGCGCCAGACGGCAGGTGGCTGAGCCGGTCGGTGACCAACGGGGAGAGCAGGCCCAGTGGGCTGCCGACGGCCCGCAGGCGCTGGACTGCCGTGCGCTGGCGCCTGATGTCGGCCTCCTGGGCAGCCAGGGTCTCCTCCAGCCGGCCCAGGACGTCCTCGACGTCCCGGGCTTCGTCGTAGGCGGCCCGCATGTCCTCCAGGCGGATGCCGGCCTCGGACATCCTGCGGATCCACAGCAGGCGGACCATGTCGTCGTAGCCGTAGCGGCGGCGGCCGTCTCCGCCTCGCTCGGGCTCCGGCAGGAGACCGATCTGGTGGTAGTGGCGAATGGCGCGCGGGGTGGTTCCGGCGAAGGCGGCGGCATCACCGATCTTGACCTCGCGGGGAGGCGTGGCGGAGGGGTACATCGCAGACAGGGCCTTTCTTGCTGTGGTGCCCTCGACTCTTGCTGTGGTGCCCTCGACAACACCACATGCCGCTACGGCATGTGCAACTACACAACTACACATCACCCGGACCCTGACGGGCTGCCGGGCGGTTCCTCGCCGTCGGCACCCCGTGTCGAGCGTCTCGGAGGCGCCGCCCCCGACGAAGGCGGCCCGGAGGGTGCCGCCGGAGCGGGGCGAGGAGCCCGGTCCCGACTTCGCGTCCGAGCCGGGTCATCGGTGGAGCACGCCGAACGTGTCTTCACCCGGCTGCCGCACAGCGGGGCCCGGGCCGTGCCCGTCGCGGGCGCCGCGGGCGTGGCGCCGCCCGGACGCGAGAGCGCGTCGGTGCCGGTGGCCGGCAGCCTCCAGCGTCACCGATCCGGTTCACGGGGCGCCGTCCCGTGTTCAGGAAGTGGTGGTGCCGCCGAGGACGCGGTCGAGCGCGCCGCCGGGGCGGCTGGTGAGTTCCTCCCAGGTTCCCTCTTCCGTGACGAGGCCGTCCTCCAGCACGGCGATGCGGTCGGCACGGCGGATGGTGGCCGGGCGGTGGGCGATGACGATCGTCGTGCGGCCCTCCTGACGCAGCGCGCTGGCGAGTTCGGCGTCGCCGCTGTTGTCGAGGTGGGCGGTGGACTCGTCGAGCACGAGGACCCGTGGCCGGACCAGCAGCGCGCGGGCCAGGGCGATGCGGGCCCGCTGACCGCCGGAGAGTGTGGCGCCCCGTTCGCCGACGAGGGTGTCCAGCGGGGCGATCCGGTCGACGCCGCACAGCCGTGCCGCCTCGGCCAGCGACCGGTCGTCGGCGTCGGGCGCGGCGAGCCGCAGGTTCTCGGCGAGCGTGCCGTGGAACAGGGGGGTGTCCTGTCCCACCAGCACCACCGCACGCCGCAGCTCTTGGTCGCTCACCTCCCGCACGTCCACCGGGTCACCGTCGGCGGGCAGCAACTGGACCGCGCCGGCGGCCGGGTCCCAGAAGCGGGCCAGTAGGTGCGCGCAGGTGGACTTGCCGGCGCCGGAGGCGCCGACGAGGGCGAGTGTCCTGCCGGGGTGGACGGTGAGGTCGACGCCGTTCAGCACGGGCCGGCCGCCGTAGTCGAACCTCACCCGGTGCAGCCGGACACCCAGTGGCCCGGGAGGCAGGGGACGTGGTGCGAGGGGCGGCGGTGCGAGGGCGGGTGCCTTGACGGCCGCGTCGACGCGGACGGCGGCGGCGCGCAGGGCCACGGCCTGGCTCAGGGCGCGGGCCGACTCCGCGACCGGACCGAGAACGGACAGGGCCAGAGCCATCGCGGCCGGGGCCCAGGCGCCGTGCAGCCGCCCGGAGGTCACGGACTGGGCCGCCGCGGCGACCACGCCGAGGACCGCGACCACGATGAGGAGGTCGCGAACGGCGGCGGCGACGGCCTCCCAGCCGGCCTCGGCGCGCTGGGCGTCACCCACCTGCCGCCCTCGCTCCGCCAGGCGGCGGCGGTGTTCGGCCAGGCCGCCGAAGGCGAGCAGTTCGCGCAGCCCGTCGACGGTCTCCACCGTGTCGGCCGACAGCGCGGCCACGGCCGTGCGGGTGCGGCCGCCGCGTGCCGTGCGGGCGCGGGCGTCGGCGAAGGGAGCCGCGGCGAGCAGGGCCGCGACCGGCAGGACGGCCGCCAGCAGCCACGGTTCCACCAGGGCCAGAAGCACCGAGCCGCCGGTGAACACCGCGCCGGACGCGAGCAGTTGGGCGGTGGTGTGGGCGTAGAAGAACTCCAGCGCCTCCACGTCGGCCATGGCGGTGGCGGCGAGGTCGCCGCTGCGCCGGCCCGCGATGCGGGCGGGCGCGCTGCGGGCGAGCCCGTCGAAGACGCGTACCCGCAGTGCGGCCAGTACCCGGTAGGCGAGGTCGTGCGAGAGGTCCATCTCCCGCCAGGTCGTCAGGGCGCGGGTCAGGGCGAGGGCGACGAGCACGGTGGCGGTGCCGGCGGAGGGAGCCTCCCCGTCGATGACGGCGGCGCCCACGGTGTGCGCGGCCAGGGTCAGCAGCGCGACGAGGGAGCCCTGTTCGAGGAGGGCTGCGGCACAGGTGCGGGCCGTCATGGCGCGGTGGGCGGCGAGGGCGGGCAGCAGGGCGCGCAGCGCGCCGTGCGGGGGGACGTCGCCGCCGCGGACGGTGGGGCCGGTGACGGTGCTCATGCGGCGAGTTCCCCTCGGTGGGCGTGGCCGGCCTCGACGAGCCGGGTGTAGACACCGCCGGCCTCGACCAGGCCGGTGTGGTCGCCGACGGCGTCGATCCGTCCCGCGTCGAGGACGACGATGTGGTCGGCGTGCCGGACGGCGGCCAGCCGGTGGGCGACCAGCAGGACGGTCCGCCCGCCGGCCGCCTTCAGCAGTTCCCGGACGATGTCCGCCTCGCGTCGCTCGTCGACCGCGCTGGTGGCCTCGTCGAGGACGAGTACGGGGGCGTCGGCCAACAGGGCCCGTGCGAGTGCGAGTCGCTGCCGTTGACCGCCGGAGAGCGTGGCGCCCCGCTCGCCGAGGACGGTGGCGTAGCCGTCCGGCAGGGCGACGATCTCCTCGTGGATCCCGGCGGCGCGCGCCGCTCGGGCGAGTTCGCCGTCCGTGGCGCCGGGCCGGGCCAGACGCAGGTTGTCGGCGATGGTGGCGTGGAAGAGGTATGTCTCCTGGGAGACCACGGCGATGCCGCGGCGCAGCGAGTCGAGCGTGTACTCGGTCGTGGGGCGTCCGTCGAGGTCGATCCGTCCTTCCTGCGGGTCGTGGTGGCGCAGGAGCAGTGCCAGGAGGGTGGACTTGCCCGCGCCGGACGGCCCGACGATCGCGGTGGTCCGCCCTGCCCGCGCGGTGAAGGAGACACCGTCCAGGGCGGGCGCGGGGGCACCGTCGTAGGTGAACCGGAGGCCGTGGAAGCGCAGTTCGGGCGGAGCGTGTCGGTGCGCGGGGGCCGTCCCGAGGTCGGGTACCGCCGGCTCGGCCGTGCGCAGGGCCGCCAGCCCGTCGGCGGCCGACGCGCCCAGGTAGCCGGCGTGCCACTCCCGGGCGAGGTCGCGGACCGGACGGAAGCACTCGGAGGCCAGCAGCAGCACCAGGTAGGTGCCGGCCGCGGTGGTGGATCCGGTGACGGCCGACCAGCACGCCAGGAGCGCGGCCGCGGCGGTGCCGCCCTGGATGGCGAGGTCGGTGATGCCGGTGTCGACCAGGGAGACCCGCAGCTTGGCGACGGTCGCGCGGTGCAGGGCCGCGGACCTCTCCTCCAGACGGGCGCGGGTGCGGTCGACCGCGCCGGCGGCGCGCAGGGCGGGCATGCCCTGGAGCGCCTCCAGGTAGTCGGCGCCCAGTCCTTCGTAGCTGTCCCAGTGCTCCTTCCCGCGTGCGGCGAGGAGCCGGTCCCAGGCGCGCGGCCCCAGCAGGGCCAGGAGCAGGGCGGGGACCAGTCCGAGGAGGGCGCGGGGTTCGACCGCGGCGAGGGCGGCGAGGACCAGGGGCGGTACCGCGAGGGTGAACAGGAGTTGGGGCAGGTAGCGGGAGACGTAGGCGTCGACGCCCTCCACGCCCTCCACCAGGGTGGTGCGGACGCCTCCCGCCCGTGCCGTGGTCAGGTAGGCAGAGCCCAACCGGCCCAGGTGGGCGACGAGTTCGTCGCGCAGTGCCACTCTGACCCGGGCCCCGGCGCGGGTGGCGGTGCGCCGCTGCCACTGGGCGAGCCCCGCGCGGGCGGCGACGACGGCGAGCACCGCCGCCAGCAGCCACGGAAGCCGGCCGGTGTCGCCGCGGGCCACGCCGGCGAGCGCGAAGGCCAGCAGCACGGCCTGCGTCAGGTGCGTGAAGGTGACGGCGCCCTGCAGGACGGTGGCGGCGAGCAGGGGGCGCCGTGCGCGTCCTGCGGCGCGGCGCAGCTCGGGGTGGACGATCATGTGCGGTTCTCCTCGTCGGCGTGGCGGGTGCCGAGGGCCAGGGCGTGCACGACCCAGTCGCGGCCCGGCGCGGCGCCGAGGGCGGCGCCGAGGTCCGCCTGCTGCCAGGAGCCGACGGGCCGGGCCGCCAGCCCGTGGCGCAGGGCGGTGACATGGGCCAGGTGGACGGCGAAGCCGGCCCGCAGGTGAGTGCGGCGGATGTGCGCGGCGTCGGCGTCCGCGGGGCAGCCCCGGGCGAGCAGGACGGCCCCGGCGTCCGCGAGCCACGCCTGGCCCGCCGCCCAGGCCGCGAGCGTCGGCCTTGCCTCACCGGACGCGTGGTGCCGCAGGGTCGTGCCGTCGGGCGCCAGTTCCACGAGGCCTGGCCGGGGCGGGCCGACCGCGGCGCTCCAGCGCAGCTGATCACCGCCCCCGGCCTGCTCGGCGGTGGCCAGAACTGCCCCCAGTGAGTCGTGCGGTGGCGGGCCTTGCAACGGCGGTGGGGTACTGCGGCGCGCCAGCAGTTCGGCCGGGGCGAACGCGGCCTCGCTCTGCGCGGGGCGCCTGGGGCCGCCGTCGGGTGGCGGGATGTGTACGACGACCAAGGGGTTCTCGGTGCCTCCGTCCCACCGCGTGTCGGGCTCGCCCGCGTTCAGGGCGCGGGCCGCCAGGAACAGCGCCGCGGCGGCGTGCCCGGTGTCCAGCAGCAACAGGGGCCAGGAACGGTGCCCGTAGTGGGACACCGTGCGCCGTGCGGTGACGGAGAGCGCGGCGGTCACGCCGGGCGGCGTGCCGTCGACGGGCGGGCCCAGGTGGTGGACGCGGTGGCGCAGCGGGTCGTAGCCGTAGCGACCGGGTGGTAGGGAGCAGCCGGCGCCCACGGTCAGTTCGGCGTCCACCGGGTGCAGCGCGCCGGCGGAGGGGGCGGGCCTGAGGCGCCCGGAGGCGTCCGAGGCCGCCAGGGACAGGCGCAGCAGGGCCCGCAGGTCGAGGTCGCCGGCGCCGGCGACCGGTATCGGGCGCGGCGGCCCCGGCCAGGGCCGGACGGCGGGCCCCGGGGACGTGTCGGGGCCGGGGCGCTCCGGGGAGCGGGCCCGGGTAAGGGCGGCGACGAGGCCCGTGGGCGGGTCCTCGCGAAGGTCTTCCACGGCGGCCCTCACATGTGCGGCGGAGGCGCCAGCGTGAAGTCGCGCGGCGCGCTCGGCGGAGTAGCGCGCCATCCCCGCGCGACGGCGGCCTCGGCGAGCCGCGGGCAGCCGAAGTAGCCGAAGGCGGCGGGGGCGTTGGGAAGGAGGCCGGAGACGAGGACCCGGGCGACGCGCAGCGAGGTCTCCGCCACGTCCTCGGTGGTGAGATCGAAGGTCATGACGCGGTGGCCGCCCGCGTCCAGGGCGTGCCGCGTCCGCTCCCGGGTCCCGGGCTCGACCTCGTCGATGGGAACCGTTCCGAGCACCGGCGCGGTGAAGCGCCTGGCCTCGGCCGCCATCCGCTCGTCCAGCCACACCTGCACGTGCGCGCCCAGGTCGCGCACGTGCTCGAACTGCTCGCCGCACGCGTCGAGGTAGCGGCCGTCGGCCCGGTGGTCCAGGTAGAGGCCGCGGGCGAGCAGCCCGGCCTCTACCGCCTGGAAGACCCAGCCGTCGGGGTCGGTGAGGCCCTGGGTGAAGACCCAGGTGTGGACGGCTTCGAGGACGGCCTTGCGGGCGGCTTCGGCCGGGTCGTGCTTGCAGGCGAAGCCCGCGGCGTACAGGCCCAGGCGCGGGTCGTGCACGAGCGCGGCCATGCAGGGGGCGAACTCGGAGGGCATCTCGACGATGTGGACGTCGAGCGCGGAGCCGGCGAGGTCGTCGGCGAGGCCGGGCACGCTCGCCGGGTCGATGCCGCGGGCCGGGCCGTCCAGATGCCACCACAGTTCCAGGGCGTCGCGTTCGACGATCTCCAGCATGCCGCGCTCGACGGCGTCGTCGAAGCCCTGTCCGGTGGCGATGCCGGCGTAGTTGAGGTGGTGGGTGCGGGGCAGCTCGCGCAGTGCGCCCTGGCGCCAGTTGAGGTGGGTGAGCGAGACCGGTGCCCAGACTTCGGCGGCGGTCCCGTCGGGCAGTCGTTCGGTCCCCCTGGTCCACAGCGCCGGGGTGTCGGCGGTGAGCGGGCGGTAGGGGAACTTGGCGCGGCTGTACTGCCAGGGTGCGTAGGCGGGCAGATCGGCCGGGCCGTACAGGCGCAGGCCCTTGTCCGCCAGTTGGGCGGCGGTGGCCCGCAGGGGTGCGTCGGGGTGGCCGGGCGGCGGTACCCGGTTGCCGCAGTAGCGCTCGATCCCCTCGGCTATCGCGGCGACGCGGGCCTGCTCCGGGTCGCCGAAGGTGGTTCCGAGGGAGACCCGGTCGGCGGGCCACAGTCCGAGTCTGCGGGCGTCGGATATCTCGGCCGTGAGCGCGGTGTAGCGGGGCGGGGCGCCCGCGGGGTGCTCGACGGGCTTGACCTTGCGGACGATGCCGCAGACGGGGTCGACGAGTGCTTCCAGGGGCAGCGCCGTCATCTCAGGATCTCCTCGGCGGGGTCGGTGGGGGCGGGACGGGACGCGAGCACGGGCAGGTCGAGAACCACGCCGTCCGGGTCGACCTCCCGCCGGGAGGCGAGCAGTTGTGCGGCCGTCATCGGGTCCTCGCCGGTGTGGGGGTTGCGGGCGTGGGCCGGGAAGTGGTGTCCGGCGATCTCCAGGCGCAGCCGGGTGCCGGCTCGGAGCCGGCGTGCGAGCCGGCCGAGACCGATGGTGAACTGCGTTTTCCGGCCGGACGGTTCGGTACGCCGGACGGTGCCGACGGCGAGTCGCTCGGCGGTCCCGTCGGGTGGGAGGGCGACGAGCCGGGCGACCCAGTCGGCGGACGGGGTGTGCGCGGTGGCCCGCAGCCGCACGCTGACCGGGCCGACCAGGTCGAGCGGACGCGGTGACGGCGGCGTGACCAGCAGGCACCGGTCGGGTGGGCCGTCGGTGGGAACGGTCAGGTCGTCGGAGCGGACGGGCCGGGCGGGGTCGGCGGTGAAGGCGGAGCCGTGGAGCGGGCGTGCGCGGTGGGCGCGTGGTTCTCCCTCGGCGTGGGCGGGCAGCCAGAGGTCGGCGTCGCCGAGCGCCAGTGCGCCGTGGAGGCCGGGGGCGAGGTCGCCGGTCAGCGCGCGGCGGGCCCAGCGCACGTACAGCTCGCCGAGGTTCAGCCGGTGGGCGGGTCCCGCGTCCGGACCCGGGGCGGAGGTCAGCTGGTGCCCCCAGGGGCCGAGCAGCAGACGCGCCGAGGGTCCGCCCCAGGCGCGCCACAGCGCGACGGTGTCGTCGGTGAAGTGGTCGTGGTGGCCGCCCACCGTGAGCAGGGGCGGCCCGGCGTGCGCCGTCCGCCCCACGAGGTGCCCGCGGTCGGCCCCGCGCCACAGTCCCGCCCACGAGGGCAGGGCGCGTCCCAGCCGCTCGGGCAGGGCGGTCAACGGCAGGTGTTCCAGCAGGCCGGGGTCCTCGGCGAGGGCTCTGTCCAGCGCGCTTTCGTCGGAGTCGCGCCGGTCGCCATGGGCGGCCCACCATCCGGCGCGGGAGAGCAGCCGTTCCACGCCGGACGTCTCGCGGGCCGTCTCCGCCGGGCCGAGGGCGGGCACGGCCGCGATGACGGCGTCCGGCCGGGCGTCTCCGGGAGCGTCGAGGGCGAGGACCAGGGCGCAGTGGGCGGCGTAGGAGGCGCCGGCGGCCACCAGCCGGCCGTCGCTCCAGGGCTGCCGCCGGATCCAGCGCACGGTCGCCGCGCCGTCGGCGGTCTCGTGCGCGTAGGGGTGCCACTTTCCCGGCGACGAGAATCGGCCCCGCACGTCCTGGACGACGGCGGCGAACCCGTGACGGGCCCAGCCGCGCGCCTCCGCCCCGTGCCGGGTCCGGTCGTAGGGGGTGCGCAGCAGGACGGCCGGGAAGGGGCCGTCACCGGTCGGAAGCTGGACGTCGGTGGCGAGTTGTACCACAGCCGTGCTGAGGGCCGTCATCCGTCCTTCTTCGGCATCGGCGCCACGCCGGGCACCGGCAGCACGGGGTGCTCGGTGACGGTCAGCGTGCGCAGGTCCACCTGTCGCAGCCGACGTCGCGCCGGGAGTCCCGCCGGGTCGGGGGCTCCGGTGGCCCACCGGCCGAGATCGTCGGCGAGCAGTGCCGTGAGCAGCGTGGCGGCGGGCACGGCGAGCCGGACCGGAGCGCCGGAGGTCCGGGGCCCACTCCAGTAGGCGGCCAGTTCGCGGTGAGCGGGCGTGGCGGCGAGCCGGCGGGACCGGACGTGCGCCGAGGTGACGTCCCCGGGAGCGGCGGCCACCGGTTCGACGTACGCCTGCCAGCCCTCGCGGTGGCTGCGCAGCCACGCGACACCGTGCTCGGGCAGCCGGTCCGCGGCGTCCCAGAGCCCGTCCGGCACGGGTCCGTCCAGGCACCACACGACCGCGCAGGGGTTTCCTTGGAGCAACTCCCCGACGCCCACCGGTGACCTGCCGGAGGCGGTCACCGCCAGAGTCGTACGGGGCCGTGCGCCCAGGGCGGTCAGCTGCGCGGCGAGTGGTTCGGTCAGCACCGGGTCGCCGAGGATCCTGATGTCCCGGCGGGCGGCGGGCCACTCCGGGGCCGACGGCCCGTCCGCCAGGTAGCCGGCTTCTCCGAACGCCCGCACCAGGCGGTCCAGCCCCTCGTCCGCCGAGTCGGCGGTCCCCCCGGCGAGCAGGGAGAGCAGGGCGTTCTCGTCGACGTCACCTGCCCTGACGCTGAGGAACTCCCCCTCCGGGGTGCGGACGGCGAGCCCCCGCCCGGGCACGGCGAGGACCTCGACACCGGGGACGAGTCGGCTGTGGGACACGGTGTTCCTCCTGTCGATGGGAGCTCGGACGGGTGTGGGCCCGCCCGGAAGGCATCGGGCGGGCCCACGATCGAGGGCGGTGAGGCCCTGCTTACTCCTCGGTGTCCTCGAAGGGGTTCGCGACGAGCGCGTTGGAGTGGGAGGCCGAGTCGTGAGCCAGCTGACCCGGGTCGGCGATCGGCGCGAAGACCTGCTCGTTTTCCATGAACTCTCCTTCATCAGCAGGGAGATACGGCGTTCGGATGAGCGCCGTGAGGACAATCTAATGAATCTGATTTTCATATTCTAGTGTTCCGATGGGGTGATCTGGATAACACACCGGCCAGCCTCCTTCCGGATCCTCGCCCACCCGCCCGGCCACTCGCAGTACCTCTGCCAGCAACCCCGGCGTGACCACCTGCTTCGGCGTTCCGTCGGCCACCACACGGCCCTCTTTGAGAGCGACGATCCGCTCGGCGAACCGGGCCGCGTGGGCGAGGTCGTGCAGCACCATGACCACGGTGAGCCCGCGTTCCTCGCGCAGACGCACCACGCTCTGCAGTACGTCGAGTTGGTGGTGCAGATCCAGGTAGGTGGTCGGCTCGTCGAGCAGCAGGACCCGGGTGTCCTGGGCGAGCGCCATCGCCAGCCGGACACGCTGCCGCTCGCCCCCGGACAGAGCGTCCACGTCGCGCTCGGCCCAGTCCTCCACCCCGACGTCGCACAACGCCCGGCGCACGACGGGGTCGTCGCCCTCGCGCAGCATGCCGAGCGGGCCACGTGCCGCGTACCGCCCTTGACGTACGAGGTGACTTACCGTCATGCCCGGGACGGCCGGGGCCGACTGGTGCAGCAGCGCCACCCTCCGTGCCGTCGCGCGCCGGGACAGCCGGGCGACGTCGTCCCCGCCGAGCAGCACCCGCCCTTCGTCCGGCCGCAGCAGCCCGGCGGCCAGGCGCAGCAGGGTCGATTTGCCGCACCCGTTGAGGCCGATCAGGGCGGTCAGTTCGCCCGGCCGGACCGTGAGGTCGACACCCCTCAGCACAGGTCGTCCGGGATAGCCGAAGTGAACCCCCTCGACGTGGATCCCCACGGACTCGTTCATGCTCTGTCCTCGATTCGACATCAGAACGTACGGATCGGCGTGCGGCGCACGACGACCAGCAGCAAGGCGGCGCCGAGGCAGGCGGTGAGCGCCCCGACCGGCAGCGTGAACCGTCCGGAGTCGAGCCCCGCCGCCAGCAGCCGCGAGGACAACTGCGCGGCCGCGTCGGCGCCGCACACCACCACCGCGCCCGTCAGAGCGGCACCGGGAAGGCTCCGGCGCAGGTCCGCGCCGAAGACGGCCACGGCCAGATGCGGGACGAGCAGTCCCACGAAACCCAGCGCTCCGACGGCGGCCACCGCGCCCGCCGTCAGCGCCACCGCGCACAGCAGGGCCAGGGTCCGGGCCCGGCGAGCGGCAAGGCCGGCCGCGAGGGCGATGTCGTCCCCGCAGCGCAGCAGGGTCAACGGCCCCGCCAGCAACCAGGCGGCAGCTCCCCAGAGGAGCGCCCACGGCCACAGCAGGTGCCAGTGCTCCCACACCCGGCCCTCCGTGGTGCCCACAAGCCACTGCACGATGCTGCCGAGTTCGCCCGGCTCGACGAGCAGCACCATGGCGGTGAGCCCACCGAGCACCGCCGAGACCAGCACCCCGTGCACGGCGGTCTGCGCGGGATCACCGCGCCCGCGCCCGGCCAGCAGCCATAGCAGCGCCGCGCCGGCACACCCGCCCACGCACGCGGCGAGGACCACCGCCAAAGGCGAGTCCCAGCCGGCGAGCCCCAGGGCGGTCGCGGTGACCGCGCCGAGCACCGCCCCCGGTGTCACGCCCGTCACTTCCGGCCCGGCGAGGGGGTTGCGCAGAGCGGACTGCAGGACCAGTCCGGCCACGGCCAGGCAGGCGCCCGCGCCGAGGGCCACCAGCATGCGGGGAAGGCGCAGTTGGAGGAGGATGTGGCGCTCCGTCGCGTCGCCGCCACCGTTCAGGACGTCCCAGACCGCTGCCGGGGACATGCCGCGCCCGGCCACCAGTTCCACCGCGGCGCACACGACGGCCAGTGCCACGAGAGCCGCGAAGCGCCGGGTCACCGTACGTCCTCCGTTCCGGTCGTCCCGAGAGGCAGGGAGGTCGGACCGCCGGGCCCGCGTCCGTCCCCGAGAGCCTGCTGCGGCGCCCGGGTGCGCGGCACGGCCTCCACCGCACCCGGGACCGCCTTCCGCGGCCCGGTCAGCGGTTCGCGGGCCCCGGCCGAATCCGCCGGTCCGCGCCGAGCCGGCCGGCGACGGCCACCCGACCGCATCAGCGCGACACCGGCCGGCACTCCCAGCAGGGCAGTCCAGGCGCCGGCCGGCGTCTCCACGGGTGCCAACGCCAGCCGGGCCGGGACATCGGCGACCACCACGACGACGGCGCCCCAGACCGCGGACCACGGGAGCCAGCGCACCGCCCCCGCGGCGGGGTCGAACCAACGGGCCAGGTGCGGTGCGAGGAAACCCACCCACGCGACGGGCCCGCACACTGCGGTCACCGGGGCGATCAGCACCACGGCGATGGCCAGCGCGGTCAGCCGGGCGCGCTGAGCCCGCACACCGAGCGCCTCGGCGTCCTCGTCCCCCAGCCGCAGCACCGACAGCACCGGCGCGCACAGCACGAGCGCGGGAGCCGCGACGAGCAGCCACGGCCACAGACCCGCGACGTCGTCCCACGTCCGGGCGGACAGGGAGCCGAGCAGGTAACGGTAGATGAGCTGGAGGTCCAACTGGTCGGCCATCACCATCAGCACGAGCAGCGCGGCCTGCAACGCGGCCGCCACCGCCGCGCCGGTCAGCAGCACCGCGGACGGACTGCGACCGAGCCCGGCGGCCAGGAGCGTGAGCCCGCCGCCGAGCGCGGCCCCGCCGATGGCCAGCATCGGCTGGACGACGGCGGGCAGCGCCAGGCTCAGGACCAGCGGCGCGGCCACCCCCAGCGCGGCACCGGACGACACCCCCAGCATCTCCGGCACCGCCAGGGGATTGCGCAGCGCCTCCTGGAGCACCAGCCCGGCAGCGCCCAGACAGGCTCCCGCGACCAGCGCCAACAGCAGCCGGGGCAATCGGAGTTCGGTCACGACGATCCCGGCGAGCGTGGTGTCACCGTCCAGCACCGTGGCGACCAGCCGGTGTGGGGGGACGTAGGGGGTGCCGAGGGTGAGCGCGCAGCCCGAGGCGACGGCCAGCAGTACGACGACCAGGAGTGGCTGCCACCTTCGTGGGCCGCGCTTCGGTCGCGTTCCGTCCGCCGCGCCGGGCGCCGACAGGAGTGCCCTCACCGCAGCGCGGCCGTGGCCTCGTCCAGGACGATGCCCAGCGAACGGGTGCCGCGCCCCTTGGCCCACACCTCTGAGTTCACCTCGTGGACGTCACCGTTCTTCACTGCCGGGATCTTGCTCCAGAGAGGGTTCCCGGCCAGCTTCTCCGAGAGCTGACCGTCCGCGTCGCCGAAGCTCAGCGTCTCGACGAACAGCACGTCGACGTCCTGGGCGAGGATCTCCTCCAGGCTGTAACTGCCCTCCACCCCCCGGGATTTCCACGGGTAGTCGGAGATCTTCGGGAAGAGGCTGGCGGCCACGTCGCCCTCCGGGGTCGCGACGCCGAAGTTCTCGTCACTGCCGTAGATGATGAGAGCGGTCTTGTCGCTCGGTGCCTTCTCGGCCGCGGCGAGCTTGGCTCGGAAGGTCCTCTCGGCCTTCTCTCCCTGTGCGGTGCGGCCGGTGAGCGCGGCGGCGTCGCGCAGGTAGCCCACACTGTCCTCCCAGGTCTCGGGCTGCATGGCCCAGAAGGTGGTGGCGCCTTTGAGAGCCGGGGCGAGTTTGCCGTGGGTGTCCCCCAGGCCGATGACGAGATCGGGCTTGTGGGAGAGGATCGCCTCGACCTCCGGGGCGATGAATCCGCCGGGTATGACGTCGACCTTCTCGGCCTCCCGCTCCCCCAGGAAGTCCGGGTGGGCGAGCAGCGTGCTGTTGGTGGCGGTCGGGACGATGCCCAGTTCGGTCAGGATGTCGTCGCAGAGCGCGAACAGGCAGACGATCCGCTCGGGTTCCTTTTTCAAGGAGACCTCGACGCCGTTCGTGTCGGTCAACTGCGTTGCGGCCTTGATGGGTTCGACGGTGACCTCGGTCCTCGCCGTCGGCCTGGCCTTGTCGCTCGCGGGTTCCTCGGACGACGATCCGCATCCGACCAGGACGGAACCCACCACCGTTGCGGTGATCCAACTGCGGACGAATCTCGACGGTGAGCGCGGCATCGATGCCCTCGTTTCTTCAGGTGCCGTGAACGCCTAGAAGATACATGATAATCGTTTTCACCAGTCCCGTTTCCGAAGGAGGCCCTCATGTCCGAGGCCGCATGCGTCCTGCTCATCTCCGACCACGTGGACGGGGCCGTACATGTGCTGACCGTGCCGGACGGCACGGTCGCCGCACGCCTCACCGGCCGTCATCTCTCCGAGCACGCCGGGTTCCTGGCGCTGCCCGGAGGGCGGGTCGCCTGTGTCGACGACCGTCGGGGAGAACTGCTGGTACTCGATCCGTTCGCCGGGAAGCTCATCGAACGAACGGTCCCGGTCGCCGTGCCGGCCGAGCACCTGGCCTGCGACCCGACCGGTCGACGACTGGCCGTCACCACCGGCCTGGGCAAGAACACCGAACCGTGGTCGGACGTGCTGACGGTCATCGATCTGGTCACCGGAGAGGCCGCCAGGGTACGCACCCGCGTCGGCGAGCCGGGCGTGACGGTGCTGGGGGGCGACGATCCGCTCGTCGTACTGCGGCACCGGGAGCCCGGTGCGCTGGCCGTCCACCGGTTCGCGGACCTCCTCTCGGCTTCGCCCGGCTGCCCTCCGGTCACACCCCACGCACTCCTGCCTCTGCCGGACGACGGACACGGGGACGCACAGGCACCCGACTCGGAGCGCGTGTTCGCCGCCACGGGCGAAGGAGTGCACCGGGCCCGGAGGACGGGCGACACGCTCGCCGGCGAAGCGGTCATTGCGTGGGGATCGCCCGCCCGGGGCTGGTACCTCCGGCTCGACACCCGTCGGCAGGCACTGTGGACGACGCTGCGCGGGGGTGACCCGGACCCCCTGCGCTGGCCGGAGTGGACCAACCAGGCCTGGACACACGACCTCGCGGAGGGTCGCACACGGCGCACCGACCTCGGCCCCGGCCTCGTCTTCCGGCTGGCCCTCGCCCGGCGCCACACCGCCTTCACCCGTGTCCACCCCGACGGCGACGAGCTGGTTCTTCTCGGCACCGACGATGCCGTCCGCCGCTTCCCCCTGCCCGGCATGGACGGAGCTCCGCGTCGCGGCGGCACCCCCTGGGAGGGCGTCCAGCGCCGGGCGGTGGCCGCCTCGCCGGGCTCCGACTGGATCGCCGTCACCCGGGGCGGCCACGGCGAGGTGCACCTCGTCGACGCGCAGACCGGCCACGAGGCGACCCGTCTGCGGCCGGGCACACCGCTGCACCACGGCGGCCACATGACACTGCGCGTACAGAACGACGGTGCCGAGGGCGATCCCGTAGGACGGTGACGTCCTGCAGGGGGCGGCACGGGCGCTCTGTTTCCGGGCACCTTTCCCACTGAGGCCAGGACGTCGGACACGGCCCACGCTCGGGAAGGATCGACGGCCCTCACGACCCCGGCGCACGGTGTTCATCCAGCTGTACCTGCCGTGACCGGGACGCGACGCCTGACCGTGAAGCGGCGGGACACCCGCGACCGCTTCGTGGCGGCGGCCGCTCAGCTGATGTATGAACGCGGCGTGGCGGGCACGTCGGCCAGGAGCTTGACCAGCCCTGACTGGCGGGCGTGGGTGATATCGGCGCAGCTCGCCGGCCGTACCGGGCTGCACCACAGCACGCGCCCCTCGCCATCCGTGCCCACCATGGACTTGACGGCGTTCTGCTTGTTCTTGCCGGAGATGAACTTGTCGCGGTCCTTGCGTCCGGCGGCTGGCCGACGAACTTGGATCTCGATGCCGTCAATAATGCCGGTCGACCCGCTCGCGCCGAGGTGGTCGATGACGTCGGCCAGAGACCCCAGCCGCACGTCGGGGCTGACGGTGCAGCCTCGCTCAGCGAGCAGGGGGCCGTACCTCACCGATGGCCCGGGTAACCCACAGTCCGTTTCCGCGGCCGGGAAGTGAGCCGGGCTCGGTGACGCTCATGCCACAACGGACCGATCTCGGATACGAGTTCAGCAATCACGTCAACAGACAAGCCCGTGATCCTCCGGTCGCTGATGATCACTGCACGAGACGCGTTCCCCACCACAGGAACATGATCGACGATCAGGAGTCTCGACGTCTCACCGCTTACCGTGCACGAGCTCGTGAAGGGTGCTGCAGAAGGCCGCGAACGGGGCATCTCCGTTCCGTGGCCAGGGCGTTGAGGGCCGGGCAGGTGTGGGTGGGGACGTGCACGGGACTGCGGGTCGATCAGTTCGGTCGGCTGCTGCGGGCGGTGCGGGAACGTGGTGGCGAGAGCTGGCGCCTTCCGTGGCGGCTGCCGCTGGCCGAGCGGTGCTGCTGGTGGCCGTGTACTACCGCACGAGCCTCACAGGGGCGGCGGCGGTGACCGCTCTGGCGGCGCGGCACGGCGTGACGGCGACGCCCATGCGACAGCTCGCCCCGCCTTTCGGCGTCTCACCGGCGACCGTGTGCCGGGGGATCCAACGGATCGGCCCGCTGCTCGCACTCGCGCCGGCACGCACCTCGCAGGAAGCAGTCAAACGGCTGTGGATCGTCGACGGAACCCTCGTCCCGGTCCGCGACCGCAAGGTCGGAGCGTCCTCCCGCAACTACCGGATCTCCGCGAACGTGCAGGTCATCGTGGACGCCGAGACGCGTCTGGTGGTGGCAGCGGCCCGGCCGGTGCCCGGCAACACAGCGGGCGCGAAAGCCTGGCGGGACTCCGGCCTGGCCGCGCACCGCGAAAGTGGGACGGTCCTCGGTGACGGCGCCTACATCAACACCGGCCTGATCGACCCGCACCGCAAACGCCCCGGAACCCCGCTGACGAGGAAGACTCCTGCATGCCCTAGTGAAGCTCTACCAAGGTGAAGCCGTGGTCTGCTACGGCACCGGCGGAGACACCACCTTCGAACACGCCACGGTCCCCAGAAACCAACGCCCCTGGGCACCTTACGAGTGGTGCTGACCAACGAGGCTGCCGCTTCCGCCGTCACGCGGTAGCCGGCTCGGGCACTTCGAGACACGCAGCGACCCGGCAAGCCATCGCGGCCACCTGCGGAGACGCGTAGCTCCCGCACGCATGTTTCCGCCGACGCACGGGCGTGCGGGAGCTTCTTTCACTCCACCCGCCTCTACCTCGGCACCCGGTCGCGGTCGCCCTTGACGGGACGGAACTGCGCAATGAGGAAACGGTATCCCGGTGACAGCGCGTCGCCCCCCCTCCGCCCGTCCGCCTCGCGGCGGCCAGGAGTATGTCCAGTTCAATTCACCTCTTACGTTTCTGAATCCCAGAAACCACAACTGTTGGATTTCTAGATCGCTGATTCCTACAGTGACCACGTGAGTCGCGGGGCACCGGTCACAAGAGCGTCCGGTGCGAGAAGCCTCGACAACAGCGCCCCGTGGCCATCGGGTCGGCTCCGCGGCCGGCCTGGGACTCACAATCGACCGGTTCGCGTTCCTGTCCGCCTGATCCGTCCGAGCCACAGCGAAAGAGCGGCATGAAGACCTTCACTCTGCCCGGCACCGACATGTCCGTCCCCAACGTCGTCCTCGGCCTGATGCGTATCCAGGAGATGAGCGACGAGGCGGTGCGCACGCTCGTGCACACGGCGCGGGACGCCGGCATCACCTTCCTCGACCACGCGGACGTGTACGGCTCGGGCAGCCACGGCTGCGAGCGCCGCTTCGCGGAAGCCATGAAACTGAGCTCCTCGGAGCGCGAGCGGTTCGTCATCCAGACGAAGGCCGGCATCGTCAAGGACGGCCCGTACTTCGACTTCTCCTACGAGCACATCGTGGCGTCGGTGAACGGTTCGCTCGAGGCGCTGGACACCGACTACCTCGACATCCTGCTGCTGCACCGCCCCGACGCGCTCGTCGAACCCGAGGAAGTGGCCCGCGCCTTCGACGACCTGTCGGCCGCCGGCAAGGTGCGTGCCTTCGGCGTCTCCAACCAGACCCCACGGCAGCTCGATCTGCTGCGCAAGTACGTGACGCAACCGATCGTCGCCAACCAGCTCCAGCTCTCGATCACACACGCCCCGATGATCGCTCAGGGCGTCGCCGCCAACATGCAGGGCCTCGACCAGTCCGTCGTGCGCGACGACGGCATCGTCGACTACTGCCGCCTGCACGACATCACCGTCCAGGCGTGGTCGCCCTTCCAGGCCGGGTTCTTCGACGGCCCGTTCCTCGGCTCGCCGCGCCACCCCGAGCTGAACGCCGTGATCGACCGCCTGAGCGAGAAGTACAGCGTGCCCGCCGAGGCGATCGCGGTCGCCTGGATCACCCGCCACCCCGCGCGGATGCAGGTTGTGCTCGGCACCACCACACCGGAGCGCGTCGCCGCCGCCGCGCTCGGTTCGGACCTCCCGCTCACCCGGCCCGAGTGGTACGAACTCTTCCGCGCCGCCGGCTACACCGTGCCGTAACCGGTGGGCGACCCAGATCGCAGCGCTGCGTGGGGCCACAGCCGAGGCCGCTGCACCAGAACCCGGTCGGCTGGCGGATCTGCTCTCCGTGTGGGGAGTGGCTCGTCGTCAGTGGGGCACGCGTTTGTGGCGTAGCACCTTCTTCCACAAGTGCCGAAGCCAGCCACATCCAGAAGGCTGATGAAGATCTTGGGTTCTGGCCCCGCCGCGTCAGCAGCGGGGCCAGACTCGTGGGGTGGTTCGAGAAATGGGACGGGGTCGGTCCGGACGGGTGGGGATCCCGCCGGGAGTTGATTCCGGCAGGGGCGTCTTCGCATACATGACGGAGTATCGGGCCGTGCTGTTCCCGGCGGAGTTGTTCGCGGACACGCATCCGTCGGCGAACGAGCGGCCGAGTTTGCCACCGCAAAATATGGCCGCGGCAGTAGTTCTGCGATCCCTGCATGGCCCGTCGGGTTCGAGACCGTTCAGGGATTACGGTGTGGCCTGCAGTGGAAGCTGCATGCGGGCTGGCTCTGCGCGACATGACGGTCGATGCGTCGCAGTTGTCGACCTTCCGGCGGAGCCTGGCCCGGTCGAATCCGCCGAACTGCTGGGCAGTGGCCGCAATCACGAGTCCTGAGTTCTGACA
Organism: Streptomyces sp. NPDC096048; assembly: GCF_044763415.1. Taxonomy (NCBI): domain Bacteria; kingdom Bacillati; phylum Actinomycetota; class Actinomycetes; order Kitasatosporales; family Streptomycetaceae; genus Streptomyces; species Streptomyces sp. NPDC096048. The sequence goes on from NZ_JBIWGG010000010.1 coordinate 173,818, forward strand.
CAGATCTTGGGGAGCCGTCACGGAGCATGACATCGCTGTTCGACTGCCAGGGCCAAGCTCGTACGAGACGGCGTACGCCTTGTCGCCTGAAAGCCGGACATGACGCTCTCTCAAGTCGAATCCGTTCGCTGCTCTGGTCAGCGGTGGGCCGTGATGGTGCTGGTCATGCGGACCGACGCGCTCTTCTGGGACTTACTGGTGTTCGAGGGGATCGACGAGGTGGAAGTCGAGGCGGTTACGGCCGCGTTCGGCACGGTCGAGGTGGTGGCGAGAGGTCGCGCAGTCGCGGTGGTATGTCCGGCCTGCGGCCTCCTCCCGGATCGAATCCACGATCGTTACCAGCGCAGGCTGAAAGACCTCCCGCTCGCTGATCAGTGCTTTGTGATCCGGCTGACGGTCAGGCGTTTCATCTGCGGGTCGGCAGACTGCCCGCGCAGGACGTTCGCCGAGCCGTTCTCCCGGCTGGCCGCCCCGTACGCTCGGTGCACCACGCGGCTCAACCGTGCTCTGGTGGGGACTCGCCCTGGTGGGGCGGGCCGGAGCCCGGCTGGCGGCCCAGCTCGGCTTCGGCGTGGGGCGGATGACCTTGTCACGCAGGGTCATGGCACTGCCCGATCCGCGGTTCAGTACTCCACGGGTGCTGGGCGTGGACGACTTCGCATTTCGTCGCGGCCAGACCTACTCCACGGTCCTGACCAGGGTCGAAGACCATCGCGTGGTCGACGTGCTCCCGACCCGCGAGGGCGGACCGCTGGCCGCCTGGCTGATCCGCCACCCCGGCGTGGAGATGGCAGACGGATCTGACCGCGTTCGACCGCGGGCACCGGCGACTCTCCCCCACGCACGATCTTGACCTAATCCCGGCATCGTCACAGCCGCGGGTCCGGGATGATCTGTTAAAGACACCGGGCAGGATGCCGTCGGGTCCCATGCCCTCGTCCGGACCCGCCGCCAGAGGGTTACGCTTCAGACGACGCCGACAGTCCTCTGGTCTGCGGGCTGGTCATCGCTCGACGCCCCAGCAAGGCAGCAAGGAAGTACGTCCGGCTGGCTACCGGAGGCCGAGCATGGCGCGCCCGCCTAGGCCGTGTCTCCTTGACGAGTAGAGCAGTTGGGGCTGTCTACTGTGCGGGGCGACTTGATCGAGGCTTGATGTAGGTGGCCGGGCTGTTCTCCGCCGCGGGGCGGGGCCACAATGATCATGTGGACGGACAGGACTCGGTTCAGCGGGCGGAGCTCGACCGGATCATCGATCCGCTGAAGACGAACATGCCCCAGGCTGGGGACCTTGGCTTCGAGGCGATCCAGCAGTTGGGGAACCCGGTGCCGCTACTGGTGCAGAACGACGGCAAGGAGCATTTGCAGCTGTGGCTCGAGCCGTTCGGGCAGGACTACTGGCTGAAGCCGGGGGAGGCTGTGTACGTCACCTCGTACGGGACGTGGAATGACCACCCGTTCGAGACGATCCACGAGACCGACTGTCTCACCGTCTGGGCCACGTCCTGGTTCGCGACGGTATCTGACTGCGACGGCAATGAGTTCCCCCCGGGCCGAAGGGAGCCCGCCTGAGTCGTCAGCGTCGGGTCCAGACGAGGATCGCGCCAAGGCGGAGTGCGGCCTGGTAGGCGATAGCGAGTTTGCCAGTCCGCATGGCCAGGCCCCGCCACTGTTTGCGGCGGTTGATGCATCGTTCGACGGCGTTGCGCTCCTTGTATGTCTCAGCGTCGAAGCCGGGCGCGGGCGGCCTCCCGCGCGGCCACGACGTAGGCGGTCACCGATCTGGTCAGCAGGTTGCGGAATGACGGCCCGGATGCCACGACGGCGGAGATACCCGCGGATCGCGCGGGAAGAACAGGCGCGATCCACGAGGACACCTGAAGGCCGGGTTCTCGGCCTTCCGAGCCCGGTGCGCGGAACCCGGATTCTGGCCATCACCGCCTCGAAGGCCGGAGCATCACCGGACTGACCTGCCGTGACGTGGAGGGCCAGAGGCCGCGCCTGGCTGTCGCTCGCCAAGTGGACTTTCCTGCTCAGACCAGCACGGGAGCGTCCGAGTGCGTGATCGTCGGGTTCAGACCGGTCGGGTGCCCCCCCTTTCCGGCTCCGGCCGAATGCTGGTGAGCCCGGCAAACGGTGGAGTCCACCGACACGGTCCAGCCCACATCGTCAACAGCGTCTGCTGCGGCAAGAACGGCCACGAGGATCCGCTCCCATGCGCCGTCCACGGCCCACCTGATCAGCGTTTATGGGCGGTCTGGAAAGGACCGAGCCCGGCGGGCAGGTCCCGCCAGGGCGAACAAGTGCGGTACTTCCACTCGATCGCTTCCATCGTCCGGCGGTGGTCGGCCCACCGTCGTCCACGGACCGGCTCGGCCGGCATCAACGGCTCGATCTGGACCCACATCGCATCAGTGATCACCGCTCCGAAGCCGTGATCCACATCGCCATGACCGACCTCGTGACCCGCCGCCTTACCGGCGAGAACACCATCTCCTGGCGCGATCCGACACCACAGACCAAAGGATAGATTCCGGGATAAAATAGCGGGCGAAAGCGACCTCTCAGCCATCAGTCACGCTTGCAGGTGGCGAAGCAGGCACCGGCCGGTCGGGGGTCAGCCCTGGACGGTGGGGCGGACCACGATCTCGTTGACGTCCACGGTGGCCGGCTGATCGAGGGCGAAGCCGATCGCCTCGGCGACGGCGGACGCCGGGATGGCGAGTTGCCGTGCGGCGGCGCGCGCCGCCGCCTGTGCCTCGGCGGCGCCACCCCGGTCCAGCAGCTCACTCTCGGTGAACCCGGGACTGACGACTGTGACGCGGATCTCGCGGCTCTCCTGGCGCAGCCCTTCCGAGAGGGCCCGCACCGCGTACTTGGTGGCGCAGTACACCGCCGCGGTCGGGTCCACGCGGTGACCGGCCACCGAGGCGATGTTGACGATGTGTCCGCCACCCTGTTCACGCATCCTCGGCAGTACCGCGGCGATGCCGTAGAGCGTGCCGCGCACATTGACATCGATCATCCGGTCCCACTCGTCGACGCGGAGATCCGCCATCGGTGCCAGCGGCATCACGCCTGCGTTGTTCACCAGCACGTCGATCCGGCCGTACCGGTCGAGTGCCGCATCGACGAACGACTCGACACTGTCGCGGCGCGTTACATCGAGCGCGCAGTGGTCCAGTACACCTTTCGCCACACCCACCTCTCGGGCCAGCTCCGCCAGCCGGTCGGTACGACGTGCACCGGCCATGACCTGATGGCCCGCAGCGGCCAGATGACGGGCCGTGGCCTCGCCGATGCCGCTGCTGGCCCCGGTGATCAGGACGACCTTCTTCTCCGAGGGGGTGGACGCAAGCATGATGGTGATCTCCTTTGTATGCACAAGGTGGCCCGTGGCAACGGCCACCGGCATCAGTCCACCCGCCGAGCCCGTGCTCAGGAAGGCCGCGGCAGCCTGGGTGCGCGGCACCCAGGCTGCCGCGGCAACCGCGCAGTACTGTCGGTCTCATGCACCGTGCGTCTGCCCAGTCCCTCGGAGACTTCCTCCGCGCGAGCCGCGCCCGCCTGGAGCCGTCCGACGTCGGGCTCCCCGCCGGCAGTGGCACGCGCAGGGTCAAGGGCCTGCGCAGGGAAGAGGTCGCCGTACTGGCCGGGATGAGCGCCGACTACTACGTACGACTGGAACAGGGCCGGGAGACCAACCCCTCGCCGCAAGTCGTCGGCGCGCTGGGCAGGGCACTGCGCCTGAGCACCGACGCGCGTACCCACCTGCACCGGCTCGCAGGGCTGAGCCCCACGGCCGAGGTCGGCAGCCTGCGCGATCAGGTGCACCCCAGCCTGCTGCGCCTGCTCTGCACCTTCCCCGACGCCGCGTCCTACGTCCTGGGACCCGCGTTCGACATCCTGGCCACCAACGTGATCGCCGACGCCCTCCTCGAGCCTTTCGACGGGGAGACCAACATGCCGCGGATCCTCTTCACCCACCCGCGGGCCCGCGAGGTCTTCCCGGACCGGCGGCTGGTCACGAGCGCGACCGTGTACGCGCTCCGCCTGAACGCGGCCCGCTTCAGCGACGTCCCGGAGATCGACCAACTCGTCCAAGAACTGCTGGAGACGTCGGCGGAGTTCCGCGCCCTGTGGGAAGACCAGACGGCCGGTGGTCTCACCCGGGCGTTCAAGGTGTTCGTACATCCCGATGCCGGACGCATCGAGCTGACCTACGAGAGCTTCGACGTGCGGGCCGCGCCCGGCCAGGAACTGCTGGTGGGGTCGGCGGAAGCGGGCAGCCGCAGTGCGCAAGCCCTCACCTACCTCGCATCCATGGCCGCGCCCCGCCGCTGACACGGCCTGGACCGCTGCGTGCGGGGACCGGAGCCGCCCGCTCGCGCCGTGAAGCGAACCCGCGCAGCGGACGTGAGGGGCGATGCGGGACGAGTCACGGCTCGATGTCGACCACGACCTTTCCGTTGGCCGAGCCGTTCACCACGGACCGATGGGCGTCCGCCACGTCGGCGAGGGTGTAGCGCGTCCCGTCCAGCAGGGGACGCAGCTTGCCGTCGTCCACCAGTGCCGCGGCTTCGCGCAGTATGTCGCCGTGGTGCTCGCGGCCCTGGCCCGTCAGCATCGGCAGCAGAGTGAAGACGCCCGAGTAGGTGGCTCCTCGGAACGACAAGGGTGCCAGCGCGTGGGTGCCCCAGCCCAGCGCGCTCACGACATGGCCGGTGTAGGTGCGCACCACCTCGAAGGAGGCGTCCAGGACCGGACCGCCTACGGTGTCATAGACGATGTCGAATCCGACACCGCCGGTGTGCTCCGCGACGTACCTCTCCACGGGCACCGAGGTGTAGTCGATCGGCACCGCCCCCAGTCGGCGCACCACCGGCATCCTGGCCGCGGACACGGTCGCGAACACCTCCGCACCCTTGGCCGCCGCCACCTGGACCGCGATACTCCCCACGCCACCGGCGCCGCCGTGCACCAACACCTTGTGACCGGCCCGTACGCCGGCCCGGTCCACCAGACCTTCCCACGCCGTGATCACGGCCAGGGGCAGTGCGGCTGCCTCGCGCATGGACAGCCTGGCCGGCTTGGGGGCCAGCAGGCGGGCGTCGACCGCCGCGAACTGTGCGAGTGAACCCTGCAGGTCGCCGACGCCGCCGGTCAGACCGTACACCTCGTCCCCGGGAGCGAACCCGTTCACCCCGGCTCCCGTTTCCACCACCTGGCCGGCCAGGTCCATGCCCAGTACCACCGGTGGCTGCACGCGGGCGTGAGCCGCCCGGCCTGCACTGATCTTCGTGTCCAGCGGGTTCACCCCGCTGGCGTGGATCCGTACCAGCACCTGTCCTTCCCCGGGCGTGGGCGGGGCGATCTCCCGCAGCTCGAGCGGACCGGTGAACTCCTCCAACACAACCGCGCGCATGGCAGCACCCTTCTTATGGCTCCGATTCCGGGAGTCCCAGCTAATCGTTCAGACTAGTACGTCTTGTTAAGAGAACTGAAGAGTACCCCAGGGGCAGTCCGAAACGTACTAGTCTGTCTTGCATGGCGACGCGCGTACGTAAGACGAACACCGAGCAGAAGATCCTCGATTCGGCGGCAGGTCTCTTCCACCGTCACGGATTGAGGGGGGTGGGGGTGGATCAGGTCATCGCGGATTCCGGGGTGGCGAAGTCCACCCTGTACGCACACTTCCGCACCAAGGATGACCTCATTGCCGCCTACCTGCGGCGCACGGACGAGTCGTGGATGAGGCGGTTGCGGGAGGCTGCCGACACCGCGGGGCCCGATCCCGCTCAACAGTTGGTGAGCCTCTTCGACGCGCTGCTGGCCTCCTTCGACCGCCACGGCTTCTTCGGCTGCCCGTTCGTCAGCGCAGCCGTCGAAGCCGAGCTCGATTCCAAGGCGCACGCGGCCACCGTCGCCCACACCCGGCGCCGCCAGGAGTGGCTGACCGGCCTTGCGGGAGCCGCAGGCGCCGCCCGGCCGACCGAGCTGGCCGCACATCTCGGGCTGCTCATCGACGGAGCCCTGGCCTCCGGACGCCTGCTGCAGGACCGGGCGGTCGTCGACGCCGCGAAGGTGTCCGCCCGGGCAGCCATCCTCGCTCACACCGCCCGAACGACGAAAAGGTGAGCACGCCGGGATTTCAGTCACCGGCTGAATCTTCTACGGGCCCCGCCTTCGGCAGCAACGGCTCACCAGCGACCACAGTTGTCCGACACGACCCACGGCCGTGATTGACGGTTTCCCCTACCCAGACCTACGAGCGGAGAGGCCGACAGTCTCATGATCAGCAGCTTTTGTCAGAGCCAGTCGTCCCGGTGCGTGGTCGGGCGACGACGAGCGCCCACCAGGTCCGGACCACCCTGGGCCCTGGTCTGCCGCCACGTCCCACGCTGCTCGGGAGGACAGCGGGTGTAGGCCCCGGCCGGTGAGGGAACCCAAGCCCGTGCTCGGCGGAGTGGCCCTTGAGCAGGCCTCGCCGACAGGGGTGTCGCGGCTTCAGACCCGAGGCCGTGCACCCCGACCGCGGCCTCCAGACCTTTGTCCCGGACGGCCCGGGACTGCACCGCCGGTAGGGTGCCGCCATGGTGGGAAGCGAAGACACACGACTCGTCATCGTGCGCGGCAACAGCGCCTCCGGAAAGTCGTCCGTCGCGGTCGGCCTGCGCGAAGCGTTCGGTCGCAACCTCGCCGTTGTCGGCCAGGACAACCTCCGCCGCATCGTGCTCCGCGAACACGACCGGCCCGGCGCCGCGAATATCGGCCTGATCGACCTCACCACTCGCTACGCCCTCGACCACGGCTTCCACGTCGTCCTCGAAGGCATCCTCTACGCCGACCACTACGGTGACATGCTGCACGCCCTGATCCGTGCCCACCGCGGCGTCACCCGCTGCTACTACCTCGACGTGCCCTTCGAGACCACACTGCTCCGGCACGCGACCAAACCCGACGCCATCTACCTGGCACACGTCACCGAAACCCACCTCCACGACTGGTACCGGGACAAAGACATGCTGCCCAACGTGCCGGAGACCGTCATCGACGCAGCCAGCACCCTGGAGCAGACAGTCGGACGGATTATGCGGGAGACCGGCCTGGACCGTGCCCCCGCCGTCGACCGCTGACACCACCAGGACGTGCGTAACTCGCGCCCCTCGGCGTGGAAAGCATCCTCGGGTGACGCACAGCACTGGCGCTTCGTCCCGTTCCGGGAGGCAGTCAGGTGGACCCTGCCCGAGCCGATGCTCACCGCCCCCGTAGCCAGCCCCAACATGCCGCCCGGACACGCGGCCGAGCCGAAATGGGACGGCTACCGGGCACAGCTCGCACGCTACGCCGACGGCAGGGTCCTGCTGCGCTCCCGCGCGGGCACGGACATGACCCCCGTTCTTTCTCAACTTGTTCTGTTGCTGCACCTGTCACCCGCTGTGAAGACGTGCAGGTAACCAGGGAGGTGGGCATAGTAGAGATCGCAACAGACCAGAGAGATGACCTGCGCTGCTGAGATTGAGTGGGACAGGTGGTGGGCGGCGTCCCGCTCAACCGCAGACAGCGTGATGTTCAGCCGCGGAGCCAAGACAGCAGGCGCCGGGGGGCAGGTCGCAATGTTCTGGTTGCCCTGGTCTGGGGAGCCAGTTTGACCTTCCTGGCTTGTCGGGCGAGTCGGTACTCGTCAGCTTCGCGGATGAGTTCCTGGGAGCGGATTGGGTGCAAGTCGAAGTGCATGCCGCTCGCTCCTACTGCTGGAGCTCCATGACGTCGGCGACTACGCAGCTGACGTTGTCGGGGCCGCCGGAGGCGTTGGCGAGGGTGATGAGTTCGCGGACGGCCTGCTCGGGCTCACTGATCTCGGAGAGTACTCGGTGGATCTCTTGGGTCGGCACGACAGTCGACAGGCCGTCGGAGCACAGCAGATAGCGGTCTTCCCCCTGGGCGTCGTGGAGGCGCATGTCGGGGTTGGTGTCGGCTCCTGGGCCCAGGGCCCGCACCAAAAGCGACCGTTGGGGGTGGGAGGCGGCTTCTTCCGGGCTGAGGCGTCCTTCGTCGACCATCGACTGGACCATGGTGTGGTCGTGGGTGATCTGGAACAGCTCTCCGCCGCGCAGTAGGTAGACGCGGGAGTCGCCGATGTGGACGAGGGCCAACTGCGATCCGGTCCAGAGCATCGCGGTGAGTGTCGTGCCGGCGCCTTCGGATGCAGAGCCCGTCCCGGCGGCATCGTGCACGCCCTGCTTGGCCTGTTCGATGACGTCTTCGAGGACGTTGAGGAGGTTGCCGGCTGCGATGCTGTCGGTTTCGAGGTGCTTGAGCGCGTCGATGGCGGCTGCGCTGGCAGGGGCTCCTCGGCTTCCGAAGCCGTCGGCGACAGCGAGGAGCCGGGTTCCCGCGTACGCGGTGTCCTGGTTGCTCTCGCGGACGAGACCCTTGTCGGAAAGAGCGGCGTAACGGATTCCGAGGGACTTGGCGGTCGGAGACATGGCGGGGTCCTTCCGTGACAGGTGGTCGATGAGGAAGGTGGCCAGGTCCCGCCGTGCGGCAGTGTCGGCCTCGACCTGGGCCCAGAACTCGCGGACCTCTTGGCCCGCCGGGCCCGCATCCAGCGCGCGGACATGCTGGATGCGGGCCAGCGGCATGCCCAAGCGCCGGAGCCAGGCGATCAGGCGGGCTTGGTCCAACTGGCCCGGTGCGTAGAGGCGGTAGCCGGTCACCGGGTCGACGCGTGCAGGGGTCAGCAGGCCGAGCTCGTCGTAAAGACGCAGCGCCTTCGGCGACAGCCGGGACGCCTTCGCGAACGCCCCGATGGTCAGCAACCCCATGTTCGCTCCTCCTCATACCGAGCGCATCACCCGGCCCAACTGATGCTGTGGCCTCCCCCAAGGTGAAGGTCAACCAAGAGTCGCGCTGAGGCCCGCCCGATCGTCTCCCATGGACGTCGACAACGCGATCGGCCACGAACTGGCCCGATGGGGAGGATCGGTCCGCTCTGCCGGAGCGCCTATGGGGAAGCCTCTGGCCTGGGCAGGGGGACCACGAAGGCCCCTGTGCCGGAAGCAGCCAGGGCTGCCTGCCAGCGCGCTGCTGGCTGTACGGGAGTGGTCACCCCCTGCTCAACCGCACAAGCAACAACAGGTCACTCGTTACAGAACCACCGCGTTCCCAGGTCACACCCGCCACGGGGGTGTGTCGCGTATGCGGACGACGCCGTAGGACATGGCCATCCCGGGCCCCACCGCGAACATCATCACGTGGTCCCCGGGCTGCAGCGCTCCCTCGCTGATCAGGTGGTCGAGCCCGGCGAGCAGGTCGCTGGCGCCCATGTGGCCGTTCCAGCGGCCGAACTCCAGCATGCCGTAGGAGGGATCGAGCCCGAGGGGTTTGAGGAAGTGTTCCAGGTACTGCTCGTTGGCGGCCGAGGGGTGGAGGACCCTGGTGATGTCGCCGATCTCGACGCCCGCGTCGTCCAGCACCTGCCGGACCGCCTCGGACTCCACCTTTCCGGCGATCAGCGCCGCCTCCTGGGGGGTCACGTCACCCGGACGGGACGTCGCCTGCCGCTCCAGTGTCACCTTGCGGCCGACGGTGCAACCGGGCGGGAACAGCGGCTCGTCCCCACGGGTCATGCCCTCCAGAGCAGGTACGGAGAAGGAGTTGACGGCCAGTAGTTCGGCAAAGCCCTCACGTTTCGACAGCAGTGCCGCCGTACCGCCGTCCCCCAGGACGAGGCCGTGGTGGGAGCGGTAGCGGTCGATCAGCGGATGGCCGAAGTTGTCGGCGGTGGTGATCATGGCCGCAGTCCGGTCGGGGGAGGCCATCAGAAAGCACGCGGCCAGCTCCGCGCCGGCCAGGAACCCCTCGCACCCCTGCCGCAGTCCGATCGCCGGGATCTCCCGGTCCACCGTGTTGCGCAGAATGTAGTGCTGGGGCATCCAGGAGTCCGGGCCCTGGTGCGATGTCGAGGTGTGCAGCAGAAGGTCGACGTCGCCGGGGGCGTGTCCGGAGCGGGTCAGCACCTGTTTCCCGGCTTCGATCGCCATGTCCGGCGCCGGCGTGGTCCCCGCGACCCGTGCGGCCCGCCAGCCCGTGGTCAGCTGGGACTCGTCGCAGTCGCCCCGGGCGACGGCCTCCTCCAGAGGGACCCGTTCGGGCAGGCAGACGCCCACGCCGCTGAGGTAGATGCCGTTGAACTTCATGGATATGCGTTCCCTTTCGGTCTGGCAGGGTCCGGGTCAGCCGTGCCGCTCGACGGCTATGGTCAGTCGCCTGGGGGCGCAGATCGTGTTGTTCTCGTACCAGTCGACGCCGGTCACCTCCCATGCCGGATAGCGGTCCAGCAGCACGTCGAGTGCGACCTTCGCCTCCAGCCGGGCCAGATGGGCGCCCAGGCAGACGTGGATGCCGTGGGTGAAGGCGAGCTGGGGGTTGGGCTTGCGGTGGATGTCGAACCGGGCCGGGTCGGGGTAGGCGCGTTCGTCCCAGTTGGCCGAGGTGAGTGAGATGAGGATGAACTGGTCGGCCGGGATCGTCACCCCGCCGAGCGTCACGTCCCGGTTGGTGACGCGTCCGGCGTCCGGTACCGGAGGGAGATACCGCAGGACCTCCTCGACGGCGTTCGGGACGAGGGAGCGGTCCGCCCGGACCTGGGCCATGGCATCGGGGTGCTCGTCGAGGCACGCCACCATGCTGCCCAGCAGCCCCATCGTGGTCAGATGCCCCGCGAGCAGCAGAAGGACCGAGAAGTTGACGATCTCCGTCTCGGTGAGCCGCCGTCCGTCCATCTCCGCATGCACCAGGCGGCTGATCATGTCGTCCCGCGGCCTGGCCCGGCGCTCCCGTGCGTGCTCTCGCAGGTAGTCGAGGATCTCCCGCATCGCCTCCTCCCGGTTCTGGATGAAGGCGCCGTCCGTGGGATCGTCCGTGGAGAGGGTGAGCTGGGCGTCGGAGCAGCGCCGGAGTACCTCGCGGCCCTCCCGGTCCACCCCGAGCAGTTCGGAGATGACGTTGAGGGGCAGCTGGTAGGCGAGATCGGCGGCGAGGTCGAACTCTCCCCGGTCGTCCACCTGGTCCAGGATCTCCACTACGAGGCTCTCGATCCGGCTGCCGAACGGCCCCAGCATCCGCGGGGTGAAGCCCTGGCTGAGCAGGCCGCGCAGGTTCTTGTGCGCCGGGGGGTCCAGTGCGGACAGGTTGCCGTCGATGAACTCCTGCGCCGGCATCACACGGTGCATGTCGTTGGAGAAGGTGGACCAGTCGGAGAAGACCCGCACCGCGTCCGCGTGCCGCAGGACACGCCAGCTGTTCATCGTCGTGTCGAAATACACCGGCTCGTGGTCCCGCATGTGCCGAAGCCATGCGTGCAGCGATTCACCGCGGTCCACGTGGAACGGCCGTCGCGGGGGTGCGGTCTTGGACGTCATACGGTTGTTCCCCCTCGGTTCGGCGATCTGTGGGTGGGGTGCTGAGCAGTCGTGGGGTGTCATGGCGGTCGGCTCACCTTCGGGGGCCCGGTGCACGGCGCGTCAGGGAACCAGGCAGCGGAACAGGTCCGTCGCGAGGCCGTCCAGTAACTCCTGCCGCCGGTTGTGCAGGAAGAAGTGGCCCCCCGGCAGCATCCGCAGCCGGAAGTGCCCCGTCGTCTGCTCCCCCCAGGCCGTCAGGTCCTCCTCGCGGCAGTCGATGTCCTCCGTGCCACCGAACGCCGAGACGGGGCAGTCCAGCAACGGGCCGGGGCGGAAGCGGTAGGTTTCCAGCACCGTCGTGTCGGCCCGCAGGATCGGCAGATACACCGCTTTCATCTCGGGCGAGTCGCGGATCGCCGGAGGGATGGCCCGGAACCGACGGTCGAGGACGTCCAGGAAGACATCGTCGGGCAGGGTGTGCATGGCGGGATGATGCAGTGGCGTCGGCGGCGCCGGGCGGGCCGCCACACCGAGGTGCGCGGCCCGCAGACCGTAGCCGTCCCGCAGTTCCCGTACGAGTTCGAAGGCGATCCAGGCACCGACGCTGTAGCCGAACACCGCGAACGGCTCCGGCAGATCGTCCGCGAGGGCCGCCGCCGCCTCGCGGACGATCTCCTCGACGCTGTACAGCAGCGGCTCCTGCAACCGGGCCTCCCGGCCCGGAGGCCGCAGCAGCCAGAGCTCCGCGCCGTCCCGTAGTTCAGCGGCCCAGCTGTGGTACGCCGCGGGACCACCGCCGGCGTAGGGCACGCAGATCAGGCGCAGCGGAGCGTCCGGGGCAGGCCTCGGACGCAGGATCCACCGTTCGAAAGGTGTCACGGGCGGCGCACCTCGAAGGTGAGGCGCTTGGGGTTGCACAGAGAGTACGACTCGTACCACTGCATTCCGGTGAAGGTCAGGTCGGTGTAGCGATCCAGGACCGCATTGAGCGCGATCTTCGCCTCCAGGCGGGCCAGATGGGCGCCCAGGCAGTAGTGGATCCCGGTGGTGAAGGCGAGTTGTGGGTTGGCCGGGCGATGGATGTCGAACCGGTCCGGGTCGGGGAACTCGCGCTCGTCGCGGTTGGCGGAGATCAGCGAGACCAGCACCAGCCGGTCGGCCGGGATGGTGACACCGGCCAGCTCGACCTCCACGTTGGTCACCCGGCCGCCCTCGGGTACGGGCGGGCGGTAGCGCAAGACCTCTTCGACGGTGCCCGGCACCAGTGAGCGGTCGGCTCGGACCTCGGCCAGCTGGCCGGGGTGTTCACTGAGGGTCAGCATCATGTTGCCGAGCAGGGACATCGTGGTCAGGTGGCCCGCGAGCAGCAGCAGGACGGTGAAGTTGACGACCTCTTCGTCGTCGAGGGAGCGGTCGTCGAGGCTGGCGGTCGCCAGCTTGCTGACCAGGTCGTCCTGCGGATCCCGGCGCCGGGCCGGGACGAGTTCCTGCCCGAGATACGACTGGAGTTCGCCCATCGCCTTCTGCACTCCGACGACGAAGTCCGGGTCGGCGGGGTTCTCGCAGGTGAGGGCGAGCTGGGCGTCGGCGGTGCGGTAGAGCACTCCCCGGTCCCCGCGGGGCACGCCGATCACCTCCGCGATGACGTTCAGTGGAAGCTGGTACGACAGATCTCGGGTGATGTCGATCTCCGTGCGGTCCTCGACCGCGTCCAGCAGTTCGCCGACGATCCTCTCGATGCGCGGGGCCAGGTCGGCCAGAGCGCGGGGTGTGAATCCCTGGGCGATGACGCCGCGCAGCTGCTTGTGCTCGGGCGGGTCCATCGTGGAGAGGTTTCCCCTGGTGAAGCCGTGCTCCGGCATGATGCGACACATGTCGTTGGAGAACACCTGCCAGTCGGAGAGCACCCGGTGGGCGTCCTCGTAGCGGTAGACTTTCCAAGTCTGTGACGCCTCGTCGAACATGACCGGGGTGTTGTCCCTGGCGTTTCGCATCCACGCGTACAGCGCAGGGCCGCCGTCGGCGAAGAACGGCGGCGCGGCGTTGGGCGGGTCAACCATGTGGTCTCTCTCCTCTGTTCTGCTGCCCGGTGGGCGGGGTGAGGGTCCGTTCCGGTCGGCTTCTGCCTTCAGTCTGGGGAGCGCCGGTTCCGGGACGCCCCCGGGGAAGACCCCGGCAGCTCCCCGGTGTTGACACCGGGGAGCTCCTGACCCCCGGGCAGCGGGCAGCCGGCGTCGCCGGGGATGCGAAGGTCAGTGGCCGGTGGCCAGGCGTGCTGCTCCGTCGATCCGGATCACCTCGCCGTTGATCATGGGGTTCTCCACGATGTGCTGTACCAGGCCCGCGAACTCCTCCGGTTGTCCCAGGCGTTGCGGATGCGGGGTGGCGGCGACCAGAGCGGTGCGGGCCCGGGTGGGCAGCTCCGCAAGCATCGGGGTGTCGAACAGCCCCGGCGCCACCGTCGCCACGCGCACCCGGTGACGCGCCAGGTCACGGGCGAGCGGCAGGGTCATCCCGGCGATTCCGGCCTTGGACGCCGCGTACGCCGCCTGCCCCTGCTGTCCGTCGTAGGCCGCGATGGACGAGGTGCACACGATGACCCCCCGCTCGTCGTCCGCCGTGCCGCCGCCCCGTACCATCGCGGCCGCGGCCGAGCGCACCACGTCGAACGTACCGACCAGGTTCACCTGCACGATTCGCTGGAACTCCGCCAGCGGCAGTGGGCCCTCGCGGCCCACCACCTTCCCGGAGGCGGTGGCTCCCGCGCAGCAGACGGCGATGTGCGGGCCTCCCCTGCGCCGCGCTTCCGCCACGGCGGCGGCCACGTCCGGCGGACGCGTGATGTCCCCGGCGACGAAGGCGGCCCGGTCGCCCAGGTGCGCCAGGGCCTCGGCACCGCGTGCGGCGGATCGGCCTGTCACCACTACCTCGGCACCCGCAGCGAGCAGCCGCGCCGCCACGGCGAGGCCCAGTCCGGACGTGCCGCCCACGACGACAGCGACCTTTCCGGTGATGACCACTACTCGTCCGGTCCCAGGAAGTCGCTTTCGGCGGGCCAGTGGATGACCGTACCGCCATGACTCATCCCCGCTCCGAAGGAGGCGAGGACGACCGTGTCCCCGGCCTTGACCCGGCCCTCGTCCACGGCCTCGCGCAGGGCCAGCGGCATTCCGGCGCCGGAGCTGTTGCCCAGGCGGTGGACGTTCTCGGCCGTGCGCTCGGCGGGCAGGCCGAGTTTCTCGCGGAGTACACGGAGCAGATGGTGGTTGGCCTGGTGGAAGACGAGAAGGTCCACGTCATCGGTCGACATCCCGTGGTGTTCCAGCAGTTCCAGCACGAAGCCCGGCATGATGTCCAGCGCGAAGTCCCGCACCGAACGGCCGTGCATGTGCACGAAGTTGTCGCCGAACCCCGAGTGCTTGGGTCTGCCGTCGGTGGACCAGGTGCGCTGTTCCCTCTTGACGAAGGCGGTCTCGTACGCCCGGGGATCGCTGCGCAGCAGGGCCGGCGTCACGCCGGCCCCGATGGCGCAGGGCTCCAGCAGATAGCAGGCGGCGGCGTCACCGAAGATCACGCCGGTTGCACGGTCCTCGGGGTCCAGGGTTTTGGTCACGGTGTCCGCCAGAACCACCGCTATCCGCCGGTAGCCGCCCGACAGCAGGTACTTCGCGCCGACGTCGAGGGCGAACGTACCGCCGGGGCAGCCGCCGCTGTTGACGTCGAACCCCGGGGTGCCGGTGAGGCCCAGCTTGCGGGCTATGGCCACCGCGGCGGCGGGCAGCATGTGGTCTGGTGTGAACGTGCCGCAGATCAGCAGGTCGATGGAGTCCGGGCTGACCCCCGCGCGGGCACAGGCATCGCGCAGGGCGGCCGCGCCCAGGTCCGAGGTCTGCTCGTCGGGTGCCGACCAGCGCCGCTCCGTGATGCCGATGTGCTCGTTGATCCAGGCGTCCGTGGTGTCCAGCATCTGTTCCAGGTCCGCGTTGGTCACCACGCGCTCGGGCACGTAGCCCCCGATGGCCCGGATGCCTACCCCGTAGGGCGTACCAGCGGTGTTTGTCATGAGGCGGAGACTCCTTCTGGTCGGCCGTGCCTGCCCGCGCAGCGGGGCCGTCGGGGCGCGCCCCGCCGGGATCGCGGGGCGGGCGGGCCCGGTACGGGTGACCTCCCGCCGCCTCCTGTCCGGCCCGGTCAGCGGTGCGGGTGGGGTGGCATGGCCCGGTCGGCGGTACGGGCAGGCGTGGCGAAGGCCGGGCCGGTCGGCTCTTCACGGCCAGTCTGGGCGGTGCCGGCCCACCACACCTCCGGGGCCGACCCCAGCACTACCCCAGCGCGCCCTGCACGCGACGGGGCCGTGCCTCTCCGGTGCCGGAGGGGGTCTCGGGGACACCGCCGTACCGGGTCGGCCAAGTGCTGTGACCGGGGAGGTCCGCCGGGAGTTCGCGGCGTCCGGTGCGGTGCACCGCGAGGCGGAGCATGCCCGCGTACAGGACGGTGTTCGGGTCGGGCGACAACGCGGCGAGGTGCCGGGACGGGTGTGGCGAGCCGGTGAACCCTTCCGGTCACGGCCCTCGCGGGGTCTTCCGTCGAGGGGTCAGGACAGGCGGGCCATGCGGCTCTCCTCGTACCGCTCGCGCCATGCCTCGATCAGGGCGGTCAGTTCCCGGTGCATGAAGGAGTAGAAGTCCTGCATCTCGTCGAGGCGGTGGCCGGCGGGGCTGTTCAGCTCGGCGATCTTCAGGCCTTCGGAGGCGGCCTCCATCATGATCGTGAAGACCGCGTTCTGGTTGCCCAGCAGGGTCGCCCACGCGTTCTCCCGGAACCGGTAGTGATCACGGCGGCTGCCGGGAGCCGGGACCCGCTCGATCATGTTGGTCAGGATGAGCTGCTTGACGGCACCGGAGACGGCACCGGAGCTGATCTGGAGTTCCTCGCACAGATCGCCGGCGGTCATCGTCTTCTGCTGGGTGAACAGCAGAGCGGTCATCACCCTCGCCATGGTCTTCTGCATGCCTCCCTCGGAGAGGGCCAGAGCCAGCTTCTCCGCGATGGCACGCAGCTCCGTCTCTGTCTCGTTGTGCTCCAAAACATGCTCCTTGGTACCGGAAATCGATGGAAGAGGGGGCGTCGGCGCCTTTCAGTGTAACGACAGCTCTCAAATCTCTCTATGTTTACAAATCTCTGAACGCTTAGTACGGTCAGGACTATGACGAACGCGATCGAGCTTCGGAAGCTCACCAAGACGTACGGCACCCGTCGCGGCCTGACCGGCCTCACACTCGATGTGCGGGCGGGCGAGGTCTTCGGCTTCCTCGGGCCCAACGGCGCCGGCAAGACCACCACGATCAGGCTGCTGCTCGACCTGATCCGCCCCACGTCGGGCTCCGCCGCCGTCCTCGGTCTCGATCCACTGTCCGACGGTGTCGAACTGCGCAGCCGGATGGGATACCTGGCCGGTGATTTCGTCTGCGACGGCCGTCAGAACGTTCGTAGCTACCTGCGCTTTCTCGCCGCGCTGCGCGGCGGGGTGCCACAGGAGCGGATCGACTCCCTCGCCGAGCGGCTGGGCCTGGACCAGACCACCAGCATCAAGAAGCTGTCCAAGGGCAACCGGCAGAAGGTCGGCCTGGTCCAGGCACTGATGCACACACCCGAGGTCCTGGTCCTGGACGAGCCCACCTCCGGTCTCGACCCGCTGGCCCAGCAGGCCTTCCTCGTCCTGGTCGGCGAGGCCGCGGCGAATGGCCAGACGGTCTTCATGTCCAGTCACATCATGAGCGAGGTGGAAGCCGTCGCCGACCGGGTCGGCATCATCCGCGACGGAGCCCTCGTCGCCCTCGACACCGTCACCCATCTGCGCGCCGACGCCGTCCGTGACATCGACGTCACCTTCGCCACCCCTGTCGCGGCCGATGCCTTCGCCCGTGTGTCCGGCGCCGACCGGCTGCGCCTGGACGCCGCGGGGACCACGCTCAGCGGTCAGCTCTCCGGCAGCCCCGACAGCCTGATCAAGGCCCTCGCCGTTCATACCGTCACCAGCCTGCGGGTCACCGAACCGGCCCTCGACGACCTCTTCCACTCCTACTACGAGGGAACCGACTCCGCGCCCCGCACCGACGCGGTCCGAGCCTCCTGAACACCAAGACCCCCCGCCCCGTCGCACCCACGGCTCCCTCAGCCGGAAGGACCGCCCTCCATGCGCACCGCCACCGCCGTCTATCGCAAGTCGCTCAGTGACAGCCGCCGCAGCCTCCTCGGCTGGGTGATCGGCTCCGCCTTCATCGGCCTGGCATACGCGAGCGCGTATCCCAGCCAGAAGAACAACCTCGGCAACATCCCGGACAGCCTGCGGGACTCCATGAACGTCGACAACTCGGCTGCCGGCTATCTGAACGCCGCCGAATTCGGTCTGGTCCTCCCCCTGCTCCTGCTGATCTACGCCATCGCGGCCGGACACCGCGCCACCGCGGGCGACGAGGAGACCGGGCAGCTCGACCTGCTGCTCGCCCACCCCATCACCCGTACCAAGTTCATGCTGCAGCGCTTCGCCAATCTGGTCACCGGCGCGTTCGTCATCTCGTTCGTGGTCTGGCTGGCCCTGCTCGCCGTACGGAGCAACGCCGAACTGACCAGCATCAGCCCGGTGCAGTTCCTGGCCCAGTGCCTGGCTCTGGCCCTGCTCGCCGGCACGTTCGGCGCGCTCGCCCTGGCCCTCGGCGCGGCCTTCGGCCGCCGCAGCGTCGTCCTGGCCGGCGCCGCCGGTGTCGCCGTCGTCACCTACGCCTTCCACACCATGGCCGAACCGATCGGCGCCGAGTGGCTCGCCTACCTCTCCCCCTTCCACTACTACATCGGCGGCCAGCCCCTCCGGCACGGCTTCCAGTGGGCCGACTACGGTGTCCTCGTGCTCCTGACGGCCGTGTGCCTGGCCGTCGGACTGGCCCGGTTCGACCGGCGCGACATCAACAGCTGACCGCGTTCCGGCGCAGGGCGCACCGGCCGACCCGGTGCGCCCTGCGCCATGTCCGCGTGCCCCGCCCCTGCCGGTCAGGTCTGACGCGCCGGCCTGACCGGCAGGGCCGCCAGGGCCCGGGACGTGGCCGGTTTCCAGGTGAGTTCGGCGGGGTCCGCGGCGAGTTCGAGGTTCGGAAAGCGCGTGATCAGGCGGCTCAGCGCGATCTCGCCCTCCGCCCTGGCCAGGGCCGCGCCGATGCAGTGGTGGATGCCGTGGCCCAGTCCCAGGTGCGCCTTGTCCGCACGGGTCAGGTCGAGTTGCTCCGGGCGCTCGAAGCGCCGCGGGTCCCGGTTGCCCGTCGCGTACACGACCTGCACCCCGTCCCCCGCCGGAATGGTCACCCCGCCGATCTCCACCGGCTCCAGGGCGTACCGCAGCACGCCGATGTCCGCTGGACCGGCGAAGCGCAGCAGTTCCTCGACGGCGGCGGGCATGCCGTCGGGTTCGGCGCGCAGCCGGGCCAGTTGCCCGGGATGCGTGAGCAGCATCAGGGTGCCGTTGGCGATCAGGCTGACCGTGTTGTCGTGCCCTCCGATGAGCAGGCTGAGGGAGAGCGAGATGAGTTCCTCGGTGCTGAGCCGGTCACCGTCCTCGTGCGCCCTGCACAGGCCGGACAGCACATCCTCGCCGGGTGCCTTCCGCTTCTCTTCGAGGAGATCCCCGAGGTACGCGACCAGGTTGCGGGCACCGTCCGCGATCTGCTCGAGGTCTCCGCTCACGAGCGCCACCGACCACGCCAGCCAGCGGGAGTGGTCCCCGGCCGGAATGCCGAGCAGTTCGCAGATGACGCTGACCGGCAGCGGTTTGGCGAACCGGTCGATCAGGTCGGCCTCGGGCTCCGCGGCCAGGGAGTCGAGCAGTTCGTCGGCGATCTCCTGGATCCGCGGGCGGAGTTGCTCGATGCGCCGGGGCGTGAACTCACGGGAGAGCAGCCTGCGCAGCCGCGTGTGGTCCGGCGGGTCGTAGGTGCCGAGGGTGTGGAGGAAGTAAGGGGCCACATCTTCGGGAAGCCCGATGGACGCCGTGAGGTTCGACTTGGACTGCTTGGTGAGGTCGTTGCTGAACCGCTTGTCGCTCAGCACGCTCAGGATGTCGTGGTATCGGGTGACCAGCCATACCTGGCTGCCGTCGAAGTACGTGGCGGGCCTGATCGCCGGCCCGTCGAGCAGCCGGCCGAAGGCCGCGTCACGGTCCGGTCCGAAAAGAATCTCCACCAGGCTCAAATCCGTGGCGGTGTCTGATGACACGGTTCCTCCTGTGGTCTGTCATCGGTGCGTCGTCCGTCTGGCGTCCGTGTGCCGTCGTACGAGTCCTGTGCGGTGCCGCGCGGTCGGCCCCACGCCGCGGGGAACCTCAGGTGAGCTGTGCCGTGACGAGCACATACGTGTAGGGGGGCGTCGTGCGGTCGGCGGCGATGGCGGCGTTGAACGCCTCCTCCCCGGTGATGGGGATCATCTCCTCGCGACGGGCCAGCATGGTCTCCTTCATGGCGGCGAAGGCGGATTCCGGGATCACGGTGTGCGTGGTGATGTCGAGCGCCTCCAGCGTGCCGAACCCGGCGTCGGCAAGCAGGTTCCGGTAGTCGTCCATGCTGCCGAGGGTGGCCATGAACCCCTCGAAACCCATGCCCTCCTGCGGCCGGTGGAACATGTCCGCCAACACGAGGCGGGAACCGGGCCGCAGCACCCGGGCGAGCTCGCTCATCGCCTTGGGTTTGTCCTCCATGTGCAGCAGGGACTCGAACGCCCACGCCCCGTCGAAGGAGTTGTCGTCGAAAGGCAGCGCCATCCCGTCGCCGTGCCGGAACGTCAGACGGGCCGCGACGTCCGTGCCCCGCACACGCTCGGTGGCCCGCTGCGCCTGGTCCGGGCTGATGGTCACTCCGACGACCTGTACGGGGTGGGCGGACGCCAGCGCGACGGCCGGCTTGCCCAGCCCGCACCCGACATCGAGGATGCGCTGCCCCGGCCGCGGGGCGAGCCGGTCGACCAGTTGCCGGGTCATCCGTTCGGTCGCGACGGCGACCGAGGAGGCGTCGTCCTCGTCCGTCCAGTAGCCCATGTGCAGGTTCTCGTCCCACAGGAGGGGGAACAGGTCGACGCCCTTGTCGTAGTAATCGCCGACGCGTTCCGCTGTGGGCCCGGTGTGCGACATCTTCGTCCGTCCTTTCCGGACCGGCTCTTCCGGTCGTGGTGGTTGCCGTCTCGGCGTCCTGCGGTCTGCGGGTGGCCCCGCGTACGCCACGGTGAGGTCAGCGCTCGTAGTACCAGGCCATCGCGGAGTCGGCGGCCCCGGCGGAGGCCGCGGCTCTGGCCGCGCTGGGGACGCGGCCGGCGGGCGGTGCGGTGCGCGGGGGCCGGACGGCCGGCGCGGGGTCCGCGAACCGGGCGCGCAGGGCGTCCAGCCGGGGCAGGGCGTCGAGCACGGTGGCGAAGGGGAGGCCGAAGTCGACCATGCAGGCGATCTCGTCGACACCGGCGTGCTGCGCCCGGCGGACCACCGCCGCGCACTTCTCCTCGGTGCCGAGCAGCGAGCGGCGTTCGTAGAAGTCCTCGGCCACCACCTTGGCCAGCTCCTCCTTCTCGGCCTGGGTCATGGTGCCGGAGGCGGCGTCGTTGCTCTTCTGGGTGAGGAAGGTGTCGATGTAGCGGCGTACCGGCTCGGCCACGAGGGCGCGCACCTGCCCCTCGTCGTCACCGACATAGGTGTGCATCCCGACGGTGACCACGCCCGTCCGAGGGTCGTGGCCCGCCTCCGCTCTGGCCTTGCGGTAGGCGGCGACATTGGTTTCGAGGCGTTCCCAGCTGTCCACCAGGGCCAGGACGTTGGTGCCCAGCTCACCCGCCGTGACCCAGGTCCGCGGGTTGGAGGAGTGCACGATCCACAGGGGCAGTTCGGCGCGGCACGGGCGCGGATAGGTGCGCACCGGGAGCATCCGGCCGCCGGGGCCGGGGAACTCGACCGTCTCGCCCGCCCACAGCCTGCGCAGCACCGGGATGGTGCCGAAGGCCACCTCGCGGCGCCGTTCGAAGTTGTCGGGATAGAAGACGAAGTCACCGCTGTGCCAGCCGGTGGCCACGCACAGCGCGGCCCGCCCGCCGGAGAGCTGGTCGACCAGGGCCCACTCCTCGGCGACCCGCACCGGGTGGTGGTGCGGCAGGACGATGCTGCCCGCGCGCAGCTCGAGCCGTTCGGTGGCGACGGCGAGGGCGGCGCTGAGGACGGAAGGGTTGGGGAAGCTGCCGCCGAACTCCTGGAAGTGCCGTTCCGGGGTCCAGATGGCCCTGAAGCCGAGCGGGTCGATGGCCCGGGCCACGTCGAGGATGAAGCGATAGCGCTCGTGGAAGGACCTGTCGTCGTTGGCCGCGAAGAAGTACACGCTGAATTCCATGGTGCCCTCCCGGTTCGTCACTGGATCAGGTCACCGGCCTCGGGGGCGGGGGGGCCGCCCAGCGCCGGGGTCATGAGCCGGGCCATGGTCCGCAGCCCCGCGTCGTGGACGATGGTGAAGTGGTCGGCGTCCACGTCGTGCACGCGCAGCGGCTTGCCGACGAACCGCCCGAAGCCGTTGGTCCGGTCGCCGTCCAGACGCCGCATCGCCGGCAGCCCGGCCGGATTCCGTGCGCCGACGAAACCCTGGGTGGCGTGGAAGAAGGTGACGTCGACCGGTTCCGGCAGCGGCTGCGGCACGTACTCGGTGAGCAGCCTGACATTCTGGTTGAACGCGTCGTTGGTGCGGCGCAGGAGCGTCAGGACGTTGTCGTGGGCGAGTTTCGCCGCCGCCTTGTCGACGACGTGCCGAGCGATCAGCCGCAACTGCTCGTCGGTCTCCTTGCCGAGCAGCGATTCCAGGCTGACCAGTTCGGTGATGTTCCACCGGTGGCAGTAGGCGTTGCCGAGCATCATCAGCGGCAGGCTCTCCGACTCGTCGTCGGTGAGCGAGGACCAGTCGACACCGGCCCAGGCGGGCGTCGTCGGCATGATGCCGTCGGCGATGACGAGAGAGTGGACGCGCTCTCCGTGGTGCATCAGCCGGCGGGCGACCTCGAAGGCGACGACTCCGCCGAAGGACGAACCGGCCAGCGTGAAGGGGCCGCCGGGATGGTCGGCGCGGATCGCAGCCGTGTACGCGTCGCACATCTCCTGGAAGGTGTCGAAGCGGTGCAGACGGGCGTCGAGGTCGATCTGTTCGACACCGAGCAGCGGGTACTCGGCGCCGAGGTAGCGCGACAGGTACAGGCCATAGCTCACGTCGCCGTACATGTGGTGCATCCAGTACGAGCGCTGCCGGTTCCCGGCCCGGTTGATGCTGGTGATGAACTTCCGCTCCTGCCGTCCGTCCTGGGACTCCGGCCGCCGCAGCCGACGCAGGTCGACGGCGGCCCCCTCGGAAACGAGGTGGTCGGGGCGGCTGGGCACGTCGACGGTGCGCGGGGGCTCGGACAGCCAGCGTGACCAGTCGCCGGTGGAGGGCCGCCCGTTCATCAGGGACCGTACGACGGTGACGCGGGCCGGGCCGGGCAGGGGCCGGGGGGTGTACGACGCGAGGGCCGTGACCAGTGCGGTGCGGTGGGCGTGGGCCTCGCGCAGCCAGTCGGCCAGCGCCTCCTCGCCCATCGGCGGCTTGGCGTCGGTGGTGAGCGCCCTGGCCGCCCGAGCGAAGTCATCGTCGGCGGCATCGCCCGGGACATCGGCGCCGAGCCACCGGCAGGCACCCCAGACCGTGCCGAACGCGCCGGTCAGCACGCCGAGCCCGGACGCGACCGGCTCGCCGGGCTCCGGGGCGCCGACCAGGAGGAGTTCGTCGACCTGGTGCCCCTCGTCGATGAGCCTGCGAGCCGTCTCGAAGGCGAGCGCCGCGCCGCACCCCTGCCCCGCGATGCGGTACGGGCCCTGGGGCCGGTCGGCGAGGACCGCGGCCGCGCAGGCGTCCACCAGGTCGGTGACCGAGGCCGACGGGGTCCGGCCGGTGCGAAAGCCTGGCGGCTCGATGCCCAGGACCGGGCCGTCGTCGGCGAGGGCGGCCTGCACATGGGTCAGCCAGCTGAGTTCGCCGGTGTCGCCGGGCAGGCAGTGGACGGGGACGCCCACCGTGTCCGTGACGAAGGGGACGGCGCGGGCTGTGAGGAGCTGCGAGGTGGTGGAGGGGGTCGGGGTGGACGCGGGGGCAGATGCCGACCGAGAGGCAGTGGCGGACGCGGGGACAGTGGCTGACGTGTGCTGGGGGGCCAGGGTGGCGATGTGGGTCACCAGGCGCTCCAGCGTGGACTGCTCGAAGATCGCCGCCATCGGGATCTCCTCACCGAACCGCGCCTGGACCCGCTGCATGATGCGCAGCGCGACGATGGAGTCGATCCCGTACGCCGCGAAGTCCTTCGCGGGGTCGATCTCCTCGGGGGCCAGCCCCACCCCTTGCGCCACCAGCTCCCTGACGTGCCGGGCCAGCTCGGACGTGTCCTCGGCCGGCGCCGTGGCGGCCGGTGCGGGCTGCTCCGCCTCCCGGGGCTCCGGCGCCCTCGCGGTGTCCTGCCGTCGCGGGGCGGGATCGGGCAGCCAGTACCTGTCCTCGGCGAACGGGTACGTCGGCAACGGCACCCGCCGTCCCGCCGGGCCCTCCAGCCGGGACCAGTCCGTCTCCTTGTGACGCACCCACCGGATGGCCAGCTCCCGCAGCGGGCCGATGCCCTCCGGCTCGCGCGGGCCGGAGCCGGCCGCCCAGGCACGCAGCCGTGCCACCAGCTCGGGGAGCGTGTCCGCGATCACGGCCAGCCGCTCGGTGAGGGCCGGCCGCCCGACGCGCAGGGTGTGGGCCACGTCGGCGGGACGGTACGCGCTGTGCTCAAGGTTGTCGGCCAGGATGCCCGCATACCTCCGCAGCCGCTCCTCGGTGCGGGCGCTCAGGACGAACAGCTGGGGCCCCGCGGGTGCACCGGAGGTCTCGTCGGACCGGCCGGACTCGAACTCCTCCACGACGACATGGGCGTTGACGCCGCCGAAACCGAAGGAACTCACTCCGGCACGGCGCGGCACCTCACCGCCATCGCGATCGGCCGACCGGGGCCACGGCCGTGCCTCGTCGATGAGGCGGAACGGGGTGTCGGTGAGGTCGATGAGCGGGTTGACGCGTTCCAGGTGCAGGGAAGGCGGCAGTTGCCGGTGCTGAAGCGCCTTGATCACCTTGATCAGGCCCGCGATGCCGGCCGCGGTCTCCAGGTGCCCGACGTTGGTCTTGACGCTGCCGAGGGCGCAGTAGCCCGCGCGGTCCGCGCCGCCCAGCTCGCGGAAGGCGTCGATGAGGCCGTTCACCTCGATCGGGTCGCCCAGAGCGGTGCCGGTGCCGTGGGCCTCGATGCAGGTGATGGTGTCGGCGGTACCCCCGGCGGCGCGGTGTGCGCGGACGATGACGTCGGTCTGCGCCTGCGGGTTGGGCGCGGTCAGGGAGTTGGCTCGGCCACCGTGGTTGACGGCGGTGCCTCGGATGAGGGCGTGGACGTGGTCGCCGTCGGCCAGTGCCCGCCCGAGCGGCTTGAGGAGCAGGGCGGCCACGCCCTCGCCCCGTACGTAGCCGTCGGCCCGGTGGTCGAAGGTCTTGCAGCGGCCGTCGGGTGAGAGCATGCCCGATTTACCGAAGGCCAGGTAGCCGGTCGGGGACAGGATCACGTTGACCCCGCCGGCCACGGCTGTCTCGCACTCCCCCGCGCGGAGCGCCTGCACGGCGCGGTGCACCGCGGTCAGCGAGCTGGAGCACGCGGTGTCGACCGGCTCGCTCGGGCCGTGCAGCCCCAGCAGGAAGGAGACCCGGTTGGCCAGGACGCTGTGCGCGTTGCCGGTGGCGGCCTGGCCGTCGACCTCGACACCGCGGCCGATCAGCAGCTGCGCGTATTCCGAGGAACCGACCCCGACGAACACACCGGTGCGGGTGCCCTCCAGTGCGGCCGGATCGTGGCCCGCGTCCTCGATGGCGTGCCAGACCGTCTGAAGGAACAACCGGTGCTGTGGGTCCATCGTGCGTGCCTCGCGCGGGGAGATCCGGAAGAACTCCGCGTCGAAGCGGTCGACGCCGTCCAGGAAGCCGCCCCAGCGGGACGGCACCCGGTGAGGGTCCCGGCCCGGGTCGCCGTGGATGTCCCGCCAGTCGAAGCGGTCCGCCGGCACGTCGCCGATCAGGTCCTTGCCCGCGACCAGGTTCTCCCAGTACGCGTCGAGGTCCGGGGAGCCCGGGAAGCGGCCCGCCATGCCGACCACGGCGATGGGCTCGTCCGCCGGTGCCCGGGCGGGCGGCACCGGTCCGGCGTCGGCGGCGGCCGGTTCCGGCGCCGGCACATGCGTGGTCAGGGCCGCCACGAGCGAGGCGACGTCGGCGTGCGCGTACAGCTCAGGGGCCATTACGCTGATGCCCAGCCGATCGCCGAGCACCGCCGCGAGTTCGGTCAGGGTGACGGAGTCGAAGCCGAAGTCGCTCAGGTGCTCCTCGGGGCCGACCTCCTCGGTGGGCAGGCCGAGAACGCTGCTGATGGCGGCGGCGACGACGTCGTACACGTCCCCCCTGTCCGGGCCACCGGCCCCGCTCGGCGGGCCGGACACGGGGACGGTGGCCGGCTCGGCGACCGGGAGGGTGTCGGCGACCGGCTCGGCGACCGGGAGGGTGCCGGCGACCGGGAGGGTGCCGGCGACCGGCTCGGCGACCGGGAGGGTGCCGGCGACCGGCTCGGCGACCCGGAGGGTTTCCGCGGCCGTCGGCGTGGGCCCGGAGTGTGGAAGCCAGTGCCTGTCCCGGGCGAACGGGTAGCCCGGCAGGGAGATGACCCGACCCGTTCCGCCGAGCCCCGGCCAGTCGACGTCCTCGCCGTCCGCCCAGCGCGCGGCGGCGTCCGCCCACCGCGGCGGCAGCAGCCCGAGGTCGGGAGCGGGCGGCGGGGTGCCGTCCGCCAAGGAGTCCAGGCCGTGGATCAGTTCGGCCGCGTCACGCGCGACCAGCACCGCGCGCGCCCGCAGCGGCTCGCGCCCCACCCGCAGGGTGTGTGCGACATCGGCGAGGATCTCGTCGGCGCCCGGCCCCCGTAGGAAGTCCCGCAACCGGGAGGCCAGGCGGCCCAATTCCCCGGGCCTGCGGGCGCTGAGGGGGACGAGTTGCGGTTCCTCGGCCGCCGCGTCGCGCTCGGCGGGCCGGGGCGGATCCGCCACGATCAGCTGGGCGTTGGCGCCGCCCACACCGAAGGAGCCGACCGCCGCGTACCGCACCGGGACGCCCTCCCCGCCGGGCCAGGCCTGCCTCCGGCGCACCAGCTCGAGCGGGGAGCCGTCCGCCGAGAAGACGGGCAGCGGTGTGGTGACGTCGATGGTCGGGGCGATCTGCCCGGCCCGGAGCTGGAGCAGGACCTTGGCGAGCTGTGCCATGCCCGAAGCGGCCTCCAGATGACCGACGGCGGGCTTGAGGGAACCGACGCGGACGGGGCCGCGCCCGGCGTCCCGGGGGGCGAAGACCTCGCGCAGGGCCTCGGCCTCGATGGCGTCGCCCACGGCGGATCCGGTCGCGGCGGCCTCGACGTACTGGATGTCGTCGGGGCCGAGGCGAGCCGGGCGCAGGGCCCGGCGGAGCAGCTCGGCCTGGGCACCCGCGTCCGGTGTGGTGTACGCGTCGTCCCCCGCGTTGTGGTTCACGGCCGAGCCCACGATCAGGGCGTGCACTCGGTCACCCGCGCGCAGCGCCTCGGGCAGCGGTTTGAGGACGACGACCCCTACGCCCTCGCCCGTCACCATGCCGTCGCCGTCCCGGTCGAAGGCGCGGGCCCGGCCGTCGCCGGAGAGCATCCGGGCCCGGGACAGCTCCTCGTGGTGGGCCGGGTGCAGGATCAGGTTGACACCGCCCACCACGGCGGCACCGCACTCGCCCCTGCGCAGGGCCGCGCAGGCCAGGTGTACGGCGGTGAGCGAGGACGAGCAGGCGGTGTCCACGGCGAGGCTCGGGCCGGAGAAGCCGAAGCAGTGCGAGAGCCGGTTGGCGAGCGACCAGTGCGCGGAGCGGGCGTCCGGCCGTTCGCCGCGGGCGCGGCGCTCGGCCGCCAGCGACTGGTAGGGGGTGTGCATGGCGCCGGTGAAGACGCCGACCCCGGTCCCGGCCGCGCGCAGTGCCTCCGCTTCCAGGCGGGCCCTGGTCACCCCCGCGTCCTCCAGCGCGGTCCAGGCCGTCTGGAGCAGCTGCCGCTCCTGGGGGTCCATGGCCGCGGCCTCGCGGGGCGAGATCCGGAACAGCAGCGGGTCGAAGCGGTCGACGTCGTCGAGGAAGCCGCCCCAGCGGTGGCCCGGCTCCCCGCCCTCTCCCGGTACGGCGTGCTGCTCGGCGGCGTTCCAGCGGTCGGCCGGGATGTCGCCGATCGAGCGCCGCCCGTCGCGCAGGTTGTCCCAGAAGGCCCACAGGTCGTCGGCGCCCGGGTAGCGCCCGGCGACGCCGACGATCGCGATGGGGACCTCGTCGGGTGGGCCGGAGGCACCGGGCGCCGCGCCGTCCGCGGGCCGCTGTGCGGTGTCGGGCTCGGACTCGTGAGGGGTCGGCCGAACCTCCGTGCGGACCGCCGGCACGGCCGACGCGGGCAGCGAGATGCCCATCGCCAGCACCCGGTCCGCCACTTCGGTGAGCGTCAGGCCGTTGCAGGGCTCGTCGAACACGAGGCGCTGTCCGAGGTCCCGGGACAGGGCCTCGGTGACCTCCATGACCACCAGCGAGTCGACGCCGTACGCCAACAGTGGTGTCAGCGCGTCCATTTCGGACACGTCGAGCTTCAGGCTCGCGGCGAAGCGCTCGCGCAGGCGGTCGACGAGCCAGGGGCGGCCGTGGTTCTCCTGGTCGACCGGCATGGTCGGGACCTCCGTTGCGACGGTGGCGGGCGCGGACCCGGGCTGTGGTGCCGCGGTGGCACCGGCCGGGGTGGCGCTCTGATGGCGGATGGCGCCGCGTTCGGCGAGCACGAGGCTCTGGTCGGCGTGTGCGTCGTCGTGCTCGGTGGCGGCAAGGGCCCGTACGTCCCGCAGCCCGGCCTCGGCGAGGAGCGCGCCCCAGTCCTCGGCCGCGAGGAGCGGTGAGTGCGGCAGCCGGAGATGGCCGTCGCCGTACAGCCACCAGCCGTCCGTCAGGCCGAAGACGAGCGTGACGGCGTCCAGTACGGCGGTCGACTCGGTGACGGCGAGCAGGGCGCCGGGCCGCATCAGGGACGCGACGTGGTGGAGGGTGGCGCGGATGTCGCCGGTGGCGTGCAGCACGTTGGCGGCGACCACGATGTCGTACCGCTCCCCCGCGAAGCCCTGGGCGGCGGGGTCCGCGGCGATGTCGAGGGGGCGGAAGGCCGCCTCGGCGTGGCTCGGCCCCAGGCGTTCGGCGGTCTGGCGTACGAGCGCGGGTGAGATGTCGGTGCAGACGTAGGCCGGTGCCGCCCCCGCGCACGTCCGGAGCGCGGAGAGGAGCGGGCGGGTGGTGCCGCCGGTGCCGGCTCCGATCTCCAGGACACGTACCGGCCGCCCGGGTTCGCGCCTGCGCAGCTCCCTCACCCTGCGGACGACCGCGGCCGTGCACATCGCGTTGAAGTGCCGCGAGCGCGGGTCGTCGTGGTAGAGGGCGGCGAGCCGGTCCTGGGAGCCGCCGGGGAAGAGAACCTCGAGTCCTCTGCGGCGGCCGGTGAGGACGTCGGGCAGCGCCGCCGCGCAGTCGGCGAGCAGTTCCACGGCCGGCGCGCAGTGCGGGTGGTCGGCGGTGAGCTGCTCGCTCAGCCGGGTCCGGTCGGTGCCGTCCTCGTCCTCTGTCGGATACGGGTCGGCGGGGAAACTGAGCAATCCGTCGTCCTCCCGCAGGAGGCCCGGATCCCGCAGCATGTCGAGCAGGGCGTCGAAGAGCCGCCGCTGTGCGGTGACCACGCCCAGGTCCACGGCGAGGTCGGCGGGGCTGCGCGCGGCTCCGGCCGTGCGCGGGGCGCCCATCCGGTGGAGGGCGGCGAGGACTTCGCGGCGGGCGAAGTCGTCCAGGCGGGCCAGGTAGCCGGGGGGTACCGAGGAGGCGCGCCGGGCCTCGGCGGCCCCGGCCACGGCCGTGCGCACCGCCTGTCCGTCACCGGGCACGTCCAGGGCGTCGGCGGGCGCGTCCGTGACGCCTTCGAGTTCCTGGTCTCCGGTGGCCTTCAGGACGGTCGCCTGGGTGAGCGGGGAGCCCAGGACGCGGCGGAGGGCGGCGACGCCCTCCTCGTCGGTGAGGCCGGCCACGCCGAGGCGGGCGACCCGGCGCCGGTAGTCCTCGGTGGCGACGGAGCCGCTGTGCCCCCACAGGCCCCAGTTGAGGAGTTTGACGGGCAGGCGGGTGCGGGTGGCCAGGTAGTGCGCGTAGGCGTCCTGGAAGGTGGAGGCCGCGCTGTAGTTGCCCTGCCCGGCGTTGGCCCGGTGCGAGACGGCGGACGAGAACAGGGCGAGGAAGTCCAGCGGTTCGCCCGCCAGGGCCTCCGCGAGGACGACGGTGCCGTGGGTCTTGGCGTGCAGGGCGGAGCGGAACGTCAGCTCGTCCATGCGGTGCAGCAGCCCGTCGGCCAGGGTGAAGGCGGCGTGGATCGCACCGTGGACGGCGCCGAAGCGCTCGCGCACCCGGGTGAGCAGAGCGCCGACGGCGTCGCGGTCGGTGATGTCGGCCTGCTCGTAGACGGCTTCGCCGCCGGCGGCGTGCAGCTCGGACAGCAGGGTGTCCGGCAGTTCGCCCAGAGGGCGGCGGCCGACGAGAACGAGGCGGGCGGCGTACTCGCGGGCCAGGTACCGGGCGACCGCGCGTCCCAGGCCGCCCGCGCCGCCGATCAGCAGGAAGGTGCCGCCGTGCCGGAACGGCGGCTCGGTGCCGGGGACTTCGGGCAGGGTGACCGCACGCAGGGTCTTGCCGAGGCGGAGGTGGCCACGCAGAGCGACCTCCTGCACGGGGAGAGCCGCGGGCTCGGCCTCCACGGCGGCCGCGAGCCGGGGCAGTTCGGCCCCGCCCCGGGCCAGTGCACGGCGGTCCAGATCGAGACAGCCGACGGAGGCGAAGGGCAGCTCGCGGGCCATCGACTTGGCGAGGCCGACGAGCGCGGCGGCGTACGGGTTGCGGGCCGGGACACCCTCGTCGACCTGCTGGCTGTCGCTGGTGACGACGGACAGGCGCAGCCTCTCCGGACGCCGGGCGGCCAGCCGTTGCGCGAGCCGGAACAGGGCCAGGCAGCCCTGGTCGAGGGCCGTGTCGAGGTGGGCGAGATCGTGGGCGCTGTAGTGGCGGTCGTCGACACCGCCGAGGAAGTGGATCGCGCTGTCGGGGTCCAGTTCCTCGACGGCGGCACCAAGGTGCCGTCCCACGTCCGGGGTGTCGAGGCGCAGCACGCGGGCCCGGGGCGAACGCGCCGCCAGGGCCTGGCCGAGGCCGAAGTCGCGGGCCGTGGTGAGGACCAGGGTCTGTCCGGTGTGCCGCGCCGGTGCGGAAGCGGGGGCGTCGAGGACCTGCCACGCGGTGCGCAGCCGGCGCACGGCGGGGCTGCTGCCGTGCGTGGGGCGGGTGGTCGCGGGACGGGCCACGCGCAGGTCCCGGAAGACCGCCACGGGTACGGCGTCCGCGTCCGCCAGCGTCACGTCGGCACGGGCCGTGCCGCGCTCGGGGTCGTGCTCCCGCAGCCGTACGTGCACGTGGCGGGCGGCGCCGACGCGCCCGGTCAGCTCCACGCGGGCCACGGACGCCGGGAGGAACGGCGCGGTGCCCTCGGGGGGTTGGGGAAGCACGCCGTGCAGGGCGTGCAAGGCGCCGTCGAGGGTGCCGGCGTCCACCGCCCAGGCGGGTGCGGACGTGCCGGGCGGCGGTGTCAGCTCCCCGAGGGCCTCGCCTTCGGAGTCCGCGTGTACGGCGGCGAGCCGTCGGAAGAGGGGACCGTAGGCGAGGCCGTCGCGTTGGGCGCGGTCCTTGTAGAAGGCGCGCCCGTCACGGCGGGTGGTGCACCGGGCGCGGATCTCGTCGAGGTCGAGGGCGGCGGGCGGGGCGGCGGGGGCGGTGCCGGTGCGGACGGTGCCGGTGGAGCAGGGCCGTCCGTCGCCGTGCGCCGTGCCGATCCGGTAGTCGAGCCCGTCGTTCCCGGACTCGGTGAGGCGGACGCGGACCGTGGCGCCGCCGTCGGGGATCTCCACGGGGGACCGCCACCGTACGTCGGTGATCTCCCGCACCTGGCCGCGGTCGAGTTCCTCGGCGGCGGCAGCGGCCATCTGGAGTTGGACCACTCCGGCGAGCAGGGCACGGCCCTGGACGACGTGGTCGGCGACGACCTGGTCCTCGCGGTCGAAGACGGTCTCGTGGACCAGGCCGTCGAGGGTCGGGACGACGCGGTCGAGCGGTCCGGGCGCGGCGCGGCGCCCCTTGCCGTCGGGGCCGAGGGGCGGTGTGGTGGTGACCCAGTGGCGGTCGCCCGCGAACGGGTAGGCGGGCAGCGGGACGCGCCGGGCGCCGTCGAAGGCCCCGGACCAGTCGACGACGCCGCCCCGTGTCCACAGCCGGGCGAGTGTGCCGAGGTCGCGGGCGGCGAGCAGCTCCCCGGCCCGGTCCGCGTCCGCGGGAGGTTCGGCGGCGGGATCGACGCGCCCGGTGACCAGGCCGGGGGCGGCGCCCGAGACGAGGAACTCCTGCAGTCGGCCGCGGAGTTCGGCAGGGGTGCGGGCGGTGACGGCGAGCCTGCTCTCGAGTTCGTCGCGGCCGGTGGCCAGGGTGTGGGCCACGTCGCGCAGGGCGGGGGCGGCGCCGAGGCTCCGGTGCAGCCGTCGTGCGACCTCGCGCAGCCGCTCGTCCGTCTTGGCGGACAGGACGATCAGCTGCTCGGTGCCCTCCTCGCCCGGCGGGTCGTGGCGCCGAGTGGACGGCGGCTCCTGGAGGATCACGTGGCCGTTGGCGCCGCCCGCCCCGAAGGAGCTGACGGCGGCACGGCGCGGGAGGTCCGGGCGCAGGCGCTCCCAGGGGGCGAGGCTGCGTTGCAGCACGAACGGCGTCGACGCGAAGTCGATCTTCGGGTTGGCCTCGTCGGCGTGGAGGGTGGGGGCCAGCCGGCGGTGCGCGAACTGCAACAGGACCTTCGTGATGCCCGCGACGCCCGCCGCCGACTCGGCGTGTCCGATGTTCGACTTGGCGGAGCCGATGGCGCAGTACCCGACGTGATCGGTGTCCTCGGCGAAGGCCCGCCGCAGTCCCTCGATCTCGATGGGGTCGCCGAGCGCGGTACCGGTGCCGTGCGCCTCGACATAGCCGATGGTGTCGGCGGCGATCCCGGCGCCGTGCAGGGCGGCCGAGATGACCCGCGCGTGGGATCGCGGCGAGGGCACGGTGTAACCGTTGGTGCGGCCGCCGTGATTGACACTGGTGGCGAGGATGACGCCGTGGATGTGGTCGCCGTCGGCGAGGGCCGCGGACAGCGGCTTGAGGACCAGGGCGCCCGCGCCCTCGCTCGGCACGAAGCCGTCGCCGCCCGCGCCGAACGCGCGGCAGCGGCCGTCCGTGGACAGCAGCCGCATGTCCGCGAGCACGCCGTACTTGATGGGATGCGTCTGGATGTGCGCGCCCCCGGCGATCGCCATCGCGCACTCGCCGCGCCGCAGCGATTCGACCGCCAGGTGGAGAGCGGTCAGCGAGGACGAGCAGGCCGTGTCGACGACGAGGCTGGGGCCGTGGGCATCGAGAAGGTAGGAGAGCCGGTTGGCGATGGAGAAGTCCATCGACAGGGCTATGACGGGGTTGCCGCGGCCCCACTCCTCGGCGCCGATGAGCTTGTACGAGGTGGCGGTGGCTCCGACGAACACCCCTACCGCGTGCTGGTCGCCGCGCAGGGTGCGCTCGTGCAGCAGTCGCCGTGAGTAGCCCGCGTCCTCCAGGGCCGACCAGGCCACTTCGAGGAATACCCGCTCGGTGGGGTCGGCCCGCTCGGCGTCGCGGGGCGAGATGTTGAAGTACCGCGCGTCGAACCGGTCGGCGTCCTCGATGAAGCCGCCCCACTTCGCGTACACCGTGCCCGGGCCGCGCTCACCGGGCGCGTAGTGGCGGGAGTGGTCCCAGCGATCGGCCGGGATCTCGGTGATGGCGTCCTCGCCGTCGCGCAGGGTGCGCCAGTACGCGTCGAGGTCACGGCCCCCGGGGTAGCGTCCGGCGACGCCGATGACGGCGATGGGTTCCTCGGCGCGAGTGCCCTCGGTGGTGGCCGAGGGCGCCACGGCCGTTCGGGGGCGGCCTGGCTCCCGCTTCTTCGGAGCCGGTGCGGCCGGGGTCTGCCGGGCGAGCAGGGCGCGCAGCGCCGCGGTGTGCTCCGCCGCGAGGTGGCGGCCGAGTTCGCCGACCGTGCGGTACTCGAACAGAAGGGTGGCGGGCAGCGGCCCGAGCCGGTCCTCGAGGACGGTGTGGATCTTCTTGATGAGGACGGAGTCCACGCCGACCGTGGACAGTTCCTGGTCGGCACGCAGTCTTCCCGCGGGGAGTCGGAGGATGTCGCCCACCAGTGTGAGCAGGTAGCTCTCGGCCGCCGGTTCGAGGTCACCGCCGTTGCCGGGGCCGCCGCCGGGGGCGGGCGTCTCGGCGGGGTCGGTCGCGGACCGCTGCGCTGGTGTCTCCCGCCCGGCCAGGTGCCGTGCCACGTAGGCGTGGACGCGGCTCGCGTCGCCGTGCACCGCGTACACCTCGGGCCGCCGCGCCGCGAGTGCGGTGCCGACGGTGTCGAGGAGGGCCTCGGCGGGCAGCGTCCCCATCCCCTGGAGGTCCCGGACGGCCCGCTTGTCCCGCTCGCTCAGGTCCATACCCCCTCCCTCGGTCAGGGGGAGCGCGAGCGCCACGGTGGTGCCGCGTCGCCCGTGGCCCCGGGTGACGGCCTCGGCTCGGATGGCGGCGAGGGCGCCGAGGGCACGGTTGGCGGCGGCGTAGTCGCTCTGCCCCGGGCCGCCCGTATAGGCGGCGACGGAGGACAGCAGCACGAACGACTCCAGGGGTTCGGCCGCGGTGACCTCGTCGAGGACGGCGGCTCCCGTCAGCTTCGGGGCGAGAACGCGCCGTGCCGTCTCCGGCTCCTTGTTCACCAGGTACGCGTCCTCGTTGACTCCCGCCGCGTGCAGTACGCCGGCCAGCGGCCCGAACTCCTCGTGGGCCCGCGCCACGGCCCGCTCGACGTCGGAGCGCCGGGTGACGTCGCCCCGCACGTACACGGCCTCTCCGCCCGCCTCCCGCAGCCGGTCGAGGAGCCGGTCGATGCGTGCGGCCGGTGCCGAGCGGCCGAGCAGCACCAGGCGCGCCGCGTGCCGGCGGGCGAGGAGCAGGGCGAGGTGCCCGCCGATGCCGCCCGTGCCGCCGGTGACGAGGTGGACGCCGCGTTCCCGCCAGAGGGGGCGGGCGGCGTCCCGGTCGGGCCGGATCGGGACGAGGGTCCTGATGGCGCGCCCGCCGGGGCCGTGGCGGACCTGGTGGGAACCCGGCGTGGGCAGGGCGAGTTCGGTGACAACGAGTTCGAGAGAGGTGCGGCCGATGCCGTCCCCGGAGGGTTCGGTGCTGTGTACGGCGACGGCGTCGACGCGGCGGTCCTCCTGGGCGGCGATCTGGCACAGCCCGCCCAGGGCGTCGGCCGCCACCCGCTGACCGGGCCCGGCCGTGAGCACGGCGAGGGAGACCGGCTCCCGGGAGACGTCCTCGACGACCGTCTTCAGCAGTGCGAACGCCGCGTCGACGGCGGCGGCGCCGGACACCTCCCGGGCGTCGAGCACGACCCGTGCCGCGGTGCGCCCGGGGCCGCTCACGGCGCGCCAGGCGCTGCGCCAGTCCGCAGGGGCCTCCGCGGGGACGACGAACTGCCCTGCGGGGTCCCGGCCTTGGGTGGCGGATCCGGGGCGCAGGACGAGGACGCGGGCGTCGGCGGTCCCGGTCTGCGGGACCGGCGCGGCGGGCGTCCACGTGGACCCGTACCAGACAGTGGTGTCCTTAGCGGCTGCCCGTGTCGCCGCCTCGTCGCCCGCGCCGTCGCCGACCACGTCGTCCACCCTTGCTGCGGCGAGACGGCGGAGCAGGGCCGCGGCCTGCCGGGCGTCCAGTTCTCCCCGGCTGACCCGGGCCAGGATTTCTCGTTTGGCTTCGTGCGGACCGGTCCTCATCGATTTCCCCCGTCCCCGAGAACGAGCATGTCGTCCACCTCTTCGACCGACCTGGCGCCCTCGCGCAGGTCGTTGAGCAGTTGGAGCCATTCCTCGCCGGCGTCCGGAGGATCGCCGGACACGGCGGCTGACGTAGGCCGCGACGGCTCGTCGGCCCAGTGGCGGATGGACTCGAACGGATAGCCCGGCAGGGAGGTGCGGCGGTGTGCGGGCTCCGCTCCGGCCGGGTGCCGGTCGGGCAGCTCACCACCCGCCACCCAGTGCCGGGCCAGTGCCTCGGCACCCGCCGAGTGCGGCGGGCTCGACGCAGGGTGCCCGGCGGGCTCGCCGAGGAAGACACCCGGACGGTCGAAGGTGCCGTCCGCGCACGAACGCAACCGGTCCAGCAGTTCGCCGGTGTCCGCGACGAGCAGGGCGAGCCGCCACCGCATCGGATCCCTCCCCGCCCGAAGGGTGAACTCGATGTCGCCGAGGGGCAGATCCGGCTCGCCGGCGGCGCGCCGTGCCGTCAGCCGGGCGGCGAGGCGGGCCGCCGCGGCGCGCAGGGCACGCTCGGTGCGGGCGGACAGGACGATCAGCCGGGGTTCACCGGTGTCCGGCAGCGGAGCGCGTGGTGGCGGGATGAACTCCTCCAGCACGACGTGCGCGTTGGTGCCGCCGAAGCCGAGCGAGGTCACCCCCGCGCGGCGCGGGAGCTCTGTGCCACCGGCATCGGTGAGACGCGGCCACGGCCGGCGTTCGGCGACCACCTCGAACGGGCTGCCTTCCAGCTCCAGCAGCGGGTTGGCCGAACCGAAGTTGATGCTCGCGGGCAGCTCGCCGTGGCGCATGGCCAGCAGCGTCTTGACCGTGCCGATGAGTCCGGCCGCGGCTTCCAGGTGCCCGACGTTGGACTTCACGCTGCCCAGACCGCACCACGGCGTCACCGGTTCGTTCTCCGGACGTTCCAGGAGGTGGGCGAAGGCCTTGCGCAGCGCGCGGACCTCGATCGGGTCACCGACATGGGTGGCGGTGCCGTGGGCCTCGATGTAAGTGACGGTGCGCGGGTCGACACCCGCCCGCCGATGCACCGACGCGATCAGCTCGGCCTGGGCGGCCGGGTTGGGCACGGTCATCGACGTCACCCGGCCGCCGTGGCCCACTCCGCTGCCGCGGATCAGGCCGTGCACGGTGTCGCCGTCCGCCAGCGCCCGCGACAGCGGCTTGAGGTACAGTGCGCCCACCCCTTCGCCCCGCACCATTCCGTTCGCCTCGCTGTCGAACGGGCGGCACACGCCGTCGGGCGACATGACGCCGAGCTGGCCGAGCGCCACGAACAGCCTCGCTCCCAGATTGAGATGGACACCGCCCACGATCGCGGCGGCGCACTCCCCGCCCTGGATGGCCCCGACGGCCCGGTGCAGTGCGCTGAGCGAGCTGGAGCAGGCGGTGTCCACCGTCTCGCTCGGCCCGTGCAGACCCAGCTGGTACGAGATCCGGTTGGACAGGATGCAGTGACCGACGCCCAGGCTGGAGTGGGCCTCGCGGTCCCGGCCGATGCGGATGAGGAACTCGTCGTAGTCGTGTGAGGTGGCACCGACGAAGACACCCGTGTCGGTGCCACCGAGGCTGCTCGGACGGTGTCCCGCGTCCTCGACGGCCCACCAGGCACAGTGCAGCAGAAGCCGCTGCTGGGGGTCCATGAGTCCGGCTTCCAGCGGCGAGATGCCGAAGAACTCCGCGTCGAACTCGTCGACGCCGTCGATGAAGGCGCCCCAGCGCGTGTCGGTCGTGCCGGGCTCGCGCTGCGGATCGCCGTACACGGACCGCCAGTCGAAGCGTTCCCGTGGGATCTCCGTGACGAGGTCGGCGCCCTCGCGCAGCCGTCGCCACAGCGTGTCGCAGTCGGGTGCGCCCGGGAAGATCCCTGCCATGCCGACGACGGCGACCGGGTCGTCGGGGACGGTACGGGCGGTGGGCCCGAGAGACGCGGGGGACGGTGGTTCGGGCTGATGCCGATCCGGCGCCGGGGTGGTGGGCGGCCGGGCGTCGGACATGGACGCGGCCACCGCATCGCAGGCCCCGGGCGCGTTCTCCAGAAGGTACGCGGCCAGTTCCGCCACCGTCCTGCACTCATACAGCAGCACCTTCGGCAGGGGCCCGAACGTGCCCTCCATCGTCCGGACCATCTGAATGGCTCCGAGGGAGTCCAGGCCGTAGGCCGCGAACGCGGTCGTGTCGTCGACGGTGTCGGCCGGAACGGACAGGAACTCCGCGAACCCCTGGCGCAGATGGCGTGCGAGGCGGGCGGGTGTGTCGTCTTCGGCGGGCGGGGCCGCGGCGGGGACGGAGGTTCGGGGGGCGGCGGCCGTGGCGGCCTCCTCGGCGGCGGGCGTGGCGTACGGCCGGGCGGCCGCCCGGCCCAGCAGTACGCACTGGTCGGCCTCGGCCTCGTCGACGTCGGCGGCCCCGAACACCCACACCGGATCGAATCCCGCCGTGGCCAGCACGCGGCGCCAGCCCGTGGCGTCCAGGAGCGGGGAGCCGGGCAGCCGTCCGTCCTGGGGCGGCTGCCAGCCGGGCACCATGCCGAACATCAGGGTCAGATAGTCCAGGGCCAGGGTCAGTTCGTTGAGCGCGAACACGCCCCCCTCGGTCAGCAGCTGGCGGACCCGGGTGACCGAGTCCGCGACCGCCCGGGTGACGTGGACGACGTTGGTGGCGACCACCACGTCGAAGAAGCCGGGCTCGAAGCCCTGCCCGGCCAGGTCCCCCTCCAGGTCGAACGCCGCGTAGCGCACCGCCGTACGGGCTCCGGCGAGACGCTGGCGCGCGGTGCGGAAGAAGGCGGGGGACACGTCGGTGAAGTAGTACGCGACGGTGTCCTCGGGCAGGCCGAGCGCGTCGACGAGACGCAGGACGCGCTCGGTCGTGGCACCGGAGCCGGCGCCGATTTCCAGGACGCGCAGCGGTTCGCCGGGGCGGCGGGCGTGCTGCTCGCGCAGATGGCCCGCCACGGCGTGGGCGATCAGGTCGTTGAAGTGGTCGGCGATGCCGGTGTTGCCGTAGACACGGGCGATGCCCTCGTCGTCGCCGGGGAAGTACAGCTCGAGCGGGTTCACCCGGTCGGCGAGCACGTCGGGCAGCTGTCGTGACCAGGAGACGACCAGGTCGATGTGGGGTTCGATCTCCGGGTTGGCCCGGGCGAGTTCGCGCAGCCTCGCGGTCAGGCGGGCCTGTTCGGCCTCCTCCCCGTCGGCGGGCGGCTCGCAGGTGCGCAGTGCGCGCTCCAGGAACTCGGTGAAGTGCTCGTGTCCGGGCGCGATCTCCATCCGGTCGACGAGGTGGTCGTCGGCGCCGTATCTGCCCCGGCCGGTGTGCCGGCGCAGGACCGAGGCGGCGAGGGCGCGCCCCAGAGCGCTGAACTCGACCAGGGCACCGAGGATGCGCGCGCCCGAGTAGCCGCTCTCCTCGACGCGGGCGGCCAGTTCGGCGGCGAGCGCCGCGGTGGCGTCGGCCGTGTCGTGCTCGACTGGTGCGGGCGGCGGCTGGGCGGGTGCGGGCACGGGCGCCGCAGGCTCCCGCAGCCAGAAGCGCCGGGGTTCGAACGGATAGGTGGGCAGCGGGACACGAGGCTCCGGGCGGCCGTCCGGGCCGGTCGGCCAGTCGACCGTCTCACCGTCCGCCCAGGACCGGGCGAGCCGGCCCGTGTCGTCGGCGCGCCGGGCGTCGCGGGCGGCGGTGCCCGTCATGTCGTACACCGTGCCCGTAGAGTCCGCCTCTTCCGTCGCGAGGAGCGCCTCCAGGCCCCGGACCAGCGCGCTGCGGCTGTCGGCGATCACCGCGCAACGCGCTGCGGCCGCCTCACGGCCGTGCTGCAGAGTGGCCGCGATCCCGGACGTGGGCAGGCCGCAACCCGGACCGAGGAAGTCCAGATAACGCCGTGCCAGGGCCCGCAGCCGTTCCGGTGTCCGTGCGGAGAAGGGGAAGATCAGGGGGCCTTCCGACGGACGCGCCGCCTGCCGCACCGGCGGCTCTTCGATGACCACATGGGCATAGGAACCGCCGAAGCCGAAGGAGCTGACACCCGCCCGGCGCGGCACCCCGGGCGGCGGGTCCCAGGGCACGGGTTCCCGGTTGACGTGGAGCGGACCCTCGTCGAGACGGCAGTAGGGGTTGGCCTCCTGGAACGACGGCATCGCCGGGATGAGCCCGTGCCGCATGGACAGGACGGTCTTGACGACACCCACCAGCCCCGCGGCGCCCTCGGTGTGCCCGAGGTGCGACTTGGCGCTGCCGAGCACGATGTGCGGCTCACCGCCGTGGGCGCGCAGGGCGCCCTTGACGGCCTCGACCTCGATGGGGTCGCCGAGTCTGGTGCCCGTGCCGTGCGCCTCCAGGTAGGTGAGGGTCGCCGGGTCGATGCCCGCCTCGCTCCAGGCCCGGCGCAGCAGGGCCTCCTGGCGGGCCTGGTTGGGTGCGGTGGCCGAGCTGGCGTGACCGCCGTGGTTGACGGCGACGGATCTGATGACGGCGTGCACCGGGTCGCCGTCGGCGAGGGCCTGGCGGAGCGGCTTGAGCAGCACGGCGGCGACGGCCTCGCCGGGCACGTAGCCGTCGGCGCGGGCATCGAAGCTGTAGCAGCGTCCGCCGGGCGACAGCGCGCCGATGGCGGAGAGCTTGAGGTAGTGGCGGGGGCTGGCGATGAGATTCGTCCCGGCCGCGAAGGCCATCGAGCACTCGCCGCGGCGCAGTGACGCGACGGCCAGCTGGAGCGCCGTCAGCGAGGACGAGCAGGCGGTGTCCACGGTCAGGCTCGGACCGCTGAGGTCGAAGAAGAACGACGGGCGGTTGGCCGTCATCGACATGGCGGCGCCGATGGGGTCGTGCACGCCGACCGTGCGGCCCCGCGCGATCATCTCGTTGTCGTAGTCCTGGAAGCACTGGCCGACGAAGACCCCGGTGTCGGAGCCGCGCAGCGCGGGCGCCGCGCCTGCGTCCTCGGCCGTGGCGTGGAGAACCTCGAGCAGCAGCCTGAGCTGCGGGTCCATGCTCTCCGCCTCGCTGGGCAGGACGCGGAAGAAGGCCGCGTCGAAGGTGTCGATCGCGTCGAGGAAGGCGCCGTGGCGGCAGTCGGTCGTGCCGGGTGCGGCGGTGGGGTCGTAGTACCGGCTGTGGTCCCAGCGGTCGGCGGGCACCGGAGTGACCAGGTCGTCCCCCGCCGCCAGCCTGGCCCAGAGCGCTTCGGGTCCGTCCGCGCCGGGGAAGCGACCGCCGATGCCGATGATCGCGATGTCCTCGCGGGTGTCTGTGGTGCCGCCGGTGTTTGTGCTGCCGCGGGTGGCTGTGTCGCCGCCCGTGACGGTGTGGCCGCGGCCGGCCGCGCTGTCCCGGGCGGCCATGTCATCCGGGGTGGCTGCGTCGTCCTCCTCGGAGCCGCCGTCGGACCGTCGGGCCGCTGCCTGTCGCGCGGCGGCGGGCTCCCTGCCGCGCTCAGGACCACCGTTCCCGGTGGCGGAGCCGGGCGCGTGGCCCCTCCCGTTGTGCGCGGCCCGCCAGCGGGTCAGCTCCGCCTCGTACTCGCGGACCAGGTAGCCGGACAGGTCCGGCACATTGGGATGGCGGAACAACGCGGTGGGCGGTACGGCGACGGAGAACTCCTTGTCCAGCGCGGCGTTCAGCTCGATGAGTGCGGCCGAACCGAGCCCGAGTTCCATGAAGTTGTGGCCGCTGAGCTCACTCGGGTCAGCGGCCGCCGGGCCGGGCAGCAGCGCGGCGACGGCGGTTGCGACGCGCCGGGTCACCGCGGGCAGCAGTGCCTCGCCGTCGGGAGCCGGCACCGCGGGCGTCAGTCGTCCGGGCCGCGCCTCCGGCTCCAGCCAGAGGCGTCGCCGCTCGAATGCCGTGACCGGCAGCGGTGTCCGGAGCGGTCGGTGGCCGGCCGGGGCCTCCTCCACGACGACGTGGCAGTTGGTGCCACCGAAGCCGAAGGAGGAGACACCGGCTCGGCGTGGACCGGAGCCCTCGCGCGGCCAGTCGCCGCCGGTCAGCACGGGCCGGAACGGCGTCCTCTCGAACTGGATGCGCGGGTGTGGCTCGGTGCAGTGCAGGGTGGGCACCAGCCGGCCGTGGTGCAGCCCGAGCACGACCTTGATCAGGGAGGCGACGCCACCGGCGTGCAGCAGAGCGCCGATGTTGGTCTTCACCGATCCGACCCCGGCCGGCCGGAGCCGGCCCGCCCCCTGGTACGCCTCGGCCGCGGCGGCGATCTCGATCGGGTCGCCGAACCCGCTCGCCGAGCCGTGCGTCTCGAGGTATCCCACGCTCGCCGGATCGATGTCGCCCGAGCGCAGCGCGGCTCGGATGACCTCGGTCTGGGCCTCGTGGCTTGGCGTGGTCGGGCCGACGGTGCGGCCGTCGTTGTTGACCGCGGAGCCCGTGATGGTGGCGAGGACGATGTCGCCGTCGCGCAGCGCCCTGCCCTCTTCCTTGAGCAGGACCAGGCCCGCCCCCTCGCCCGGCACGAATCCGGCAGCTTCGCGGTCGAAGACCCGGGACCTGCCGTCCTTGGAGAGCGCGCCGGCGCGGTCCAGACCCACGTACACGAACGGGTCGAGCAGCAGCTCGACGCCTCCGGCGACCGCCGCCTCGCACTCCCCCGCCAGCAGGCTCTGCACGGCCCGGTGCAGGGCGACCAGCGAGGACGAGCACGCGGTGTCCACGGTCAGGCTCGCACCGCGCAGGTCGAAGACGTGCGAGAGGGTCGCGCCCGCCATGTTCGGCAGCGAGTCGGCCAGCAGCCGGGGCGGCGTCGGCAGTCCGGCGAGGAAGCCGCGCCGGGTGTAGTCGTTCGGGCCCACTCCCAGGAAGACGCCGGTCGCGCTGCCCGCCACGTCCTCCCGCCGGTAACCGGCGCGGTCGAGGAGTTCCTGGGTGACTTCCAGGCAGATCCGCTGTTGCGGGTCCATCCAGCGTGCCTCTTCCTCGTCGATGCGGAAGCAGGCGGCGTCGAACCGGTCGATGCCGTCGATGAATCCGCCCCACCGCGCGGCGGCCATGACGTCGGCACCCGCGTGCCGCAGCCACTCCTCCGGCCACCGGCCGTCCGGTGCCGGGCGCACGCAGTCGCGGCCGTGCACGAGGTTGTCCCAGAACGCCTCGAGGCTGGGCGAGCCGGGGAAGCGGCACGCCGCGGCGACGACGGCGATCCGGCCCCCAGCGGACGGCGCCGCGGCGGGAACGGCGGCACGGGCGGGCGCCGGAACGCGGGCGGGCGCCGGAGCGGGGGCGGCCTGCCCGGCACGGGGCGGCGTGCCCGCACCGGGCACCGGCGCGGCCGGCAGCACCTCGGTCACGAGATGCTGGGCGAGGGCCTGGATCGACCGGTGGCGCAGGAGCAACGACGGCGGGACCGGCACGCCGTACTTCTCCTCCATACCGCTGAGGGCGCGCATCGCGGCGACGGAGTCCAGGCCGTAGTCGGACAACTCGTCCTCCACGTCCAGCTCCGACTGCGGGAGCTTGAGGACGTCCGCGACGACCTCTCGCAGTTCCCGTACGACGGTGCCGAGGTCCGGCCCGCCGCCGGGCGGGACGGCTTCGGCCACCGCCCCCCGGGGTTCGACGGGCGCGGAGGCGGCCGGTGCGGGTTCCTCGCCCACGTTCTCGACCACCGACCTCATTCGTGCCTCCAGTCGCGCCGGATCGCCCTTGAGCACCACCAGTTGCGGCCCGTCAAGGGCCAGCGCCGCATCAAGGGCGGCGAGCCCCTCCGCGGTGTCCATCGGCTCCAGCCCGGCCCGCACGAGTACGTCCTGCTCGACGTCCGGGTGGATGCGCATGCCGCCGTCGCGCCACATCGGCCAGTTGACGGACAGGGTGCGCCCACGGACCTCACCACGGGCCCGCAGCGCCTCGCGCCATTCCGCGTACGCGTCCAGGAAGCGGTTGCCGGCGGTGTAGTCGGCGGCCCCCACACTGCCGAGCACGGCCGAGGCGGACGAGAAGAGCACGAAGTAGTCCAGTTCCTCGCCGCTTGTCGCCAGATCGAGCGCGCGGGTGCCCGCGAGCTTCGGGGTGAGCACCCGGCGCACCGAGTCCAGTGGCTTGGTGATGAGCAGCCCGTCCTCGGTGACGCCCGCGGAGTGGATCACCCCGGTCAGCGGTCCGAAACGGGACCGTGCCTCGGCCACGACTCGCGCCATGTCGGCCCGGCTCGCCGTGTCGGCCCGGAGGTATACGGCCTCACTGCCCGCGCGCCGGATCCCGTCGACCGCGGCCTCCTGCTCCGCGCCCGGCGCGGAGCGCCCGAACAGGACGAGCGAGACCTTCGCCCGCGCGGCCATGTGCCGTGCCACGTGCAGACCGAGGCCACCGGCGCCGCCGCTGATCAGGTAGACGCCGCCCGTGCGGGCGAGCGGGGTACGTACGGCCGCCGGGGGCCGGCAGCGCGTGAAGGACAGGACGGCGCGCGTGCCGCCGGTGTGGCGTACTTCGACGTCGTCGAGGTTCGCGGTCTCGGCGAGCAGCAGGCCGGCGAGTTCCGCGGCGGTGCGGCGGTCTCGGACGTCGACGGTCTTGACGGCCAGTTTGGGCTGTTCGAGGCGCACGCTGCGGGCGAACCCGCCGACCGCGGCGCCCGCGGGCAGGTCGCGCTCGCCGTCGAAGGCGTGGACGAGGGGCAGCGTACGGTCCAGACCGACCAGCCACGCCTGGCAGAACAGGAAAAGCGGCACCAACGCGACGTCGAGGCCGTCGAGCGGCCCGTCGGCCGGGGGCGCGCCGTCCAACTGCCACAGGTGGAGCACGGCCGACGGGGTGACCCGGTCCGCGCGCAGCGCCGACAGGAGCGCGCGGTGGTCCTCGGCGCTGTCCGGGGCGATGTCGTAGTCGTCCGGGGAGAGCCGGGTGTACTCCTTTCCAGGGCGTACCCACACCACGCGCCCGTGGCGCGAGCGCAGTTCGGCGACGCGCTCGGCGGAGGTGTCGAAGACGAGGACGGTACCGGTGACGGGCTGGCCCTCGCCGGGGCGCGGCGTCCACACGGGGCGGTAGAGCAGGGTGCGCTCGTCGAGGAGAGTCGGCGGGGCGGGCACGTTCTCCGCCGTGGCGGGCGCTGGAGCCGGTTCCGGCACCGGCGGCGCCACGGGGTCCGAACGGACCACCTCTTCCAGGGGTCCGGCGGGTTCCGGAGCCATG
Source organism: Streptomyces sp. NPDC096048 (assembly GCF_044763415.1). Lineage (NCBI taxonomy): Bacteria > Bacillati > Actinomycetota > Actinomycetes > Kitasatosporales > Streptomycetaceae > Streptomyces > Streptomyces sp. NPDC096048. The sequence goes on from NZ_JBIWGG010000010.1 coordinate 218,557, forward strand.
ACGCTCTCCGGCGCGCGCACCGCGCCCGGCGGTACCGCCCTGGCCGCCGCGCCGCCGATGCCGGGCACCCAGCAGCGCTGCCGTGCGAAGGCGTAGGTGGGCAGCGAGATCCGGCGTCCTCCGGACGGCACGGTGTCCTGCCACGGAATGTCATGACCGCGGACCCAGCGCTCGGCCACCGACTCGGTGGTCAGCGGCGCGGTCGTCTCCTCCGTGGCCGGCGCGTGCTTGACCCGTCCGGACCAGCGGCGTTCCGTGCCCTCCCGCCCGGCGACGAAGTCGGCCAGGGAGCGGGTGAGTTCACCGGTGTCGCGCGCCGCGAGGGCGAGTCGTGACTCCATGGCGCGGCGACCCGCGCCCAGGGTGAGGACGATGTCCTCAATGCGGAGGTGCGGGTGGACGCGCAGATGGTCCAGGAGGCGCCGGGCCTGTTCCCGCAACCTGCCGTCGTCGCGTCCGGAGAGCGGCACGACGTACCGGTCGACGGTGCGCGGTCCGCTCCGCGCCGTGCCGGACGCGGACACGGCCGCCGGCTCCGGCAGGTACTCCTCCACCAGCACATGGGCGTTGGCGCCGCCGAAGCCGAAGCTGCTCAGCGCGGCCCGGCGCGGCGCGAGAGCACCGGTGTGCGGGTCGGTCACCCGCTCCCACGACTCGGTCCGCCGGGCGACGTAGAACGGCGTGCTGGAGAAGGGGATCTCCGGGTTCAGTTCGTCGGTGTGCAGGGAGGGCACGATGAGTCCGTGGCGCAGGGACAGCAGCACCTTCGTCAGCGAGGCGATACCCGCGGCGCCCTCCAGGTGGCCGACGTTGGACTTCAGCGAACCGATGGCGCAGAAGCCCTGCTCCCGGGTGTATCGGCGGAACGCCTTGGCGAGGGCGGCGATCTCGATCTGGTCGCCGAGGGTGGTGGCGCCGCCGTGCGCCTCGATGTACGTGATCGTCTCGGGCGGCACCTGGGACTTCTCCAGCACTTCCGTGACGACGCGGGCCTGCGCATCGGGGCTCGGCACCGCGAAACCGCTGGTGCGTCCGCCGTGCTGGGCCGCGGACCCTCGGATGACGCCGTAGATCTGGTCGCCCGCGGCGATGGCGTCGGCCAGGGGGCGTACGAGGACGGCGCCGACCCCTTCACCGGGCACGTAGCCGTCGGCGCCCCGCCCGAAGACCCGGCACCGGCCGTCGGTGGAGAGCAGGTTGCTGTCGGCCAGGCGCAGGTACTTGTACGGGTGCAGGGACAGGTTCACACCACCCGCGACGGCGGCCCGGCACTCGCCCCTGCGGATCGACTCGCAGGCCATGTGCAGGGTGAACAGGGAGGAGGAGCAGGCGGTGTCCATCGCGACGCTCGGACCCTGGAAGTCGAAGGTGTAGGCGACCCGGTTGGCGATCAGTGAGGAGGTGGAGGCGACGACCTGCGGGGTGCCGTGCTGCACCGACTCCAGGCCGTACAGCTGGTAGTCGTTCCACATCACGCCCACGAACACGCCGACCTTGGCCGCGGTGGCGGCACCGAGCGTCTCCGGGGTGTGGCCGGCGTCCTCGATGGTCGCCCAGGCGGTCTCCAGGAAGAGCCGTTCGTGCGGGTCCATCAGTTCGGCCTGGCGCGGGGAGATGTTGAAGAACAGCGGGTCGAAGTGGTCGACGCCGTCGAGGAAGGCACCCCACTTGCTGTACGAGCGTCCCGTGGTGCCCCGGCGCGGCTCGAAGTAGTCGCGGTGGTCCCAGCGTTCGTGGGGTATCTCGGTGACGCAGTCCTGGCCGTCGCGCAGCACCTCCCAGAACCGGTCCACGTCGGCGGCCCGGGGATAGCGGCCCGCGAGGCCCACGATGGCGATGTCGCCGCCAGAGGTGTCCGGGCCGCTGACGAACGCCGCGGGGGCCGGTGCGGGTGCTGGTACGGCGGGCGCGGCGGCTTCGGGCGCCGGCGCGGCTCCGACTCCGGCCGCGGTCCCGGCCGCGGTGGGTGGGGCCGCTTCGGCGGGGCTCGGTTCCATGCCCTCCTCGCGCAGGTAGGCCGCCAGCTTCCGCACCGTCGGGTACTCGAACAGCAGCGTGGGATACAGCTCCTGCCCGAGTCGTTTCTCCAGCCTGCCCGCGATGGCGAGCAGGTTGACCGAGGTCAGGCCGAGGTCGTAGAAGCCGCGGTCCTGCTCGACGCCGTCGTCGTCGCCCAGGATCTCCGTCACCAGTTCCGTGATCACCTGGTCGAGGGACGCGGCGGTGCCCGCGGGCGCGGGCGTCTCGGCCCCGTCGTCGGCGGGCTCGGGATCGGGCGCGAACGGGGAGACGGCACGCGCCGGTACCGCTCCGGCGAACTTGGTGATGTGCTCGGCCGACCGGACCCGTTTGCAGGTGAAGCCGGTCATCGAAGCGATGACGCGGCCGTCCGCGCCGCAAATGGTGATGTCGCCGGTCACCGTGTCGCCGTCGGCCATGCGCTGCGAGAGGGCCGGGACGTACACCCTGCTGTCCCGGGCCGACGACCCGGCGGCCCGGAAGGACCGGATGAAGATGGGGATGAACGGCCGGGTCAGCGCGGCCCGCTGGTCGCGCCCGAAGTGCAGGAACGGCACGAGGGTGGAGAAGTCGAGCACCACCGGGTGGATGTGGAAGTGGTCGAGGTAGGCCGCCGCGGCATCGCCGAGGGAGATCTCGGCGAGCGCGTCCCGCGGCCGGGCCCGAAGGCGCCCGCTGACCTTCATGAAGTCCCGGTGGTGGATAGAGAGCTGTCGAGCGAAGGCGTACAGTTCCTCCGCGTCGCCCTCCTCGGTGGCACCGGCTCCGGTCAGGCCCGCCAGGTCGAGGGCGGGGCTCTCGACCGGCAGGCCGAGCCGGATCTCGGCCTGGAAGTTGCGCTCCCAGGTGTCGTCGACCGGGCTGCCGTCGATGAGGGGGCGGCTTTCCACGTGCACCGGCACCGTGTCCGGCCCGGAACGCTCCCCCACAACGATCCGCAGTTCCCTGTCCATCTCCGCGGTGGCGACGACGGGTGCGATGAACAGGCAGCGGCGCAGCTCCGCGGTGGCCGGGTCGATGCCCGCGTGTCCCAGCAGCCGCAGCGTCAGGTCGAGGTGGAAGACGCCCGGCAGCACGGGCACGTCGTGGACGAGGTGGCCGCGTACGATCTCGTCCCCCGCCGTCACGACCGAGCGGAGCCGACGGCCCTCGACGGCGGCGAGGTCGCCCTCGACGGTCGAGGGACGGTGGGGTGCGGTCATGAGAGCTCCTCCAGCGGCAGGTAAGGCCGATGTGCGGGGATGCGGTGGCTTGCGGTGAGGGTGGGCTCGTCCTCGGCCAGCTCCAGATAGCGGCGGCCCCGGGGCGGCGCATCGGCGTTGGCGGCCGCCTGCGCGGCGGGATCCGCGTCAGCGGCGGGAGCCGCCGCGAGAACGGAAGTCGTCCCGGTGGCGGGCTCCACGTCGATCCAGTGCCGCACCCGATGGAACTCGGCGGGCGGCAGCGGCGCACGGACCGCCGCGCCGCGCTCGTCGGCGTACGGTTCGCGCAGGATCGCGTGGCAGTTGGTGCCGCCGAACCCGAAGGAACTGAGGCCGGCGCGGCGCAGGCCGCTCCGTGGGGTCCAGTCGCGCAGTTCGACGTTCGGGTAGAAGGGCGAGGTGTCGAAGGCGAAACGGGGGTTGGGTTCACGGCAGTGCAGGGTGGGCGGCAGCTGCCGGTGACGCAGGGCGAGGACGACCTTGTGCAGTCCCGCCATGCCGGAGGCCATGAGCAGATGGCCGATGTTGGACTTCACACTGCCGATCGCGCAGAACCCGGACGCGTCGGTGTCGCTTCTGAAGGCCCGGGTCAAAGCCCGCAGCTCCATCGGATCGCCGATCATGGTGCCGGTGCCGTGCGCCTCGACGTACGACACCGAGTCGGGGACCGCGCCCGCCATGCGCAGCGCGTCGCGGACGACGCGCTCCTGAGCGGCCGGGTTGGGTGTGGTCAGGCCCATGGTGCGGCCGTCGTTGTTCATGGCCACGCTTTCGAGGACGGCGTGGATGCGGTCGCCGTCGGCGAGGGCGGCGGCGAGCGGTTTGAGCAGTACCGCCCCGGCGCCCTCACCGGGCACGAACCCGTCGGCGTCCTTGTCGAACACCCGGCAGCGTCCGGTGGGCGAGAGAGCCTCGGCGGCGCTGAGCTTGAGGTAGGGCACATGGTCGAGCAGCAGGTCCGCCCCGGCCACCAGGGCCACTTCGCACTCGCCGAGCAGCAGCGCCTGCCGGGCCAGCCAGAGGGCGGTCAGGGACGACGAGCAGGCGGTGTCCACCACCATGTTGGGTCCGCCGAAGTCGTGGACGTGCGCGATGCGGGCGCCGATGAAGTTGGGGTTGAGGCCGGTGACGGTGGCGCGGCCGGGCTCGGGGATCCGCAGGCCGTAGTTGGTGGTGCCCGCGCCCGCGAAGACTCCGACGCGGCGTCCGGACAGCTCGTGGCGCTCGTATCCGGCGTCCCTGATGGTCTGCTCCGCGCACTCCAGGACCAGCCTGATCACCGGGTCGACATGCGCGGCGTCCGCGTCCGGGATACCGAAATACGCCGGGTCATACGCCTCTATGTCGTCGATGAAGCCGCCCCATTTGCTGCTCGAGCGGCCGGGAGTGATCGTGGGCGTGTACAGCCGCGAGCCGGACCAGCGGGTCGCCGGGACCTCCCGCACCGCGTCGTGACCGGTGCGCAGCAGTTCCCAGAAGGCCTCGGTGGTGGGGGCGCCGGGAAAGCGGCTCGCCATGCCGATGATCGCGAGGGGCGCGGACACCGGGCCCGGGGCCTGTCGTTCGTGGGCGTCCTGGTGCGCGGTCGGTACGGGGGCGCGGCGGTGGACGGCCGTCGTGGCCACCCCTCCTCGCCGCTCGGCCGCCTCGGGTTCGCTCCGGTTCTCCCTCGCCGCCTCGGGCTCGCCCCGGTTCTCCTCGGCCGACTGTGGCGCGTCGTTCGGTTCCGCCGGCAGCAGACCGTCCGCTGCACATGCCGCCAGGCCCTGCGGGTACTGCTGGAGCAGATGGGCGCCGAGCCCGGCGGCGGTCGGGTACTCCAGGACGGTGGACGGGGCCACGGGTTCGCCGGTCAGTGCCTCGAGTCTCGTGACGATACCGGCCAGCAGGATGGAGTCGACGCCGAGGTCACTGAAGTGGACGTCGGGCGCCACACGCGCACGGGGCAGGAGCACCTCCTGCGCGATCAGGTCGCGCACGGCGCCGACGACCAGGGGCAGCAGTCCGCCGGACGGCTCCTGGATGTCACGCCCCGGTCCCGGCGGGGCCCCGGACGGTACGAACCGGACGGCGGGTGCGGCGTCGGTGTTCCGGTCGCGTGCCAGAGCGATGACGTTCGGCCCGGGGGCACGGCGCAGCGCCTGCTCCAGGAGACCGATGCCCTCGTCATGGGTGAGCGAGGCGAAACCCTGCTCGGTGTAGCGGGGGCTGCGGACCTCGCCCATGCCGGCGCCGGACCAGCCGCCCCAGGCGATGGACAGATAGCGGGTGCGCGAGCCGCGGCGCGCTGCGCGGGCGGCGAAGGCGTCGAGGTAGGCGTTGGCGCTGCCGTAGTCGGCCAGCCCCGTGGAGAGGAACGGCAGGGCGGCGGAGAGCGAGGAGTACAGGACCACGAAGTCGGGTTCGTCGGCGGCGAGAAGGCCGTCGAGCACGACGACCCCCTCCCCCTTGGGTTCCCAGGTCCGGGCGACATCCGCCCATGTCTTGCGCAGGAAGACGGGCTGGTGCTGGTCGACGGAGCCCGCGCAGTGCACGACCGCGGCGATCGGGCCGAGGCCGGCGCGCACGCCGTCGAGGAAGTCCTCCACGGCCGCCCGGTCCGTGAGCGCTCCGCCGTACGCCGCGAATCGCGCGCCCCGGTCCCGCAGCTCGACCAGGTCCGCAATGCCGTTGGGCAGTCCGTGGGCGGCGCCGTCCGCCGTCCACTCCTCGACCGGCGGCAGGAGGCGGCGGCCGGTTACCGCGAACCGGCGGGCGCCACGTGCGAACAGCTCCCGGGCGAGGGCCGCGCCGAGTCCTCCGGTGCCGCCCGTGATGAGGTAGACGCGGTCCGGGTCCACCGCGAAGCCGCCGAACATGCCCGGCCCCGGCTCGTGTGCCGGCTCCGGGGGCAGGTCGACGAGCCGGGGCGCGTGGCGCACGTTGCCGCGCAGGCACACCTCGGGCTCCTCGCCCGCCGTTTCGATCTCCCGCACCGCCAGGGGCAGCGCGTCCACCGGTCCGGTGTCCCCTTCCAGGTCGAGTGTGGTGGCGCGGACCGCCGAGTACTCGCTGCCGACGGCGCGGACGAGTGCCGCCATCCGGGCCCCCCTGGTCCCGGGCCGGGGGTTGCGGTGGGCGGCCAGGCCGCGGGTGACGTGCACGATGTTCAGGTCCGAGCCGGTGCTGTGCGGGGCGCCGGGGGCGGCGCCGACGGCCTGCCGGACCAGGGCCTGGAGCAGGGCGACCCGGCCCGCCTCGTGGCCGAGCCCGGAGTCCTCGCCCATGGCACCGGGGTCCGGCGGCCCGGCGAGGTCCACGAGGTCGAGTACGGCGTCCACCCGGGTGTGCCGGGCCAGCAGTGCGGCGGCGACCGCCGCACCGTCGGCGTGGTCGTCGTAGTCGAGTTCGTACTCGTGCTCCGGGGGCAGCAGCCGGGGCAGGCCGGAGCGCTCCCGCAGCATGATCCAGTCGATGCTCTCCTCCAGGCTGCCGATCACGCCGAGGCTCTCGGGTCCGCGCAGCACGAGCAGGCAGGTGAGCCGCCGGCGCGGGGGCTGCCGCGAGGTGTGCAGGGGTGTCCAGCGGCGCTCGACGAGTACGGGATGGCGGCCACCGTCGACTCCGGTCCGGGGTGACGTGCGCGGCGTGGTGCGGGGCGCGACGGTCGGCGCGTCGCGGCGGGGACCGGGCCGCGCGTCCCCGCAGTGGCTCCGGGGCTCCCTGCTGGGCCCGTGCCGCCGGGTGTGGTCGAAGGGGTACGTGGGCAGCGGCACCCGGCGCCGGGGACGGCCCGCGTGAGCCGCGCTCCAGTCGACGCTCTCCCCCGCGGCCCAGGCGGCCGCCAGGGCGTGCGGGTCAGCGGTCTCCGCGCCGGGCACGGCCCCCGGCCCGGCCGCGCCGGTGCCCGGGTACACGCCCGGGCCGTCACCCGTGGTCAGGAACCGGTCCAGGCGGTCGCGGAGTTGCTCCACCGACTCGGCGACCAGGGCCACCCGGCTCTCCAGGTGCGGACGGCCCGTCTGGGTCGTGTACGCCAGATCGGCCAGGGCGGGCAGATCGGCCTCGTCGGGGGCGGCGAGGGTGTCCCGCAGCCGCTGTGCGTAGGCGCGCAGGCGCCCGGAGTCACGGGCGGAGAGGATGACGGTCTGCCCGGCAGGCTTCTCGATGACGGGGACGGGCGTCAACGGCGGTTCCTCCAGGACCACATGGGCGTTGGAGCCGCCGAATCCGAAGGAGCTGACGCCCGCGCGCAGCGGTGGCGCTGCAGTGTCCGCACCGGCCGGGGGTTTCCAGGGCTCGGCCGTGTCGAGCAGCCGGAACGGGCTGTCGGTGAGGTCCAGGTGACGGTTGGGGGGATCCGCGTACAGGTTGGGCGGCAGGGTGCGGTAACGCATGGCGAGCAGTACCTTCAGCAGGGACGCGATGCCTGCGGCCGACTCCAGGTGGCCGATGTTGGCCTTGACCGCGCCGAGGGCGCAGCCGCCCGGGAACCCTTCGGCGGCGCCGAGCCGGGTGAAGGCCTCCTTGAGACCACTCACCTCGACGGGGTCGCCGAGTTCGGTGCCGGTCCCGTGGGTCTCGACGTAGGTGATGCCGGCAGCCGGGACGCCGGCCGCCCCGACCGCCTCGACCACCACGTCGGCCTGGGCCGAGGGCTGTGGCGCGGTCAAGGAGTGGCCCCGGCCGCCGTGGTTGACGGCGGTGCCCAGGACGACCCCGTGCACGGTGTCGCCGTCGGCGAGCGCGGCGGACAGCCGCTTGAGGACCACGGCGCCGACGCCCTCGCCGCGCACGTACCCGTCGGCGGCGTCGCCGAAGGCGTGGCAGTGCCCGGTCGGCGAGAGCATTCCGGCCTTGGCGAGGGACTCGTACACCTCTACGGAGAGCAGTGCGTTGACGCCACCGGCGAGGGCGAGGTCGCACTCTCCGGAGCGCAGCGCGATCACCGCCCGGTGCACGGCGGCCAGCGAGCTGGAGCAGGCGGTGTCGATCGCCTCGCTGGGACCGCGCAGGTCGAGGAGGTGGGAGACCCGGTTGGGCACGATGCTGTGTACATTGCCGGTGACGGTGTGGGCGGCGGGCGGCTCGTCGTTGCCCCGCAGTACGTCGAGCCAGTCGTGCAGGGTCACTCCCACGAAGACACCGGTACGGCTGCCCGACAGGGAGCGCGGATCGTATCCGGCGTGCTCCAGGGCGGACCAGCCGGTCTCCAGGAAGAGCCGCTGCTGCGGGTCCATGGTGCGTGCCTCGCGCTGGGAGATCCCGAAGAAGTCGGCGTCGAAGGCGTCGACGTCGTCGAGGAATCCGCCGTACCGGCAGTGTTCTCGTGCGGCCGTCGCCCGCCAGTCCCAGCGTTCGGGATCCACTTCGCGTACCGCGTCATGGCCTGCCATCAGCTGTTCGAAGTACGTCTCCAGGTCGGGGGCGCCGGGGAACCGGCCGGCCATGCCCACCACCGCGATCGGCTCGCGTTCACCGGGCGCGGGTACAGGGTGCGGGGCGGGTCCCGGCAGGGCCGGGGCCGGTGCGGCTGGACGTGTGTCGGTCCCAGCGGCCTGAGCCGGGTGTGCCTCGGCCGTGGGCTGGTCCGTCAGCGCCCTGCGGACCGTTTCGTGCGCCGAGAGCGCCGCCGTCAGCTGGACCAGGGTGGGATGTTCGTAGAAGACCACGGGGGTGAGCGCGGTGCCGAAGGCGGTGTTGATCCGCTGGCAGAACTGGGTGAACAACACGGAGTTGAAGCCGAATGCCCCCCACTCGGTGTCGGCGTCGATCTCCTCGCGCGGCGCCTTCAGGAGCGTGGCGGCGATGTCGAGGAGGCTGTCGCGCAGACGCGGTGCCGCCCGGTCGTCCTGCGGGGCCACCGGCGCCGGGCCCGGCGCGTTCGGCGGCGTACCGGCGAAGGCGGCGGTGAAACGCTCCCGGTCGCCGACCCCGACGACGGTGCACCCCGGACCGCTCGCGAGCACCGCGTCCAAGGCGCGCAGCCCGGTTTCGCCGTCCATGGTCCGCAAGCCGGTGGTGGTCTCGGCGAGCGCGAGGGCCGCCGCAGGTGCGGACATGCCACCGTCGCGCCAGTGCGGCCAGGCCACCGACATGCTCACGCCGTGGCGCTCCCCCGCGGTGACCCGGGCGTCGCGCCACGACGCGAAGGCGTCGAGGTGGCGGTTGGCGGCCGCGTAGTCGCTCTGCCCCGCGTTGCCGAGAGTGCCGCTGACGGACGACATCAGGCAGAAGAAGTCCAGCTCCCGGTCGGCGGTCACCTCGTCGAGCAGCCGGGTTCCGATCGTCTTGGGGGCGAGGACCCGGGCGCTGGAGGCGTCGGACTTGTCGCGCAGGGCGGCGTCCTCGACGACACCCGCGGCGTGCAGGACGCCGTTGAGCGGGCCGAACCGCTCCTCTCCCGCGGCGACGGCCGCGGCGAGGGCGGCGCGGTCGCAGACGTCGGCGCTCACGTACAACGCCCGGCCGCCCAGCTCCTCGATACGGCTGACGAGTCGCCCGGTTCCGGCACGGGCCGGGCCGCGCCCGAGGAGGATCAAGGAGGCGTGATGGGTGCGGGCGAGCCGCTCCGCCAGGATCCGTCCGATGCCCCCGGCCCCGCCGGTGACGAGGTAGACGCCGCGCTCCCGCCAGGGTGCGGCGGGCGCGTCCGGCCCGTGCTCCAGGGGCTCCAGTACGCGCGTCCAGTGGCGCCCGTCGGCGAAGCGCACCTCCGTGCCGGGGCCCCCGGCCGCGGCCAGCAGGTCAGCCGCTGCGGGGACGTCCGCCGCGCCGCCCGCCACCTCGATGTGGACGCCCCGGAAGCCGGGGATCTCCTGCTCGGCGGAGCGGGTCAGGCCCGGCAGGGCCGCGCCCATGGGGTCCGCGGCAGCCGGGAGGCACAGCCCCGCGTAGGTGACCGGGACGCCGCTCGCGGCGCAGGCCCTGGCCAGAGCCGTGGGCAGCCGCAGTGGGTCGTCACTGAGCGCGCCCGCCCCGAGGCGGCGGCCGTCCAGTACGGTGACCCGCCTGCCGGGGACGGCCTCGCCGACGGCCCGCACAACGTCGTCCTCGCTTCGGACGACCGTGACGGCCGGGTCCTCGGGCCGCCAGCCGCCGCCGGCCAGCGCCACCACCGACGTCCGTTCCGTGGTGGTCGGGGCCGGTGCGGGCATCGGGATCGCCCGCCAGGCGGCACGCAGGTACCACACGGACGCGTCCCGGCCCTCCCGTGCCGCGGCGGGCATCGGGGCCGCGATGCCCAGGTGCGTGCCCTCCAGCCAGTACCGCGTGGGCCGGAACGGCCGCGTGGGCAGCGACACGCGTCGCCCGCCGGTGTGCCCGAACAGGGTCTCCCAGTCGGCGACAGCGCCACGCGTCCACAGCCGCCCGACCCTGCCCGGCTCGCCGCCCGCGACCAGCCGGGCCAGGAAGTCCGTCGTCTCCTCGCCGTCGGTGAAGACGTCGGCGAGGGAGGCCTCACCGTCGGCACGGCCGTAGGCGATCGCGGACGCCTCGTCCGGACCGGCGAGGGCCGCCAGGCGGTCGGCCAGCTCGGCGTGGTCCGCCACCACGAACGCGGCCCGCTGCGCGAGGGGTTCCCGGCCGACGCGCAGGGTGTGGGCGATGTCCACGAGCCGGGCGGCGCGGCCGGGCCCGGCCGTCACATGGGTGTGCAGTCTGCGGGCGTAGGCGCGCAGCCGTGCTGAGTCGGCGGCGCTCACCACGATCAGCTCGGGGCCGGTGCCGGCGGGCTCCGGGACGGCCGTCGCGGGGGCCTCCTCGACGACGAGGTGGGCGTTGACGCCACCCGCGCCGAAGGAGCTGACACCGGCGCGCAGCGGCAGCGGCCCGTGAGGTCCCTCCGGCCGCCGCCAGTCGCCCAGTTCGCGCTGCACCCGGAACGGAGTGCGGTCGAAGTCGATGTGCGGGTTGAGGGTGTCGGCGTGCAGGGTGGGCGCCAGGGTGCGGTGGCGCAGCTGGAGGAGCACCTTGGTCAGGCCCGCGATCCCGGCCGCCGGTTCCAGATGGCCGATGGCCGACTTGACGCTGCCGACGGCACACCAGCCCACCTGGTCCGGCTCGTTCGCCGCCGGATCACCGAACGCGGTCGTCAGGCCGCGTATCTCGATGGGATCGCCGAGTGCGGTGCCGCTGCCGTGCGCCTCGACGTAACTGACGGTGCGCGGTGGCACGCCGGCGGCGGTCAGGGCTCGGGAGACGAGTTCGGCCTGCGCCCGGGGGTTGGGCACGGTGAAACCGCTGGTGCGGCCGCCGGAGTTGGTCCAGCTGCCCTTGATGACGCCGTGCACGTGATCACCGTCGGCCAGCGCCCGCGACAGCGGTTTGAGCAGGACGGCGCCGACACCCTCACCCATGACGAACCCGTCCGCGTCCGCGCCGAAGGGGCGGCACCGGCCGTCGCGGGACAGCATGCCCATCTGCGCGTACTGGATGTGGCGGGCCGGGTGCAGGACGAGGTTGACGCCTCCGGCGAGGGCCGCCGTGGCCTCGCCCCGGCGGATCGCCTCGCAGGCCAGGTGCACCGCGACGGCCGAGGCGGAACAGGCGGTGTCCACGGCCAGGCTGGGGCCGGTGAAGTCGAAGTGGTAGGAGACACGGTTGGCGATCTGGTAGTTCTCGGCGTACGGGAAGGGGCCGTCGCCGGTGACGGCCGCGGAACGGCTCAGCGCGGCGTAGTCGTTGGCCATGACGCCGACGTAGACACCGACCTGCGGGCCCAGCCCGGCGCGGGTGTACCCGGCGTCCTCTACGGCCTCGTGCGCGACTTCGAGGAAGAGCCGCTGCTGCGGGTCCATCGCCTCGGCCTCGCGTGGGGCGATCCTGAAGAACTGCGCGTCGAACCGGTCGACGTCCTCCAGGAGGGCGGCCCAGGCCGAGTAGGTCGTGTCCGCGCCACCGTCCGCGGCCAGGTGGCGGCTGTGCTCCCAGCGCTGTGCGGACAGCTCCCGCACCGCGCTGCGGCCCTCGGCGAGCAGCTCCCACAGTTCGTCGACGGTGGCGGCCTGCGGGTAGCGCCCGGCGAGGCCGATCACCGCGACGGGTTCGTGCGACGTGGCGGGCTCACCGGCCGACGGCGTGCTGTCGGCGGACCGCGCGGCGGGGAGCGCGGGCGGTGCGGCCAGGGGCGTCTCGTGCGGTGCGCCGGCGAGTGCGCGGACCAGGCCGTCGACGGTGCGGTGCTCGAACAGCAGCGTCGTCGGCAGCTCGCGCCCGAGCCGCTTCTCCAGCGCCACCGTGAGGTTCACGATGTCGAGCGAGGTCAGCCGCAGCGCCTCGAAGGTGGCGTCGGAGGTGACGGGGACCTGCGGGCGGGCGAGCGTGCGTGTGAACGTCTCCTGGACGAGGGCACGTACGGATTCGAGGCCGCTGCCCACCGGGCCGGGGGCGGATGACCCGGTGAGTGGGCCGGCGGCGAGCCCCGGGCCCTCCTCGGTGCCGTGCACCCGTGCCCGGAGTGCGGCCAGGTCCGTGAGGTCCTCGGCCAGCTCCGTCAGTGCCGCGAGCCGTGCCGGGTCGGCGGCGGTCATGCTCGGGTCCTGCCGCTCACCACCGGTGTCCTGCCGCTCGCTCTCCTCGGGGCGGAAGGCGACGGCCGCCGCGTGCGCGACCGGCATGCGGTGGAGCACGCCTCCGTCGTCGTGCGCGGTGCCGTGTCCGGCGACGGCCTCCAGGAAGGCGCGGGCCGGTTCGTTCCTGGGCGTGCGGCGGTAGAGGGCTTCGAGGAACTCCGCGCCGTCCTCGCGGGCGGCGGCGCCGAGGTGGCTCAGCAGGGCGTGCTCGGCGCCGCGGCCCAGCACCCGGCAGCTCATCAGGAAGGTGTCGACGACGACGGTGTCGCTGCCGTGAGTCCGCCGGGTCAGGGCGGTGGCCATGATGCCGTAGTCACCGAACCGGTCCCGGACCTCGGCGACCCAGCAGCGTACGTCCTCTCCCTCGGTGGCGAGCAGGGCGCGCAGCTCCGCCTCGGTGCGGCGAATGGTGGAGAAGTTGAACTGGTTGGTGCGATGGGTGAGTTGGGAAACGCGCGGCAGATCCGCGTCGGCCGCCGGACGGACGTCGACGACGAGGCCGAGGCTCTCGATGAAGTCGGCGAAGGTGAGTGAGGAGTCGCGCAGTTCGTCGCGTCGGCGGCGGGCCGAGTAGTCCGCGGCGCGCCCCAGGTCCTCCGCGGTGACCTCCGGGCGGTCGAACGCCCAGACCCGCTCCAGCATCCCGGGCAGCCGTTCGGGCCGGTCCGCGGGGAAGGTGAGCGCCAGGACCTGGGGGCAGGCGGCTCGCACGGCGGCGATCTCGACCGGATTGTCGTCGAGGAAGACGAAGCTGTCCAGACCGAGGCCGAGTTCGCGGGCCAGGGCGACGAGACCGCCGGGCTTGGGCTCCCAGCCGATCCTCCAGGCCGCCAGGTGCTCTTGGCGCAGCGGCATGTCGGTGCGGCGGCGGAAGACCTCGAAGACGCCGTCCTCGTCGTTCTTGCTGGCGAGGCAGAGCAGGACGCCACGCTCGCGCAGTCGCAGCGCCCACCGCTGGAGCTCCAGGTGGGCGTCGTCCAGTGTGATGCCGTCCGGGCCGTCCTCGCCGCAGACGCCTCTCCAGAGCGTGTTGTCGCAGTCGAGTACGAGGACCTTGAACGGCGGAGCGAGCAGGCCGTGCACGGAACGCATCAGCGCGGTGCCCACGGCGGTGCAGGCGGCGTCGGTGTAGGGGATGTGGGCGTGGGCGAGCCGGGCGCGGTCGTGGTGCTCGGCGGTCTCGAAGCCGCCGCCCCACTGTTCACCGCCGGCCAGGTGGACGCCTCGCAGCTCCGCGAGACCCCGCGTGACGGTGTCCTGCGCCGCGTCGAGGGCCCGGCGGCGCACGGCGTCGGCGCCGGGCGTGGGCGGGCAGAGGTGCACGATCAGCTGGGCGCCGCCCTGCCGGGTGTACGCCGTGACGGCGGCGACGAAGTCGGCGGCGATGGTACTGAGACCGCCGTCACCCGCCAGCCAGTCCTCCAGGCGCAGCAGGACGGCGTTGCATCCGCCGGTGTTGCTGTGGAAGGCGCTCGCAGGGTCCAACAGCTCCTGAAAGACCTGTCCGTACGGGGCGAGTTCGATGCGCAGGCCGAGCCCGAGGTGTTCGTTCCAGTACGCGAGGACGGGCAGCAGCGGGTCGGTGGTGAAGGTGGCGGCGGTCACCAGGGCGGGACCTCGGCCGGCGGCCTGCTCGTTCTGCGGATCGGGCGGCGCGGGCACAGCGGTCCTGGCCGGGGTGGTGGCGTCCGCCCCGCCGCTCCGGGGGTCCTGGGTGCCGAAGGTGTCCAGGATGTGGGCCCGGCCCGGCTGCGTGGTCCGGTCCACGACACGGCGCACCAGCGCGGCGGCGACGGGTTCGACCGGTGCGCCCGCGTCCTGCCCGACGATGCCTCCCGACAGGGAAGTCGCGAGCCGTGGCGGGCGGGCCACCAGGAACCGCACCGAGGGGTACTCGACGGCGGCGCCCCGCATGAGGCCCTCGACGGCGCACTTGGCGGCGACGTAGTGGGCGCGGCCCGCGGGCGGCTCGGTCACCCAGTGCGAGGAGACAGCCAGCACGCAGCCGCCCGTGCCGGTCAGATCCTCGGCGAAACAGGACAGTGGCCCGCGGACGAGTGCCAGGCTGGCCATGACGTACGCGTCGACGCGGTCGGCCGCGGCGGTGTCCAGGCCCAGGGCGGTGACGGGTGGGCAGGCGCTGAGCACCAGGATGTCGAGCCGCCCTTGTTCGCTCAGGATGCGCTCGCGTGCCTCGGCGCACCACCGCGGGTCCGACCAGTCGCCCTGCACCAGGCGCAGCCGGTCCGCCGCCTCTCCGAGCCCTTGGCGCACCGCCTCGGCGTCCGTCCGGCTGCGGTGGAAGCCGCCGTACACGGTGGCGCCCTGGAGCACGAGTGCCTGGGCGAGTGCGGCTCCGAGTCCGCGGCTCGCGCCCACGACGAGGCCCACCTGCCCGGTGAGAGCGGTGCCCGTGCCCCCCAGCTGCTCACGGACCCGCTCCGGCTGGGGCGCGGGCACCTCCGCGCGCACCAGTGCCTCGGCCTCGACGGTGCCGGTGAGCCCGGTCCCGGTGACCCTCCCGGCCAGTTCCACTCGGCCGAACCGGTGGTCCACGGCGGTGATCCGCGCCTTGGCCCCCGGCTCGTCCGCGGGCTCCTCGTCCAGCAGGCGCACCGTGTAGCCGGAGGCGAGCGCGCGGCGCCCCGGTGCCTCCATGCCGACCAGGTAACTGGCCCAGCCGAGAAGCGCGGCCAGTTCGACGGTGACTCCGCAGGCGGCGGCGCCGGTGGTGCCGAGGAGGCGGGTGTACGCGGCCTCGTCCGGGTCGTACGCGGCGTCCAGGTGGCCCTCGGCGAGGTCGTCCAGGGGACGGTCGGCGGCCTCGGTACGGCGGCGCGTGTCCGCGGGGGCGGTCGGCAGCGTTCCCGAGGGCCGTGTCCCGTTCTCCAGTTCGAGGTCGAGGAGCGGGCGGCCGCCGTCGAGGACCCGGACGGTCGTTCGCGGTATGTCCACTTCGGCCACGGCGGTGTATTCCTGGCCGGTGAACAGGGGTGCGTGGAAGCGGGCGCGGACGGCGACCGGCACGCGGCCGTCCGCCGGCCCGGGCAGCGCGGCGAGGGCGTGCAGCACGCCGAGGGCGCCGTGCACGACCCGCTGTCCGAAGGACGTGCGCCGGGTGTAGGCCTCGTCCATGTGCAGCGGGCTGTGGTCCCCACTGGCCTGCCCGAACGCCTCGACGTCGGCCCGTGTCACACGGAACCGGCTCGCGGAGGTGGATGGCATTGCCTTCAGTCCTTCCGGGTCAGCTCGACGCAGCGGTGAGAGCCGGCCGTCCGGCGCGGATCTGAGCGATCAGGCCGGTGAGGACCTGGCCGGGCCCCAGCTCGTGGAACTCGGCCTCCGGCTGGTCGAGGAGGTACTCCACCGACTCCGTCCACCGCACCGGGCTGGTCAGTTGGCGGACCAGAAGTGCGGCGGTCTCGGTGTCGTCGTAGGGACGGGCCGTGGCGTTGGAGATGACGGGGATGCGCAGCGGGGCGAACCGGTAGCCCCGCAGCAACCGTTCGAACCGGGCGGCGGCCGGGGCCATCTGCCGGGCGTGGAAGGCCCCGCTGACCTTCAGGGGGACGACGGCTCTGGTCTCCTCGCCGAACAGGGTCATGGCCTCGGCGACGGCGCCGGGCGGGCCGGAGACGACGGTCTGTTCCGGGGCGTTGAGGTTGGCGATGTCGACTTCGGGCGCGCCGCCCCGGGCGAGGATCTCCCGCACCCGGTCGGCGGTGATACCGAGCACCGCGGCCATGGCCCCCGGGCCCGCGTCGGTCATCGCCGCGGCGCGCTCGGCGACGAGCTCGACCCCGGTGACGAAGTCGAAGGCGCCGGCCGCGAACAGGGCGACGTACTCGCCGAGGCTGTGCCCGGCCAGGAGGTCCGGCAGCCGGCCGGTGGTGCGGACCCGGTCGACGTACGACAGGGACCCGACCACGTACATCGCGCACTGCGTGTAGCGCGTGTCGGAGAGGCGCTCCTCCGGGCCCGCGAGGCACAGCTCCTCGATGGAGTACCCGAGGACCGCGTCGGCCTGCCGGACGAGGTGGGGGTAGCTCTCGAAGAGCTGCCGTCCCATGCCCACGCGGTGGGCGCCCTGACCGGGGAAGACATGGATGACCGTCACTTCCAACCCTCCTGTGGGGGCGTTCGGCGGGTGCTGTTCGGACGGCACGGAGGGCCTCCGGGACCGTCATGCGACTTCGGCGGGCCGGGGCGTGCGCTCGGGCAGCCCCAGGTTGGGGAGCCCGAGGTAACGGGCGTTGAAGTGGAGGAGGGGCTGGATGAGCACGTCGACGCCGACAAGGAAGCAGACGGTGCCGACGCCGACCGGGCCGCCGAGCAGCAGCCCGCCGGTCATCAGCACGACCTCGATGAGACCTTTGGTGGCCCAGAGCGGGAGACGCCACTTGCGGGTCATGGTGATGGCGAGCACGTCGATGGGGCGGATGCCGAAGCCGCCCATGATGATGAGCGCGGAGCCGTAGGCGCACAGCAAGGTCGCCGGCGGGAGCAGCAGGGGGCCCTCGGCGCCGAGGCGGCCCGCGGGCTCGGCCCACATCAGCAGGTCGATCACGCTGCCGCAGAACAGGAAGGTGAAGAGGGGGGCGAGCAGCGGTCGTCGGCGGTTCCACAGCGCGGACACGCCGAGGCAGACCACGGCCACCCCGGCCTGGGCGATGCCGACCGTGATGGTCATGTGCTCCTTGAGGCCGAGCGCGAACACGTCCAGCGGGTCCGTGCCCAGGTGCGAGTGGATGAACAGATACGCCCCGGTCGAGAACACCAGGCAGCCGAGCAGGTAGATCAGCAGGGCGCGGTTCCGCTCGTGCCGGGCGACGGTCACCGGACCGCTCCTTCCGGTATCGCGTCATCGCTGCGAGCGGCAGCCTCCTCCAGGCGGCGCTGCCACAGCCGGGCGGCGCCGTCCATGAGGAGTTCGGCGAGTTCGTCCACGTGCCGGGCGCGCCAGTCCTCGCGTGCGGTGCCGCGCAGCAGGCCGTTGAGGGCGCCGAGGGACGGACCGCAGGGAATCTGGTAGTCGACGCGCTGCTCCGCGGCACCGCTCATCGCGAGCCGTGCCGAGTGCACGAAGTACCACTTGAAGGTGAGGATCATCCTGAGCTTCGGGTCCTGTTCGGCGGCCGCGAGCTGGTCGGGGTCGGTGCGGGCGAGATGCCCGGCGGTCTCCTGCCACACCTCGTCGAAGCTGCGGCGGAAGTACTTCTCCTGGATCTGCCGGGCGGTCCGCTCGTCCAGTTCGTCGAGCGAGTTCAGACGCAGGGACAACTCGTAGAGCTTGTTGGCGCGGGTCGGGAAAAGCAGTCCCCTGCGCAGCACCTGCGCCTTGGCGCCGATCTCCAGCATGTCGCCCGCGGGCACGATCGCGGTGTCCTGCACGCCCGCCTGCTGGAGCATGTCCTTGGCGGCGTCGCTCGTGCCGGCCTCGACAGTGCACTGGTTGATGCTGCCGGTCAGGACGAAGTCCGCGTTCAGCATGAAGGCGGCGGCGACCGCCTCCGGCGTGCCGATACCGCCCGCCACACCGACGCGGACGGCCCCCGCGCCCGTGAAACGCTCGGCGGCGATCCGGTCGCGCAGCCCCACCATGTCCGGCAGCAGCGTGATCAGTGGCCGCTGGTCGGTGTGGCCGCCCGAGTCGGCCTCCACACACAGGTCGTCGGCCATGGGGACACGGGCCGACAACTGCGCCTCCTCGGCGGTGACCCGGCCCGCACGCAGCAGGTCCTGGACGACGCCGGGCGGGGGCGGGCTCAGGTAGGCCTCGGCCGTCTCGGGCCGGGACACCTTGCCGAGCACCTTGTGGGGGACGTCGACGCGGCCGTCGGTGGTGCGGGTCAGGCCGGTGATCCGGTAACGGACCAGGGCGGGTGACATCCGGATGAAGGCGGCCGCCTCCACCCGGCGGACGCGACGTGCCAGCAACAGGTCGACCAGTTCCTCCTCCTTGCGCGGCGCGCCGGGAGAGGACAGCAGGTTCATGCCGTAGGAACCGTCGCTGCCCACAGCCGCGTTGAGGGCGCGGATCACCGACTCGACGCGTTCCGGGCGCAGTCCTCCGGTGCCGAAGTAGGCGAGCAGGCCGGCGCGAGCCATGCGGGCGACCATGTCCTGGGAGGCCGTCCCCTTGAACATCGAGCCGGCGACATAGGCGTAGCGCACGCGGTGGTCGCGCCGGAAGGCGGCGGATCCCAGGTGCTCGGGCCGCAGTCGGCGTGCCGTGGTGAGGGTGGGGGTGAGGGCGCCGTCCTGGTCCATGAGTGTGAATCCGGCTCCTACTTCGCCGTGGCGTTCTCGAACCGGTCGAAGACCGCGGGGATCTCCACCGCGAGGTGGCGGTACAGGTGCTCGAGGGTGGCGATCCGCTCGCGACGCTCCGGCGGGGCGTCCGCCAGGACCTCCAGGCCTCGCTCGAGGACCGCGTGGAACCTGGGCATGTTGACGAGGGAGTAGCGCACGGCCTTGGGCCAGTTGCCCTCGGGCAGCCACATCCAGTAGTCGTCGGTGCCGGGTTCGTCGCGCCGTTCGAAGACGCCCGGGGTGACAAGGAGTTTCGCCACGTGGTCGACGTCGTCCCGGGTGACGCCCAGTGCCTCGGCGATCTGGCGGGCGCGCTGCCGCACCGGGGTGCAGATCATCAGGTAGCCGAAGACATATCCGTAGTTCCAGGCCATGTTGTCGGTGTTCCGGTAGTGCTGGGCCACTTTGTGGACGAAGCTGCGTTCGCCTTCGGTCAGGCCGGGGGTCAGGGGTGGCTGGTCGGTCAGTTCGGTCATGGTCGTCCTTCGGCGTGTCGTCGGTACGGGAGAGCCGGGAGGGGAAGACGTGGGGGGCTCAGGTCACGGCCGTCGGGGGCTCGTACCGGTCGAAGACGGCGGGCAGTTCCTCGCCGAGGTACCGGAAGAAGCGCTCCATGCTCACCAGTCGGCGGCGGCGTTCCTCGGGTTCCCCGTCGAGGACCTGGAGGCCGTGTTCCATCACCGAGTGGAAGGAGGGCACGGCGAGCATCGAGTGCTGCACGGTCTTGGGCCAGACGTCGATGCTCATCGCCAGCGCGTACTCGCCGTCGGGCAGGTCCTTGTGGGTGAGTACGCCCGGCGGCACGAGGAGCGCGTCGATGTGGTCGACGGACTCCCGGCGCACACCGAGCGCCTTGCACAACTGAGTGGCCGACTGCTCCACGGGGTCGCAGATCATCAGCCAGCCGATCAGGAAGCCGTGTTCCCAGGCCATGTTGTCCGTGTCGCGGTAGTGCTCGGCGACGCGGTTCACATAGTCCCGCTCGTCCTCGGTGAGTCCCGGAGTCGGCGGCTTCACATCTGTGGGTGCTGTCATCAGGACGGCCCTTTCGCCGGAGGTGCTCGGGGGGACGGCCTTGAGCCTCGCCTCCGCAGCGGGGACCGGGCACCAGGGGACGCCCCCAGCATTGCCGGCCCGGGTCCCCGGGCGCCGGACGCCGGACGCCGGGGGGGGCGGGGGGGGCGGACAGCCGCCCAGCAGTTGGGCCGGCCGGGTACGGGGAGGTCGGACGCAGAGGCGGGCGGTGCGCGGCCGGGCTGGGAGCCCGGCCCTGGACGGCGGATGCTCGGGGGCAGGGGCAGACGTAGAGGCAGGGGCTGAGCAGCCGGGCACGCCGAAGGCCCCGGACGATCCGTCACACCGGCGTCAGCCGGGCGGCGCCGGGCCGCCGGCCGAGGCGGGCAGCACCGCCGCGCTGCCGGGCACCGGGCGCGACGCCGCAGCGTGAGGCCGCGGGACCACCGGACCACCGCAGCGGCACCGAACCACCGGCCGGCCAGGCAGCTCCGACTCACCCGCTCAGGAACTCCGCCGTACCGGCGCCTCGTCGAGGACGAGGACGCGCGGGAGTTCCGAGCGCTTCGCGATGCCGAGCTTGGCGTAGACCTGGCCCAGGTGCCATTCGACGGTCTTCACCGACACATACAGCTCCCGGGAGATCTCCTTGTTGCTCAGACCTTCGGCAGCCTTCTGCGCGACGCGTTCCTCGGCTGGTGTCAGGGCCGTGCACAACCCGCCGCCGATCCTCGCGAGGCGCGTTCCGGCGAGCCGCAGCTCGGACCGTGCGGCACCCGCGACCGTGGCCGCCCCGATGCTGTGAGCCAGCTCCAGCCCCGCCGTGAGCGGCTGCCGGGCCTGGACCCGGTGGCCTGCTCGGCGCAGCGCCGAGCCGAGTTCGACCAGCGTGCGCGCACGCTCCAGCGCGTCGGGCAGGTCCACCAGCAAACGGTCGGCGTCCTCGAGGCGGGCGAGCCCCTTGTCGCCGGTGACGCCGGCCAGCGTCCGCAGCGCCACGGCGAGTGGTCTGGCGGCGCCGAAGGCACGGCACCGGTTGACCTCTTCGAGGACGAGGTCGCGGGCGGCGCGCACACTTCCCGTCACGGCGAGAGCGCGCGCGGCGTCCGTCAGGTACTCGGCGGTGGCGGACGGATAGAGCCAGCCCTCAGCCAGCGCGAGCGCCCGGCAGGCCAGCAGTTCCTGGAGGCCGTCGTCGTCCCGGGCGAGGCGGATGCTGAGCCGTCCCCGGGCCAGGCGCAGCGGCACGAACGGCGCGGCGTCCGGCAGTGTTCCGGCCAGTCCGGTGGCCTTGAGGAGTTGCTCCGCCTCGGCCGACCGGTCGGTTTCGATCAAGCAGTGCACGAGGACGGCGGCGGCCACCGGGACACCGACCAGTGTCAGGGAGGTGGCGTGATGGTCGCGCAGAACGGACCGGGCCACGGTCTCCGCCTCGGTGAGCCGTCCCGTGTCGAGCAGCACCCGGGCGCGCATGCTCTCAGCGGTGGTCTGGGTGAGGAGCCGGCCATCGCGCGACGCCTGGCGCACGACCTGCGCGAGGACCTGTTCCGCGGCCGGCAGGTCGTCGCACTGGGCGAGCATCCAGGCGGCGAGGGACACGGGCGGCAGTTCCATGTCCTGGTCGGGCAGTCGTACTCCGTCGGCGACGGCCGCGCCCGCGAAGCGGGCGACCCGGCCGACGGGCAGCCCACGGCTCCACGCCTGGACGGCGGCGTGGGCGCGCGTCGCCCCGGACGGCAGGTCCGAGGCGACCGTGGTGCGCGCGCCGCCCCTGGCCATCCGGGACAGCACCGGTTCTATCAGGCGCGCCCGGGTGGCCACGGCGTCGTCCCGTTCCACGGCTGCACCCCGCGCCTGGCGCGCGACGTCCGCCGCCTCTGCGTACCGGCCGGTGGCGGCGAGGGCGAGCGCGAGATCCGACCGCACCGCGCGGCTGACCTCGCGTTCCGGGGAGTGGTGCACCGCCTCCGCGAGGTGGCCGACCGCGGCCCGGTCCCGTGCCAGCAGTTCCGCGGAGCCGAGCTGGGCCAACAGGTGCGCCCTGGAGGTTCCGGGCGCGGGCTCGGCCAGGGCGCGCCGCAGATAACGCACGGCCGTGGCCGGCTGGCCGGTCCGAACCGCCTGGCTGGAGGCCGAGCGCAGTACACGCACCGCCCACGGCGGCACGCCGGGGCCCGTGCGGCAGATGTGCTCCGCCACCGTGGCGGAGTCGGCGTCCGCCGCGTGCAGGCTCGCTGCGGCCCGACGGTGGGCCAGGTGGCGTTGCTGGGTGGTCATGTCGGCGTAGACGACGTGCCGGGCGACGGAGCTGCGGAAGGCGTACGGCGTTCCCGCTCGCAGCAGCCCGGCGTCGCGCAGGTACTTGGCGGCCTCGTCGGCCCTGTTGTCGTCGAGGCCAGCCACGTCCACGCTGTGCTGGGGTGCGGCGTCGGTGTCCAGGACTGCGGTCGCGTGAGCTAGAGTGACGGCCGCCTCCGGCAGCCGGCCGATGGACCGGCGGACGTCCCAGGCGATGGAGGTGGGGCTCAGCAGCCGGATACGCGGCACGGCCGACGCGGTCGGCAGCAGGCCCCTGACCGACATCTCCTTCGCCAGCTCGATCAGGTGCAGCGGGTTGCCCTCGGTGATCTCCATGCACCGGTTGACGACGGATTCGTGCGGCGCGACGCCCAGTTGGGCGCTGATCACCTCGCGGGCGGCGTCCGCGCTGAGCGGGGCCAGCCGAG
This sequence comes from Streptomyces sp. NPDC096048, assembly GCF_044763415.1. Taxonomy (NCBI): domain Bacteria; kingdom Bacillati; phylum Actinomycetota; class Actinomycetes; order Kitasatosporales; family Streptomycetaceae; genus Streptomyces; species Streptomyces sp. NPDC096048. The sequence continues at coordinate 241,384 of NZ_JBIWGG010000010.1, forward strand.
CGACGGTGGCCAGCGGCGAAGTACGGGCGGACATGATCAGATCCTGGGCGGCGTCGTGCGAGGACGGGGCGGGCGCATGCGCCAGAGCGACGAGGACCGACTCGCCTTCCAGCCTGTTGATGAGGTAGCTGATGAAGTGCAGGGAGAAGCGGTCGGCCCACTGCGCGTCGTCTATGACGAGCAGCAGCGGTCGGCGTGCGGTGAGGTTGCAGCAGAGCCAGTACAGCCCGTGCACCGCTGCGTAGAGTTCGTCCTCACCGAGCGAGGCGAGGCCTCCGTGGTGGTGCCCTTGGTCGTAGTCGAAGAGCGTCCGGATCAGCGCGGCGGGGCCGGTGAGCACAGCCCCGTCGCCCGTCCCGGCGGCGTCGGCGGCCAGCAGGCGCTCGAAGAGCTGACGCACCACGGTCCAGGGGAAGTCCCGCTCCAGTTCGCTTCCCCGTGCATGCAGCACCATGAAGCCCTCGCCCTCCGCGGTGCCGCGGAGGGACTGGAGCAGACTGGTCTTGCCAAGGCCTCCGGCTCCCTCGAAGGCCAGGACGGCGCCGTCACCGCTCATCGCCTGTTGCAGTGCCAGCTGCACGAAACCGAATTCGCGATCCCGCTCCAGTAATCTGCTTTCCCGACGCACGAACTCATCCCCCTTGGGCTCATGACCACGAATTGATGCAGGCTCATATCGCAAAGCGGATCACAGAAAGAATGACGGAATGGCGAGCCAGTGGACCGACACACAAGAGTCGAAAGGCGGAAACATCAAGGGCTATAACAGTACAAAACCCCTCCCGCATTCTTCAATGACTACGGAATCGAGCATTTCGACGCATTATCCGGCGTTCAACATCTAACCCCGGCACCTCGACGCCAGACAAGGATTCATAACAGCCCTGGCCAAACAGCAGCACTTGACAGCCGCGCACTCCGCCGCGACTCTGGCCCACACCCAGCGGGCCTCCGCGGTGACGCCATGCGTGGCCGACACGTTAAGGAGCTGCCCGACCAACCCGGAGATCGCGGCCTTCTCCGCTCGTTCAACGCCGGATCCCCACCTCTCGTCTCCTCTCACCGAATCCACCTCGCTTCGTCACCTGATGCCCCGTGCGAAGCATCGGAGCCGGGCCCTACCGGTGGCCGAAACGTTTCGGCTCGCCCCGGTGGCCAGGCCGCTGCCTTCTCGCCGGTGGCTGATGTGCGCGATCGGTACGGAAGCGCCTGTCCGTCGGTTGCGGTCTCTTCGTGGCCAGTGCTGCGCAGGAGGCAGATGCCATCAGGGTCGGCCCGGCAGCGGGAGGGTGACCTTCCGGCAGTATCGTCGGCGCACCGCGGCGACAACAGGGGTATGCCCCCGGCAGCACCCCCGGCCCTTGGCGCCGGTGCTCATGCCAGGGGCAACCCCGGTGGACACGCGCCGCCCCGAGGGGAACCCTTCAGCCATGGCGCGGACCACGCTGGGCGAAGCGACCGACGGTCTCACCGGCTTCAAGTCCGACGGAAGGAACCCTCACCTGCCCCTCCGAGGGCCGGGGTCGAACGAGGCCCAGGTCAGATACCTCAAGGCTGTGCTCTACGAACTGGCCACGCGGCTCGGTGCCGGCGAATGGGAGAAGATCCGCAACATCAGAAGGCGCGAGATCGGGGATCCATTCACGGTACGCGTGAACGGGCAGACCGTGTGCCTGGACTATCTCCAGGCGGTGCTGGAGCTGGAGTTCATCGAGAAGGAACTGGACCTCCAGGACACCTGGATCATGGAGATCGGATCCGGATACGGGCGCATCTGTCATGCGATGCTCTCCAATTACGACATCGCTGGATACGCCATCATCGGTTCCCGCGACACACTGACGCTCACTCGAAGCTATTTGCGTGCGGTTCTGAGTGATGCCCAGTACGCCAAGGTCAGGTTCATACGGTTCACGGAGGCCGCCGCCACGCTGAGATCGTCGCGGTTCGAGCCCGCGGTCTTCGACCTGTGCATCAACGTGCAATCCTTCACCGAAAAAGGGCTTCGCCCCGCGCGGGCGCATCTCGGCCTGATCGACCGCAAGTGCACGGCGTTCTTCGCGAAGAGCCCGGTCGGAACGTACGCGGACCCGGCTCTGGCCGCCCACCGGGGGAGTGGCGCGAAGAACCGGGCGGCGCGCGCGAACGGACCGCTGCGGCAACTGGCCGACCTCCACGACACCGAGGCCGTCGAGGCGGCGTCCGCCGACTTCCGCGTCGCCCACCGGCCGGGCCCCGCCTGGTCCTGTGCCGCGGACGGACGGGGGGTGCCGTGGAGCCACTTCTGGCAGGCCCTGTACAAGAAGGCCTCCGTCCGCCCGTGACGCCCGGCGCACGGCGTCACCGCCTTTCCGGCCGCGCTGGCCTCCCCGCGCCGTCGGCCGGGCGTTGACGGCAGCTCAGGTCCCGGGGCGAGGTGGCCGGGAAGATCCCCCCGGGGGTGCGCTGGGGGTCGCCCCTGGGGTGGCCGAGCCCTGCGATGACCAGACTCCGTCGTGCCCCCAATCACTGTGCCCCCGGAGGTACCCCCATGTCCGTACCCTCGATACCCGTCAGCCGGCGCCGCGCCATGGGCGTGGCGGCGGTCGGTGGTGCCGCGCTGGCACTCCCGCTCCTGAGCGGGTGCAGCGACACGGACGAGGCGGCCACGCCCCGCGACGACGCGCACGACAGGCGCCCCCAGCGCGGAGGAACGCTGACCGCCGCCCTGGCCGGTGGCGGCCCGGCCGAGTCCCTCGACCCGTTCTCGGCGGCGAGCCCCGCCGACTTCGCGCGCAACCGCGTCGTCTACGACGTCCTCTTCTGGTCGGCACACGACCAGGTCCGCCCCGGCCTCGCCCTCTCCGCGACCACAGCCCGAGGCGGTACGTCCTTCACCCTCAAGCTCCGCAAGGGAGTCGTCTGGCACGACGGGACCCCGTTCGGGGCGAGGGACGTCGCCTTCACCCTGCGCTACGTGACCTCTCCGGAGCGCCAGTACCCGAGCGAGCTGACCGGTTACATCGACTCCATCGGGATCGAGACCGAGGACGAGCACACGCTGGTGGTGCCGCTGCGCCGCCCGATCGGGGACCCGGCAGGCCTGCTGGCGGCCAACCAGATATTCGTCCTCAAGAACGGCACCACGTCCTTCGAGGCGGGCAAGGTCATGGGCACCGGGCCGTTACGGGTCACCGACTTCGCTCCCGGCCGCTCCAGCACGCTCCGCCGCTTCGACGACCACTGGGACGGCGCCCCCTACCTCGACAAGCTCGTGGTGCTCAGCGTCAACGACCCGCAGGCGCGGGTGAACGCCGTCCGCTCGGGACAGGCCGACTTCGCCGCCGCTCTGCCGTACACGGAGGCGGCCAAGGGGCGGGGCGACGGGGCGACAGAGGTACGCAAGGGCACCGAGAGCGAACGCACCGGATTCGGGTTCATGCTCACCACGGGCCGCCCGCCCTTCGACGACCCCCGCGTACGCCGGGCCGTCCGCCTGGCCGTCGACCGCAAGGCCCTGGTCGACACCGTCCTTCTGGGATACGGCGAGGTCGGCAACGACCTGTTCGGGGCCGGCGCGCAGTATTACGCCGACGATCTGGAGCCGCTGCCGCGCGACCTGGACCAGGCCCGCAGGCTGCTGCGCGCCGCGGGAGCGGACGGCACGGAAGTGACGGTGCGCTCCGCGGAGATCGAAACGGGCTGCAACGCGTCGACCGAGATGTTCGCCGAGCAGATGAAGGACATCGGCCTCAAGGTACGAGCCCAGACGGTCAGCGCCGCGGAGTTCTTCGACGTCAAGGCGATGGCCTCGGTCGATGCCGTCACGTTCGCCATTTACGGCTTCCCGTTGCAGTCCATCTACACCCGGACCGCGCTGCGGCCTTCGCTCGCCTTCGGCGACAAGGAATTCAAGCGCTCCCTGGCCGACGCGATCGCCGTCCGCGGGGAGGATGAACGACAGCAGGCCTGGCGCCGGGTGCAGACAGCCATGCACGACCGGGGCAACTGGGTGGTGTGGGGCTTCGCGGACACCCTCAGCCTCACGCGCGACCGGGTCCGGGGCATCACCGGCCGCGGCACCGCCAAATACCCGTACCTGGGCAAGGCCTGGCTGGCGTGACTGGCGGCCTGCTGCGGTTCGCCGCCCGCCGCCTCGGCGTCTGCACCGGACTGCTCGCCCTCCTCAGCCTGGTGGTCTTCGTCGGCGTGGACCTGCTGCCCGGTGACCCGGCCACCAGCCGCCTCGGCGACCGGGCCAGTCCCGAGCAGATCGCCGCCGCACGCGACCGCCTCGGCCTCGGTGACCCGCTCTGGCAGCGGTACGCGGACTGGGCCGGCGGCCTGCTGCGGGGGGATCTCGGCGCGTCGATGCTGAGCGGCGTGCCGGTCCGCTCCCTGATCGCCGACCGGCTCGGCAACTCCGCACTCCTCGCCGGGCTCACCCTCGCCGCCGTCGTACCACTGTCCCTGCTGCTCGGCGTGTGGGCCGGCATGCGGCGCGGACGGTTGCCCGACCGTGCGGTGTCGACCGTGGCCGTCATCCTGGTGGCGCTCCCCGAGTACGTGGTCGCGGGCGGCCTCGTCCTGGTGCTCTCCGTGTGGCTCGGCTGGTTTCCCGCGGTGTCGGTGACCCCGGCGGCCGGGGGGCCGCCCCTCGATCCCCGCCTCCTCGCGCTGCCCCTGCTGAGTCTGCTGTCCCTGTCGCTGGCCCACGCCGTGCGGGTCATCCGGGCGGCGACGGCGGCCGCTCTGCGCGCCCCGCACGTCGAGACAGCCGTACTCAACGGAACGCCCCGGCGCGCCCTGTTACGCCGGGCCGTCCTGCCCGCCGCACTCCCGGTCGCCGTGCAGATCTGGTGCGTACTCGGCATCGGCCTGGTGGGCGGCGCCATCCTGGTGGAACGGGTCTACGGCTATCCGGGGATCGGTGAACTCCTCGTCAGCTCGGTGCAGTCGGGCGACATACCCGTGGCCCAGGCCCTCGCCGTGCTGCTCGGTGGTGCCACGCTCCTCGCGCTGGCCGTCGCGGACATAGCCGTCACCGTCACCACTCCCTGGAAGAGGACCGCGCCATGACCCTCCGCTCCGCGCCCCGGCGCTCCCGCGGCGCGCTCGCCGCCTGCGCCGTGCTGGCGGCCGTCACGCTGCTGGCCCTCGCCGGGCCCTGGCTGGCTCCGCACTCCGCCACGGAGATCGTCGGCAGACCGTACGCGGCGCCCGGTCACGGTCTTCTCGGAACCGACCAGTTGGGCCGCGACGTGCTCTCACGGGTCCTGCACGGCGGGCGCGGTGTGCTGCTGACCGCCGCGGTCACCACCGTCTCGGGGGCCGTTCTGGGTGCGGCCGTGGGGCTGACCGCCGCACTGGCCGCGGTGCGCCGCCCGTGGGTCGACGGCCTCATCATGCGTCCCCTTGACGCACTGCTCGCCATCCCGCCCCTGCTGCTGCTCCTGCTCTTCCTCACCGCGGCACCGAGCCGATGGAGCATCGTCGCGGCCGTGGTCGTGGTCAGCCTGCCCCTGTCCGCACGCGTCGTCCGGGCGGCGGCGGGGCCCGTCACCCGGCGCGCCCATGTCGAGGCCGCGCTCGCCCGGGGCGAGCGACTGCCGTGGCTGGTCGTCCGCGAGCTGCTGCCCTTCGTGGCCGGGCCGCTGCTGGCCGACGCGGCCGTCCGGTTCGTCCTGAGCGTCTACCTGGTGGCAGCGGCCGGGTTCCTCGGCCTCGGCACCGGGACGGCCGACTGGGGCGTCCTCATCGCGGACGCGCTGCCCGGCGCGGAACTCCAGCCCTGGGCACTCGCGGCGCCGGTGCTGCTGGTGGCCGTACTGGCGGTCGCGGCGAACGTCCTGTCCGACGACATCTCCCGCCGCTCCCGGGCGCTGCAGGCATGAGCGCCCGGGAGCTGCCCCTGATGGCCGTCGAGGGACTGACCGTCACCGTCGCCGACCGCGTCGTCCTCGACGACGTGAACCTGACGATCCCCGAGGGCGCCGCGGTCGGCCTCATCGGAGCGTCCGGCTGCGGCAAGACGACCATCGCCCTCGCCGTGCTCGGGCACCTGCGCGACGGCATGCGGCGCTCGGCGGGCACGGTACGCGTGCGGGGTACCGAGGTCTTTCCCGTGCCGCCCTGGCTGCGCGGCCGGACGGTGGCGTACGTCTCTCAGGACCCGGGCCACGCGCTCAACCCCTACCGGCGCGTCGGAGCGGCGCTGCTCGACTCCTTTCCGGTGCCGCCTACCCGGCGCGAACGCCGCGCACTGGCCGGCGAACTGCTGGCGCGCGTGGGGCTGCCGGGGGACCACGACTTCGCCCGGCGCTACCCCCACCAGCTCTCCGGCGGACAGCAGCAGCGCATCGCCCTCGGCATGGCCCTCGGCCGCTCCCCCGCCCTGCTGATTCTCGACGAGCCGACCACGGGGCTCGATCCGGCCACCAAGGAAGGCATCGTCGACGAGATCAGGCGCATGCACCGCTCCGGCACAGCCCTGCTGTGGATCAGCCACGACGTCGACACCCTGGCCCGCTCCGTGGACCGGGTCGTCACCATGGCGGACGGCCGTCTCGTAAGTGACCGGCCGCCCGCCGCACGGGAGCGGGAGCGGGTGACGCTGATCGCCCCGCCCAGCGGTACGACACCGCCCGCCCGGCCCCCCGGGGACGCCGAAGAGCTCGCGGAGACCGAACGGTCGGCGCCCCTGGCGACCGCCGCCGTGCCGTTGCTCTCCGTCCGAGGGCTCACCACCGGTTACTCCAGGGCCCGCCCCGTCCTGTACGACGTCAACGTCGATGTGGCGCCGGGCGAGTGCGTGGCCGTCCTCGGTGTCTCCGGCACGGGCAAGACGACGCTCGGCCGCTGTCTGGCCGGGCTGCACCAACCGCATGCCGGTGCCCTGCTGCTCGACGGCGAACCCGTCCAGTGGGACACGCGCCGCCGCACCCGCGCCCAGCGGGCGGCCGTGCAACTGGTGGCCCAGAACCCGGCCGAGGCGCTGCATCCACGCCAGACGGTACGCACCGCCCTCGTCCGTCCGCTGCGGCTGCTGAGCGGGAACACGGAACGCCACCAGCTCCGTGCGCAGGTCGACCGCCTGCTGCACATGGTCCGGCTACGACCGGAGCACGCCGACCGCCTCCCCGGGGAACTCTCCGGGGGCGAGCGACAGCGGGTCGCACTGGCACGGGCGTTGGCAGCCGGCCCCCGGGTCGTCGTGTGCGACGAGAGCACATCGGCACTGGACTCGGAGACCGAAGCCGAGATCCTTTCCGTACTGGACACGGCCAGACGGGATCTGGGTCTCGCCGTCCTGCTCATCACCCACAGCCTCGACGTGGCCGCCCGGGCGGACCGCCTCCTCACCGTGAGCGACGGCCGCATCATCGCCGCGGGCACGCCCGCCGGGGTCCCTGCCCCTGTGGCCCGGACCGTCCCTTCGAGCCCCGGCCCGGCAGGCGACGGCTAGTACTGCAGCCGGACTTCTGTATTTCTCCTGCTCAACGCCCTGACCGTGGGGAGTTTGGCGGGGGCGTGGATGTGCGCGGGACGGTCTTGACCTGACCGGAGCAGCAGCCGTCACTCAGCATGCACGCTTCACGGAAGCCGTGCCAGAACTCCCTTTCGACCGTGGCCGACAGCACCAGCCCGATCCTGGCAGATCCGGGTCGGCAACGCGGCCGCACGCCGCGGTGTCCCCGCCCCGCCCTGAGTGCGGCACTCCAACGCCTGGCCGTGTTGACGCCGGGCATCGTTCACCGAGTGGAGGCACGATGTTCTGCTACAGCGGCGACGCACGACACCGAGTGGGCTCCGCACCGGTGCGCCGGATGACGATGGACGCCAGCATTGCGGTGTTACGCACCCGATACGCATAGTGCCCGCCACCACCGTAGTCGGCGCGGCGGTGACGGGCTCTACGCCTTGCGCGGTACTCCTGTGTGCAGCGTCAGACGGGTTATGCGAGAGGGGCGTTCACTCACACGGGTGAGGACGTGGGTGCGCCACAGACAAGTGGCCGCCGCAGGCGCAGCATCCGGTCCGGGTACCAGCAATGAAGGGACCATCGCGTGATGACACGAAGCAGAGGCCTGCGGGCTTCGGTGGTCGGGACCGCACTGCTCCTGGCGGCCACTGTGGCCCCCACAAGCGCAGCGTCGCAGGACCTGGTCACGCTCAACTGCACCGGTTCGTCCTCCACCACCTACGAGCCGCCGATCACCCTCACCCCGGACACGAGCAAACGCACGATCAACCAGACGTACGCCCCTTGTGTGGGGACCGGAGAAGCGGCTGAGGTCACGGGGGGAACCCACACCTCCTCCAACATCACCCTGCGCTCCTGTCTGCAACTGCTGTCCACCGCGACGGTCTCTTGGACCATCAAGTGGAGCAACGGTGAGAGCAGTACGGTCACCGCCGGACGGGTCTCCAATCTGGCCGGCGCGGTCTTCACGAACACGTTCACCGGCACCGTCACGAACGGCTTCCTGAAAGGGCACACCTTCGTGGAGACGATGACGGCACCCTCCACGCAGATCACCGCCTGCACCCTTGGCCTGGGCTCAGTCTCCAGCCTGGGCGCCGAGCACACGTTCACCCTGCTGTAGCGGAGCGTCTCTTCCGCGGCAGCCCCGTGGGAGGCACCGGGTAGGTGTGCGCCCAGTGCACGGCTCGCGCGCCAGCGGGAGAGTGCGCACGCGGCCTCGTGGTCCTATGGCCTCCGGACGGCGCGACACCGACGCCAAGAGACCGGCTCGCCCCTTCGGCCCGGCGCGGCCGTCACGGCTGCGGGGGCAGAGCTGACGGACGCCGGCTTCCCCTGACTGCCCGGGCCCGTCCCAGACAGCCACCGCGTCCACACGACGCGTGCAGACACTCGTGTGCAAACGACCACCCGGGACGTCGTCAGCACACCGCGTCAGAACAGGAGTCCGTGGCCTCGGTGACCGGATGCCATGCGCGACAGCCGGTCCGCGGCGGCTGACGACGGCTGCCACAAAGGTGCCGGATTCGTCCTGCGTGCCGGCCGCCGGCTCTTCCTCGCCGGTGCTGCGCAGCGCCGGTCAGGCCGTGGCGAGGGGGTCTCCTCCGGTCTGCGGGGTGGCGCGGTGACTGCGGAGCAGCCGCCACGGAGCCCGCGGTCCTTCCAAGAGGCGAACGGTGCCACGCGCCGGCCGCCGACGGCGAACTCCGCCCGACGGTCCCAAGCCGGCCGCCAGTTGGGGGGGGGGGGGGGGAGCGGGCCGTTCTGCCCACGCCCAAGGTGGAGGCGGTCCGGCCGGGCGGCGTCTGCGGTGCCGTGACGGCGATGCCGTTCTCCTGTGATGCGCCGGGCCACGCACGGCAATTCTCCCGTGCCCCGGAGCTCCTCCGCCTCACCGAAGACCTGGAACGCGGCCCCGTCACACGGGCGCAGTGGAACGAGGTCGCCGCCCCGCGGATCGGGGTCAGTTCTGCCAACCTACTGGGACGGATCTTTTCGGGACTGCGACCGGAGCCGTTGATGTACGAGACGGCGGCAGACTCGCCTCACGGCCTCCCCCCTGCGGCCGCGCTGGGCATGGCCACGGTGCCCGCCCGGGATCCGCTCGCGACGATCACCGACATCCAGAACCCGTTGGGCCTCAGCTCATCCACGCTCGAGTTCGCGGCGGTGCGGGAGAATCGGTCACGGGCGGGGGCCAGGGTGCCGTCCGCGATGAGCGCGGTACCCCGTCGAGATCGCGCCTTTTACGGCCTTGGTGCTCGGTGCGTCGAGGAGGTGGAGAGCAGCCGTACGACCCTGAAACGAAATGCGTACCATCCTTCCGGACGTACACTCGGCCCTATGAGTCGCACCGGCGTGAGTGGGAAGTGGCTGCACCAGGCAGCCCTTGGTGTGGTGGCGAGCTGCCGCACCGCCCTGCACGGGCACGTCTAGCGACCTTCCGCGGTTGCCGCCGGGGCGATCCCACACCGTTTCCGCGCCGTGCTTCGGCGCCCCTCGTGAGCACGACGCGCACCGCTTCGACCTCGCACATCACACGCGCTCCACTTCCCCATGCGGCTTCGACGCATCGCCGTTGCCGCGTTCCGGCGATGGCCGCAACACGGCCGAGCCACCCTCGAAGGGACCATCTTGAAGCTGAGCGAGCTGCTGGCCGGACAGAACCATCACATCCTTCAAGGTGACGCCGAGGAAACGCGCATCACCGCCGGAACGGCCTTCGACGCGGACCGGGTGGCGCCGGGGTCGCTCTTCATCGCGGTGCCCGGACATCCGGAGGGCGGGCCGGACGCGGTCGCTCCCGCCCTCGCGCGGGGCGCGGCGGCGGTCATCCTGGAGGACGGCTGCGTGCTGCCGACGACAGCGGGAGGTGCGTGTGTCGTGCGGGTGCCGGACGTCCGCATCACAGCCTCCGTCGTCGCCTCCCGCTACTTCGGCGAACCTGGGCGGAGCATGGACATGGTGGCCGTCACGGGCACCAACGGGAAGACCTCGGTCTCGTACATGGTCGAGTCCGTGCTGCGGATCGCCGAGGGGGTGAGGGCCGGGGTCATCGGCACGGCCGGAAGCCGAATCGGTGACGAGCTGATCCCGATGCCCCGGTCGGTGCTGACGACGCCGGAATCGCCCGACCTCCAATACCTCCTGGGGTGCATGCGTGATCGCGGAGTCGGCACCGTGGTACTGGAGGCCACGTCCATGGGCCTGCTGACCCACCGGGTCGACCGCACCTTCGTCGACGTGGGGGTCTTCACCAACCTGAGCCAGGACCACCTGGACGACCACGGCACGATGGACAATTACCGCGACGCCAAGATCAGGCTCTTCCAAGGACTGTGCCGGCACGCCGTGGTCAACGCGGACGATCCGGTGGGCGCGCGTATCGGCGCGATGATGCCGGGCGCGGTGACCACGTACGCCCTCGACACCGAGGCCGACTACCGGGCCACGGATCTGGTCGTGGACGCCTCGGGAACCCGCTTCACCCTCCACCACGACGGTCGTAAGTACGCGGCCGCGATCCCCGCACCCGGCAGGTTCTCCGTAGCCAACGCGCTGGCCACGGTGGCGGCCTGCCACACCCTGGGGCACGACCTCCCCCGGCTGGTCTCCGCGCTCGAACGGATGCCGCAGATCCCGGGCCGGTTCGAGCGGCTCACGACATCTGGTGGTACCTCGGTGATCGTGGACTACGCGCACTCCCCCGACTCCTTGAACAAGGTACTCGGCACCATCCGCGGCTTTGCCCGGTCCAAGGTCATCACCGTCTTCGGCTGCGGCGGTGACAGGGACACGACCAAGCGGGCCGAGATGGGGACGATCGCCGGGACGCACTCCGACCTCTGTGTCCTCACCTCGGACAACCCGCGCAACGAGGACCCCGAGGCGATCCTGGACCAGGTCACCCCGGGCATCGAGGAGACGGGCACCCCGTACGAACGCATCGCCGACCGCCGCAGCGCCATCGCCTTCGCGCTCTCGGCAGCCGGCCCGGACGACATCGTCCTGATCGCGGGAAAGGGCAGTGAGCCCTACCAGATCGTCGGTGACGCGCTGCTGCCCTTCAGCGACATGGCCACCGTCCGCGAGCTCGCCCAAGACCGAGCGGCTCGGAGTCACCCCGCTCTCGGGTAGACGGGCGTCAGGCCGGGCTCCCGCACACCCGCGTCGAAGCGGACCTCCCGGACCGCGGTGGTGGAGTCAAGCCCCTGCTGCACATGCCGGTGAAGCGCCGCCGATAGTCCAGCGGGGTGGAGTCGAGCGCCTCCCGCGTGAGCGTCAGCGCCCGTCGGTTCGAAGCAGCTGCGGAGGTTCGGGCTGCGCGGGCGGCAGGCATTCCGGTCGCCGGTCTGCTGCCGCGGTACGGGGTGGGGCGGCGCGGGCATCCGTGGACGGGCAACCCGTCCGGCCGGTGCGGCACCCCGCACGCCGGCTGCGCTCCCGCCCCGAACCGAGCTCTCCTCCAGGCTGCGGGAATTGTTCACACGGTTGAAGTGGGGCTGCTGAACAGATCCGCCGCGGTTGTACTCGTGGGAGCGGGCCACCAACAGGGGGAGAGGACCCATGCGTAAGCCGTTCGCGGCGGCGAGGTGGCGCCGAGGAACTCGCGCGACTGGTCGCGGAGGACCGCCACGATGACAAGGCCCTCCACCAGTCCGCCCCCGAGAAGCCGAAGGGGTTCTTCTTCTCACGCTGCAAACGCAGGCGCTGAGGTTGTGGTCGCTAGTGCTCTGACCGTGAAGGTTCGCCGGGGCGGTCGTCCGCGCCCGGGAGATCCGACTACGTCTGCCCCGCACAGACGCGTGCGGCACTCCGCCCCGTCGTTCCCGCACCCATCACATACCCCGCCTCTGTGACGGCTCTCAGCCAGTGACATGACACCGCATGGACATCACCGTCCACCACCAGTTTCCGGTGGACACCGCCCAGGGTCGGGCATCGGGACGTCCACCTGCGGCGCGACGCACCGCATCGGCTCTGATCGCGGGGTCGCCCACATCGACCTCGCCGACCATAGACCGACACGTTTGTTGGAGCTTGAACGGTGCACACGAGGAGCTAACGCATCTCTTACACGACGGAGCGGAGTCACACTCATGGGCATCATTGCGTGGATCTTCATCGGTCTACTCGCCGGCGCCATCGCCAAGGCCTTGATGCCGGGCAAGGACCCTGGCGGCATCATCATCACCATGCTCATCGGCATCGCTGGCGGTCTGCTCGGCGGCTGGCTCGGCAAGGTGATCTTCGGCATCGAGTCCATCGACGGGTTCTTCGAACTCTCCACCTGGATCGCCGCCATAGTCGGCTCGGTCATCCTCCTCGCCCTCTACCGCCTCGTCGTCGGTAACCGGCGCTCGCACCGTCACGCGTGATTCACCAGGCCTGACCTTCCGACGGCTCCCCGCCCTGTCCGCAGGGCGGGGAGCCTTCAGCTTGTGCGAGTCGCGCACTGCGGCCACAACAGAGCGGCTCCTCCGTCATCGAGGCCAATTTGCCGCGATACACAGCTTTTCTCGCGTGAGCATGGGTGTCGTCAGGCGCCCCTGTGGGTACCTGCGTCCGGCGGCACGCCGGCGACGGTCCGCAGCCGCGCATCGACGCAGTGGGAGAGGGAATGGGACTTCGTGATGCGGCCCGGGTCATGGCTTCCCGGTGCTCCGCCGACGTGTTGTGCGGCCGGTACCGCCTGGACGGCCTGGTCGGTTCGGGGGGCGCCGCCGATGTCCATCGAGGTTTCGATCTGCGGTTGAGGCGGTCGGTGGCGGTCAAGATCTTCCGGCCCGACACCGGATGCGACATCGACGAGGCCTCGCACGACGAGGCAGTGATCCTGGCCCAGTTGCACCATCCCGGACTCGTCTCCGCATACGACGCCGGGCGGCACAACGGGCGTGTCTTCCTGGTCATGCAACTGATCGAAGGCGACACGCTGAAGAACCACATCGCCAAGGCCCCGCTGTCCCCCGCAGCGACGGCCGCTGTCGGCGTCGGTCTCGCCCAGGCTCTGGCCCACGCGCACGAAGCGGGAATCGTCCACCGAGACGTCAAACCGTCCAACATACTCCTGGACGCTTCGCACCATCCGTACCTCACCGACTTCGGCATCTCCCGCTTGTTGGACGCGACCACCCGCACGGCCACCGGCACGCTCATCGGCACCGCCGCCTACCTCTCCCCCGAACAGGTCCTCGGCCGGCCAGTCGGTCGGCCCGCCGACGTCTACGCCCTCGGTCTGGTCCTCCTCGAGTGCCTCACGGGCAGGCTCGAGTACGACGGCGGCCCCCTCGAGGCCGCGATCGCACGACTGCACCGCCAGCCCGTCCTGCCCCACTGCCTACCGGAACAAATGGCGGCTCTGCTGCGGGCCATGACTTCCCTGGACGAGCAGGACCGCCCGTCGGCCCGCGACTGCGCCCGTGCACTGACGGAACTGGCCGACTCCTCCAAACTTGGACCCGTTCCGCCATCGCCCTCCCTGAGCATCGTCCCCCGCCACGAAGCGTCGCGGACTGCCGACCATGACCGTACTCACCTGAGGCCGCCGGCCGCCGGGGACCGGACTGCGCCGGGCACCGCGCCCGCACGCAGGCGGGCCCTCGCGGCGAGTGCGACCGTCACGCTCGCCGCTGTGATAACAACCGCTCTCACCGTCACCGACGACTCGGCATCGCCAGGAAATGATCGAAGCGCGACCCGGGTCACCAGCACCCCCACCGCAGAGGCCCCCGCCGAAGAGACGGATCCTCCTCGCGCCGCGCATCAGAAGGAGGCGGCCTCACCCTCCGTCGATACAGCGCCGCCATCCGACCGCGGCGCCGCTGCCGGCGCACTCCCCCGTCACGACACCGGACGACGCGCCCCCTCCTCGCCCCATGGCCCCAACACTCCATCTGATATCAGCGCAGCCACAAACGAATCCGCAGCCCAGCCGACACAGACCACGCAGACCAGCCGGGCCACACCAAGCGACACGAGCACATCTCCCGCCCCGACGCGGAGCGAGACAATGAGCGAAAGTCCGAACCAGCCACCCGGTCAAGCGAAGAAGACCCGAACGGCCAGGCCCGGGGACCCGCCCGAGAGCGCCAAGTCGCCGACGACAGGACGCCAAGAGGGCGTCTCACGTGCCGAGATCCACTAGTTTCCTGCAGCAGGTCAAAGTGGCACCAGACCGAGAAAAGGCAGGCGGGCCTGGGCGGAAAGGTCGACGCGGTTTCCAGCGCGCTGCGGCCGTGGTCGTTCTGCATCAGAACGGTCAGGAAGTACGGCAGGGTGGGTCAGGGCACGGCCGGAGCACCGCGAGCTACTCGAAGAATTTGAGGCTCCAGCCGGTGTCGCTCGGCGCGCCGGGAACGTTGGCGCGGCTGTAGGTGGTGTTACCCCACCAAGCGAACGTGCCCGTGTACCAGTACCGGTTCTCCCACGCGTAGGGCGTCCCCTTCGGCACCGCGTGGAACATCGAAGGGAACGTCGGGCCCGCGGGCGGGCTGGTGTTGATGTCGCCGTCCAGGAGCACGAAGGTGTGGTGGCCGGGTCCGTTGACATGGAGCGTCGGGTCCCAGCCGGGCATCATCGTCGAGCGGTGGGAGCCGAACAGGCAGCCGTTGGACTTGTACCAGTCCCACACGTACGTCGGGTCACCACCGGCCCGTAGCCTGAGATCGGCGATGCAGTACTGGTCACTCCAGCTGCCGTTGGCGGAGTAGGTGATGTGCAGCTGCCCGTTCGGGTCCTCGATGGGCTCGGGTCCCTCGTTGATGAAGGGGTTGCCGACCACCCTCTCCCACGGCTCACGCGGCTGCGAGATGATGTGCCGGGGGCCGGTCGGTGTGGTCGGGCTGCTCATCCGGACGATGTAGAGGTTCTGTTCGACGTTGGTGTCGCCCGCCCAGCCGGACCACACGAACCACCGCTGCCCGTTGAAGGTGAACAGGGTCCCGTCGATGGCCCACTTGTCGTCCGGCAGCGTCAGCTTCGTCTCGGCGGTGTAGCCGCTGTCCGGGGAGGCCGAGCTGATGACGTACATCCGGTGGGCGGCTCCGCGGCCGGCCGCGAAGTAGATGTAGTAGCGGCCGCCGTCCCGCACGACCTGCGGGGCCCACACCTCACCGAGGCCGCGGGTGTCCGACCAGACCTGACGGGCCGGTGCCGAGGCGAGGCCGGCCGTGGACGAGGCCTGCCGCACGGCGATGCCCCCGCCGGTCGACTGCACCGAGACGTAGGTGCCGCCTACGCGCAGCACGCTCGGATCCGCGGCCCGCAGGCCGGTCTGGTCAGCCCGCGCGGGTTCCGCGGACGCCAGTGACATCACGGCGGCGAGCATGACGGACAGTGCGCACGCGGCGACGCCGGAAATACAGCGAGCAAGCTTCATGGTCCCGTTCCACGGTTGTCCCCCCTTTCGACGCCGCGCCGACGACCGCGCCGGAGTGAGGGCGGCATCCGGCCGGGATCGCGGAGGAGGGAACTGCGGGGGCGACCCCGGCCGCCGAGCCTCTGAGCTCACGTGCCGGAAATTTACATCGATGAAACAGCGCGCTCTCACAGCATTGCGACGAGTCCGGGACATGTCAATACGCGTGGAGGCGTGCGGCGCCCCTCATCCTGGGCGTACCGGTGATCGGAAGGCCGGGGCGCGGCCACTCAGGTGCGGGCATCCAGGGCCGTCTCTGGCCGGCCTGTTGACGCACCGCCCCGGCACCCCGCCCCCCCCCGGCACAGAACGCGTCGAGGTGACGGCGAACCGCTCAGCACAGGGTCGGCTCTCGGGTTGCCTGCCCCCGCCGGACGGGCCGACTCCCGTCGCGGACCCGCGTGGTGGGAGAAGCCGGACCTGCCCGGCGGCCGGGCGGCCCGGCTGCGGGCTGATCCGCGCGGGCGACGCCGCCGGGATCATCGGTCACCCTGAAGCCCGGCCCGACCGGTGGCGGCAACCACCTCCCGCGCGATATAAGCGACGGGCGTGCGTCCATCGCCGCTCTCTGAAACCTCCCACCCCACCGTCGTCTTGCCGACTCCAGCTCGCGCTCCGATGGGCAGTACTTACTCGCGTCCCACGCGAGCAGCGGAACAGCGGGCCGAAGACGATCTGGTCGACGGCCGCCACTCGCGCCTGATCAGCCCGAACACCCACGTGTCAGACACCTCGCCGTTCACGATGCATTCTTCCCGCAGTGTTCCTTCCCGTACGAAACCGAGCTTCTCCAGCACCCGGGCGGATGCCACGTTGCGCGTATCGGTCTCGGCCTGGACTCGATTCAGGTCCAGCGTGTCGAAGGCCCACCGCAGCAAGGCACGCGCGGCCTCAGTCGCGTAGCCATGGCCCCACATGGCAGCGTCGAGGCAGTAACCCAAGGAAGCGCTGCGGCAGTCCGGGTCCCATTCGGTCAGAGCGCACCAGCCGACGAAGGCCCCGTCATGAGCCCGGTCGATGGCCACCCGCGCCCCGGTGCCTTCATCCGCCAGCTTCCGGCACATCGCGATGAAGCGCTCGGAGCGGGCCCGTTCGTTCCACGGCGGGGAGTCCCAGTAGCGCATCACATGGGTGCTGCTGTGCAGTGCGAGAAGGGAATCCGCGTCGGCGTCGGTGAAGGGCCGCAGTCGCAGGCGAGCGGTGGGCAGCACGGGAGTGGCCAAAGTCATGCGCACCATCTTGCGTCCGCAAGGAGGCGGACAGCACGCGGAATACCCGCTCGGGTGGCGGTGCCGCGGCAGCCTCTGAGCCGGTTGAAGCAGCGCTCGTGCGCGGGTAGGCGCGGAAGCCGCGGGAGCTGTAGGCCGTGTCCCCCTCGCGCCCTACCGTCCCCGCCTTCCAATAGCGGCAGCGGGTCGACGTCCGCGAGCCCGAGGACGGTCGCCGGACGGGTCAGCGAGAAGGCGAGAACACCGAGCACGGTCAGGCCAGGCCGCGCCCGGGGCCCGTGCTCACTTCCTCCTGATCTGCCGGTACAGCGAGAGATCGTCGTACTCGGCGAACTCGGCGACGATATCGCCGTTGCGCACATGGAGGTGGTTGTTGCTGCTCATGACGGACACCTCCTGGGCGCCGTGCGGGGTGAGTACGGTGCCGGCCAGGATCCAGCGGACGGCGACCCGGTCGAGGTTGAAGTCCTCCAGCCAGTACAGTTCGTCGATCCGGAACTCCCGTTCGGGCATCAGCCGCAGCCACGCGTCGACGTAGTTCCGGACGCCCGCGAGGTGGCGGAAGGCGCGTGAGGTGCCGACCGAGAGGGGGGCTTTGCCGTACGCGCGGAAGACGCGGTCGGCGTCGCCGTCGCCGTCGATGGGGGTCAGGTGGTCCTGGACCAGTTCACCGGACCCGTAGACGCGTTCGGGTACGGCGGGGACCGCACGCCGACCGCCTCGGCGGGCTTGCCCGTCGGCTGCTGCTTGCCCTCGCCGGCCTCGTGCCAGAGCATGACTGCCGTGTCCAGGTCGATGCCGCGCTGCTGGGCGCGGCCGGCCGGCGTGGCATCGTCGGCGGACAGGAGGACTGTTCGGCCAGGAGGGCTGATCACCGACATCACTCCCGGCCTGGTGGCCCGCGCCCTGCGCACCGCCTGACTCGAGGCCCGCGCCGACAGCGGGTCCGCTCCCCCACCGGCACGGGAGACGGCGGGAAGCGGCACGGCACCGCATCACCGGTTCCTGACCAGGGTCGTCGCCTCAGACCGAGGAGCGCGCCACGAACTCGGCCTTCACGTGCACCGTTTTGGGAACCTGTCGGCCGTTCAGCCGCTCGATGAGCAACTGGGCGGCCGACCGGCCGACCTCGGTGGCCGGGTAGCGGATGGTGGTCAGCTGCGGGCGCACGAGCGAGGCGAAGGAGGCGTCGTCGTGGCCGATCAGGGCCACGTCGCCCGGGATGTCGACGCCCAGTTCATGCGCCTTGTCCATGGCACCGACGGCCATCACGTCGTTGGCGCAGAAGACCGCGTCGGGTGGATAGCGGCGGCTCATGAGCGTGCCGAATCCGGCTGCTCCGGCCTCCCTCGTGTGCTCCCCCCGGACGACCAGTTCGTGCGGCAGTGACATGCCGAACTGCAGGGCCAGGGCTCTAAGGTGCTCCAGGCGCGGATCCCCGCCGGTGGCGTCGCGGGGGCCCGCGATCATCGCGATGCGCCGGCGTTGGGCCGTGGCCACCCGTTCCAACGCCTGCCGGGTGGCCACCCGGGCGTCGGGCGTCACCAGATCGATCGGGCCGAAGGAGACGTCGGCACTGACGACGACGGGCAGACCGGCGTCGACGAGCGGCTTGAAGTCCTGCGGCTTGAGCCGGAAAGGAGTGATGACGACCCCGGCGAAGCGCTGGTGCACCGCCTCCGCCAGCATGGCCCGCTCCTCGTCCCGGCGCGCGCCGGTGTCGCAGACCACGACGTGCAGCCCGAGTCCGCGCAGTTGCTCCTGAAGCGTGGCCGCGAGTTGCGCGAAGAACGGGTTGGCGATGTCCGGCACGATCAGCGCCACGAGACTGGACCGCCCGGTGCGCAGGCTGCGGGCCGTGACGTTGACGGTGAAGGACAGCTCCTCGATGGCGGCCTCCACCGCGGCCCGGGTCTCGGGGGCCACCGGCCGCTTGCCCGAAAGGACGTAGGAGACCGTCGCGGACGACACCCCGGCCGCGCGGGCGACGTCGGCCATGGTGACCCGCTCACGCACCACACACGCTCCCTTCCACGATCACCCTACTTCACGTCCGAACTCACCCTGAAAGCGCTCTCACCGTTACCGTCGCAGGGCGCACGGAGCCGACATCCGCAGCCCCGGCCCGCCGCCCCCGGCCCACCGCCCCGCGGCGACAGCCCGCGCCGACAGCCCACGGCGACAGCCCGCGCCGACAGCCCACGGCGACAGCCCGCCCTTCGACACGGGCCTACGCCCCCGCCCCCGGCCCCGGCCCCGGCCCCGGCCCCGGATCCTCGATCCGGCGCAGGCGCACCAGCGCGCTCGCACAGTCACCGGCAGGCAGCTCGGGCAGCGGCAGGCCGAAGCTCCGGAGGGTCGACCCGGACCATTCGCGTCCGGACTCCTCGTCCCGGTACCGGGCCTCCGCGTCCAGTCCGCGCAGCCGCAGGGACGGCAGCGCGGGGCCGAACGCCGTGCTGGGCCGCCAGACCAGGACGACGGCACGGCCGCCGTCCTCACTGACGTACTGCACCGCGGCCAGAGGTCCTTCGCCCGGGGCCAGCAGGCGATACTGCCGTCCGCGCTGCACCACGGGCCGGATGTCCTTGTAGACCCGGACCAGTTCCGCGGCCTCGGCGCGTTCCGTGTCCGTCCAGCGCGTCAGGTCCCCTCCGATGCCGAGGACGCCCGCCATGGCGCTGTGGAAGCGGAAACGCATCGGCACCACGCGGCCGGTCAGCGGGTTGGGGCTGTCGGTCACCCAGGCGGACATGACACCGGCCGGGTAGAGCTGGCTGAAGCCGTGCTGGACGGTGAGGCGGTCCACGGCGTCGGTGTTGTCGGAGGGCCACACCTGGTCGGTGCGGGCGAGGATGCCCGGGTCGACGCGTCCGCCGCCGCCCGCGCAGGCCTCGATCCGCAGGCGCGGGAAGTCCGCGCGCAACCGGTCCAGTACGCGGTACAGACCCCGGGCGTGCTCGACGTGGACGCGTCGGGCGTCCGGTCCCGCCGGGTGCGCGCCGGCTTCGGTGAACGCCCGGTTGAAATCCCACTTGAGGAAGTCGACCGCGTTGTCCGCCACCACCTTGCGCAGCCAGCCGAGGGCCCACTCGGTCACCTCCGGGCGGGAGAAGTCCAGGACAAGCTGGTTGCGCAGTTCGGTGGCGGTGCGGTCGGGCTGGTGCAGGACCCAGTCGGGGTGGCTGCGGAAGAGATCGCTGTCGGCGTTGACCATCTCCGGTTCCACCCAGAGGCCGAACGCCATGCCGAGGCGGTGGACCTCGTCGGCGAGCGGGCGCAGTCCCCGGGGGAAGCGCGCGGGGTGCGGTGTCCAGTCACCGAGTCCGGCCCGGTCGTCGTCACGGCCGCGGAACCAGCCGTCGTCGAGCACGAAGAGTTCCGCGCCCAGGTCGGCGGCGCGCCGGGCGAGGGCCAGCTGATTGTCCTCGCTGACGTCGAAGGAGGTCGCCTCCCACGAGTTGTACAGCACCGGTCGCGGTTCTTCCGGGTGGGGCAGGACGTGCATGCGCAGGTGGTGGTGGAAGTCTCTGCTGGCCTGCCCGAAGCCGTGCGCCGTGTACAGGGCGAGGCTGACCGGCGTGCGGTGGCTCCCGCCCGGCGCGAGCCGCAGCTCGATGCCCTCATGGCCCTCCCCCGCCACCACGCCGGTGCGACCGGCGGCGGTGCGCTGGGCGGTGAGACGCCAGGTGCCGCTCGCGGCGAGCGCGACGACCCAGACCTCGCCATGCTCCTCGCCCGCGTCGCCGGCGTCCCACGCCATCCAGGGGTTGGCGTGGTGTCCGGTGTGGCCGCGGCGGCTGCCGATGACCGTCTCGCCGACCGGGAGGACCGACCTCTCGAGGCGGCCCTCGCCGGCCCAGCCGCCGTGCACCGAGCCGGTCCGCCAGGCCGGGCGGTGCGGCAGCGGCCAGTGCGCCGAGGCGTACCGCAGCAGCAGGACGTCCCCGTCGGCGCCGGTGTGGTGGAACTCCGTCCACCGTTCCAGCACGTCGCCGTCGGCGGGGACGCGGTAGTGCAGGTGCCAGGTCAGCGGCCGGGTGCGGTCCCGCAGGCGGACCACCACGTGATCGGCCGCCCGCCGGTCCACTGCCAGCACGGTCGGCTCCAGCGGACTGGAACCGTCGGGGAAGCGGACCTCCAGAGCGGGCACACCGAAGCGGGCACCGCCGTCGACGGGGTACTCCTCGACGCCGTCCCACCGGCCGGCGAAGCTGTTGTCGTGCTCGGACCAGACCGGCAGCGTCACCGCGTCGGCGAGGGGCAGCGGAGCGCCCCAGTGGACGTGCCGCACCGTGCCCGCGACGCGGTCCACCCTCAGTACGTAGACGCTGTAGGTGGTGCGCAGCAGCACGGTGCCGCTCGCCTCGTCGATCTCCACGGAGGGCAACGGGGCGGCGGGCTTCATCATCGGGGCGCTCCTCGTGGGTGCTTCTCTGGTGCTGGGGTGACGGAAGGTCAGGCCGGGGCGGTCGTGAGGTCCTCACGGACCACGACCACGTCGCCGGGCGGGACGACCACTCGGCCGCCGGTGATGTCGGCGCCGGTGGTTCCGGTACTGGCGACGGCCACACCGGTGACGGGGACGGTGACCGCTTCCCGCGTGTGGTTGATCAGGAAGAGATAAGCATGCGCTGCGCCCGTGCGGCGTACCGCCTCCAGCCCCGGGGGTGCCTCGACGACGGGGCTCGCGCCGGCCTGGGCGCACAGGGTGCGCAGCATCTCGCGCAGAGCCGGAACCGGCAGGCGGGCGGCCGTGTACCAGCCGGTGCCCCGGCCGAAGGTGTGCCGGGTGACGGCGGGGCCACCGCGGGCGGGGCCGCCGTCGGCGGTGTCCGCGAAGCGCAGCACCGGTTCGCAGCCGCGGGATTCGACGCGTTCCACCCACTGCCGGACCTGTGTTCCGTCGTCGAGCCGGGCGTGGTCCTGGGCGCGCAGCGGCAGGTACTCGTCCACGACGAGCCCGAGCACCTCGCGCAGGGCACCGGGGTTCCCGCCCGGGTGCACCCTGTCGTACTCGTCGACGACCCCGCTGAAGCAGCCGACGGCGAGATGCCCGCCCTGGTGCACGTAGTGGCGCAGATTGTCGGCATCGTTGTCGGACAACAGGTACAGACCGGGGGCGAGAACGGCGCGGTAGCCGGTCAGGGCAGCGCCGGGCGGTACCAGGTCGCAGGTGATGTTCAGCGTCCACAGTGCCTCGTACCAGTCACGGACCGCGTCCAGGTAGCGGGTCCGGTCCGACGGGCGTGCCTGCAGTTCCAGGGCCCACCAGCTGTGCCAGTCGAACAGCATCGCCACGTCGCCGCGCACACGGCTGCCGGTCACCTCGCCGAGCGTGGACAGTTCGGCTCCCAGTGCCTTGGCCTCCTTCCAGACACGTCCCTCGGTGCCGGCGTGCGGAAGCATCGCGGAGTGCCATTTCTCCGCGCCGGCGCGGGACTGCCGCCACTGGAAGAACATCAGTCCGTCCGCGCCCCGAGCGAGGTGGGCCAGGCTGTTGCGGCGCATCTCTCCCGGGCGTTTCGCCACGTTGACCGGCTGCCAGTTGACGGCCGAGGTCGAGTGCTCCATCAGCAGCCAGGGCCGGCCCCGGGCCATGCCCCGGGCCAGGTCGGCGTTGAGCGCCAGGTCGATGTGTCCGTCGGGGTCGGCTGCCGGGAGGTAGTGGTCGACCGAGACCAGGTCGCACTCGGTGGCGAAGGCGTAGCCGTCGACCTTCTTCTCCAGAGTGCCCATCACGTTGGTGGTGATGGGCACGCCTGGAGCGATCCGGCGCAGGAGGGCGCTCTCGGCGCGGTGCCGGGTGAGCAGCGCGTCGGAGGAGAAGCGGTGGTAGTCGAGTTCCTGCCCCGGGTTGTGGAAGGCGGTGGTGTCCCGGGGCGGGTCGATCTCGTCCCAGTCGCCGTAGCGCTGGCTCCAGAAGTCGGTGCCCCAGACGTCGTTGAGCGCGTCGAGGCTCTTGTACCGCTCCCGCAGCCATTGGCGGAAGGCGGCCGCGCTGGTGTCGCAGTAGCACAGGGCGTTGTGGTTGCCCCATTCGTTGTGCACGTGCCACATGACGAGTGCGGGGTGCTCGCCGTACCGTGCCGCCAGCGCCGTGACGAGGGCGTCCGCGGCTTCGGCGTAGGCCGGGCTGCTCGGGCAGAAGACCTGCCGACTGCCGTGGGCGAGGCGGGTGCCCGAGGCGGTGACCGGCCGGGCGTCGGGGTGCTGCCGGGTGAACCACGGGGGCGGGGCGGCGGTGGCGGTGGCGAGGTCCACCGCGATGCCGTGCGCGTGCAGCAGGTCGAGCACCTCGTCCGGCAGGCTCCAGTCGAAGGTGCCGGGGCGCGGCTGGATACGGGACCAGGAGAACACGCCGACGGTGACGAGGTTGACGCCCGCCTCACGCATGAGGCGTACGTCCTCCCGCCAGACCTCGCGCGGCCACTGCTCCGGGTTGTAGTCGCCACCGTAGGCGACTCCGCCGAGGGCACGGGTCACGTCGGTGAGGGGGTGGTTCACGATTTCACGGCTCCAGCGGCGAGTCCGGCGCGCCAGTAGCGCTGCAGGAGGAGGAAGGTGAGCACGATGGGCACGACGGAGATCAGGGCGCCCACGATGGTGAGGGTCTGCAGTTCGGGCATGCGGCTGGTCTGCGACTGCCAGGTGAACAGGCCGAGGGTGACGGGGTAGAGACGCTCGTCCTGCAGCATGATCAAGGGGAGCAGGAAGTTGTTCCAGATGACGACGAACTGGAAGAGGAAGACCGTCACCAGGGCGGGCGCCATCAGGCGCAGCGCGACGGTGCGGAAGATGCGGAACTCGCTCGCCCCGTCCATGCGGGCGGCCTCCATCACCTCGTCGGGGACGGAGGCGGCGGCGAAGATGCGGGACAGGTAGACGCCGAACGGGCTGACGACGCTGGGCAGGAACACCGACCAGAAGGTGTTGGTGGCGTCGAACTCGGCGAACATCAGGAACAGCGGCAGGGCGAGTGCGGTGGCCGGTACGAGGACGCCGCCGAGGACGACGGAGAAGACCGCCTCCCGACCGCGGAAGGTGTATTTGGCGAGGGCGTACCCGGCCGCTGCGGCCAGGAGGGTGGCGACGGCCGCGCCCAGGCCCGCGTACAGCAGGCTGTTGAGCAGCCAGCGGGCGTAGACCCCGTCCTGCTGGGCGAAGAGCGAGGACAGGTTGTCGCCCAGGTGCCATGCGGCGGGGAGGAAGCCGGGGGTGCTGACGAGGTCGCTCTGGCTCTTGGTCGACGACACGAGCAGCCAGTACACGGGCAGCAGCATGTAGCAGGCGACCGCGATCATGAAGGTCACGGCGACGGCGGTGGACACCCCGGTACGCGGCCGTCGGCGTGCGGTGGGTCCGGGAGCGTGGGCGCCCTCGGTGCGGGTGAGGAAACTCATCCCTGCCTCCTGGAGGTGAAGCGCAGGAACGCGAACGACAGGACGAACGTGACGAGAGCGAGGATCACGGACAGGGCGGCGGCCTCGCTGTAACTGTCGCCCGAGGCGAGCGAGTACGCGGCGATGTTGGGGGTGTAGGTGCTCGTCACGCTGGTGGATATGCCGCGGAAGACCTGCGGTTCGGTGAAAAGCTGGAACGAGCCGATGATGGAGAAGACGCCGGTGAGCACCAGGGCCGGCCGGATGATCGGGATCTTGATGCGCAGGGCGATGGTCCAGGCGCTCGCCCCGTCCACCCTGGCCGCCTCGCCGATGTCGGAGGGCACGGCCTGCAGGGCGGCGTAGATGATCAGCATGTTGTAGCCGGTGTACGTCCAGGTGACGACGTTGGCGATGGACCACAGGATGGCGTCCGGGCCGAGCAGGTCGACATCGGCGCCGACGTCTCGCAGCAGGTCCACCACGGGTGACAGGCGCGGGTCGTAGAGGAAGGCCCACATCAGGGCCGCCACGACGCCGGGGATGCCGTACGGCACGAAGTAGACGAGCCGGAAGAACTTCTTGGCGCGGGCCACGGCGGAGTCCAGCAGCAGGGCGAGGACCAGGGAGAGCAGCAGCATCACGGGGATCTGCACGAGGGCGAAGCCGAGGACGCGCAGCAGGCTCTCGGTGAAGTAGTCCGCCTGCAGGACCCGCGCGTACTGGTCGAAGCCGGCGAACACCGTCTGCGTCCTGCCGAAGGTGCCGCCGGTCCGTTCGGTCTTGTGCAGGCTCTGCCAGAAGGCGTAGCCGACCGGGACGAGGGTGAAGAGGACGAAGGGGATGAGGAAAGGGGCGAGGAAGGCGTACGGGGCGAGGGTACGGCGCGGGCGTCGGCGCGCCGGGGCCGGTGCGGCGGTGGTGGGAGTCACGGGCAGCCTTTGCGGTGCTGTTCCCGCCGCCCTGGGCGGCGGGAAGGGCAGGAGGGATCCGACGACGCGGTCTACTCGGTCACGTCGAGGGACTGCTTGCGCAGTGAGTCCGCGCTCTGCGCGCCGGTGTCCTCGAGCACCTCGCCCAGGGTGTTCTTGCCGCCGATGACGTTCGCCGTCCCGTCGCTGAGGTATCGGTAGGTGTCCGTCATGGTCGGGCCCCAGGTGAAGCCGGTGTCGACGCCCGCGGAGGCCTGCGCGAAGACGTCGAAGATCTTCTGCCCGCCGTAGAAGTCGACCGGCTGCCGCAGCGCGGGCAGTTCCAGGCCCGCCTCGGCCGCCGGGTAGAGCCCGCCCTCCCGGTTCAGGATCGCCAGCGCCTCGGGGTCGGTGTTCAGCCACAGGGCGAACTCGGCGGCCTCGGCGGGGTGCTCGGTACCGTGCATCACCGTGGTGGTGGAGCCGCCCCAGTTGCCGGCCTGCTGGTCGCCCGCCTTCCACTGCGGCATCGGGGCGACCGCCCACTTGCCATCGGTGGACTTGGCGTTGTCGCGGATGGTGCTGTAGCCCCAGGCCGCGCTGACCCAGGTCACGACCTCGTCGGTGTTCCAGGCCTTGTACAGCGCCGGGGAGAAGCCCTGGAGGTCGGTGGCGACGAGCTTGTCGTCGATCAACTTCTGCCAGTAGTCGGCGACCTGACGGCTCTCGGGCCGGTCGACGGTGACCTTCCAGGCGTCACCGTCGCGCTCGAACATGGTGGCCTTGTTCTGCCACAGCAGACCGGTGAACCAGTTCGGGTCGGTCTGGGAGAAGTGGGTGATGAACTTCCCCTCCTTCTTGAGCTTGCGGGCCTGCTCCGCGTACTCGTCCCAGGTGGCGGGGGCCTTCATGTCAAGCTGGTCGTATACGTCCTTGCGGTAGAACAGGGCCATGGGGCCGGTGTCCTGGGGCACGGCCCAGACGCCGTCCTTGCCGTCGGCGCCGAACTCCACCTGAGACCAGGTCCAGTCGACGAACTTGCCGCCGGCCTCCTTGACGCCGGGGCAGGAGGAGATGTCGGTCAGGCCCTCCTTGAGCCGGAAGCTGGCCAGGGAGTCGTACTCGACCTGACCGAGGTCGGGAGCCTTCTCCGCCTTCAGGGCGTTGGACAGGTTCTGGTAGGTGCCGGCGTTGCCCGAGGGCACGGTCTTCACCTTGACCTGGATGTCCGGATTCTCCTTGTTCCACAGGTCGATGGCCTTCTGAATGCCGGGGACCCAGGACCAGTAGTCCAGCGTGACCTTGCCGGAGGCGGGCTCGCAGGTCCCGTCGGCCGCGCCGTCACGCTCGTCGCCGCCTCCTCCGCCGCAGGCGGTCACCGCGGTGAGGGTCAGGGCCACTGTGCCGAGCATGCAGCGTCTGGCCAGGGATGTACGAGCACGCGTCACCATGAGGTCGCTCCTTGCGCCGAGGTCCGCTCCGACGAAGCGGTGGGCAAAAGAAATAATGCGAGCCGAAGGAAGTCAACAGGCCGGCAAGAGAAAACCGACCTCGCACCTCGTTCGCAACCACAACGTTATTTGACGCAGAGTCACCATAGGGTGTCTGACCTGCACTTTTGATGGTTCATCCATCATGAGCCCCGACTGCCCCCGCCACGCGGAATCGATTACGTTACGGTGGCCGGCGCGCCCGTCGTGGGACGACCTCAGGAGGCATGGAGTAGCAGCGGGCCGCTGTGGGCGGCCGGTGGGCCGGCCGCGCCATGAGCCGGCCGTGGCGCAGCCGCCTGCCCGGCAGGTGCCCGGTGCGGTGGGCCAAGGCGTCCCCGGCCCACCGGCCGCCCGTCACCACGGCGATGACGAGCGGAAGGCGCAGCGGTCCCACGCGGGCGAGGGCCCCGGCGCTCAGCCGGAGGGCGAGGGTGGCACGAAGGCGCCGACCAGCAGGATCGACTCGGCCGGCCGGGCGTGAAGAGGGCGCCGGGGGTGCCGGCAGGCCTGGCCGGACTGCCGTGAGGGCTTCGCGGGCGCGCCTTCGGGTGTGCCTCTTCCTGAGGCGTCATCCGCGGGCATGCCGCGAGGGGGCGGCCGCCGCCGTCCCCTCGCGTCGCCACACCGTCACCGGTGCCGGCTCACGGCGCCCACGGCGCCTCGACGGCCCAGGTGGTGTCCTGCGTGAAGCCGGCCGGGCTGTCCCACTCGTGTGCGCCGCCCGGAGTCGCCAGCCACAGCTCGGCCCGGTAGTGGCGCAGGTACTGGTCGGGGAAGTTGTACGCGGACAGGCGCACACCTCCTTGCCCCTGGACGGCGCACCAGGTGGCGTCCGCCCTGAACAGCGCGGAGTCACCGCCCTCCTTGTAGATCCGGAACTCCCGGTGACGCAGGTACTGGCCGGGGAAGTTGCGGGACTCGAGGGAATAGCACCCGCTGTCGGCGAGTCCCGGCACGATCTTCCACGTGGCGTCGTTCTTCAGCAGGCCGGAACTGCTCGCGTCGACGACCTCGGTGAAGCCGAGTCCGTCCTGGTGCCGCGCGTACCTGGTGGTGTAGCCGGGGGTCGTCACCCGCAGGGACTTGTACTGGCCGGTGGGCAGGGTGACCGGAGGCCGTGCGCCGCGGGAGGCGTCGATCAGGGCCTGGTTGGCGGCCTTCACCCGGTTCTCGTCGACCTTGACGACTTGGCGGTCGTAGGTGAGCAGGCCGTTGACCTCGTTCTCGACGTCGGTGATCTCCGTGTAGACGGAGGCTGACAGGCCGAGCGGCATCTGCGTCTCGCGGATCGCGTCGATCAGTCCGACCAAGCGGTTGTCGAGGTGGGTGAGGCTCGGCTGGTTCTCGTAGCTGAACCCGCCACCCGGGTACCACTCGTGGCCGGCCACCTTGTATCCGAGTCCACCGAACTCGCCGAGGACCGCGGCCCGGGTGGCGGACGGTCTGGTGACGCCGGGGCCCACGTAGACGTGGTGGTCGATGACGTCGCCGTTGCCTCCGTCGACGGAGCCGCAGCAGTTGATGCCGCTCATGTTGTCGACGAGGCGGGAAGGGTCGTACGCCTTGACCTTGTCGGCGATGCGGGCCTGGTCGTACTGGCCCCATCCCTCGTTCTGGTTGACCCACATCACCACCGACGGCGAGCTACGGTGCTGGTCGATGACGCGTTCGTACTCGGCCTCCCACTGCACGCGGGCGGCGCTGTCGGGGGTGCGCAGGTCCATCGACGGCATGTCCTGCCACACCAGCAGTCCAAGCCGGTCGGCCCAGTAGAACCAGCGCTGCGGCTCGACCTTGATGTGCTTGCGGACCATGTTGAAGCCCGGGTCCTTGTGCTTCTGCAGGTCGTGGCGCAGGGCCGCGTCGGTCGGGGCGGTGTAGAGGCCGTCGGGCCAGTAGCCCTGGTCGAGTGTGCCGGTCTGGAAGACGAACTCGCCGTTGAGGAGGGGCCGCGGTACGCCGTCCACCTTGCCGAGCGAGACCGAGCGCATGCCGGTGTAGCTGCCGACGGTGTCGACGGCCGCGGTGCCGGAGAGCAGCTCGGCCTTCACGTCGTACAGGAAGGGGTCCTCCGGTGACCACAGGCGAGGGCCGGGGACGGACACGGTGAACGGGGAGCCGACCGCGCCGGTCGCGCTGCCCACGGTCGAGCCGCCCGCGGACACCGTGACCCTGACCTGGTGGCCGCCCACACCGGCGCCACGCACCGTCACCCTCAGGGTGTTGTTCGACAGGTCCGGCACCATGTCGAGGCGGGTGATGCGGGCCGGTGCGGTGGGTTCCAGCCACACCGTCTGCCAGATGCCGGACGCCGCGGTGTAGAAGATGCCGCCACCCGGGTGCGGGGCCACGTCCCGGATACGCTGCTTGCCGACGGCCTGGCCGCCGGTCTCCGTCGGGTCCCACACCGAGACGACGATCGTGTTGGCACCGCCGTTGAGCAGCGGGGTGATGTCGTACGTGAAGGAGTCGTAGCCACCGCTGTGGACCGCGCCGGCCTGCTGCCCGTTGACCCAGACCGTGGTCCGCCAGTCGCTGGCGCCGAAGTTGAGCTGGACGCGGCGGCCGTTCCACTCCGCCGGGACGGTGAAGGTTCGTCTGTACCACAGCTTGTCGTTCCGAGTGATCTTGCGCTGGATGCCGGAGAGCGCCGACTCCGCGGCGAACGGCACCCTGATCTGCTCCGGGAAGGCGGCGGGCTGCCCGGCGTCGGCGGCCGTGACGGCGAAGTCCCAGATGCCGTTGAGGTTCTTCCAGTCGGGGCGGGTGAGCTGCGGCCGCGGGTACTCCGGCAGTGGGTTGTCGACCGGGACCCCGTCGGTCCACGGCGTCGTCATCGGCGGGGGTTTGGGGGTCCACGCGGCTGTCCGGGCGGAGGCCGTGGACGTGGTGACGAGCAGGCCGGCGCAGAACATCACGCAGGCCGTCGCCGACGCCGCGAGGGCATGCCACCGTCGTCTTGCTCCGGGGGTGGGGGAAGAGCGCATCGGTACTCCTTCGTGGAGGAGGTGCAATGGCGCAGGACGGCACGCGAGCACAGAGCGGTGCCGGAGAAGAGGAACGACAGCCGTCCGGTCTGTCCGCACGGAGGTTTTACATCGTTAGAAGGGTGCTGTAAAGGCTCCGCGCAAGACGATGACCGGGTGGGGTGATCGGAGAACTCGCATCCCTGCGCACCGAGCGCCCCGCGGGCCGGCCGGACTTTTCCCTCACCGATGACAAAGCATGGACGGCCCGGGGAGAAGTCCCTACTGTGTCCGGTGCGGCGCCGGGCGCCTCACGCCCCACGCCCGTACCCCCCTCCGTATCCGGGACGACGGCGCGTCCCGGCAGCGGTGGATCTCCCACTTGCCCGACCGAGTTCCTCGTGTCCGAGGGACCGTCAGGAGGTCACGTGCATCCACGGCTGTACCCCCGCCGGCTCGGCAGACGCCTGGCCGGAACACTCATCGCTTCGTTACTGGCCGTCGGTCTGTCGACGTCCCCGTCTCCGGCGGACGACTCGGCCACCGCGGATCTCCCCCCTCAGGAACCGGGTGTCACGCTGCGCGTCTTCGACGTCCAGGCCCCGCTCAACGAGATCTGCGCCCTCAAGGCGGGCCAGACCCCGAACATCGACAAGCTGATGCCGGTGGTCGACTGGTCCTCGGCCGACGACTTCGGCCTGGAGAGCAACTTCGTCACCCACGTCCTGGGCAACCTCGACGCCTCGCAGGCGGGCGGCTACACGTTCAGGCTCACCAGCGACGACGGGTCCCGACTCTGGATCGACGACCAACTGGTCGTCGACCACGACGGACTGCACGGACCGGAGCCCAAGGACGCGACGGTCGACCTGACGGCCGGCTTCCACTCGCTGCTCATCGAGCACTTCGAGCGCGACGGCGGTCAGCAGCTCACCCTGTCCTGGAAGCCGCCGGGCGCCTCGGGCTTCAGCGTCGTACCGAACTCGGTGCTCAGCACCGACGCCGACGTCGTACGCGTGACCGCACCCGGACGCAAGGAGTGCGAGGGCGGCACGGACTCCCCCGGAGACGGACTCCCGCTGACCGGTGTGCATCCGAACTACACGCTCACCGATCTCCGGCCGGACGGTTTCGAGCCGCAGGTCTCCGCCATGGACTGGCTCCCGGACGGACGCCTGGCCGTGGCCACCTGGGGCGGCAGCAACAACACCGCCGGCGAGGTCTACCTGCTGAGCAACGTCACCGGCGACACCGGGCCGGACAAGGTCACGGCCAAGAAGGTGGCCTCCGGCCTGAAGGAGCCGATGGGCATCAAACACGTCGCCGGCAAGCTCTACGTCTCCCAGAAGCATGAACTGACCGAGCTGAACGACACCAACGGCGACGAGGTCACCGATCAGTACCGGCGCGTGGCGACCTGGCCCTTCGGCGGCAACTTCCACGAGTTCGCCTTCGGCCTGTTGTACAAGGACGGGTTCTTCTACCTGAACCTGTCGGTCTCCATCAACTACGGCGGCGCCACCACCGACCCGCAGCCCGCCGAGAACCGCGGCACCACCATCAAGGTCGACAAGAACACGGGCGAGGTCTCCTACGTCGCCGGCGGTCTGCGCACCCCGAACGGCATCGGCTGGGGCCCCGAGGGCGACATGTTCGTCACCGACAACCAGGGCGGCTGGCTGCCCTCGTCCAAGCTCGTGCACATCAAGCAGGACCGCTTCTTCAACCACTACACCAACCCGGACGGACCTTTCGACTCCCAGCCGGTGACCAAGCCGGTCCTGTGGCTGCCGCAGAACGAGATCGCCAACTCACCCAGTACGCCGTTGCAGTTGACGCAGGGCCCGTTCGCCGGCCAGATGCTGTTCGGCGACGTGACCTACGGCGGCATCCAGCGCGGCTTCCTGGAGAAGGTCGGCGGCGAGTACCAAGGGGCGGTCTTCCGTCTCACCCAGGGTCTGGAGGCCGGTGTCACCAGGATCAGCGTCGGACCGGACGGCGCCCTCTACGCCGGCGGGCTGGGCGCGGGCGGCAACTGGGGCCAGGAGGGCAAGCTCACCTACGGCCTGCAGAAGCTGAGTCCCAACGGCGCCAACGCCTTCGACATCCGCGCCATGCGCGCCGTACCGGGCGGCTTCGAGCTGGAGTACACCCAGCCCCTGTCGACGGACACGGCGACCGAACTGGCCGGCCGCTACAAGATCAAGCAGTGGCGGTACGTGCCGACGGCCGACTACGGCGGCCCCAAGGTCGACGAGGAGACCCTCACCGCGCAGTCGGCCACGCTGTCCGCCGACCGCAAGACCGTCACCCTCGCCCTCCCGGGCCTCAAGGCCGACCGCGTGGTCCACGTCCGCTCGCCCCGCCCCTTCAGCTCGGCCGGCGGTGAGACGCTCTGGAGCACCGAAGCCTGGTACACGCTCAACAAGCTGCCGGGCTCGGCGTCCGGGACGGGTGAGGTGAAGGGTGTCAACGGCAAGTGCCTGGACGTCGACAACTCCCAGACCGCCGACGGCACCAAGGTCCAGGTGTGGACCTGCAACGGGACCGGCGCCCAGCAGTGGACGCTGCCCGGCGACGGGACCGTCCGCGCCCTGAGCAAGTGCCTGGACGTGTCGGGTGGCGGCAGCGCCGACGGTACGAAGATCCAGTTGTGGACCTGCAACGGCTCCGGTGCGCAGAAGTGGGCGCCCCAGGCCGACGGGACGGTCCGCAACCCGCA
Organism: Streptomyces sp. NPDC096048; assembly: GCF_044763415.1. Classification (NCBI taxonomy): domain Bacteria; kingdom Bacillati; phylum Actinomycetota; class Actinomycetes; order Kitasatosporales; family Streptomycetaceae; genus Streptomyces; species Streptomyces sp. NPDC096048. The sequence continues at coordinate 273,968 of NZ_JBIWGG010000010.1, forward strand.
GTCGGGCAAGTGCCTCGACGCCTCCGGCGGCACCTGGAGCGACGGCACCCCGGTCCACCTGTGGACCTGCCACGCCGGCCCCAATCAGAAGTGGACCCTGCCCTGACGGTCAACCGGTCCCGCTTCGGGTGATGTTCCATGAAGGCGGGCCCGGCGTCTCCCGCGGGAGGCGCCGGAGCCCGCTCGGCACCACCGGGTGCGCCGACCCGTGGCCGAGGTGCCGGGCGGGACCGGTCGGCCGACTCCGCAGGTGTCTGCCACCCCCGCGGAGGCGATCCGCCGACGGATGTGACCGGCCAGGGCTCTTCACACGGGCCAGGAAGCACCCGCCCTCGGCGAGCGCGTCGGGGCGGAGCCCACTGGCCCGGGCGGCGGGAACGCCCGTGCCGACGTCAGCGGGGCGGCGAACGACCCGCCGCCTCATCGCCTTCCCTCCCCGAAGCCGGCGACCCCGACGCCGAAGCCGGCGACCCCGACGCCCGTGCCGGCGCCGGCACGCCCGGCCGCAGGGGGCGCGTCCCGCAAGGAGGGCGGAGCGGCCGGGCCTGTCGCAGGTGGCGGCTCGCGCCGAGGCGTCGCGCCCCTCGGTCCACCTGGCGTTCGGCAGCCGCGACGGCCTGAGTCGGCCGCTCGTCCGCCGGGAGGCCGAGCGGTTCCTCACCCTGCTCCCGGAGTCGGTCAACTACCTGGAGCACTACGGCCTGCTGCGCGACGGAGTCCATGCCGGCAACGGAAACGTCCTGGACAACCCCCCACCTGGGCATGCTTTTCATGGGCTTCACCCACCACCGCATCGGTCTCCACGTCAACGGAACCGCGCATGTCGTCAGCGAGGGGCGGCGTCGACCGGCCGTGACGGCTCAGCTCGACTGCTGGCTGCCCTGGAGGGCCTTGCCGGTCATGTCGGCCACTTGATCGGCCGGCGGGGCCTCGGTGTCGACCTCGGTGCCGAATTCCGAGAACTCCATTACCGTGCTCATCTTGAGCTGCTGCGGGGACGCCGCGCTGTCCGGGTTCGCGGAGGCGGAGGCCGGGGCCTTGATGGTCATGTCGATCTGCTGGCGGCGCAGCCGGCCCTCATCGTCGAGCCAGATCTGCATCGGCAGCGTCGGGCCGAGCTGCTTGCTCATCCGCTCGCCACCCGGCAGTTCGGAGACGTCCACGACGACCTTGTAGTGCGTGGTGTCGACTCCGTCGATCTTCTCCGCGCCGACCTTGGTGACGTCCTTGTCGGTGATCGCCTTGGCGTACGCGGCGGTCTGGGCCGGGTCGCCGATCTGCTGGCTGCTCAGACCCTGCTGAGCGGCGACCTTCTTGAGGTCGATCTTGATCCAGGGCTTGCCGCCGGGGGCCTTCTGGTCGGGCGACTTCTGGTAGAGGACCTGGTCGACCACGCGTTGCTCGATGGTCTTGTCCTGCGCGGTGATCGTCATGGCGCTGTCGCCCTCGGCCAGGTCGATGACACCTTTGCCGTCGGACGTGATCGTCCTGCCGTCCGCGGCGAGCTTCATCTCGATCGTCATCTGTGCCGACTCGGCTTCGGCCGTCTTGTCGTAGGCCGATCGCACCGCCGTCGTACCCTGCTCCTGACCGCCGTCACTCCTACTCGCGCTCGCCGACGAACTGCTCCCCTGTGCCTTCGGCTCACCGTCACCCCCGCACCCCGCGAGAACGACGCTTCCCGTGACCGCGGCAACCGCGATCGCGCCGGCTTTCATCCCCCTGCGACGCATATGCAATTCCCCTCTCCTCAACGACTGCCGACCGCACCCAATTGCCCGGCCTGCGGCTCCGATTGCCCCGATATGCCGTCAACACACTTGATGTGATCGAGAGTTGAGGGCGGGATGCGGTCCGAACCGGTTCGTCCGACTCGGCCGAACCCGCCGTCCGCCCTTCTGACCTGTAACACCGCTCCACCGACGACGACGGCGATCAGCGCAACGGTGCTCCGGACAGACGCGAGTCTCGCGCATGCGCCCGCTCCCACGGGGCAAGCGGCAGGGACACCTCGACCCAGGGAGCCCTTCATGATGGTTGTCGGCATCGTCGGCGTCTGTATCGTTCTGGCCGTCCTCGCCTTCTTCGTTCCCCGCTTGTCCCGGCATCCGGAACGCGGCACCCAGCGCACCCTGGGGGCCGGGTCACGGGCCGGCGGCAAGGCACCGGGCGTCCTCGGCCGGATCTTCAGCAAGCCCTTCCGCAGCAGCTCCAGGGCTGTCGGCCGCAGCGGATCGGCCGGCCGGCGCACCCGAGGCCGCATGCCGTTCTGAGACCGGAATCCCGCGGGCCGGGGGTCGTACGGCTGCGGGGCGGGCACGGCGCGTACCGCGCGTGGGACCACCGAGAGGCCGATGCCGCCCTGGAAGGGCATCCGATGGCGCCGCCCAGTGGGCCGGCACCGGCACTCCGGCCGCGCGTGCCGTCGATGCGCATAGTCCTCGATCGTCCATCCGCCATCAGTGGCAGTGCCCGGACTCGGCAGCCGGGCCGGTGCCGGTGGCACCCAAGTCGTCGGAGCGGCCGGCGTCGACGCGCGGCCACTGTGCCGTGGGGCGCCCGACCGACCGCTCCTCCCGCAGCGGCGGCCAGTCGGGAGCCCCGCCCAGGGTCCGCGTGGCGTGCCCGAGGCGCCGCCAGCCTGCCGGTGAGTCCTCCCGTGCCTCCTGGCGCCCGAACACCGTGAGGTCCATGAGGGCGTAGCTGTAGTCCACCGTCTCGGCCCCGCGACGTCTGGTCCAGTACGTCTCGAAGACACGGTCGCCGTCGCGCAGGTAGTAGGCGATCATCTGGCGTCGCCCTTCGAACGCGTCCAGGAGCGTCATGGGACCGTCCGGCCCCAGTAGCGGGTTGTCTGCGGCCACCTCGACCATAGGGAGCCTGCGGCGCGCGGCGGCGATCGCGTCGCCTTCTCGGGTGTGGGCCTTCTCCCTTGCCCGTAGCCCCTCCAACTACTGCTCGAAGGTCGCGCGGTCGACGACCGGCGGTTGCGCCTTGTTCGGGTTCTCGGACATCAGCGGCTCCTGGGATCGCTTCGTCGTGACCGCGGGTCGTTCCTCAGCGGCGTGGTTGCCGGTCGGGGTCGCCGTCCCGCGCATCCGACCCGGCTCTACCGACTCCGCACATACCCGTGGCGTCACTCATCGTATCGGCCATCGACCTCTGCGTAGGTCGGGTAGACGGCTCACGCCTCCGTCGGCCGGCCTCTTCGGAGACCGGCGGCGCACCGCCGAGCACCACGCGGGGACCGGCCGCCGCCCCTGGGTCGGGATCACGGAGCGCCCCCGCGACGAGCCGTCTCGGCGGCCCGTCGCGGGGTCCTTCCGCTCGGGTACGCCCGTCAGCCGGTCGTCCAGGAGCGCAGCTTCTCGGGATTGGCGACGGCCCAAAAGTTCCTGATGCGGTCACCCGCGACTTCGAACGCGATCACCACCGCGGTGACACCGTCGCGCTCGACGACCAGGCCGGGCTGGCCGTTGACCGTGCGTTCCACGATCGTCAGGTCGTCCGCCGTTGCGGTGACGGCCACCAGGTACCGCGCGATCTGCTCGTTGCCCACGACGGGACGGGGCGCTGCGCTGGCTAGGCCTCCGCCGTCGGCGACCCCCGTGGCGTCGGGGTCGAGCAGGTCGATCAAGGCCTTGATGTCCTTGGCCTCCCACGCGAGTTTGAAGTCTCTGACGAGAGCGGCCTGCCGCGACGTCCGGGCCGCCGACACTTCGGACGCGCGGAGACGGCGGCGGGCCGCGGAGGCCAGCTGTCGGCAGGCTCCCGGCGTGCGGCCGACGATTTCGGCCACTTCGGCGAAGGGGTAGCCGAAGACGTCATGGAGGATGAACGCGACGCGTTCGGCGGGTGTCATCGCGTCGAGCAGGACGAGGAAGGCCATGGTGACCGACTCGTCGAGCGTCACACGGTCAGCCGGGTCGGTGGTGGCTCCGCCCGGCCTCCCGCCGGACCACTCCGCACGATCGGGCAACGGCTCGGGGATCCACTCGCCCACGTACCTCTCGCGCCGCGCCCGCGCCGAGCCGAGCTGGTCGAGACAGATACGGCCTGCCACCTTCGTCAGCCATCCCCCTGGCGACTTGATGCCCTCCCGCTGCTCCTGGGACAGGGTGTACCAGCGGGCGTACGTCTCCTGCACGACATCCTCGGCGTCGGCGAGGGAGCCCAGCAGCCGGTAGGCGAGATTGGTGAGCCGACGTCGCTCGCTCATGATCGTGCTCAGACTCGGGTCGAGCCGCATGCCTCCCGGCTCGCTTTCGGTGCTCATGTCTCGCCACTCCTTCGGTCACGTCTGGCCAGGCCACACCGGGTATGACGAAACAGTCCCTCCGGATGTGAGGTGACGCGCCGACCTCACATCCGTGGGGGCCGCGTCGTCGTACCGGTAAGAACGTCGAGTCACACACGGCCGTTCCACCGTGGAACTGCCCTGCGTGGAGTGGGCCCAGTGAGCCCGCTGGACCCAGTGAGCCCTGTCCGAGCCGCACACGGAAAGGATCCGAGGTGACTACGCTGCGCGTCCTCACGTTGAACGGGTGGAACACCCGGCGAGACAGCGCCGCGCGCATGGCACTGATCAACGCCGAGCTACGGCGACACACTCCGGACCTCGGTGCGTGCCAGGAAGTCCTGGCCGGTCAACTGAGTGAATCGACCGCCGGCACCGGACCGCACGGCACGTCCGATCGCAGGTGTCCATGACGGCGCCGCCCTTCGCTGATCGGTACGGCGCCACGGCGATCGCGACCCGATGGCCGCATCGCGCCGTCGAAGTCCTCGACCAGCACGGCACGGACGCGCCCGACGTGCCGTGGCTCACGCCGGCGGCCCGCGTGCCGCTGCCGGAACCGGGCGAGGTGCTGTTCGCCGCGCCGACGACCTCTTCCCACACAGGAGCATCCCAGCATGTCCGTCCTCTCCCTGCCCAGTGAACTGTCCGGCTACTACCTCCTCGACACCACGCGTACGCGCGTAGGTTTCATCGCCCGCCACACCATGTCCACCAGGGTGCGCGGACGGTTCGAGGAGTTCGAGGGCAACGCGTATCTGGACGGCGGCGACCCGTCGAAGTCCGAGATATGGCTGACGATCCAGGCGCGGAGCGTCCAAACCGGCAAGCCGCAACGCGACGAACTGCTCAGCAGCAAGTTCCTGGACGCCGACGGCCACCCGACGCTCACCTTCGAATCGACCAGGGTCGAACAGGTAGAGGACGACGTCTTCAAGGTCACCGGCGATCTGACCATCCGCACCGTGACCAGAGCGGTCACCGTTGTGTTCACGCTGACCGGCAGGGAGACCGGTCCCCGGGGTGACAGCCGGATCAGCGCCCGGGGGAACGCCACCATCGATCGCAACGATTGGGGTGTGAACTGGAACGCCATGACCACGGCCATGGTCAGTCCCAAAGTCACCCTCGACTTCGACGTCTGTGCGGTCCGGCAGCCCTGACGGGGCCACTGGCACACTCCCCCGGCCGCGAAGGACCGCGACGGCCGTCCCTCGAGGCCACGGACACCGACCTGCGCGAGGCACTGCGCGGGGCCCGGCTCCTCGGCGCCACCCGCGGTCGCACCATGCTCCTGGTCACCCACACCCCAGGGCCGCAGGCCCTTGATCATCCCTCCCCGCAACGGCTGGGCGGCGACGGACCCAGGCCTCGAAGACCGTGCGGCACAAGCGGTCGCCTCCCTGTTCGACACCCGAGGCGGTCCGCGCGGGCGCGGCGCGGAAACGTCGCCTGTGCTTCGTCCGCCGCGAGCAGTCCGGCGGCTACTCCCCCGCCGGGCCACCGCACCTGCTGCGGCAGCCCGCCGGCGGACGCCCGTTGGGCGGGGACCGCCCGCGCGACGGGAGTTCGGACCGTGCCGCCGCGCCTTGGCTAATCTGCATGGATGACCATCGACCTGACCCTGCTGCCGCGTGTCGCCTATCGCGGACAGGAGGTCACCGCTCCCCGGCTCCGTGGTCTCCTCGCGCTGCTGGCGCACGACGTGCGCACGGGCTGCAGTACCGAGCGGCTGGTGGCGGGGCTGTGGCCGGACGAGTTGCCGGAGCGTCCGGGAAGGGCGCTGCAGGTCCTCGTGTCCAGGGCGCGGGCGCAGCTGGGCGCCGACGTCCTCGCGAGCACGCCGACCGGATACCGGCTCGCCCTCGCCGAGGACCAGGTCGACAGCTCCGCCCTGCTGCTGCACGCCGCCGCGAGCGCGGACCGGGCCAGGGCCGGGGACCACGCGGGGGCGCTGGCCGCGGCCGAGGCCGGGCTCGCGCTGTGGGAGGGCACCCCTGACCGGGCCGGCGACACCGACGACCCCGTGGCCGCGCTACGCGTCGAGCGCGCCCCCGTCCACGGCACGCTCGTACGCGCGCGGGCGCTCGCGCTCGCCCGCCTCGGACGGCACGCGGAGGCGGCCGGGCCGCTGGCCGTGGCCACCGCGGAGTATCCCCTCGACGAGGAGATACTCGCCGAGTTGCTGCGCGGCGAGGCGGCGACGGCGGGTCCGTCCGCCGCGCTGACGCGGTACGAGGCGTACCGCCGTGAGCTCCGCGACGCACTGGGCACGGATCCGGGCGCAGGGCTCAAGGCCGTGCAGCGGGAGCTGCTGCGCGGCGAGGCCGCCGTGGTCCGGCACGGCGTGCCGCACGAGCCGAACCCGCTCCTCGGCCGGGACGAGGACATCGCGGCGGTGCGGCGGCTGCTGCACGCCTCCCGCGCCGTCACCGTCGTCGGCCCCGGCGGCCTCGGCAAGACCCGGCTCGCGCACGCCGTCAGCCGCCGGGCCGAGCAGCGCGTGGTGTATTTCGTACCGCTCGCCGGCGTCACCGCGGACGCGGACGTGGCCACGGAGGTGGCCTCCGCGCTCGGCGCGGGCGAGGGCCGGCCCGGCGCCGTGAGCGGTTACGCGGCGGCCGACCCGGTGTCCGGCATCCTCGGTGTGCTCGGCTCCGGGCCCGCACTGCTGGTGCTGGACAACTGCGAGCAGGTCGTCCGGGGCGCCGCCGACCTCGTACGGGCCCTGGTCTCGTCCTCGAAGGACCTGCGGGTGCTCGCCACCGGCCGGGCCTCGCTCGGCCTGACATCGGAGGCGGTGTACGCGCTGCCGGAGCTCGCTCTCCACACCTCCATCGAGCTGTTCACACAGCGGGCCCGAGCCGCCCGGCCCGGCGTGGAGTTGCCGCCGGACGCGGTGGCCGAGCTGTGCCGCCACCTCGACGGGCTGCCGCTCGCCGTGGAGTTGGCCGCGGCGCGGGTCCGGGCGCTCTCGGTGCCGGAGATCGCCCGCCGCCTCGGCGATCGGTTCGCGCTGCTGCGCGGCGGGGTCCGGGATGTGCCGGAGCGTCACCGCACACTGCACGCGGTCGTGGACTGGAGCTGGAACCTGCTCGACGAGGACGCCAGGTCCGCGCTGCGCACGCTGTCCGTCTTTCCCGGCGGCTTCACCGGTGAGGCGGCGGAGCGAGTGCTGGGCGAGGACGCGCTGTTCCTCCTTGAGCAGCTGGCCGATCAGTCGCTGCTCACCGTCGCCGACACCCCGGCCGGCGCGCGGTTCGGGATGCTGGAGACCGTACGGGAGTTCAGCGCGGTCCGGCGCGCGGAGGCGGGCGGGGAAGAGGAGGCCGTCAGCCGGTTCCTCGCTTGGGCGCGGGACTTCGGGGTCGCCCACCACGACTGGTTCTTCGGCTCGGAACCGCGGGTCGCCTGGGAGCGGATCAGGGCCGAGCAGGACAACCTCGTCCTGGCCCTGCGACACGCTCTGGCCCGGTCGGACGACCCCACCACCGCCGCCCTCACCGCCGTCCTCGCCGCCCTGTGGTCCATCGGCTCCAGCTACCCCCGCCTCACCGCCCTCGCCGCGGACACCGGCCCGCCGCTGTCGCACTACTACCCCGAGCCCGAGTACGTCGAGGTCGCCCGCGCCGCCGCGGTGATGTGCACGGGGAGCCTGTTCATGGGCTACGGCCCGCACGCCGTACGCCAGCTCGTGACCCTCCGGCGGCTGCCCCCGGCCCCGCCGGACACGCTGCTGCGCGCCATCGCGGTGGTGCTGTGCGCGGTGCCCGAGATGCTGCCTCCCGACTACGACGTGCTGCGGAAGCTGTGCGACAGCGAGCGGCCGCTGCTCGCCGGTGTCGCCGAGTGCGTCGCCACCTATGTCTGGGAGCACGAGCACGACATCGACCGCGCGTTCGCCTCGGCTCGCCGGATCATCGCCGTGCTGGCGCCGGTGGACAACCCGTTCCTGCAGGTCATGGGCCACGCCCGGCTGAGTGAGCTGTGCTTGCAGATGGAGCGGGGCGAGACCGCGTACGGGCACCTCAAGTCGACGCTCGAGGCGCTGCTGCGACTCGGTGACGATCACGACTCCATCGGCGTCCGCGGGAGCCTCGTCCTCGCCTGCCTCCAGCGCGGCGACCCCGACGAGGCCGAGTACTGGCTGCGGCTGGCGGAGGGCGACAACCCCTCGCGGCAGGACGAGGTCCACAGCCTCGGGCTCGGCGGACGCGCGGAGATCGCGCTCGCCCGCGGACTGACGGAGGCCGGGCTCGGCTTGTGGCGCAGCGCCGTGGAGGGGGTGGCCGACCCGATGTGCAGCGGGGACCCCTTCCTCGGCCGGTGGGTGCTGCAGATCCAGTCGGCGGCGGTGACGGCGCACGCGCACGCGGGCCGGCTGGAGCTGGTCGCGGAGCCGCTGGACCGGCTGCGGAAGGGGCTGCGGGCCCTGCTCTCCGGTCCACCCGGCTCGCCCATGGAACTTCCTGTGGCGGGGACCGTGCTGCACGCGCTGGGCATGGCGGGGCTCGCGTCCGGCGACGCCTCCGCCGTACGGTTGATCGCGCTGGCCGAACGGCTGCGGGTGCTGCGTGATTTCTCTCCGACGATGTCGGCGGCCCGCGCCCGCAAGGCGGCCGAGGACACTGACGAGGCGGCGTACGCCGACGCGGTGTCGGAGTACGCCGCCCTGGAGCGTGACGAGCTGCGGGAGGCGGCCCGCGCTGTCATGGCGGTTACTTCGGGTCGCGGTTGAACAACGCCGTCGACCAGCGATAGCCGAGCGCGGTGAGGCCGACGCACCAGGCGATCGCGATCCACGCGTTGTCGCCGATCTCGGTGCCGAGCAGCAGGCCGCGCAGGGTCTCGATGGCCGGCGTGAACGGCTGGTACTCGGCGATCGGCTGGAACCAGCCCGGGATCGCGTCGATGGGGACGAAGGCGCTCGAGATGAGCGGGAGGAGGATCAGCGGGTACGCCATGTTACTGGCCGCCTCGGGGTTCGGGCTGGCCATGCCCATCCCGACCGCGATCCAGGTGAGCGCCAGGGTGAACAGCGCGATCAGTCCGAACGCCGCCAGCCACTCAAGGGCCGTGGCGTCGGTGGACCTGAAGCCGATCGCCACGGCGATGGCCCCGACGAGGACCAGGCTGGCGAGCACTTGCAGCACGCTGCCGACGACGTGCCCGACGAGCAGAGACCCGCGGTAGACCGCCATCGTACGAAGCCGGGCGATCAGACCCTCGGTCATGTCCATGGAGACGGAGATCGCGGCCCCGATCACGGTGCTGCCGACGGTCATCATCAGGAGGCCCGGGACGAGATAGGCGATGTAGTCGGAGCGGTCGGCGCCACCGCCACCGATGCCCGCGCTCATCACGCCTCCGAAGACGTAGACGAAGAGCAGCAACAGCATGATCGGCGTGAGCAGCAGGTTCAGGGTCATGGACGGGTAGCGCCGGACATGCAGGAGGTTGCGGCGCAGCATGGTGTTCGAGTCGCGGACGGCGAGGGAGAAGGCGCTCATCGGACGGTCTCCTTGGGCAGGCCGGGCCGGCCGGGGACGTGGGCGTCGCTGCCGGTCAGGGCGAAGAACACGTCGTCGAGGTCGGGGGTGTGCACGGTCAGTTCGGCAGCCTCGACGCCGGCCGAGTCCAGCCAGTCGAGGATCGAGCGCAGCTCACGCTGGCTGCCGTCGCTGGGGATCTGCAGCGCCAGGCATTCGTCGTCCCTGGTCGCCTCGCGCAGGGCGACGGCGGCGGACCGGTACGCCAACGGGTCGGAGAACCGCAGCCGCACATGCCCGCCCGGGACGAGCCGCTTCAGCTCGTCCGCACTCCCCGCCGCGGCGATCTTGCCGTTGCTCAGCACCGCGATGCGGTCGGCGAGTTCGTCGGCCTCCTCCAGGTACTGGGTGGTGAGGAAGACGGTGACGCCGTCGGAGACGAGCTCGCGGATGATCCCCCACATGTTGTGGCGGCTGCGCGGGTCCAGGCCGGTGGTGGGCTCGTCGAGGAAGATGATCCGAGGATTGCCGACCAGGGTCATGGCGAGGTCGAGGCGGCGTTTCATGCCGCCGGAGTAGGTGGAGACGGGCTTCTTGGCGGCCTCCACCAGGTCGAAGCGCCCGAGGAGTTCGGCGGCGGTGTGGCGGCCCGCGTTGCGGGAGAGGTGATGAAGGTCCGCCATGAGCAGCATGTTCTCCTCGCCGGTGATCAGGCCGTCAACGGCGGAGAACTGCCCGGTGACGCCGATCGCGGCCCGCACGGCCTGCGGGTCGGTGGCCAGGTCGTGGCCGCCGACGTGCAGGTCGCCGGCGTCGGCGGTGACGAGGGTGGAAAGGATCTTGACGGCGGTGGTCTTGCCGGCGCCGTTCGGCCCGAGCAGTGCGAAGACGGTACCGGTCGGCACCGTCAAATCGATGCCGTCGAGGACCGTCTTGTCCCCGTACGCCTTGCGCAGCCCCTTCGCCGCGATGGCGAGAGGGCGCGATGTCGTCTTCGTCATGCCGCAGAGGTTGCGGCATGACGCTTTCAACGCTGTTTCACGCCACTTTCAGGGACCTGAAACCGGGCGGCTGACGGAACGGGCACGTCGTCCAGGCTCGCCCACGAGTGATTTATTGGAGTCCGGCGGTCTGCGGATGTCGAGAACGTGCCGTCGGCCCCGTCCCAGGGACAGACGCGGCCACCACCGGCCGCACGAGGAAGTAGGAGAAAGCAGCATGGCGATTCAGCGGATGGACAACGTCGGCATCGTCGTCGAGGACCTGGATGCCGCCATCGCCTTCTTCGTGGAACTCGGTATGGAGCTGGAGGGCAGGGCGGAGGTCGAGGGCCTCGTCGCCGACCGGTGCACCGGACTCGACGGCGTCCGCTGTGACATCGCGATGATGCGGACCCCGGACGGTCACAGCCGGCTCGAGCTGGCGAAGTACCGCAGCCCCGCGGTGATCAGCGCCGGGCCGCGCGACCGCCCGCACAACATCCTGGGCACGCACCGCGTCATGTTCGCCGTCGACGACATCGAGGGCACCGTTGCCCGCCTGCGCCCTCACGGCGCCGAACTCGTCGGCGAGATCGCCCGGTTCGAGGACAGCTATCTCCTCTGCTACCTCCGCGGTCCGGAGGGCATCATCGTCGGGCTGGCCGAGCAACTGGGCTGCTAGCCGGCACCTCGCCCAGGATGTTCCTCGCTGTTCTCGGGCCGGGCGGTCGCGATCCGGAGGCCGTCCGCATACGGGAGCAGACGAGCGCCGTGGTCGCGACACGCACAGCGTCGGCGTCGGTGGCTCCAGGCGGGCACCGGCGCCGACGACGCTGCGTTCAGGAGCAGGACATCGGGGGCAGGGCGGGGGTCACTCACCCGGCCTGATGCGTCCGCGCCAGGCTCCGGACTCGCCGCCGCGTCCCTCGATGTACGCCTTGAAACGCTGCATGTCGCCCTTCACCCGCCGGTCGATCACGCCCAGCATGTCACCGGTCTTCTCCGCGACGCCGGTGGGCTCGACGTCCATGACGAGCTCGACCCGAGTGTGCGTGTCGTCCAGGCGCTGGAAGCGGACCATGCCCTTCTGATCGGTGTCACCCGTGGTGGTGCGCCACGCGATGCGCTCGTCGGGGAGCTGGTCGACGATCTCGGTGTCGAACTCGCGCTTCACCCCGCTGACATTGGTGGTCCAGCGGCTGCGGCGCTCATCGAGTTGCCTGACTTCCTCCACTCCCTCCATGAACTGCGGGAACTTCTCGAACTGGGTCCACTGGTTGTAGGCGGTGTGCACAGGAACGTCGACTTCCACCGTCTCCTTGACCGTGCTCATCCGGCACCCTTCCTCTCTACTCGATTCGTCGCGGTCAACGCCGAGGACCGGCCCGCGGCCTCGGCACGCCGAAGCGAGTACCCGCAGATCAGCCGTATAACGTCCGGACAGCACTCGGGCAGGCCGTTGCGGCCGAGGCGGCGCTCGTCTGCCGACCGGTGAGTCGTGGCGGGACACGGCCGCCCGGTTCCAGCAGCACAATGGCGAGCATGAACACTGCTCGGGATCTGTTCGTCATCACCCTGGAAGTGCCGTCCAGCCGGCCGATCGCGCAAGGCGACGTCTCCTTGGTCCTCGCGGGCGCCGAACTCGTCGATCTCCGCGACGCGCACGTCCTGCGTCTGGACGGCGACCGCATCGTCCCCCTCAGGGATCACGCCGACGGCACGAACGCCCTCACGGCGCAGGCCTGCGCCCAACTCGTCACAGAGCCGCCGTACGAGACGGTGGAGCAATGGCTCTGGCGGCGGGGCCGCGGGCTGGCCGGCTCCTACGCCGACGACCTCGCCGCGCGGACAGCCGACGACGCTCGCGGTGGTTCCCTGCCCCGATTCCTGCGCCGCTTCGCGCTCACCCGCTCACAGGAGCCCGCCGTCCGGCCAGCCCACGAAGCCACAGACCGTCTGGTACTGGACGACTCCGTACTGGCTGCCTTCGCGGGCACTCTCGGAATCGGGAAAGCCGTGCCGCCGGACCTCACCGAACCCACGGAACCGACCGAACCGACCGAACCGACCGAACCCACCGAACCCACCGAACCCACCGACACGACCACGACCGATCAGGCGGACGACGTCGGGCTCATCCTCGCCGTGGTGAGTGACGCGCTGATGGAGCTCGAGGCCGAGCGTCAGCGACGCCAGATCGAACAGGACGCTTACGACAACGTGTGGCGCGCGCCCTGACTCCACGCGCACTGCTGCACTCGCTGCGCCGCGCATCGGCGTCGGGGTGAGACGGGGCCGCGCCCGCCTACTGGCGTGGATCAACGGCGACCGGGGCTGACGGTCGAAGAGCCGCCCAGCTATGCCTCGGCAGCTCACGGGCGAGGAGCGCTCACGGGCGAGGATGCCTCCTGGACGGTCCTCTCGACGCTACCGGGTTTCGGCCGGGACCAGGTGGTCGCCAGGGATACCGGACTTCTCCGGGCGGTAGTAGTCCCTGATCCCGTCCGCCCAGGTGGACACCCGGATGCGGTCCTCCCCGTCCGGGCCGAAGGCCTGGAAGAGCGCTTCGATGTTGGGTCGTTGGAACCCGATCGCGATCATCAGCGAGACGAACTCGGGGCGGGCGACGAAACCGTCGCCGTCCGGATCGCCCATCGCGGCGAGCGCTTGCGCGAACTCGTCCACGGTGGCGTCGAACCGTTGCGGATTGAGGACGATGGAGGTGAACTCCTCCGGGCTGACACGGCCGTCGCCATTCGCGTCCAACTCGTTCAGCAGAGTTTCCCCGTAGCGGCGGAAGGCACCGGCGAGCCGGTCCGCGGTCGCCTCGGGGGCGTCCGGTACCGCGGCCACGACGCGATCGCTCATCAAGTCGAAGTCGGAGAGCTCCAGGTATCCGTTCCCGTCGGCATCGAAGAGGGAGAAGACCAGCTCGACGCGGTCGGTCGCCTCGGTGGTGGGCGTCATGGTGCACCCCTGCCTTTCCTGATGGAACGTCTTCGGCGAGTCGCTCGTCGGGACCCTGCCCCGGCGGCTGACTCACTCTCCAGGAATTCCGACCACTCCGGCAGGAAAGGGCGTCACTTCGCACACGAACGAGGGGACTCTTCTCTTCCGCGCATGAAGCGGGGTGAGTCTGGACATCACCGCGCCCATGACGCCCACGCAGGACACCTGCGCGGACACCCTGGTGACCAGGCCGGCCGCGTTCGCGCGCAAGGAGTGGAACCGAAGCCCACGACGGCCAGCTCCCCCGGGACGCTGAGACCACGCGCGAGCGACGTGCAGTGCGCCCAGGGCGCTCCAGGCGCTGCCGGGCCGTCTCGTTCCGCAGATGCGGCTGCGGACCGATCGCCGCGATGCCCCTGCGGCCCGCCCGCGACGAGTCTGGCCACACTCACGGTCTGGGGGGTCGACCCGCTGATCGCGGTGACCGCGCTGAGCACGATCAACGCCGTCGGGCGGTGGGGAACGTTCTTCGTGTACGCCGCGATGAACGTGCTGTGCGTGGTCTTCGTGGTGTGCAAGAGGCTCTACGGGCCCCCGGCAGTCCGCGGGCCAGTCTGAGGGCGCGGACCTGACCGCGGCGCGCGGCGCACCGACACCCGCGGGAGGCACCGAGCCCGCACCCGGCCCGCGGGTGAGCGACCGGACTCACTCGATCAGCGCGTCCGCAGCGATGACCAAGAGCCCGATCAACATGTCCACGGCCCCGGCGCGGAAGGAGGACAGCCGGCCGAGACCCGCCGTGCGGGCTGCCAGAACTCCCGCACCGAACAGGCCGACGGTGTTGAACAACAGAGCCACCTCGACCGCCGTGTCCTCCGTCCACCACTCAGCGACGGCGCCCAGCAGAAGCAGGACGGTGGGCAGCACGGCAGCCGGCAACGGCCATTCGGCGAGCACCGCCCGCAGCCTGCCGGGCGCGGCCGACGCATCGCCGGCAGCACGCTGGGCGATGACATGCGCGTACCCGTGGGCGGCACCCGACGCCAGCGCGGTGAGGAGCACCCACAGCGCGTCCTGACCGGGATCGGCCTCCTCGCCCGGCACGTCCAGTGCGGCCACCATGGCGCTGGCCAGCACCAGACCGTAGATGCCCCTGAACAGCAACCGCTCCGCCAGGTGGGGTGCGAGGCTGCCCCTCGGTGCGGTTCCCTCGGGCTGGGAGTGCTGGGCGTGGTCGGACATCGCATGGCCTCGGGACGGGCGGAGAGAATCGGTCTCCCCATGCTCACGCGTACGTCCCCGGCCCACGCGCCGCCACGCCGGTCGAGAGTCTCCGTGAGTGCCTCGGACGCGGTTTCGACCTGTGCGAGCGGGTCGCCGCTAGCACTCCGGCCGGGGCTTGTCCGCGAAGACCCAGCGGTTGCCCGCGAGGGCGTCGTTCGCCTCGGGCAGCGGGCCGCGGCCGTGCCGGTGGGTGAAGTCGAAGGGGGTGCGGACCGATGTGGACCAGCCCATGTTCGCCAGACGGGCCGCTGAGTCGGGCCTCGCCTCCCTGCTGAACAGTGTGAGCAGGTCGATGCCGAGTTGCTGATGGGTCGACCTGTACAGCGGGCTGTCGCGGTACTCCATCAAGTCCTTCTCCAGCTTGACCTCGAACGCCAGCGCGCTGCCCGCCGCACTCAGCCGGTCCACCGTGCCGATCAGGTAGGTCTCCGCCGCATTGGGCAGGTAGAACAGCAGTCCCTCGGCCAGCCACACGGTGGGCGCCGTCGGGTCGAAGCCGGCTGCCGTCAGCGCGCCGACCCAGTCGGCGCGCAGATCGACCGCGATCGGTACGCGCGTCGTCGCCGGTGCCGCCGACAGCGCGCCCAGCACCTTGTGCTTGAAGGCGAGGACCCCGTCCCTGTCGATCTCGAAGACCACACAGTCGGGTGGCCAGTCGAGTCGGAAGGCCCGTGTGTCCAGCCCCGCCCCGAGCAGGACCACCTGGCGGGCGGCGCCGGCCCGGACCGACCGGAGGACGAAGTCGTCGAGCACGCGGGTCCGCAGCCCGAAGTAGCGGGCGAAGCGTCCCCACAGCGGGCTCTCGTCTCCGTCCGGAGCCTGGTGCAGGCGCACCGGCCAGTGTGCGGACGCCGGGGCGGAGAGCACGAAGTGCTCCGCGTAGAAGTCCTGGGCGAGGCTGTCGGGACGGTGGGTCTCGATCGCCCGTGCCGCGGCGACCAGGAGGGCGGTGAGGCCGACCCCTCCCTCCACGCCGTTCACGCCCTCCACTCCGGTGCTGCGATGTGCCGTATCGGCCATGCGTTCTCCCCTGGTTCGAGTGGAGGCCGGCGTCGCTCGGGGACGGCAGCTCAGGTGGGTGGCGTCGTGCGAGGCCCCGTTCACCGCTCTCGCCCTTCCGGGATCAGGACGGGTTTGACGACGCGGCCCGTCTCACAGTCGTGTTCGGCCTCGTTGATACCGGCGAGCGGATAGGTGCGGATCAGGCGGTCGAAGGGGAACCGCTCGGCCTGCCAGAGGGCGGTCAGCCGCGGGATCAGCAGTCCGGGGACCGCGTCGCCCTCGCAGATGTGGGAGATCCTGCGCCCGCGGTCCAGTGTTCCCGGTTCCAGCGGCAGCGCGCTGTGGAGCCGTGCCACCAGGCCGAGGTGGCCGTTCGGACGCAGCGATCGGAGCGCATCGTTGATCAGCTTCACGGAACCCGTGGTGTCCAGCGCGTACCGCGCTCCCCCGTCGGTCATCCGCTGGATACGGTCGGGAAGTCCGGCCGCTGCGGCGTGCAGTGGAAGGGCGTGGAACCGCTCGGCCAGAGCCAGCCGTTCGGGGTGCCGGTCGACGGCCACGGTCACCGCGCCGGCGGCGTGCGCCGCCATCACCGCGGCCAGGCCCACCGCTCCCGCGCCGAAGACCGCGAGCGTGTCACCCGGCCCGACGCCGAAGGAATTGAGGACCGCTCCGGCGCCGGTGAGGAAGCCGCAGCCCAGCGGTCCGAGCAGTTCGAGGGGCAGTGAGCGATCCACCCGGACGGCGTTGCGGGCCGGCACCATCGCGTACTCGGCGAACGAGGACTGGCCGAACCACCGGGGAGCCATTTCCGCGCCGTCGGCGTCGGTGAACCGGCCGGCGTTCTCCCTGCGTCCTCCGAAGAGGTTCAGCGAGGCGAAGGAGTCGCAGTAGGCGGGGGCCGCGCCCATGCAGCCGCGGCAGCGGCCGCAGGAGTCGAAGCTCAGGACCACGTGGTCGCCGACGTCCAGACCGGTGCAGGCGCCTCCCGTCTCCACGACGACTCCGGACCCCTCGTGGCCGAGCACGGCCGGGAGCGGTGAGCGGCCCGCCGAACCACGGACCGCGAGGTCGGTCCGGCACATCCCGCAGCCCGCGATCCGGACCAGGAGCTCGCCCTCGGCCGGTCCTTCCTTCAGCATCACCTCCTCGACAGTGAACGGGTCCTCGTACGAGCGCAGTACGGCCGCACCGAACTTCACTTCATGCCTCCTCGGGCCGGTGCACGACGAACGGGCTGAGGTTTCCGTAGAGACCCCACGGTCCGCCCGCGACGCCGACACCGCTCTTCCCGACGCCGGCGAAGGGCTGTGCGAGGGAGAGCTCGGCGTGATGGTTGATCCAAGCGGTTCCGCACTCCAGGCGGTCGGCCACCGCCGCGGCCCGGTCGAGGTCGGTCCCCCACACCGAGCCGCCCAGGCCGAACCCGGTGCCGTTGGCCGCATCGACGGCCTCGTCGAGGGTGCTGTACGGCAGCACCGGCAAGACGGGGCCGAACTGCTCCTCCGTCACCACCGGGCTGTCGGCCGGTACGTCGGTGAGGATCGTCGGGGCGAAGAAGTACCCCGGCCGGTCCAAGCGGTGCCCACCCGCGGCGGCGCGGGCGCCGTCTGCCAGGGCCCGGGCCGTGTAGCTCCCGACTCGGGCCAGTTGAGGGGCGTTGTTGACCGGTCCGAGCTGCGAGTGGGGGTCCAGGCCGGGACCGACGACGGCCGCCTTCGCCCGGTCCGCCAGCACCTCCACCACCCGTGCGCGAAGACGGACCGGGGCGTAGACGCGCTTGACCGCCATGCAGACCTGCCCGCAGTTGCGGAACGCCGCCCAGAACAGCCGGTCCGCGCTCGCCTCCACATCGACGTCGTCCAGCAGGACGGCGGCGTCGTTGCCACCGAGCTCCAGGGTGACCCGCGCAAGCGAGGCCGCCGCGCTCGCGGCGACGGCCCGGCCCGTGGCCGTCGAACCGGTGAAGGTCACGTGCCGGATTCCCGGATGCGACGCGAGCCGGGCGCCGAGTGGCTCACGCCCGGTGACGATCGTCAGTACTCCCTCGGGCAGGGCGCCGGAGAGGACGGACCCGAGCAGCCGGGTGGCGAGGGGCGTGAACGGAGAGGGCTTGAGCAGCATGGTGTTGCCCGCGGCGAGCGCCGGCGCGAACTTCGCCGACGCGAGCTGCAGGGGGAAGTTCCAGGGAACGATGGCGGCGACGGGTCCGAGCGGTCTCCACCGGAGCTCGCTGCGTACGGGACGGCCGTCCGTGATCGGCTGGGGCCCGACGACCAGCTCGGCGAAATAGCGGAGCCGGGCGGCCGTACGGGCCACCTCCGCGTACGACTCCGTCAACGGTTTGCCCTGTTCACGGGTGAGCAGTGGGGCGAGGTCGGCCGCTGCCGCCTCGACGGCGTCCGCCGCCGCGAGCAACGCGGTTCTCCGGGTGTCCGGCTCGGCCCGCCAGCCGCGCCAGGCCTCGTGGGCCCGTTTCACGAGCGCGTCCAGCTCGTCCGGCCGGCGGTCGGGAGCCTCGTCGAAGGCCTCACCCGTAGCCGGATCGACGACGGCGAAGTGCCCGCCCCCGCCACCGGGTGTTCGGTGGGACTGTTCCGTCACCACGGCGAGGGTCAGCTCGCCGTGGGGGTGGTCGCGTGCTCCCGGACATGCCGGTCCATCTCCGCCCGGAACGCCGCCACCAGGTGTGGCTGGATCCGGCCGGCGTTGCGGTCGCCACCCTCGCAGACGGCACCGCGCACCCCGACGATGTCCGTCTCGATGCGGGCCAGATCTCCCAGGTCGCCGACCTTGACGCTGCCCGCCAGAGCGGCGAGGAGTCCGGCGTCGTGGGCGCGGCGCACGAACCGCGCGCAGACGTCGGGCGGAAGGTGGTCGAAGAGCCGGGTACCGTCCTTGACCGCGGTGTCGAGCATGGCGGCGTCGCAGCCGGAACGGCGCGCGATGTCGGGCAGCGCGAGCGGGTTGACGCAGCCGATGCGGTGGGCGTCGGCGTAGCCCGAGGCGACGACGAACGCGTCCGCCCGGTAGTCCTTCACCGCACGGACGACCCCTCGCATGACGTCGACGGCCTGTTCGGGTGTCGTGCACCCGTAAAGGCCGACCTTGATGTAGGTGGCTCCGGAGACGGCCGCACCGAGCGCCGCCTGGGCCACCGTGCCGGGCTTGTACGGTACGTCCCCCACGGTGGCGGAGACCGGCTTGTCCGCCGGCACCGCCGTGCGGATGTCCCTGATGACCCAGGGGAAGTTCGCGCCGAGAGAGCCCTCGTCGGGCTTCTTGACGTCGACGATGTCGAGGTGCTCGGCCGCCTTGGCGCAGTCGAAGGCCTCGTCGACACCGTCGGGAGAGATGAGAAGCAACAAGGTGGAATCCTTCCCCTGCCTGTCCACCTGCCGAGGGCAGGTGTGCGGATTCGCCTGGCTCACGTGCGGTCCGCACATCATTTCCGTGGGTGTCGGGCCTCGGCAGGGCGCGCGGAGTGACGAATGGATCGTTGCCACGACGTGCCCGCGCCCCGCGCAACGCGCCGTCTGCGCCGAACCGGCGGCGCGCGGGCGGGCCACCGGCCCGGCGGGACCGACGACGCGCTACGACACCCAGGCCCGCCGCCTGGCTGACGCGAGCCGGTCATCCGCTGGGTCTGTCCGGATCGGTCGCGCGTTTCCGCCCTCGGGTCGCGTCCACGAGGCCGGCGCCGACTCGGGTTACTCATGGCCACCGCCGACGCCCGCGGGCTGTTGTCGTCGGCGATCCGCGGCCGGGGCCGCGGGCTCCCGGTCTTTGCGCCCGGTGGCGGGCCGACGGGCCCGGGTCCCGGTGCCGACGTGGGGCGAGGCGGGAAGGACAGGGCACGGGAGACCGAGCGCTGCCGGTCCCCCTGAGCGAGGACGAACTCAGCCGCGCGAGCCGCTCCTGACACATGCACGCGCGGCCGGCGTCCCGGCGCATCGCGCCCCGGCGCGCCGCGTCGCGGAACTGCCGGCGGGGAGTTGACAACCGTCCAGGCGATCGCCCGCTCGAAGGAGACCGGGCACCGAGACGAACGAGTGCCGTAGTGCCCCAGTGCCCTAGTGCCCTAGTGCCGGTCAGGGTCTGTCACAGGGTGCGGGCCTGCTCCAGCTCACGCTTGAGGTTGCGCAGGGTCGTCTCGATGTTGCGGACCTGGAACTCGGCGAACGTCTTACCCGAGGTGACGAGCCGGTCAAAGGCATTCGCCGCGAACGCGGGCCACGCACGCCGGTCGTCGGTCCACGTCTCCGTCACGCGCGTGCTGTCGCCCACGGGCTCGAAGCGGTACTCCCAGGTGGCGATCGGGCCGGGCAGGCGCGGGCGGCCGAGCCCGATCGCGTGGACCCGGAAGGCGAAGCGCCTCCCCGGCTCCGCTGCCGTGACCGTGCACCGCGTCACCCACTTGAAGGCGCCGCGCTTGTTGCGCCCGACGAACGTCGCACCCAAGGCGGCACTCCCCTCCGTCGGGCCCGTCGTGCCCAGATTCTCCGGGCTCCAGCGGCCCATGTCTCCGGGACGGCTCACGGCCAGGTAGGCGGCGTCCGGCGAGACGTCGATGACGATGCTGCCGCTCACGGTGAATGTACGAGCCACTGCTTTGCCTCCGGCCGGGAACACAGAAAGTTACTGACGAGTAGGAACATGCTACGCGCTGAGGCGACGCCCGGAGGGCCGGACTCCGTTCACTGCGTGAGGGCAATCGCCCCGGACGAGTCCTGGTCGGCGCGACCGGTGACGGCCACCGTTGCGCCGAGCCCGACAGAGCACCGCGCCGGCGATGGACATCCCGCCGTCCTTCTCGTCCGGATACTCGGAAGCTTCGGAGGCTTCGGAAGCTTCCAGGGCGATGTCCGACGGTCGCCGCCTGAGGCTGCCCGGGAACGGGAGCACCGCCGCGCCTGCCGCAGGGCGCGTCCTGGAGTGAGTCGTACGGGTGCTAATCCTGGTACTGCGTCAGGTCGATGCCGAACATCGCGAGGTCGTAGCCGTGGACCGGGTGCTGTGCCGTCCCTTCCGCCTGCATGCCGAGCTTGTCGAGTACGTTCACGGAAGGTCGGTCGATCGCCCGGCAGACGGCGACCACACGGTCCAGGCCCCGGTCCTGCAGGGCGAACTCCAGTGTCGCGTGCGCCGCTTCGGAGGCGTACCCCTGCCCCCAGAACACCCGCCCGAGCCGCCAGCTGATCATCACCTGACCAGCGATCTCGGCCGGAGCGTCGGCGACGGACAGGCCGACGGCGCCCACCACCTCACCGGAGCCCAGGAGTTCGACCGCGAACATCCCGAACCCTTCCTCGTCCCATTCCTCCTCCCATGCCTCGATGTCCTCGGCCGTCTGTTCCAGGGAGCGCGGCTGGCCGTCACCGATGCCCTGCATCACCGCCGGGTCAGCATGAATCTCGGACAGGGGGACAAGGTCGTCGTCCAGCCATCGACGCAGGACAAGACGAGGAGTTCGGATCTCGGTCATGATCCCATCTTCCCGCCGCGGGGGCGGGAAGGCGAACCGCGGCGCCGCGTCCCCCGGCCTTGTGACCGAGGCTGCGCGGCCCAGCCCGGCAGCGCTGAGAACCGGCTGGGTCAGTGGCTGCTCGGTGGGCCGTAGGGCTGGAGGAGCTGGTCGACGGGCGCGTAATCGTCGGTCAGCGGTTGGGCGCCGCCGATCCAGGAGGTCAGGTCGTCGCCGGTGGCGATCTTCCAGCCGGTTTCCCGGGCGTCCAGCGCTTCCTGAACCGTGCCGAGGCCGACCGGTCGGTCGGAGGCGAGTACCACCATGTTGCCGCCCTCGGAGGCCGTGGTCTCGGTGAAGCCGATATCGGTCGGTTCACCGACCACGGCCACATACTCGAAGGTCTCGCCGAGGGTGGCCACCTCGGCCCGCGCGAAGGACAGAGCACCGTGATCGATCAGGTTGGCGACGTACAGGCCGTCCTCGTCGAGCACCCGCCGTACGTCCGTCATCGCTTCCACCGTGGTGAGGTGCCACGGGACACTGACACCCCCGAAGGCGTCGCCGACGACGAGGTCGCGACTGTCGGCGTCCAGTCGCCGCAGGGCGAGCCGGCCGTCCTCGGCACGTACGTCGATTCCGGCTTCCGCTCGCAGCCCGAGGTGGTCGCGGTTGATGCGAATGACCCCGCTGTCGATCTCGGACACGAGGCTGCGCGTACCGGGCCGCGTGGCCGCGAGGTAGCGGGGGTAGGTGAGCCCGCCGCCGCCCAGGTGGTGGGCGACGAGTGGCTCACCCTGCGGAAAAGCGGCGTCGACCACCGACGCGATCGCGCGTACGTAGGTGAACTCCAGGAAGGTCGGGTCGTCGAGGTCGACGTAGGAGTGCCGCAAGCCGTCCAGCACGAACGTGCGGCCGCTGGGCCGGTCGGGATCCGCGACGACTCGTGCGCAGTGGTACCTGGTCTCCGTGTCGCAGGCACCGGGCGCGACCGTGGTGGCGAGGCCGCCGGCGATGATCACGAAGACCAGGACAGCGGTGCCGATCCACCGGCGCGTGCGCCACTCGACCAGCGCGGAGCCGACCACCAGCAGTGCGCCGAGCCCGATCAGGATGCCGCTGACAGGCAACCGTGACACGAGCACGAACCCGGTGAGAACGGTGCCGACGATGGCGCCGACGGTGCCGACGCCCGACAGCCGTCCGACAACCGTTCCGGTCTCGGCGAGGCTGGTGAGACGCAACTTGGTGACGATGGGCGTCACGGCGGAGAGCAGGGCCCCCGGCAGGAGAATCGTCAGCGAAGCGATCAGCAACAGCAGCACCGGGGCCCACTCCGCGGTGGAGCGCAGCACGGCGGGGGTGAGCGCCACGACCGCTCCCGACACCCCGAGCGAGGGGCCCAGCAGCCGGCGCGGGTCGACGTGGTCGGCGATGCGCCCGCCCAGCCAGGAACCGAGGGCGATCGCGGTGAGGGCGATACCGATCACCGTGGTACTGGTCTCGAGGGTGAGGCCGAGGTAAGGAGCCAGTAGCCGCAAAGCGACGATCTCGACCACCAGGACCGCCGCCGACGCCCCGAACACGAGGACGGCAGCCGCACGGGGGCCCAGGCCGTAGTGGCGGGGCGTGTCTTCGGCGGGAGGCGGGGAAGACGGTCCTGTCACGGGCGACATCCTTGCACGCGGCTCACCTGCTGACAGGAGTTGAGGAAAACCGGTCGCCTCGCTGCCCGCTCGCCGGAGGCAACCTCGCTGGACGAGCGGTCCTGCGGTTGTGCTCGCCCAGGGGACGGCGGATTCTGTAGGGGACGAACGGGGCTGGTGTGGCGCCATGACTGTTTGGAACACGGACGACGGTGCTGACTTTCGTGGCCCCCTCGACGTCACCAGGGCAGCCACGATGGTCATCGACGCCGACGACACGGTGATCGGGTGGAGCCCGGCGGCGCAGCGGTTGCTCGGTTATCAGCCCCAGGAGATCGTCGGCCGCCCCCTGAGCATGCTCCTGCCGGCCGGCTCCACGCCCTCCGTCCGCTCCCTCACTCCTCACCTGCAGGGGAACGACATCCGCACCGCCCGGCACAAGGACGGGGTGGAGGTGATCGTCGCCATCGCGGCATGCCCCCTGCCGGGCGCCGGCACGGCGGCGCGCGTGCTCGTCGCGGCCGAGCTCAAGGATCTCCGGGTGTGGGACTCCCGGCTGGCCCTGCTGAACGGGCTGGCCACCCAGTCACCCGTCGGCCTGGCCATCTACGACACCGATCTGCGTGTGACCTGGTGCAATACGGCATTCGAACGGGAGATCGGACGGCCGTTCGCCGAGTTCCGCGGGCTTCGGGCCGATGAGCTGTACGCGGAGGGGAGATTCGTGACCAAGGGGCATCCGCCCACCCTTGACGCGGTCATGAACCATGTCCTGGCTACCGGTGAACCTTTTCTGGACTTGCATTTCCAAGGCCGGCCGCCCAGCGATCCGGATACGGTCCACCTCTGGTCCTGTGCCTACTACCGGCTGCAGGACGCCGACGGCCATGTCTTCGGAGTGTGCGAGGACGCGTTCGACATCTCCGATCGCTACAAGGCACAGCGGCGGCTGGCCCTGCTCGTCGAGGCGGGCCTCGGGATCGGAAGCACCCTCGACGTGATGGTCACCGCCCAGAAGATCACCGAGGTGGCGGTGCCGGAGTTCGCCACCACGGTGACGGTCGACCTGGCGAGCGAGGTGCTGGAGGGCGAGGCCCCGGCCACCAGCGGCGCGGCGCCCATGCCTCTGGTTCGGGCCGCCCGCCGCTCGACCGAGGAGCACGACGCCGGGGGGCCGGGAGCGCCGTCCTCCCCGTCACTCGTCCCGGACCGCTCGCCCGTGGAGTACCCGTCCGGTTCGCCGCAGGACCGTTGTCTCTCCTCCGGTGGGCTCGTGCTCGAGAACACGACCCTGGTCGTGCCGCTGCGGGCAGGGGGCGGCATGCTGGGACTCGTCACCTTCGTCCGCGGCGCCGGTGCGGCCACCTTCGACGGCGGTGAGGTGGCGCTGGCCGACGAGCTGGTCGCCCGCACGGCTGTGTCCATCGACAACGCCCGCCGATTCACCCGTGAGCGCACTGCCGCGCTGACCCTGCAGCGCCAGTTGCTGCCGCAACAGTTGCCCGAGGCGTCGGCGGTCGACCTGGCCTACCGGTACCTGCCCACGGACGACGTGACCGGGGTCGGCGGTGACTGGTTCGACGTCATTCCGCTGTCCGGGACCCGGGTCGGTCTCGTGGTCGGGGACGTGGTCGGTCACGGGTTGCAGGCGGCCGCAACCATGGGCCGGCTGCGTACGACCGTACGCGCGTTCGCCCAGATGGACATGGACCCCGTCGAGCTGCTGTCGCGGCTCGACGACCTGGTGGCTCAGTCGGCGGAGGAGCAGTGGGGCGAGATGGGTATGCCGGACGGCACCCACGCCGACGTCACCACAGGGGCGACCTGCCTCTACGCGGTCTACGATCCGGTCTCGCGGCGCTGCGTCATGGCCAGGGCCGGGCATCTGCCACCGGCGGTCGTCGACCCGGACGGCCGGGTGTCCTTTCCGGACCTGCCGGCCGGTCCACCTCTGGGTCTCGGCGGGCTGCCTTTCGAGTCCACGGAGGTCGAACTGCCGGTGGGCAGCCTGCTGGGCCTCTTCACGGACGGTCTGGTCGAGGCCCGCGACCGCGACATCGATCACGGACTCGCCCTCCTGGGACGGGTACTCAGTGACCGGTGCGCGTCCCTGGACGAGCTGTGCGACCGCGCGGTGGCGGAACTCCTGCCGAGCGGATCGACGGCGGACGACACCGCGCTGCTGCTCGTCCGTACCCGCGAACTCGACACCACGCAGGTGGCCGAATGGGAGCTCCCCGCCGAACCGGTCGCCGCGGGCCGGTTCAGGGACCTGACCACCCGGCAACTGCACCAGTGGGGTCTGGAGGAACTGTCGTTCACGACCGAGCTGGTCGTCAGCGAACTGGTGACCAACGCGGTCAGATACGCTGAAGGACCCGTTCAGGTACGCCTTATCCGTGACCGCACCCTGTTGTGCGAGGTCGCCGACACCGGCCACACGTCACCGCATCTGCGCCACAGCGGCGAGGACGACGAGGGCGGGCGAGGGCTGTTCATCGTCGCGCAACTCGTCCAGCGCTGGGGCACACGCTATTCCGGTGCCGGCAAGACCATCTGGACCGAACAGGCTTTCCCGCGCCGGGACGAGAGGTCACCCGGCACGAGCCGGTTCGAGGATGGCCTGGTCCCCGGTCGATAGCCGGTACCGGGCGGTCCGTCGAGGACGGTGGGAGCATACTCGAGCAGTTGGACGAGGACGCAGTTCCTTGCCGGTGGCGCCCGTGATGACAGTTCTGTCCTGGCCCACGTGAGCGGGGTCTCGCCCGTCGGGCCACCCTCGTCCCGAAATTCCGCAAGATCCTGTTGCGCACCGCCCGGAGGCGGACGCGGCCTCGTGCGCGGCGACCATCAGTGATGTGCCGCGGCGGACACGACGGAGGCGAACCGGTCGGACGGCAGCGGCGTCGATTCCGAGCTCCCGGCTGCAGAGGCCCGGCTTTGTGGGCCGGGCCTCGAATTGCGCTGCCGCTCGCAGGTCACCCGTCGTTCGATCTCGCGGGCGCCGCGGCGCTGCGAGCGGTCGAGGAGTGCAGGTGGAGGACGACGGCTGCCGTCCCGAGCGCGGGGACATCCACCGGGACAGCGCCGTCCGGCTCCGGGGCGATGTCATTCGGGACCAGGCCCAGGTAATTGGTGCGGACGGCGCGGGCGACGGTGAAAGGGGTGCTCAGGCGGCAGGTGACGGGGGTGTCGGCCACTGACTGCAGGCGGACCAGGAGTCCGCCGTTGTCGGGGACGGTGACCCCGACGAGACGGACCCTGGAGTCGTCCAGGGTCAGGAACTGTGTCTGGGCCGGGGTTTCGCTCCCGGCGGCGGCTCGGGCGCGTACCGGCACGATCGGGTGGCTGGTGACGGCTGCGACGCGTACGGCGAGCTCGTCGGCGTGAGCGGGGGTGTCCTCCGTGGTCGTGGCGAAGCCGACGCTGTAGCGGAAGACGTGGTCGAACGCCTGTTGGGCGGGGAAGTTCGTGTCCCAGATGTTGTTGTGTACCCAGGAGAAGACGGTGGCCGGCTCTTCCTGGGGCAGTGACTGGGGGTAGGGGACGTAGGGGATGGCGATCCCGCCGAGCTGGACGAGGGGAGCGTCCGCTGTCGCCAGTGCGACGTGGTGGGTGCCGTCGCTCAGGCTGATCCAGCGCCGGACGGCGCGCATATGGGCGGCCGAGCCCGGTACGTTCTCGCGGTCGGTGCCCAGGACACCGCCCGTGGCCTCCGTGTGCACGACAGGACGGTCGAGGGCGAAGGGGAAGGCGAAGAAGGCACTCTCCTTCGTGAGGGTCGCGGTCTTGTCGATCCGGTTTTCTATGTCGATGCGGGCCGCGCGGTGCGGAAGGTGCACCCGCACACGAAGTCGGCGGGTGCCGGCCGGGGCGCATTCGTAGACGATCGTCTGACCGGAGGCGTCCGTGCTTCGGTCGACGAGTGCCGCGGGCGGGGCGGTGCTGCGGGAGGCCAGCAGGTGCATCGAGTCGTCGGCGACGGTCTTGCTGGACTGGTGGTTGAACGCCCCGGCCGTGGCGTATTCGTCGTAGACGTATCCGTTGAAGCCGATGACGGCGTCGGTGCGCACCATCTCGCGACCGGTGCGCTTGTCGATGACGGAGGTGATGCACGCCTGTCCCAGGTCGACGGTGACGCGCAGGTGGCCGTTCTCCAGCACAGTGGCTTCGGCGGGCGAGGTCGTCTTCTCGTCGCGCGGCGCCGAGGGTTCGGCCTCGGTGGCGACGTCCAGACGCACGGCTCCGCAGGCCGGCACGTCCGTGACGGGTACGTTCAGGAAGCGGCCGGCCGCACGGTGGCGTTCGTTGCTCTGGGGCTCTTCCACGAAGGGCAGGGGTGAGCCGGTGCGCGCGTCGAGGACCCGGACCGCGTCGTCGAGAGCGACGGTGATCTCCGGCAGGAAGATCCGGACGGTCTCGTCGCGTGGCCAGCTGCAGGTGTTCACGGCGTAGAAGGACGCCGCCACGTCGTCGGCGGGAGCGAGGGCTTCACCGAGCAGGGCGGAGGCGGCGTCCAGGAGTGTCTCGGCGTCGTCGTGGGCGCGCACGGCCTGGGAGTACTTCCAGTGCCACTGCTTCTCGCCGGAGCCGTGGCCGTGGTCTCCGTGGGTCCAGGGGTCGCCGGCGCCCCAGGTGTGTTCGTTGAACAGCGAGGCGGACCGGTAGACGTCCGGCGCGCCCGCGGTGACGGCCGTACTACCGGGCACACCCATCAGGTGGGCGTACCCGGCCACGGTCTGTGCCTCCGCGAGGGCCGCCTGTCCGCGTCGGGTGGCGGCCAGTGGTACGGCGCCGGCGCCGACCCCGTCGACCCACCAGTCGCTCCAGTCGCCCCGGTAGGTCTCCAGGCGGTCTCCGACGCGCTTCTGCGCGTCCTCGAAGAAGTCCTGGTTGCGGGAGGCGCGCAACCGCGGGTACGCCCACTGTTCGTTCCAACGGCGCACCGTGTCGGAGATGATGCGGCGCGGCGGGCCGTTGTCCGCGAACTTGCCCAGTACCCGCAGGTGCAGGACGTCCCACGGGTAGGGGTCGGCGGTACCGGGAAGGTCGAGGGTGGGGAAGCCGGGGATCCCGCGTCCCTGGTGGGGGTAGGGGAACTGGGCCAAGGCGCTGAGGTAGGCGGGCAGCAGGTCGTCGACGTGGTCGTACGACTCGTCGAAGCCGAGGATCGAGCCCTCCATGTAGGCCAGGCCGTGCGGGGTGTCCGTCCGCCAGACCAGGACGCTGTTGCCGCTCGGCGCCTGCCAGCGGAACAGCCGGGGAAGGTGCTCCCCGCCGACGAGGTGGGGCACGGCGCGGCCCGCCCAGTTGTGCGCCACGGACAGGTAGCGGATGCCGTTGTCCGCGAGTACGTCGGGCAGGCCCACCACCTGACCGGGCACGTCCGTCTGCATGGCCGTGGTGATCTCGATGCCGTACCGGTCGCGCAACTCGGTCACCGGGCGCAGCAGTTCGTGCAGTTCGTCGGTGGAGCAGGTCTCGGTGTGCAGGTTGAACGGCATGGCCGTGAGTTCGACCCGTCCCTCGCGGACCCGGTTCAGGAAGTTCTCCACCTGGCGCCGGGGCCGGCTCGCCCGCCAGTCCTGGAAGGAGTGGAATCCCTCGACTGCCCAGCGGAAACGGGCCGGGTCCGGCCAGTCGTCGGTGGCGTGGCACAGTTCCAGGAGCGAGTCGAGGTAGGCACGGCTCTCGGCCATCACCCGGCCCTGCGGGTCGGTGTAGCCGATGTCCAGGTGGGAGTGCTGCACCAGGTGCAGCGTCCAGTGGCGCTGCGGCCGTGCCTCGAAGGCGAGTCGGGTGCCCTCTTCGAGTTCCGGAAGCTCGATCAGCAGGGAGGTGGGTGCGTCCACCTCCGGGACCAGGAGGCGTGTGTCGCCACCTGGTCCCGGCATGACCTCGCAGTGGACGGGGGTGCCTCCGCCGGTGGTGACGTGCGCCTTGGTGACGTGCCGTCGCGGGAGCCCACTGTCGGGACGGTCCACCCGCAGCCGGATAGACTGCAACAGTCGGCCCGTCCCGTCGTAACGCAGCAGTGGCTCTCCCGACAGCCGCACCTGAAGGCCGCCGAGGCCGACGGTGGTGGCCACACGCTCCTTCAGGATGTCGCGCGCGATGTCGGAGTCCCACCAGGACGGCCGGGTCAGCGGTGGCTTGGGCATGGTGCGTGAGTGTCCTTTGCGATGAGGATGCGGTGGGCCGCGTCAGGAAGGCTGACGGCGCTGGTGCGTGGCGTCGGCGAGGGTGGCGAAGATCTGGACCATGGCCGACTGGTTGAGGGTCGCGGCCGGCGCTGTGGGGTCGTAGTCGCCGCCGTTGGAGGGCTGGAACCGGAACAGGCCGGTGGAGGTGTCGCGGTTGGACCGGTAGGTGCCGTCCGCGTACGCGCTCATGGCCCGCAGGTAGGCGGGGTCGGGGCGGAGTGTGTCCAGGTCGAGCAGGTCCTTGAAGTAGAAGGCGTTGAAGACGGCCGGCTGGTCGTGCAGACGGCTGCCCTCGGTCCAGTACGCCAGCGAGCCGCGGGCGTCCTGCGTGGCCTTCTTCAGGTACTCGGCGTCGCCGGTGCCGCGGTAGAGCGCGGTGGCGGTGCCGATCATGGCACCCGAGTTGTAGGTCCACAGCGTCTCGTTGGTGCTGCCGTCGTCACCGCGGTCGTTGACGTACAGACCGGGTGCCTTGCGCATGCACGAGTACACCCAGCCGTACCACTGTTCCGCCTTGTCGAGGTAGGTGCGGTTGCCGGTGTGCTCGTACAGGCGAGCGGCGAGCTGGGCCGACAGGGCGGTGACGTTGGTGGCCCGGATGTTGTTGCCGGGCGAGTCGTACCAGTCCATTCCGCCCGGACACGTCTTGGTGGTGTCGCCGTCCCAGGCTCGGGAGACGACGGGTACGACCTGTTCGGCCCGGTTCAGCAGGCGTTCGTCGCCGGTTGCCTCGTACTGGTCGAGCTGGGTGAGGGCGACCACGGCGTTGTCGTCGTAGTAGATGTCGCCGCCGGTGCCCAGAGGGGCGGGCAGGTACGACGCGTAGCCCGGGCGCTCTCCGCCGGTGGAGTAGAGCTCGGCCGTGTCGAGCCGCTCGGCCGCGTCGTGCCGGTAGGTGGTCCCGGTGTGCGGCAGTTGCTGCATGTCGACGGCCGCCTGCGCCGCCTCGCGAAACGGCCACAGGTAGGAGTGCTCCGGATCGGTGGGCTGCCGGGGGGTGTGCTCGAGGTACAGCCCGTGGCGGTCCGGGCCCTCGTACAGGTGCTCCTGCAGGGCGCGGTAGGTGCCGGTGGCGCGGTCGGCCCATGCGTCGGAGGAGAGCGGGCGGGTACGTTCGGGGCTCTGGGCGTGTGCGGGAGCGGCGGTCCAGAGCAGTCCGGCGCAGACGACGGGCGCGGTGGCGCGGGTGAGCAGCGATCGCAGCATGGGTGTTTCCCTTCGCGGCAGTCAGGAGGGAGGAGACGGCGTGCGGGCTCAGCGGTGGATCTTGAGGCTGCTGACGAAGAAGCGCTGGGCGGAGAAGAACAGCACCAGAGTCGGCAGCGAGACCAGGAGGGCGCCGGCCAGCACAATGGGCGGCCCGACGTTGGAGTAGTTGCCCTGCAGGTCGGCGAGCGCGGCCATGACCGGCCGGATGTTGCGGCTCGTGACCATGGTGATGCCGAACATCAGGTCGTTCCAGACGGCGACGAACTGGAACACGAACACGGCGATCATGGCGGACCGGGTCAGCGGGACGTGGATCTGCCAGAACACCCGCCACCACGACGCGCCGTCCATGCGCGCGGCTTCCACGACCTCCCGCGGCAGCGTCAGGGCGTAGTTGCGCATGACGAAGAACGCGAACGGGACGGCGATGGCGGTGTAGATCAGCACGAGGCCGATCTGAGTGTCGTACAGCGATGTGTGGGCGTAGGACAGGAACAAGGGCCTGATGAAGACCTGGAGGGGCAGCAGGGTGCCGGAGTAGATGACCCAGAACCACAGTGCCTGCCGTTTGACGGGCATGATGATCGTGGCGAAGGCGGCGAAGCCGGCGATCACCGCGGCGGCCACGGCGCTGACCACGGAGTACAGCAGGCTGTTGCCGAGGGCCGGACCGAGGTTCGCCTTGTCCCAGGCTAGGGACATGTTGTCGAACAGTCCGAAGTCCTGGGGCAGCCAGTGCGGGCTGCCGGAGTAACTCGCGGCGGGCACCAACGCGTTGACGATGAGGAGCCAGGTGGGGATCAGCCACAGCACGGCGAGCGCCGTGATGGCGGTGTTGCGCAGAACTCGACCGAGGGACATCGTCATCCGCCTTTCACGTCGAGTTGGCGCCGCAGGTAGAGCCAGGATGCCGCCAGCACGATCAGAGTGAGGACCACCGCGATCGCCGCTCCCGCGCCGGGCCGCAGTTCCAGGAAGGTCTCGTTGTACATGGACACGGCGAGTGTCTCGGTGGCCCGGCCGGGGCCGCCTTGGGTGAGCACCCAGATCAGGTCGAACGACTTCAGTCCGTTGACCAGGCTCATGCCGATCACAATGATCGACACCGGGCGGAGCTGGGGCAGGACGATGTGCCGGAACTGCTGCCAGCCGCTCGCCCCGTCCAAGGAGCCCGCCTCCAGGGTCTCTGACGGGATGGACTGCAGTCCGACCAGGAAGAGGATGACGGCCACGCCGGTGGCCTGCCAGGCGTTGGCGACGATCATCACGAGGGTGTTGCCGGGCCAGGTCAGCAGCCAGCCCTGGGCCAGCGAGTCGAGTCCGACGCCGGTCAGGACCTGGTTGACGGCTCCGTCGGTGGTGAGCATGAAGTTCCACACCACCGCCACCGCGGACCCCGACAGCGCGTAGGGCAGTACGACGCACAGCCTCGCCAGGCGTGAGAGGCGGCTGGCGTTGGTCATACAGGCGATGGCGAGCCCGAGCACGAACGGGAGCGCGACCGTGCCCACCACCCACATCAACGTGTTCTGGATGGAGCGGGACAGGGCCGGGTCGGAGGCGAACAACGAGTAGTTGTCGAACCAGCTGAACGGCGAGGTCCGGGTGTCGCTGAAGAAGCTGCGGTAGACGGTCCACACGAACGGGGCCAGCAGGAAGAGCGTGACCAGGAGGACGGCCGGAGCCATGAACCCGCCGGCCGCCAGACGCTCGCGCGCCTTCTGCCGCCCGTGTACGAAAGGGGAGCGCCGCTTCACGCGTCGTGGCGCCGTCGGGCCGCCGGTCGCGATCGGAGGGCGTCGGTCGGTCATGGAAGTGCTCATGCCTCGTCTCGCTTCCAGGCCGCCCACTCGTCATGTGCACGCTCTTGCATGCGGCGCAGCGTGGTGGCCGCGGAGGTCTGCCCGGCCATGAATCCGCCGAGGTCGTTGGTGTTGCCCTGGATGAGGCTGGGCGGGCTGGCCTCCCAGTAACGAACCAGCGCCATGCGGCGGTTGCGGCCGATGTCCCGCTGGAGACCTGCCACCACCGGGTTGCTGGAGCGGACCTTGGGGTTGGCGGAGCTGTCCTGCAGGAAGTCGCTCCACACTCGCTGGACGGTCGGGTCGAGCCAGGCTCCGACGTTCGCCATCGCGGCATCGTGTGAGGAAGCGCGGCTGGGCACCACGAAGACGCCCGACTCGGCGATCACACTCTTCGGGAGGGCGGGACGCACCGTCGGAAGGATGAAGGCGCCGTAGTCGGCGCCGGGTTCCATACCCGCCGCCGACATACCGGACGCCTGCCAGGTGCCGTGCAGGAACATGCCCACCGTGCCCTCCTTCAGGGCGCCGGGGCCGCGTGCCTGGTCGAAGTCGGGGGAGGTCATCCAGCCCTTGCGCATGAAGTCGTGCCAGATGTCCATCGCACGACGGGCCGGGGCGTCGGTGTAGGAGGCTTCGCCTGCCACCAGCCGCTCGTAGAAGTGGGGGTCGACCTTGCTGACGAGTTCCTGGAACCACTCGATCGCGGGCCAGCCGCCGACCTGACTGGCGAGGAACGGTGTGATCCTGTTGCGCTTGAGGACGTCGGCGCAATGCAGGAGTCCGTCCCAGCTGGTCGGGGCGGACAGGCCGAGCTTCCGGAACACCGACTTGCTGTAGAAGAGCACGTA
Organism: Streptomyces sp. NPDC096048; assembly: GCF_044763415.1. Classification (NCBI taxonomy): domain Bacteria; kingdom Bacillati; phylum Actinomycetota; class Actinomycetes; order Kitasatosporales; family Streptomycetaceae; genus Streptomyces; species Streptomyces sp. NPDC096048. Next base: position 307,144 of record NZ_JBIWGG010000010.1, read on the forward strand.
GTAGGACTCGTACAACGGGATACCGAAGGCGTTGCCGCGGTAGGAGACGGCCTCGCGTGACGAGCCGCGCACCCACCCTTTGGCCGCGTACCCCTTCCATACACGCGTCAGGTCGGTGAGTCCGCCCGCACGCGCCAGACGCTTGAGCTGGTAGCCGGACGCCCATTTGACGAGGTCGGAGGATTTCGAGGTCTGCAGAGTCATTTGCACGACCTGCTGGTACGAGGTGACCGACGGGTTCGACAGCGGCCTGAGCGAGTATCCGGTGATCTTCCTCAGTTCGCGGCCGGCCGCGCGGTAGCCGTCATCCCAGGTGGCGTTGTCGTTGGAGATGCTCGTGGTTCCCGGCTGCGCGGATGTGCTCGCTCCTCGCGCACAGCCTCCCGCCGTCAGGGTGGCCGCCCCGACGGCCATCCCGGCAAGGAAGCGGCGTCGAGCGAGCGCGACGGCCGCACTGCTGGTCCTGCCCGCTGCTGACATTGATCACCTTCACTGAATCGGGCCCTCTGTGTGGCCGGATGTGAATCACTGGGAGGCAGGACGCCGGAGGACCCCGGGGCTACCCCAGTCCGTGTTGCGTGGAGGTTAACGACACCATTCCGAAGCTGACAAGGCTTTGCGGCGAAGAGAATCAGCACTTGAGTGCGCATCTCTGGAAAACGCCTGTTCAAAGAGGTTCAGGCCCTACCAAGAGAATTCGGAGCGAGCGTGGACACCTTGAGACAGTCGCTGTTATCGTTAACGTCCCCCTCTTGGTACCGAGTAAGGAGCAGATGTGCCCGCGTCTCGTTCGTACGATCCCCTTCCCAGCTACCAGCCGGTCGCCGGGAAGGTGGCTGCCGGCTGGGCGCCCCTGGCCGCGGACCTGCCGCTCGGCCCGCTCGTCCTGGCAGTGGACGGGCCGGCGGCCCTCGACTGGGCCGCCCTGACCGATGGCCTCGCGGAGGCCGTGGGCGCCGCCGGCCGCGCCGTGGATCTGTTCGATGTCCGCGACCACTACGCTCCGGCGGCTGACGAACGGGTGGCCGCCCGGCCCGTCCACGCCGGTGAGCCGTTCTTCATTCCGCTGTCCCGGGCGAGTGTCGCGGACCTGTTCGACTCCGCCCCGCAGCCCGAGCGGCCCACGCGGGACGGAGTGGTGGTGGTGTACGGGCCTGGTGCGTCATTGTGCGGCCCGGACGTGCTGTGGTACGCCGACCTGCCGAAGCGGTACGCCGAAGCGGCCGTGGCGAAAGGGGACCTGCCGGTCGGTGTCAACCTGGGGCGCCCCGCCGAACCCGGCGATCTGGTGCACCTCTTCTACACCGACTGGCCCGTTCTGGACCGTCACCGCGACGCCATCGCCGGACGTGTCGACCGTTGGATCGACGTACAGAACACGGCCTGCCCGGCCTCACTGGACGGCGCCTCGCTGCATGGCACCCTGGCACACCTGGCACGGGGCCCGGTACGCACCCGGCCGTACTTCAACTCCACCCCGTGGGGCGGCCAGTGGGCGGCGAGTGAACTCGGCTTCACCCCGCAGGCGGGCAACACGGCGCTCGGCTACGAGCTGATCGCGCCCGAGGCGGGGGTCCTGGTCGGCGAGAGGGGCGAAGCACAGGTGGAGCTCCCGTTCCAGCTGCTGTGCGTCGAGCATCCCGGGGACATGCTCGGTGAGGACGTGCACCGCCGGTTCGGCACCTCCTTCCCGATACGCTTCGACTACCTCGACACGATGGGCGGCGGCAATCTGTCCCTGCACCTCCATCCACGTGAGCAGTACATGCGCGAGGTGTTCGGCTGGCCGTACACGCAGCACGAGACGTACTACGTGACGGCCGCCGAGGACGGCGCCCAGGTGCTGCTCGGCCTCACCGAGGAGGCGGACGTCGAAACCATGCGACACCAGGTGGAGGAGGCCATCGCCGACGGCACCCCGATGCCCGTCGGGGACCACGTCCAGTCGCACCCCGCGACGGTGGGCCAGTTGTTCATGATCCCGGCGGGCACTCCGCACGCCTCCGGCGCGGGCAACCTGGTGCTGGAGGTGAGCGCCACCCCGTACCTGTACTCCCTGCGGTTGTACGACTGGCTGCGCAAGGACGCCGCCGGAGCGTCCCGGCCCCTGCCCTACGAGCACGGCTTCGCCAACTTGGACACCGCACGGCGCGGGGATGACGTGACGAAGGACCTCATCCAGCAGCCGCGTACACTGCGGGCCGGCGGCGGCTGGCGCGAGGAGGTCATCGGCGCGCTGCCCGAGATGTTCTACGCAGTGCACCGCCTCGTCGTCGAGCAGGGCGCCGAGATCCTTGACGACACCGCGGGCCGCTTCCACATACTCAACATCGCCGCGGGCGAAGGCGCCGTCATCGAGACCCGCGACGGCCGCACGCATGATCTGGCCTTCGCGGAGACCATCACCATCCCCGCCGCGGTCGGCCCGTACCGCATCCGCGCACTGGGCGGCGACGAGGTGCGGATCGTGAAGGCGCTGGTGGTCGAACCGTGACCACGGCCCCGTCGGGGCGGTCCTCAGCGCCGGTCCCGGTCCTCGACGTCGGCGGTACGCATGTCACCGCCGCGCTCGTGAACCCCGCCACGAGCCGCCCTGTCCCCTCCACCGTGATCCGCGGGCCTCTCAGTTCGCACGCGGCAGCCGAAGACATCCTCGACACCATTGCCCTGACCGCCCTGGCACTGCCGTCCGGGCACAGCATGCGGTGGGGCGTGGCGATGCCCGGCCCCTTCGACTACGCCACCGGCATCGGCCACTTCGCCGGCGTGGGGAAGTTCGAGTCCCTGTCCGGCGTCGACGTGGGGGCCGGGCTGCGCGAGCGGCTGACCGGCCGGTCCGAACGGCTCTGCTTCCTCAACGACGCCGACGCGTTCGCCGTCGGCGAGCACCGCTCCGGGGCAGCCGCGGGTCACGACCGTGTCGTCTGCCTGACGCTGGGCACAGGGGTCGGATCCTCGTTCCTGTCTGCCGGACGTCCGCTCCATACCGGCCCCCTGGTCCCGCCGAGCGGACACGTGCACCATCTGACGGTACGAGGCGGGCCGCTGGAAGACACGGTCTCCCGGCGCGGTATCCGCGCCCACTTCGCCCGCCTCTCCCCCGCGGGGCGTGATCAACACGTCCCCGACGTCCGCGAGATAGCCGCACGCGCCACGAGGGGCGACACCGCCGCGGCAGAAGCCTTCCGCTACGCTTTCGACGCACTCGGTCAGGCCCTGGCTCCATGGATCGACCGCTTCCGAGCCACCGCGGTGGTCGTCGGCGGCTCCATGGCTCGGTCGTGGCAATTGATCCACCCTGCGCTCACCAGAGGGCTGGCCTCGGCCGGCAGTCCGGAGGTACCTGTTCTACCGGCCCGATGGCCCGAAGAGGCACCCTTGATCGGGGCCGCCCGCTGGGCACAGGGCGTACCGGACGCCGTATGAGGGCCACGGCGCCGGCACAGGCAGACAGAGAAAGGGGCAGGAGCATGACCGCTCGCCGGGGCAGCGTGCCGACCATGCACGACGTCGGCAAGCTCGCGCAGGTCAGCGCCATGACCGTCTCACGCGTACTCAAGAACGACCCCGGAGTGTCGGAAGCGACCCGAGAGCGGGTCTTCGCGGCGGTCGACCGCCTGGGATACCGCCGCAATCAAACCGCACGCAGCCTCCGCCTCGGGGGCAGCGGGATGATCGGCCTCGTCGTCACCAATCTCGCCAACCCCTTCTACTCACGCCTCGCCCTCGGCGTCCAGGAGATCGCGACCGAGTACGGCTTTCGGGTGCTGCTCAGCAACTCCGGCGAGCAGGCCGACCGCGAACCCGAAATCATCGACGGGCTGGTCGATCACCAGGTCGAAGGGCTGATCGTCGTTCCGGCCGGCAGCCGTCAGCAGCACCTGGCCGGCGCCATGCGGCACGTCCCGGTCGTCCTGGCGGCACGACCGCCCGCCGGACTCGACACCGACTGCGTACTGGTCGAAGACTTCCACGGCGCACGTGAAGCCACCGCATGCCTCCTCGCCGAGGGACAGACCCGCATCGCCTTTCTCGGCAACCCGCCGGCGCTCTACACCGGTGCCGAACGCCTGCGCGGATTCTGGGCGGCACACGAAGAAGTCGGCATCGAGCCGGACAACGCCCTGATCCGCCAGGGACTGGTCGATTCCGCGACGGCGGAACGGGCAACCCTCGAACTGCTCGAACAGGCCGAACGCCCCACTGCGCTGTTCTGCACCAACAACCGCATCAGCCAGGGTGCGATCCGGGCCCTGTACAAGGCCGGAGCCACCCTTCCACTGGCAGGCTTCGACGACTTCGACCTCTCCGACGTCCTCGGTCTGCCACTGACTCTCGTCTCCTACGACGCCGACGAGGTCGGCCGCCAAGCCGCACGTCTGCTGATCGACCGTCTCGAGCACCGGGACACAGCGCCGCCGGCCTCCCGCCGCGTCACTGTGCCCACCCGCGTCGTCCGCCATGGCGCACCCTCCGGGAACTGGCCGAGGCACCCGTCCGCCAGCGCCTGAGCAGCTCCGTCCAGGTCGCGTACCCGCGACGGCGGCCCAGGCCTGCCGTCCTGCCCTGCGGCGCATACCGGACGCCACCGCGACGGGCCTCGCCGCCCGTGCCGCCCGGTGATCCAGGGCCATCAACCAGTAGACCGCCGAAAGGCTGACCCATGGGTTTCCCCACCAGCGTCAAGGACCACCCGATCGTCCGGCGGGCGGTCCAGCACCTGGACGACCTCGGCGACCCGCGCTTCGGCCGGACGCTGACGCGCTGCCTCGACGACACCTTGGCTCGCACCATCCGGCCGCTGTCCGACGGCACCGCCTTCGTCGTGACCGGCGACATCCCCGCCATGTGGCTGCGCGACTCCTCCACACAGATGATGCCTTACCTGGCACTTCTGCAGGACAACAGCGCCCTGCAGGACCTCCTGCTCGCCGTGTTGCGTCGTCAGTTCCACTACATCGCACTCGACCCCTACGCCAACGCCTTCAACGCCGAACCCTCCGGGCGAGCCCATGACCCGCACGACCTGTGCGAGGACCCCTGGGTGTGGGAAGAGAAGTACGAGGTGGACTCCCTCGCTTTCCCGCTCCTGCTGGCCCACCGCTTCTGGGCGGCGACCGGACGCACCGACCACATCTCCCGGACGCTGCGGACAGCGCGCATCGTCATCGCGGTGTGGCGCACGGAACAGGAGCACGAACGCCTCTCCACATACCGCTTCCGACGCCGGAACTGCCCCCCGGGCGACACCTTGGACAACGCGGGACGAGGAACGCCTGTCACACGGACCGGCATGACCTGGAGCGGGTTTCGGCCCAGCGACGACGCCTGCGTGTACGGCTACAACATCCCCGCGAACCTGTGTGCCGCCGCCGCCCTCGACGGCACCGCCGAACTGGCCCACCACGTCCACGACACGGAACTCGCCGAAAGCGCGACCCTACTGGCGGCGGAGCTGCGAGCAGCCACGATGCGACACGGCACCGTGCATCACCCGCGGTTCGGCTTGATCTACGCGTACGAGGTGGACGGCAAGGGCAACGCGCTGCTGATGGACGACGCCAACATGCCCGGTTTGCTGTCCCTCCCCCTGGTCGCGAACGTTCCCGCCACTGACGCGGTGTACCGCGCCACCCGACGGTTCGTCCTCTCGTCGGCGAACCCGACCTGGCACCGGGGTGCGGCGGCCGAAGGCATCGGCAGCCCGCATACGCCGGATGAGCACATCTGGCCCATCGCCATCGCCGTGCAGGGACTGACCAGCACTGACCGGACCGAGCGAATCGCGGCCCTCAGGGCACTGCTTTCGACCGACGCTGGCACCGGTCAGATGCACGAGTCCTTCCACAAGGACGACCCCAGCAGATTCACCCGCCCGTGGTTCTCCTGGGCCAACGCCATGTACGCCGAACTCGCGCTGGACGTAGCCGAGCTCGGCACGCGGCCCCTGTGGGGCTCCCGGCTTGCGCGGGGCTCAATCGCTACCGAACTCGATCAGGCTCGGACCGGCCATCGGTGACGGACACCGTCCAAGCGTATCCGGGCTGAAGGGCTCCCTGCGGATCATCTGTCCTGCCGACGATGTCGTAGCCGGTGGACTCGATGTACTTCCGGGTACCCGTCTTGTACTGCACTGTGGTGCGATTCCAGCTCTCGGGCGGCCGCGCGGTCGCTCAGCCAGGACGGCGGATTGGCCATGTCCTCGAGGAATGCGTGGTCGGCGTCTAGATCGGTGTAGACGCCGACCTGGGCGAGGTTCTCGACCGCTGCCTCCCGCTTGTCCTCACCGAGGCCGGTGAGGAAGAAGGCCTCGACACCATGGTCCTTGGCGTACTCGATCAGCTCGGGCACGCCGAGGACGGCCGGGGCGTCGATCTCGGCGCGACGAGCTGCCCGATGTTGTGGGGTTCGTGACAGCGGGGAGCGCCCCGACCAGTTCCGTGTCATGTGGACCATGCACGGCACATACCGGGGCACGCCCACGTTCGGCGCTCTGACCCGGCAGCCGGTGACCGTGCTCGGCGTCTGCCAGTTCCAGATCCAGAACCTCCGGATCGCGCGGGAGTACCGCACGTACGACGAGATCTCGCTGCGCACGCCCAGATCAAGGCGACGCGCGGGGACGGACCCGAGGTGGACGCCAACATCTACCGAGCCGCACACACCGGAGCCCCCGTCGGACACCACCGGCGGGGGCTTCGCGCCGGCTACCGCGTTCTCGAGGAAGTCGGACGACAGGGTGGCGGATGCGCAACCGCGAGGGGACCCCCTGCCGTTCAGTCTCCGCGGCCCTCGTGTGCCATACTCAGCGCCGCTCGTAACAAAATCGGACCGGGGGCCGTATGCACGTCCAACCCTTGCAAGCCCCCTATCTCGACACGGCCGCTGACCAGCTCTGCTTCTCCCTGGACCTGACCGAACGGCCGGCGCTCGCCGAGCGTGAGGTGCTCGTGGGGGGACTGACCGTACGGATGAGACTCCTCGGTGCCTCGCACCAGGTCTTCGCCGGTCCCGTGCGGGAGACGGTGGCCTGTCTGCCGGGGGCCGCCAGGGGGCTGCCATCCCGACTCACCCGGCAACAGGCGGGCTGGACCTACGACTTCGGCGCCACCACGGCCCGCCTCGACCCCCCTGAGTTCGGCCCGCGGGTCGCTGGGATCCTCGACCGGGCGGCCGCCGCGGAGCACGGTCTGTGCGGAGTCTTCCCCGGTTCACCACAGGCGGTGACTGCCGTAGTAGTCGAGACGTCCGACGAGGCGTCCCGTACCGGACTGGTCTGGCGCACCTGGCACACCTATCCGCAGGACGGGCAGATCGTATCGACGCGCACCCGGCTGGAGGCCCGATGAACAGTGCCCGACTCGTCCGCGGAGCGGTGGCGGCCGCGCTGGTGACGATTCTGCTCTCGGCCTGTTCCAGCGACGGGGACGACGGCGTCCCGCGATCCTGGATACGTGAGACCTACACCGTCAGCGGATCCCGGTGGCTCGACAAGGACAGTTCCCCGGCCCGGGTCGCCGACGCGATCCACGACCATCGCAAGGCCCTCGACCGCTCCTCCGGCGGTGGCATGCGCTTCCTGCGCTACGGCGACGACATGGTGACCGTCTCGCCTCACCGGGGCGGCAGCATGATCGAGATCGAGGACTACCGCAACGGTTACCGGCGCCACAAGCAGCACCTCGTCAACTGGCCCAACCCGAACAGTCAGAGTTACCGCGGCGGCGGCCCCGGTGAAGGCAAGTGACACCGGCACCGCACCCTCTCTCCACTCCGACGACGTCCTCCAGAAAGGCAACCCAGTGACCGAGATCTTCGAGTCGGCCGGCCAGGCCCTGCTCTACGGAGTCGTGGGCCTCGCCGTGATGGCCGTCGGCTTCGTCGCCCTCGACCTCGTCACGCCCGGCAAGCTCTTCCACGTGGTGTGGCGGGACCGCAACCGCGGGGCGGCCGTACTGCTGGGCAGCCAGTCTGTCGCGGTGGGCCTGGTCATCATGGAGGCCATCCGGGCGAGCGAGTCGGAAAAGGGGCTGGGCCAGGGTCTGCTCAGCACGCTCCTCTACGGCCTGGCCGGCGTGCTGGTGATGACGTTGGTCGGCATCGTGATCGGCATTCTCACTCCGGGCCAGATGGGCGCGGTCGCCCTGGAGGACGGTGACGACCGCCCGCACCCCGCCGCATGGGTCCAGGCCGGCATGTACCTGGGCACGGCCTTCATGGTTGGCGCGGCCCTCTCCTAGGACCGCACTCATGAGTTCCACCGCACTGGACGACCGCGACACCGCGACTCCTCCGCGCCCCCCGACCGCCCGTCCCACTCGGGGAGCGCGGTTTCTCCTGCTGCTCGCCGTCTTCCTCTGTGCGGCCTGCGGCCTCGTCTACGAACTGGCCCTGACCGCACTGGGCAGTTACCTCATCGGCAACTCGGTGCTCCAGACCTCCGTGGTCATCTCCGTGATGGTCTTCGCCATGGGTGTCGGCTCGCTGGCCGCCAAACCGTTGCGCAGCCGCGCCGTCGTCGCGTTCGCGGTGGTGGAGGGGGTGCTGGCCCTGATCGGCGGCCTGTCCGTCCTCGGGCTGTACGCGGCCTTCGCCTGGCTCCAGCTCTACATGCCCGCGATGATCGTGGTGTCCCTGGTGGTCGGCACATTGATCGGCGCCGAGATACCACTGCTGATGACCCTGCTGCAACGGATCCGCCGGCAGGAGGCGAGCAGCGCCGTCGCCGACATGTTCGCCGTCGACTACATCGGCGCCCTCGTCGGCGGACTGTGCTTCCCGCTGTTCCTGCTGCCGACCTTCGGCCAGTTGAAGGGCGCGCTGGTGGTCGGCGTGGTCAACGCCGTCGCGGGGGTCATCGTCGTGGTGTTCATCTTCCGCCGCGAACTCCGCCGCGTGGTCCGGGTCGGCCTGCTGACAGGCGTCGCGGCGGTGCTCGCCGTGCTGGGCGCGACATACGTGCTGGCGGACGACCTGGAGGTGAACGCACGCCAGCACATGTACGCGGACCCCATCGTGCACTCCGAGACCACGCCGTACCAGGACATCGTGATCACCCGCGCCACCGCCTTCACCGGAGACCCCGACATTCGGCTGTTCCTCAACGGCGACCTCCAGTTCAGCTCCGTCGACGAGTACCGCTACCACGAGTCCCTCGTCCATCCCGCGCTGTCGGGCCGCCGCTCCGACGTACTGATCATGGGCGGTGGCGACGGACTCGCGCTGCGCGAGGTGCTGCGGTACGAGGACGTCCGGCACGTCACCCTGGTCGAACTGGACCCGGCCATGACCCGGTTGGCACGGACCTACGCACCGCTGCGCTCGCTCAACCGCGGCGCGCTGGACGACCCGCGGGTCGACGTCGTCAACGCCGACGCCTTCAACTGGCTTCGCGAGGCCCGGCAGAAGTACGACGCGGTGATCATCGACTTTCCCGACCCGGACTCGGCGTCGCTCGCCAAGCTGTACTCGGTGGAGTTCTACCATCTGCTCGGCCACGTCCTCGCCCCGGACGGCAGGTTGATGGTGCAGAGCGGGTCGCCGTTCTTCGCCCCGAAGACGTACTGGTCGATCGCGAAGACGATCGAGACGGCGGGCTACGCGACGACGCAGTTCCAGGCCGACGTGCCGAGCTTCGGCAACTGGGGGTTCGTGCTCGCCGCCCACGGCACCGAATCCCCGCCGCTGCGGCTCGCCACGGATGTCCCGAAGCTGCGGTACCTGGATGACGCGGTACTCAGGGCGGCGGCCGTGTTCCCCGTCGACCGCCGCCGTACCGACGTACGGCCGAGCACCCTGATGGACCCCGCGGTCCTCGAATACGTCCTGGACGAGTGGCGCAACTACTGAGCCCCGGCTCGCCCGTGGGACCGCCGGGGCGAACCAGGTGTGTCGTCGGCGGCCATCGGCTGCTCCCCCTCGGGGGAGCGCGCTCCATGTGAGATGACGGAGTCGCCGCGCAACCCATGTTGACCGGCGACGTCTCGGCTCGTCGTCGAGCAGCCGGCTCCGCTGGGGCCGGGTCGGCTCACTCGGTGTGGATCTCCAGAGCGGTGCGCACGGCGGACTCCACCGCTCCCTCGATCCACGCCGGTTTGACGGACGTGTGGTCTCCGGCGAAGTGCAACGGCCCTTCGGCCGCGGGGATGGAGGGCAGCAGCTCCGTGTGCTGACCGGGCAGGAGAACGGACGCCTCCCCGTAGGCGTAGGGGTCGCGCAGCCAGCTCTGCGTGCGGCCCGCGCCGGTGTAGAAGACCTCGATGCGCTGGCCGTAGACCTGCTGGAGGCCGCACAGAGCGTGCGGGTACCGCGCCTCGTCGTCCAGGGAGTCCCATCGCAGCGCGTCGTCCGCCCAGCTGTAGCTGGCCAGGATCACACCCCCCGCGCTGCCCGCGACCGGATGGGAGGGGTTGAACATGAACCGGTTGGCGTTGTCCGAGACCGAGCCGCCCCCCACGACGTCGGCTGCCTCCGGCTGATCCCGGGCGACCGCGCGGTTGGCGGCGTAGTGGGTGCGCTGACCCGCTGTGATGTGCCCGTCGGGCACGGAGGGATGCGCCCCGAGCAGGCTGCCGTCCGCGGCGGCCCGGCCGGTGCGGTAGGCGTCGTACAGACCCGGGTCGATGGCGCGCAGCTCCCGCTTCCAGTCGGCCTCGTCGAACTCCCACCAGCGGCGGCTGAACTCCAGCAGCACCTTGGTCGCGCAGTCGTAGTGCAGTTCGCAGACCGCCCGGCGCTTCCGGTACGACATGGGCGGGTCGATCTGTACGTGGCGCAGCCCGGAGAACGGCACCGTGACCACGGCGACGTCCGCGGTGAACTGTTCCCGCACGACGGGGCCGTCGCGGCCCTCTGACACGGTGTCCACCCACACGTGCGGGCCCTTGCTCCGGACATGCTCGGCATCCGGGGCGGGGCGGTCGGGGTGGTGGTACTGGATACGCGTGACCCGGCGGTCGAAGCGCACCTCCTCGCGTACGCGTTCCAGCAGCGCGTCCGGCAGTACGGCCGTGCCGCCCTCCAGTTCGTAGAAGGGCGTGTCGGGACTGATGAGGGAGGAACCGATGAAGCTGTGGATGAAGGACAGCGGCAGGCGTGAGGTGAGGTTCTCCAGGGTGCCGATCAGGTCGATGGTCCGTTCGTCGAGGTCGGCGTGCTCGGTGAGGAAGCGGAACATCGACCAGTCACCGAACCGCTCCACCACGCGTGCCCAGCCCTTCAGCCGCTCCGGGAGCGCCTTGTCGACCCGTTTGCCGTCGCGGTCGACGTAACTGAACTCGTCGCGCACCGGGTCCAGCGCGGAGCTCAGGATGGCGGCGGCAGGGGTGTCCCAGTGGGCCTTGGGAACGCCGAACGACCGGTTCACGCGCCGGGGCGCGCGGGCGTACTCGGCGCGCCGCACGCGGATGCCGTTGACGTGGATCCAGGTGCGGTTGGCGGGACGTCCCTCACTGTCGACGTCGACGTAGTGGAAGCGCCGCTTCTTCAGGCCGAACTGGTCGATCAGCTCCATCACCAGAGGATGGCTGCCCGGGATGCGCATGGCACCCGCCTCGGCGTACTGGCGGGGATCGGCGAAAGGCTGCTCGGCGCGCTCGTGGCCGCCGCCGCGGAAGGTCTTGACGCGTCCGCCCGCCCGGTTGCCGTTGGCCTCCAGCACCGTCACACGGTGACCAGCCCTCTTCAGCAGCCAGGCGGTGACCAGACCGGCCGGCCCGGCACCGATGACCAGGACGTTCTTGGGTCGTGTCCGTCGCTGAGCCGGCAGGCCCTTCCGCAGGACGCGTCGGTAACCCGGCACGAGGGGACGGTCGTCGGAGTCCAGTACCAGCAGTGCGCGAGCGACGGTGAGACACCGCTCGGAGTCGGTGTCGCGGCTGTCGCTCGGAGCGGCCGGTGCGGGCAGCGCCGTGGCGACACCGCCGGTGAGGGCGGTGGCCACCGTGGCCGCGCCGGCCACCGTCGCGAAGCTCCTCCGCGTCAGACCGCCATCGGAACGCACCGCCGTGTGATCTTCAGTCATGGCGGTCTTTGTACCGGCGTCAGCGGTCGGGTGCCCGCCCTTCGCTCAGCCGTTGACTCGAAGGAGCGAAGGGCGCGCCGGTCCTGACGTCACCGCAGGTCCGCCGCCGTGAACGGCTCGGTGTCCCCGAAGGGATGAACGTTGATCGAACTCCGAACGCCGCGAAGATCGGTCCCACACACTGCGACATGCGTGTCCACATCCGTGCTCTCCGCGGGCCTGCGCGGTGCATCGCCCTGCGGTGCGGACGCGGCTTCGCGAGAGCGCGAGGCGATGGAGGGGGAAGGGTGGCGCAGCGGCGCACTCCGTTCGGTGACAGAGCCCGTTACTGGTTCGACAGCACGCTGACCCGCGGTGCCGCCGCTCTCGTCGGCTGGATGGCCCTGCTGTGCCTGGCCGTTGTCGTGCCGGCCAGTGCGGTGCTGGTGTGGACCGACCCTGATGTCCCGGCGACCCTGGCGGGCCGGCTGTCGGAGGTGTGGCGCCTCACCGGGGAGACACTGCGGCTGGGCGGTGCGACGGGCACGCCGCTGCAGGCGACGATGTCGGTCCTGCTCGCACTGGTCACTCTGCTGTACGTCTCCACGCTGGTCGGCCTGATCACGACGGCGCTCACGGAGCGGCTCACCGCGTTGCGGCGGGGCCGCTCCACCGTGCTCGAGCAGGGGCACGCGGTGGTCCTGGGGTGGTCGGAACAGGTCTTCACGGTGGTGAGCGAGCTGGTGGCCGCCAACGCCAACCAGCGACGCGCGGCGGTTGTGGTGCTGGCCGACCGGGACAAGACCGTCATGGAAGAGGCCTTGAGCACGAAGGTGGGCTCTTTCGGCCGTACGCGGCTGATCTGTCGCAGCGGCCCCACCACCGACCCGGCCGTGCTCCCCCTGACCAGCCCGGCCACGGCCGGTGTCGTGCTGATCCTGCCCCATGACGAGCCCGACGCCGACGCCGAGGTGGTGAAGACGCTGTTGGCGCTCAGGGCCGCGCTGGCCGGGGAGGGAGACCGGCCGCCCGTCGTCGCCGCAGTCCGGGACGACCGGTACCGCCTGGCCGCCTCTCTCGCCGCCGGCCCTGGTGGCATCGTGCTGGAGAGCGACACCGTAACCGCCCGGCTGCTCGTCCAGGCCGCTCGCCGCCCCGGGACCTCCCTCGTCCACCAGGAACTTCTCGACTTCGCCGGCGACGAGTTCTACCTGACCAGCGAACCGGCCTTGACCGGACGCCGGTTCGCCGACGCGCTGCTGTCCTACTCGATGTCGAGCGTCGTCGGGCTGATGCGAGGTGGCACTCCGCTGCTGAACCCGCCGCCGGACACGCCCATCGCTCCGGACGACCTGCTCGTCGTCATCTCCCGCGACGACGACACGGTCTGGCTGGACGACTGCGCGGATCTGGTCGAGAAGTCGTCGATGGCCTCCGGCCCTTCGGCACCCGCCCGAGCGGAGCGGATTCTCCTGCTGGGCTGGAATCGCAGGGCGCCGCTCATGGTCGACCAGTTGCACCGCCGCGCCCGGCCCGGATCAACCGTCGTCGTGGTGGCGGACCGGGGGGAGGCGACATTCCGGCAGGTGAGCGAGGTCGACGCCCACAGCGGGACGGACCTGAGCCTGACACTGCACCACGGAGACGTCACCCGCCCCGAGACCCTGCGGCGTCTGGACGTTCACTCCTACGACAGTGTGATCGTGCTCGGTCGGGATCCGCTTCCCGGACAACCGCCCGATGATCCCGACAACCGCACACTCGTCACCCTCCTGCTTCTGCGCCGGCTGGAAGAAGCCACCGGACGCGAACTGCCGGTCATCACCGAACTGATCGACGACCGAAACCGGGCGCTGGCCCCCCTCAGCCCCGGAGCCGACGTGATCATCAGCGGCAAGCTCATCGGCCTGCTCCTGGCGCAGATCTCCCAGAACCGGCACCTGGCCGCGGTGTTCGAGAAACTGTTCTCCGCCGAGGGCAGCGGGGTGCGCCTGCGACCGGCCACCGACTACGTGCTGCCGGGGAGTGAGACGGCCTTCGCCACAGTCGTGGCGGCGGCACGCGATCGCGGTGAATGCGCCATCGGTTACCGAAGCCACGACGACGCGTCCACGAGTCCCGGCTACGGCGTGCGGATCAATCCGCCCAAGGGTGAGCGGCGCCGCTGGGCGGTCGAGGACCAGGTGGTCGTCGTCGGCAAGGACTGACGTACGGCTTCGGCGGAAGGGGGCACGCCCGGCACCGGAGCCGACCACGCCCGACCCGTCCGACCCGCCCGGTCCCTATCCGGTCGGTTCCCGACGTCTCGGTTGTCGGCCACCGACCGCCCGGCACAGTCAACGGCTGGAAGAGATCAGCGCGACGCATACCGTTCCCAGTACGGCGCCCGCGAGCACTTGCCTGGGGGTGTGGGCCCGCAGATGCAGGCGGGACCAGCCGACCGCCCCGGCGAGCGGGTACAGCAGGGTCCATGCCGGGCCCAGCTCCAGGGCGTGGAGCGTGACGCTCGCGGTCGCCGCGCTCGTGTGCAGGGAGACGTTGCTCACCCAGGTGCAGGCGAGCAGGAGGGCGGCCAGCCACGGCGCGGTGCTCCCCAGCCCCAGCAACGAGGCCGGAGCCCCCAGTCGTTCGCAGAGCAGCCATACCGCCGCCGCGGCGACGACACTCACGCTCAGCAGGGCCAGTCGAGGTCTGCGCCGGGACGGGACATGGGCGTGCCACCACCCCAGGCGGGTGCCTGCGAAGGTCACAGCCACACACAGCAGCGCCCAGGAGCCGCTGCCGCACAGGCCCCACAGCAGGCCGTCGTAGCGGGGCCAGGTGTTGTGCCAGCTCACCGCGCTGCCGGCAATCACCGGCAGGACAGGAGGAGAGAAGTACCGACTCAGGGACCGCGCCAGTCCGGTTCGGTCGGTGCTCAGGATGATCATCGCCACGAGGGGTGAACGAGACAACCCTTCCGAAGTGCACGTCCGGGGGCCGCGAGTTCGGTCCGCCCTGTACGAGTCCGCGGCAGGGCGCCCGGGCGTCGAGTCACCCGGCGGATGCGGCCACGGGCCGGCCGGGCCGGTGACTGTCCGTCGCATGCGCCGACCACGCGTGTCCGTACGCCGCCTCTCCCGTTGGCTTGAGCGAACGTGCCTCGTGCGGTGGGCGGCGGGAGATGGGGAGCGATGACATCGGACGTGCGGTTGCAGCTGACAGCCGTGTACAAGTCGTACGGCAGACGGACAGTGCTGCGCGGCGCCGACTTCTCCGTGTCGGCCGGCATGCTCGCCGGGGTGGTGGGCGAGAACGGCGCGGGCAAGAGCACGCTCCTGGGTATCGCGGTGGGGCAGCTCGTGCCGGATCGGGGCGCCGTGCGGCGTTTCAGCGCGCTGGGCTACTGCCCACAGCGGGCCGTGGTCAACGACACCCTCACCGTTGCCCAGCATCTGCGGCTGTTCCAGGTCGCCTACCGGCTGCCCCGGTTGGACACGGCCTGGGAGCTGGTGGACCTGCTCGGCTTCGGCACGGAACGGCGAACCCGAGCGAGTGAACTCAGCGGCGGGACCCGGCAGAAGCTCAACCTGACCCTGGCACTGATGCACGATCCGCCGCTCCTGGTGCTCGACGAGCCCTACCAGGGCTTCGACTGGGACACGCACCAGCGCTTCTGGCAGTTGGCGGACCGGCTGCGCAGCCGCGGGCGTTCGGTGGTGGTGGTATCGCATCTGCTGCACGATCTGCGGCACTTCGACACCGTCCACCATCTGCGCGACGGCCGCCTGCATCAGGAGGAAACGTCACGATGAGACATCAGTGGACCGCCTTCACGGTGGCTCTCGGGTTCACGCTGACCGGGCACCTGCGCAACCGCCTCGCCATGGGCATGATCGCCTTCTTCATCCCGACCTGGATCTACCTGGTCCGCGGGACGGCCCTGGACAAGGACATCACCTTCAGCAGCACACTGGGCATCGAGATCACCGCCACGATGAACCGCGCCATCCAGGTCTCCAGTGCTCTGCACGCCGTCACTGTGATCGCCGGTTTCATGATGTTCATGGCCACCTTCAGCGCCCGGGACATCGACCTGCGCCTGGTGCTGGCCGGCTATCCCCGACTGCAGCTGCTGACCGCCAGGTTCGTCGCGCTCCTCGTCGTCACGGTACTGCTCACCTGCTACACCACCGGTCTGCTGTGGATGTCCTGGCCGCTGACCCAGCCCGGTACGGTCGCCGCCGCCGTCGCGGCCGCGATCCTGGCCTACGGAGGGCTGGGCGTCATGACCGGATACCTGCTGCGGGGCGAACTGGAGGGATTCTTCGTCGTGGTGATGGCCACGCTGATCGATGTCGGCATGCAAAGCCCGGTCTCCAACCCGGCCGGGGACCAGGCATGGCTCGGTGTCCTGCCGCTGTACGGGCCCGCGCAGTCAGCCCTGGCCGCCTCCTTCACGCACGCGAGCGCCCTCACCTGCGCGGCCCGGGCGCTCCCCTGGTTCGCAGCCACCGGCCTTCTCGCCGTGCTCATCTTCTGCCTACGCACCCGGCACTACGGCCGTTCCGTCACCACCCCTTCACCAGCCACCCCGCACCCGCGAGCCGACTCAAGGCGCACACGGCACGGCACCGTGTGATCAGGCGGCCCGGCGCCCGTGCGGGGGCAGAGCCAGCCCGTGGGACTCGGATCGTTCCTCGACCGGTGAGCGGGAGCCGTTCCTTGCCGGGGCGGACGGTCGTTGCACTTGGCGTGGGCGACAGCGAAGAGGTGCACGTCGGCGTGACAGGACGAGATGGCGCGTGCCCGCCCGGTCCGTGGCGGCGCTGGCGGGCGGGGCGTGGCTCGTGGACTCCCGCTCAGCTACCGGACCTCTCCGGACAGGTGGCAGTGGTCACGGGTTCGTCCCGCGGCATCGGCGCCGCGGCAGCCGAACACCTGGCCCGCCGCGGGGCGCACGTGATCATTCTCTGTCCCTCCTCCTCGCTGGGGACCGCGTCGGCCGACGCGATGCGGCGCCGCCTCGTGAGAGCCCAGGTGGAGAGCGTCGTGTGCGACCTGGCCCGGCTGGACCAGGTTCGCGGGGCCGCTGAGCGGATCACGCGGCTCGTGGGCGGACGGCTGGACCTGCTGGTCAACAACGCCGGAGTGGCCGCGCTGCCGCACACCCGTTCACCGGCCGGCTTCGAGATGCACTTCGCCGTGAATCACCTCGGTCATTTCGCCCTGACCGGCCATCTGCTGCCCGCCCTGCTGAGCGCGCCCCGGCCCCGGGTGGTGACCGTCTCTTCCGTGCTCCATTGGCTGGGTCGATGCCGTGCCGCCCGTCCACACGCGCCCCGGCGCTACTACCGGTGGCCGGCCTACTTCGACTCGAAGCTGGCGAACCTGCTGTTCACTCGCGGACTCACGCGGTGGGCGCAGACCCGCGAGCTGCCGCTGCGCGCGGTCAGCGCCCATCCCGGCCTGGTCGACACGACTTTGGGCTCCCGGGCCCTGCACGCAGACGGCCGCCGGTGTGAGGCGCGGCTGCTGGAGTGGATGCAGGCACGATGGCACAGTCCGGATCAGGCGGCCTGGCCACTCCTGAGAGCCGCGAGCGACCCCCACGTCACCGGCGGGGAATTCTTCGGCCCGGGCGGCCGCTGGGAATGGTCCGGTTCCCCGGTGCACGTGCGGGCCGCACGGCGGGCGCATGACGACCGTTGCGTCGCGCGGCTGTGGCAGCTGTCCCAACGACTGAGCGGGCACCCTTTCCCGGCGTCGTCGGGGTGGCCAGGGCGACGCGGGGAAGACCCGTGACGGCGTCGCGGTCGGCCACCGAACAGTACGCCGACCGCCGCGGAAGCACCGCGGCGGCCGAAGACGCCCTGACGGTTCGGGCCGGGTGCGTGACGCGATATTTCCGGTCGCCGCGCTCACCGTTGTGTCCGCATCCGTGCGGGGCCGCGTGGCCCACGACGCCGGCAGCCGCCAGAGGGCTCATCGCGGCCGACCGACGCCTACGCGGCCAGTGTCTCGTCCTCGCGGGAGACACCCGTACGGTCCGCGTACCGCTCGAGCAGGGTGTCCGCTGTGAGCAGTGCCTGCTCGGCGGTACGGGCCCCGGTCATCACGCACAGCGTGTACGTGGCGTCCTCGAGCGTCCTGCTGGTGCAGCCGGTCGGACGCACATCGTGTTCGATGCGCGCCTGAGCGAACCGGGCCAGCGCCGCGCGCAGTTCCTGCTCCGCCGGAAGGATCATGGTGATGCCTCTCCCCTCGCAAGCCCTTCCCGATGGACGGCCGACCGCGCCGCACGGGAATGGCCCGTCTGTCTCCAATTCGCTCGACAGCCCGCCGTTCGACACCGGGGACGTCAAGCAGAACATCAGGTGCCCCGCGTCGAGAGGTCTACGCCATGCTCCGCACACCCTTCGGTCCCCCGTCTCATTCCGTGCCCGAGCCGCCCTCCCCGACGCGCATGCTCGATCGCGACGTCGGCACCGGCGAGCCGTCGCCGGAAGCTTCCGTCGATGCTGTCCGACGCCGACGGATACGGGATTCTGGAATCCGACGACGTCGATCCGACGGTCGGGTCACCTGGACGAGTACCAGGCGTGTGTGCTGTCGCCGGAGCGCTACGGCGGAGCGATCGACGAGTTCGCGTGGTAGTGGCTTTCCCGGGACTCAGGGGTGTCGTCCATCGTTCGGCGCTGTCGCGCCGCCCTGCGAGTCGAGCAGGTACTCGCCGGTGCCCGTGATCTCGAGCAGGCGCTTCAACGACGGGCCTATGTTGTCCAGGTGGAAGCCGATGCCGTCCTGGCAGGCGGAACGATGGATCTGAAGGAGCGTCGACAACCCCATGGAATCCACCACCTCGAGGTCTCGGCAATCCAGACGCAGGTGTTCGACGTCCTCGCGTCCGCCCAGGACCAGCCGCACTTCCTGGAGCAGTTCGCCGCAGGTGTCGTAGTCCAGGTCGCCGGTGAGGGCCAGGCGCACGGTGTGCGGGCCGGCGGACGGCGAAGCCGCCGTGGGATCTGCGTCCGGAGAGGTGGTCACGGTGTTCATCCAGCGTGTCGGGGTCGGGGGCTGTCGGTCAGCACGTCGCGTCCGGTTCCGATGAGAGCACGGGCGCGCGGAAAGTCCCGCAGTTGCTCCTCCAGCAGATCCAGGCCGGGCACGAGAGACCGCGCGGGCACTCCTCGGGCGGTGAGGACGTCGGCGGTCCAGGTGAGGAATTCGGTAAAGATCTCGGAGGCGTCGACGTACAGGGCCGCGGTCAGGAAGTCGACGATGTGGGCGATGTCCTCGGCGGTGCGTTCCCGCTGTTCGTCGTCGTAGCCCTTCATCGTCGGGTAGCGCTGTTCCAGGCGGTGGAAGGTGTCGCGGACCAGGCGGGCGGAGGACCCGGCGACCATGGTGTACTCCTGGTCGCCCAGATGTGGCAGGTCGTCGATCGTCTGGTGGGCGGGCGACGGCTGCGGCAGGGGACCGGCGGCGAGTCTGTCGGCTGCCGTGCGTGCGTCGGGTGCCCAGGCGTCGGCGCCCAGCAGGCGGGCGTAGCGACCGTCGGCGCCGAAGGCGAGGCCGCCGGTCATGACGGATGTGCCGACGGCCTGGACGGCGGTGATCGCACCGTGGGCCAGCGGCAGACGGGTGGGCAGGGAACTGGACAGGCACACCGCGTCCGGCCCGGTGCGGTGGATGTGTCCGATCAGGTGGGGCGTGGGGACCTGCGCGCCGAGATAGTCGACGTGCCAGCCCCGTAGCCGCAGGGTTTCCGCCAACAGGCGAGCCGGCAGCGCGTGCCACTCCTGGTCCACACAGGCGACCGCGATCCGACCGCGCGGAGCGGCGGGGCGGCGGATGGGCAGGGAGGAGATGACGCGGTCGTTGATGGCGGTGGCGACGTGCTCGCCGGCCACGCTCATGCGGTTCGCGGCCCACTCCGTGCCGACTCTGCGCTGTACGGCCCCGACGACGTCCAGCAGCACCGCCTCGGGTTCGAGTCCGTCGTCGAGTGCGTTGTCGATGAGGTCGAGGGCCGAGTACTCGTCTCCCGCCTGGACGGCGGTCCAGAGTCTGTCAGCCCACCGTGCCGTCCGCACGTCCCCGAGCAGCGTGGTGCGGCGGGCGGTCGCGCCGGGGCCGCCGGCTCCGGCGTCGAGGTCGGTGGTACGGGTGCTCATGCCGTATACCTGCCCCGGGTCGTCCCGTCCACGGCACTGAGGTGGCTGCCGCGTGGGGCGGTGATGGCCATGACGGCGATGTCGTCGTGGCGCCGGCCACCGAGCCACTGCGAGGTGACCATCTGAATCCGCTCGACGACGGCCTGCGCCGGCATGCCGGCACACTCGGCTACCGCGCGGTGGAGGCGCTCCTCCCCGAACAGGGCGTCACCCATGGGGCCGCCCCTGGCCTCGGTGACACCGTCGGTGAACAGGAGACACGTGTCCCCCGGCGCGAGCCTGACGTGTGCGGTACGGGTGGTGATGGCGGGCAGGACTCCGATCAGGGTTCCATTGGTGTCGGCCTCCTCCACGGTCCCGTCGCGGCGCACGATCAGCGGTGTGGGATGACCGGCCGAGGTCAGCCTCAGCGCCACGTGGCGTTCCTCGCGGCGGACGGAGGCCAGCACGAGGGTCGCGAAGCGGGTGTGGTGGCTGGTGCGCATGGCGTTGTTCAGCAACCGCAGCATCCTGCCGTGGTCGTCGGCCATGGGGAGCAGGGCGTGCAGCGTGTTACGGATCTTGCCGGTGAGCACTGCGGCTTCGAGCCCTTTGCCTGCCACGTCCCCGAGCACGGCGAGGGTCTCGGGGGAATCCTCGCCGGGCGGATGAACGTCGTAGAAGTCACCACCGACGCGTTCGCTGTCCTGGCTCGGCCGGTACCCGCCCGCGAAGTCCACTCCGCCCACGTGCCGCAGGGTGGGCGGCAGGAGTTCACGCATGAGCGTGTCGGAGATCGTGTTCTGTTCCGCGTAGAGCCGGGCAGCCGACATCGCCGCGCCGGCCCGGGCGGCGAAGAGCCCGGCCAGCACCTCCTCCCCGTCGGTGAAGGCGGCCTTCTGCACCCGGCGCAGCAGAATCAGCGCACCCGCGGACACTCCGTGACCCGGGAGTGGTGTGACCGCCAGTGAGCCGACCGCCCCGAACCCCTCGGGTACGAGCCACCGCGGGGCCGCGGCTGGGTCTATCCACTTCGACGGCACCGGCGGGAAGCCCCGCAGGGCCTCGCTGAGGCCCGGCATGCTCTCCGGGGATTCGGCGACGGCACTACGTGAGATCTCACCCCGGTGGTCGCAGCCGACCACCGGCAGCTTGCCTCTCGCGGTGGGCGCGATGACCAGCGCGGCATCCGCGAGATGCACGGTGGCCAGGCGCGCGGTGACCTCCATGCACCGGTCCACGTTCAACGACGCCGACAGCGCGGTGGAGGCCTCGTTGAGAAAACGCGTGCGCCCGCGTTCCACTTCCAGTTCCTCCAGAAGCGACTGACGCTCGGTCTCGTCCACCAGCAACCACGCCGTCCTGCCGCCCTCCAGGACAGACGGATGCGCGGAGAAGAACCGGTCGCCCACCGCGCCCTCCAGGGAGACGGGATGAGTGGTCCCGCCGGCGGCGGCAAGCCACGACGGGGATCGCAACCGTCGGCCGGAACGGGCGGCCGGCAGGAGGCCTGAGGCGGCGTCGTTGAGTTCCACGACGTGCCCCTCCACGCCTATGACCACCACCGGACAGGGGGTGGTGGCGGCACTCGCCGTGCTGGCAGCACCGGTGCGGGGGCGGGCCGGGGAAGAAGTCATGCAACGGGCCCCTACGCGTGGACCCTCACCTCACTCAGCGAAGAAAACAGATGCCTGACGACAACAGTCCCGCAGTGCGGTGGCATCGTGCAACCACCGCATGCTCCAGCAACCCCCTCGATCGGCCGAGCGCTGGGCCAGGACCCCTGCCTCCAAGGGGTTGTGGCTCTTGGCGCGCCCGCGAAACGGTTCGAAGATTCACATCCTGTCCACACTCTGCCGGCAGGACGGTCCGGCCAACCCCTGATGTCGGCCGGCAGAGCGGTCGCCCGCCGTCCTGCCGTTCAGCGTCCCAACCAGTCCAGGCAGACGACCAGGGCGTCGTCGTCCGACGCGGACTGACCGCGGTGGCCGGTCAGTTCCCGCAGAATGGCGCGCGGGACCTCCGCGGCGGGCAGCAGGCGGGTGGCCTGGATCGCCCGGACCAGTGCCGCGTCGCCGTACGCCTCTCCCTCGGGCGAGGAGACTCCGTAGACCCCGTCGCTGACGAAGACCAACCGGTCACCGGGCTCGGCACACAGCTCCTGGGACCCGTAGTCGGTCTCGTCGAACATGCCCAGCG
Organism: Streptomyces sp. NPDC096048; assembly: GCF_044763415.1. Lineage (NCBI taxonomy): Bacteria > Bacillati > Actinomycetota > Actinomycetes > Kitasatosporales > Streptomycetaceae > Streptomyces > Streptomyces sp. NPDC096048. The sequence continues at coordinate 329,479 of NZ_JBIWGG010000010.1, forward strand.
GCAGCTGTGCCTCCAGTTCGACGCGTTCGACCGCGCCGTCACGCAGTCGCAGCATCCGCGGTGAGCCGGCGTCCACCACGGACACCCGTCCGGTGGCCAGCTCGAAGTCGAGCATCAGTACCGACAGATAGCTGCTGCCGCGGTAGTGGGCATATACCGCCTGGTCGGCGAGAGCCGCCTGGTCGGCCAGGGAGAGTCCGGCCCGCCGGGCGTTGCGCAGGGCGCTGATAGCCAGATTCGTCAGCAGGGAGGCTTCGATGCCCTCACCCATCCCGTTGGTGACATAGAGCATCAAGTGGTCCGCTGTGGCGGACCAGTCGAAGTTGTCACCGAAAATGGCGTAGGCGGGTTCGAGTTGGGCACCCAGCTCGTACTCCGGCCGGGCGCAGGAGCGGCCGGGAAGGAGCTGCCACTGCATCTCCGCGGCCAGCGTCAGTCGGTTCTTGCGCCGCGCCTGCATATACACGTCCGTGTCCCGTTCCGCGACGACGACCTCGTGTGCCAGCACTTGGGCCACATCGGACAGCTCGGCCAGACTGCCCTGTGCCTGTTCACCGTCGGGCAGCGTCACCGACAGCACACCGAGACGGTCACCGCGCACCGTGACCGGCAGGTGCAGACGCGCCAGGTCGTCACGGACCGATTCCGCATAGGGCTCCTGGGAGCCGAAGGCACGGCCGGCGGCGCTGTTGTGCACCGATATCGGTTCCATGGTGTGCGGCAGTACGGACACCGGCTGCAGCACGGTCAGGCCGTAGTCGGCCAGGAACAACTCGACGGACACTGCCGCGTACTGCTCGGTCAGGACCCGCCGGACGGCGTCGAGCAGCTCATGGGGTGCCGCCGTTCGCAGGGCGCGCTCAGCGGCCACGAATCTGTTCACGAGGAAGAAAACACCTGTCTCTTGCCGGGCCCGGACGGGGCCTCGCTCAACACCTGGGCCGTTCGACGGCCCGCACCGATCGCGGGAGACTTCTGTATCCGGCGACCCGGACCTAGTACGCTGGGACGTGCCCCAGCGCCTGCGAGAGTGTGACAGTGACGGCTTCCCGCCCCCGCCCCCGGCCCGACGAGGTCGCTCGTGTGACCTCCACGGCAGCGGAGCTGCTGGAAGTCCTCTGGGGCCGTGCGTCGACCGCGCCCGCTTCCGCCTCGCAGTTGCGCGTACTGTTCGTCCTCGAACACCAGGAGGGCATCAACCTCCGCACTCTCGCCGACTCCCTCGCCTCCACGCCGCCGTCGACCAGCCGGCTGTGCGACCGGCTGCAAGCCGCCGGTCTCGTCGAGCGCGTGGTCAGCGCGACCAGCCGGCGCGAAGTGCGTCTGTACCTCAGCCGACGGGGCCGCGCCTTCCTCGACGACCTGCGGATACGCAGAGAACATGAACTGCGTGCGGTGCTGGACCGGATGCCCGCGGCGAAACGGACCGCGCTGCTGACGGGCCTGGAAGCCTTCTGCGACACCGCGGCGAGTCAAATACACCATGACGCCGACTCCAGCCCCCGCTCCGCGTGATTCCCACGGCGCGGCACCGGCTCTCCGCCACCGCGCCCCCGGTGGTCGGCGCACCACTCGCCGCGCCCGCCCACCGGAACGTTCCCGGTTCTCGCCCTGCGCACCTCTGCTCCCTCACCTTGCTGACCCATGGCCACACTTGTCGAACGGCGGCAGCCACATCGCCGGAAGCGCCGGGTCGACTGTGTGAGCACCCGAATACCCCGGATTTCCTGATCGAACGGCGCGAGTGGCGCACTTCGCCGCCGGAACGGCCGACATCCCGTGTATAGGCCGCCATCTCGTGTATCGGGTGACAGGCCGGCCGGTCACAGCTGCCCGGACAGGGCCGTCATCGCAAGTCTCGGCGTGCGGTCGTTTCCAAGGGGCACATGAACGGTCAGCAACGGGAGGAGAGAGATGAGTACGACGACGGAGCAGGCGGGTCTGGCCGCGGCGGCGACCGGCGAATGCGGAGCGTGCGACGACCGGAGCGCATCGTCCCCGGACGAGACTCCGGAAACCCCGCGCGAGCGCCTCAACCGCCAGTGGAACGAGATCCTGCAGGAGACGCGCGTCGCCCAGACGGGAGTGCAGATCCTCTTCGGCTTCCTGCTCAGTGTCGCGTTCACGCCTCTCTTCCACGACCTGAGCACGTTCGACCACGCCGTCTACGTCATCACCGTGATATCGGGTGCCACGGCCACCGCCTGCCTGATCGCCCCGGTCTCCATCCACCGCTTCCTGTCGGGGCAGCGGATGAAGAACGAGGTGATGGAGGTGGCGCACCGGCTCATGATGTGCGGCATGCTGCTGATGGCCGTGACCATCGGCTGCACCCTGCTCCTGATCCTGCACGTCGTCGTGCCAGGCCTCATGGCGAAGCTTCTCGTCACCGGCGTGATGCTCTGGTTCGCGCTGTCCTGGTACGCCCTCCCTCTGTGGCTGCGCCGCCGGTCCGCCCGCCGCGCGACCCCGTAGGGGCGCCGTACGGACGTGCGTGATCGTGGTGCCGAACGTGCGCGACGCCGGACAGACGTGCGTCACTGGCCGCCGCGGCGACACCGACCGGCAAGCACCTGCTGATCCTCCGGAACATGGTGGCCGCCCCGGGCCTCGCGGAGGCGATCCAAGCGAGTCGCCGTCGGCGGCGGACCGGCCCGCACCGCTCGGGCGCCGGACGCCGACGGCCCGCCCGGCCTTGCCGGCGCCGTGTCGGCCGGGGCACATGACGGTCGCGCGACTGCCCGCCGCGGCGCCTATGCGGGTGCGGTGTGTTCCGGGAAGGACCGCAAGCCGATGCGGGCGGTGATCCGCTTACCGACCGGCTCGGACCGCATGGTGAGGTGGGCGACCGCCTTGACGATCTCCAGGCCGTGCTGACCCACCCGCTGCGGGTCAGCGGCCCGCGCGGACGGCAGCGTGGGGTGGGTGTCCCACACGGCGACCTCCACCGCTGTCTCGGTGAGGCGCAGCCGCAGCCGGACGGGGCCGGGCGCGTACTTGCAGGCGTTGGTGACCAGCTCGCTCACCACCAGCTGCGTCAGATCGATCGTCCGAACCGGTACGGGCAGAGCGTGACCGCCCTGGGTCTGGGTGAGAAAGTCGGCGGCCAGGCGCCGGGCCTGCGCCAGACAAGACCCGTCACCGTCCCAAGCCAGTACCGTTTCTATCGCACCGGTGTCCTGGCTGTCGCGGCACTCATCCTGATCCTCTGCATCCATCTGGCCCGTCACCCGTCACCCTTGCCCCGTTCAGTACCGCCGTGTACCCCAGCGGGTACCACCCAGGCCGTGCGTGTACCTCGCAGGACCATCCGGGTACATCGCCGGTACCATGTGCGGGGCAGCCTTCCCTGATGGAGGTGCTGGTCGAAGCACCATCGAACACTGTTGAGGGAAGTGTGGCAGAGACTCACGATTCCAGGGGCGGCGCCCGGCTGTCGATCGACCGCGCCCGCGCCGACGGGATCCGGATACTCACCGTCCACGGCGAGATCGACCACACCTCCGCCGACCAGCTCCACGAGGCCCTGGCAGCGGACGGCGGCGAGGCACCACCACGGACCGTGCTGGACCTTCGGGCCGTGACCTTCATGGACTCCAGCGGCATCAACATCCTCATCGTCGCCCACCAGACCGCGGAGAGCGGTCAGGGCTGGCTGCGCCTGGCGGGCCCCACGGAGTCCGTCCGACGCGTCCTCCAGCTCGTGGGCCTGGATACCGTCATCCCCTGCTACCCCACCGTCAGCCAGGCCCTCCACGCCTGAGCCGGGCGTAGAGCGGTGGGCGCCTGCCGCCCGCCCTCCTCCGACGTCGTGCCCTCGGACCCAGAAGTCGCTAGCGCTCTGCGACGACCTCGTCCAGGACCGCGAGCGCCTTGACCTTCCCGAGTGGTCTCAGGCCTGCGGGGCAGCGGCCGCGGGGCGACTCGCCTCCTTCCGGAGGCCTGTTGCAGCAGCCCCGCACACCCTGACAGCATGCCGCTCATGAACGGTCCTCTGCGGCGCGGCGACCGATCGCGAGGCGACTCCTCCGTGTCCGGGCACCGGGCACGGTCTGTCACCCAGCCCGATGTCATCACGCTGGACGCCATGAGGACGTCGGCCCTCGCGATCGATGACGATGGCCTCATCGTCGCGGCCAACAGCGCGGCGCGGAGGCTGCTGGGCAGAAGCCTCGCCGAACTCGTCGGGCAGGACTCCCACGACCTGCTGCACCGGGACGAACACGGGCACACGATGCCCCGCACGCGCTGCCCGATGAGAGAGGCACTCCTCACGGGCAGCACCAAGCACGGCGACGCCGGGTGGTTCGCCCGCGGCGACGACACTCTCGTCCGGTTGTCCTGGCTGGTCACCCCTTACTCACCGGATACGAAGGAGCCGGGCGCGCTCGTACTCCTGTACGAGCCGACGCCGGCAAAGCGGCCGCGGCACGACGAGGGGCCCCCCGAGCCACTGACGGAACTGGACCGTCTGACCCTCCTGGCGGAGACGACGACGCAGCTCACGTCGACGCTGGATGTGGACGAGGCACTGCACCGGTTGGCGGCCCTGACCGTGCCCCGGCTGGCGGACTGGGCGGTGGTCGACCTGCTCACCGACCGTGACGAGGTGAGACGTGCCCTGGTGATGGAACTCGAAGACGGCATCCTGATCGAGCGGGAGGACCTGCAAGGTCCGATGCCGCCCGTGCCGGAAGAATCCCCGATGCCCCTTTCCCGGGCTCTGCGCGGCGCCGCGTCCTCGCTCGCCGGCCCCTCCACCTACCAGGGCGAGCCTGACTCGGGTATCGCTGTCGAGCAGCACCGCTTGTTCACCGAGACGGGCATGCACTCGGCCGCCATCGCACCCATCCGCGGCCTGCGGGACGTGCTCGGTGCTCTGACCTTGGGTCGCGCACAGCGCCGTGACGTCTTCACCGCTGCCGACCTGCCGCTGCTGGAGGACTTGACGCGCCGGGCGGGTCTGGCGCTGGACAACGCGCGCCTGTACCAGCGCCAGCGCAAGGTCGCCGAAACCATGCAGCGCCATCTGCTGCCCCAGCTCCCCACCGTGCCCGGGCTCGAGATGACCGCCAAGTACGTGCCCGCCCCGCACGCTTCCTCGGTCGGCGGCGACTGGTACGACGCCTTCGCCCTGACCCCCACCACGCACGCCCTGGCCATCGGTGACGTCGTCGGACACGACCTCGACGCCGCCGCCGGCATGGCACAGGTCCGCAATATGCTGCGCGCCTTCGCCTGGTCCCAGCCGACGGCCGTTCCCAGTGCCGTCGTCAAGCAGCTCGACGAGGCCGTGATGCACATCGCCGAGGTCCCCATGGTGACCATGATCTTCGCCAGAATCGCACTCGGCGACGACCAGCTCTGGCGCCTGAGCTGGACGAACGCCGGCCACCCGCCGCCTCTGCTGGTCACGCATGACGGTCAGGCCCACTACCTCGCCGACTCGCACGGCATCCTGCTCGGGAGCGGAGCCGGCAGGCCGCGACCGGACATCGTCACCGTCCTGCCGCCTCGGGCGACGCTGCTGTTCTACACCGACGGACTGGTCGAGACCCGGCACCACTCCATCGACCGAGGGCTGGACCGACTGCGCCGGCACGCGGCTTCCCTCGCCCATCGCCCAGTGTCGAGCTTCTGCGATTCCCTGCTGCACGCGGTCCGCCCCGACGACAACGACGACGACGTCGCCATGCTCGCGCTGCGTACACCGGCCCTCACGTAGGGGCGGGGCGATGAGGTGACAACGCGGGTCGCCGCGGGCCGCAGGACGGCCGAACGGGCCGCGGAGAAGGAGGGCAGCGACATGGCACACACGAGTGGTTCCGTCGGCTGATCGGTTGACGCTCGACCGGTCGTCCCGAGCAGCGCCGAGCGGTCACGCTGCCGTACCAGCCGTCCTCGACGGGGCGCGGGCACGGGACCGTCGACAGCCCCGAGAGGCGCGGGGCACCGGCCCATGAGCGCGGCAGGCGTCAAGGGGACCGCCGGTCCCCGCCGTCGCGGCGGGAACCTTCCTCCCCGTAGCTGACGGCCGGTCACACGGTGGGTGGCGGCGCGTTCGCCCGTGCCGGCGGGACCGCCACGGCAAGGCGGCCGACGCGAAGGCCCGGGGCCGGGAGGGCTGGCGTCTCCCGGCCCCGGCATGTTTACAGTGTCGGTGAGGTGCTTGGGCCAACAGGCACGTGCGCGCGGTCACCCGTGCGCTGACGGATCACGAACACGGCATGTGCGTCACCTCGGTGACTGCTGAGCCAGGAGGCCTGTTGGCAACCGAATACACCGAAATGCCCATTCCGGCAGCAGCGGACGGTACGGCCGAGTATCCGCAGCGCGGCGCCGTCGAGGCGCGGAACCGGCGACTGGCGCACGCCGGCATCGCCCGGGCCGAGGAACTGGTGCTGCGCACATACCGGCTTCCGTCGCGGGAGGGGGCGTTCGACCTGCTGCGGCAGACCTCTCAGCGTTTCAACGTGAAACTCCACACGCTCGCCGACGTCGCCGCCCACCTGCCCGCCCCGCCCCTCGACGCTCCCGGATGGTCGGTGGGACGCCGACCGCTCGGCGCCGCACCGGCTCTGCCCGCCCTGCCCACGAACGGCACCCGGCCCGGCAGCCAGAGCGCGGTTCTCAGAGCGGCGCTGCGTCGCGTCCTGCACGTCACCGACACGCACATGGGCAATGTCCAGCTGGTGGAGAACGGGCTGCTGCGCATGGAGGAACACAGCCGGCTGAACCGGCGCTTCACCGACTACTTCGCCTTCGTCGAAGACTCGACGACGTCGTGCGCGCGGGCCGCCGAACAAGGGCGCCAGGTCACCGTCAAGGACGTCGCCGCCTCCGACGCGTTCGACGAGGAATCCCGGCAGACGATCCTGCAGGCCGGCAGCCGCGCCTGCCACAGCGTTCCCCTGCTCGGCCCCAACGGCACCGTGGTCGGCATGATCTCCTCGCATCACGAGAGCCCGTTGGGTGAGTTGGCGCCCGCGCAGTTGGCCCAACTCCACGACCTGGGCCGCCAGGTCGGCCGGTGGCTGCTGTGGTACCGCGGCACCGTCGTTCTCAACGCACTCGACCATCTGCACGCCGCTGCCGGCCACCGCCGCTGAGCGGGAGTTTCGACGCGGCTCGACCGAGCAGCGGTCCCGCCCGGTGGTTGCCCGCGCCGGGCGTGGGTACCCCGTCGATCTTGCGAGATGAGAGGAGTGCCGTGTCTGAGGACAATGTCAAGAACGTTTTCGTGGTCGGCCTCGACGAGGCCAATCTTCCGACACTCGAGGCCGTACCGGGAGCCGATTCGCTGCGCTTCCACGGCCTGTTGACGGTGGAGGAGCTGCAGGACGGCGAGGTGTCGCTGCCGACGGTGGTGGAGAAGGCACAGAAGGTGCTGGACGCCTTCGACGGAAGCATCGACGCGATCGTCGGCTACTGGGACTTCCCGGTCAGCACCCTCGTCCCGATCCTCGGCGAACGGTACGGCACCCGGACCACCAGTCTCGAGTCGGTGGTCAAGTGCGAGCACAAGTACTGGAGCAGGCTCGAGCAGCAGAAGGTGACGGACCGGCATCCGCGCTTCGGACGCGTCGACCTGGACGCGGACCCGCCGAGCCCCCCGGACGGCATGCGGTTCCCGATGTGGCTCAAGCCCGCGTTGTCCTACTCGTCGGAACTCGCTTTCGGGGTCAAGGACGAGAAGGAGTTCCGCGCGGCCGTCGCGGAGATACGTGAGGGCATCTCCCGCATCGGCCGCCCCTTCGAGCACATCCTCGACAAGGTCGACCTGCCGCCGGAAATGGACGGCGTCGGAGGCCAGGTGTGTCTCGCCGAGGAGTCGCTGACGGGTGTGCAGGTCGCGGTGGAGGGTTACGTGCACGAGGGGGAGGTGACCGTCTACGGCACGCTGGACTCCATCGACTACCCGGACACCCCGTGTTTCCTGCGCCACCAGTACCCCTCCATGCTGCCCCCGCAGGTCGTCGCCCGGCTGCACGAGGTCACGGAGCGGGTGATGCGCCGGATCGGCTTCGACTCGGCGACGTTCAGCGTGGAGTACTTCTACGACCCCGGCAGCCAGGACATCAGCCTGCTGGAGATCAACCCCCGCCACTCGCAGTCGCACGCCGAGCTGTTCCAGTACGTGGACGGCGCCCCCAACCACCACGCCATGCTCGCCCTCGCCCTCGGGGACGACCCGCGCATGCCCCACCGGCAGGGCCCGTACGCGATGGCGGCCAAGTGGTACCACCGGTGGTTCACGGACGGAGTGGTGCGCCACGTGCCCTCCTCCGAGGACATCGCCCGCATCGAGAGCGAGATACCGGGCGTACGGATCGAAGTCCTGCCCGAGCCCGGCCAGCGGCTTTCCGACCTTTCCCAGCAGGACAGTTACAGCTACGAACTCGCACACATCTTCACCGGCGGCGACGACGAACAGGACCTGCGCAGGAAGTACGACCAGTGCGTCGCTGCCCTGGGCCTCACCTTCGACGAGCCGTCCGAAGGAGCGCGAGGTTAAGGAGCGCCGACCATGCGTCACGTGACCCACCTGCCGTACACGACCAAGGAAGAAGAGCACGTCGTCATCCCCATGTCGGACGGCGTCCGTCTGTCGGCGCGCATCTGGCGGCCCACGTCGTCGGACAACGACCCGGTCCCGGCGGTGCTGGAGTACATCCCGTACCGCAAGCGGGACCTCACCGCCGAACGCGATTCCATCCACCACCCGTACATCGCCGGGCACGGCTACGCCTGCGTCCGTGTCGACCTGCGGGGCACCGGCGAGTCGGAGGGGGTGCTGCGCGACGAGTACCTGGAGATCGAGCAGCGCGACGCCGAGGAGGTGCTGGCCTGGCTCGCCGACCAGCCCTGGTGCGACGGCAGCACGGGGATGATGGGCCTGTCCTGGGGGGCGTTCGCGGCCCTCCAGGTCGCGGCCCGCCGCCCACCGAGTCTGAAGGCCATCGTCATCGCGTCCTTCACCGACGACCGGCACGCCGACGACATGCACTACATGGGCGGGGCCATGCTGTCGGACAACCTGGCCGAGGCGGGCACCATGTTCGCCTACGCCACCTGTCCCCCGGACCCGGCCGTGGTCGGCGACAGCTGGCGCGACATGTGGCACGAACGCCTGGAGCACGCACGGCCCTGGGTCGTGGAGTGGCTGCGCCACCAGCGCCGCGACGACTACTGGCGGCACGCCTCGGTCGCCGAGAACTACGACGACGTGCGCTGTCCGGTGCTCGCCTCCAGCGGCTGGGCGGACGGGTACTCCAACGCGGTCACCCGGCTGCTCGCCCATCTGGACGTGCCCAGGAAGGGGCTCATCGGCCCCTGGTCGCACAAGTTCCCCCACCTCGGTGAGCCAGGACCCGCCATCGGCTACCTCCAGGAGGTCGTGCGCTGGTGGGACCACTGGCTCAAGGGCGTCGACAACGGCGTCATGGACGGTCCGATGTTGCGGACGTGGATGCAGGACAGCGTCCCACCGTCCACCTCGTACGAGGAGCGGCCGGGACGCTGGGTGGCGGAGCCCCGCTGGCCGTCCCCGAACGTCCACCCGGTCACGCACCCGCTCACCGCGCACCGGATCGCACCTCCCGGCGCACGGGACGGTGAGACGGCTCCGGAGCGGGCCGAAGACACGGGCGAACGCACCGGCGGGACAGGCGGAACCGAGGGCCGTGACGTCCTGACCGTCCGGTCCCCGTTGTCCGTCGGACAGTTCGCGGGCAAGTGGGCCTCCTACAACGCTCCCCCGGACCTGCCCTACGACCAGCGCGAGGAGGACGGCGGCTCACTCGTCTTCGAGACCGCACCGCTCGCCGAACGGGTGGAGATCCTCGGTTCGCCGACCCTCGACCTCGACCTGTCGGCCGACGAACCGGTGGCCACGGTGGCCGCGCGCCTGTCGGACGTCCGCCCGGACGGAGCGGCCACGCGGGTCACCTACGGTCTGCTCAATCTGACCCGGCTGGACAGCGCGGAGCAGCCCGAGCCCCTCGTGCCCGGCCGTCGCTACCGCGCCACGGTCCACCTCAACGGGGTGGCGCAGAGCTTCCCGCCCGGACATCGCATCCGGCTCTCCCTGTCCACGTCGTACTGGCCACTCGCGTGGCCGCCGCCGAAGCCGGCGACGCTCAGTGTCCACGAGCACTCCAGCACGCTCACCCTTCCGGTCCGGCCCCCGGAGAAGGCCGACGACGCCCTGGCCGCGCCCTTCGGCGAGCCCGAGGGCACCCCGCCCATCAGCACCACGACGGTGACGCCCCCGGAGGAACGGTGGGACGTGAAGCGGGACCTGGTCGGCTACCGCTCCGAGCTGGACACGGTGAAGGACCGGGGCACGGTCCGCTTCGAGGACATCGGCCTCGACGTCGGCCGGCGCGCGCACGAACGCTACGCCTCCGTCGCCGACGACTTCACGTCCGTGAGCGGCGAGTGCACGTGGACCATGGGCTTCCGGCGCGACGACTGGGACGTACGCGTGGTCACTCACACCCGTCTCACCTGCGACGAGGGCAGGTTCTTCGTCGACGCCACGCTGGACGGCTACGAGGGTGGCCGACGGGTGTTCTCGCGCACCTGGAACGAGACGGTGCCCCGCGACCTGCTGTAGCGATCCGGGTCGGAGGCTCACCGTCGGTTCCTCACCTGCCCGCGTGCGAAGCACGCCGGCAGGTCCGCGCCCAGCGGCGGCACGCGACGGAGCGTGCCGCCGTCGCCGTGGGAGGCTGTCGCCTGTACGCCCGCGGCGACCGCCATCCGGCCGCGACCGAGAAGAGACGGCGCCCGAGAAGCTTGGGCCGACCATGTCGGGCCCGGTCGAGACGGTTCCTCACTTCACCGACTCGGTGGGTGCTCAGTCGAGGCAGAACTCGTTGCCCTCGATGTCCTGCATCACGATGCACGAGTCGTTGCCGTCGTACAGAAGCCGCACGCGTACCGCGCCGAGCGGGAGCAGGCGTGCGCACTCCGCTTCGAGCGCGGCGAGGCGCTCCTCACCCACGAGCCCGGTGCCCACCCGCACGTCGAGATGCACCCGGTTCTTGGCGACCTTCCCCTCGGGGACGCGCTGGAAGAACAGTCGCGGGCCCGCACCGGAGGGATCGCCGCACGCGAACCACGAACCCTGTTCCTCGCGCGGCCGCGAGCGATCGAAGTCGTCCCACGTGGCGTACCCCTTCGGCGGCGGCGATACGACGTATCCCAGCACCTCGCACCAGAAGCGAGCGACACGCTCGGGTTCGGCGCAGTCGAAGGTGACTTGGAACTGCTTGATCGATGACATCGGCGCACCATAGCAGGACGCTTTGTCGCTCATCTCCCGGCAGGCATCAGTGTCTTGGGCGCCTGCGCCGGCCCTTGCCGGGCGGAGACAGCTCGCCTACGAGGTCGTGCACATCGTTGTCACGGGGGTCGCGGCCGGCTTCGGTGCGCAGGACGGCCACCGCGACGTCGGCCGCGAGGTCCCGGCCGGGGTGGAAGCGTCGGGCGGCGGGGGCGCGGGCCGCCCGGGAAACGCCGGCCAGGTCGCCGTGCCCGAGCCTCGCGGAGTACTCCACACTCATGCCGGCGAGGGCGGCGACCTCGCTCCGGCACAGGCCGTCGCCCGGTGACACCCACCCACCCCGCACCCGTCTCGGTCCAGTGACCCGCGTCACACCCGGTTCCTGTCAGCAATCGGGACGCCGTCTCGTTCAAGGGGCACGCGAACGAGAACAGGAGCAACGCCATGAAGCACCGCATCGTCGTACTCGGCGCCGGATACGCCGGGGCCTTCGCCGCCGGGAACCTGGCGCGCCGGCTCTCCCCCGCCGACACCGAGATCACCGTCGTCAACGCCGTACCCGTCTTCGTCGAGCGGATGCGGCTCCACCAGCTCGCGAGCGGCCGGGACGTCGCGTTCCGCGAACTCGCCGACCTGTTCGCGGGCACCGGGGTGCGGCTGCGCCTGGCACGCGTCACCGGCGTCGACCCGGAGCGCAGGACCGTCGCGGTGACCGGCGAGGACGGGGACGGCGAGCTCGCCTACGACACGCTCCTCTACGCGCTCGGCAGCTCCGTCGCCCACCACGGCGTCCCCGGCGCGGCCGAGTACGCCTTCGACGTGACCGGCCGGTCCTCGGCGCTGCGGCTGCGCGAGCGCCTGGCCGGCCTGGAGCAGGGCGGCAGCGTGCTGGTCGTCGGTGAGGGGCTGACCGGCATCGAGACCGCCACCGAGTTCGCCGAGTCCCGGCCCGACCTCTCGGTCGCGCTCGCCGCCGTCGGCGAGCTGGGCGCCTGGCTCTCCCCGAGGGCCCGCCGTCATCTGCGTCAGGCGTTCGACCGGCTCGGCATCACCGTCCACGAGCACACCCGCATCGAAGCAGTCGAGCCGACACGGGCGATCGCCGCCGGCGGTACCTCCCTCCCGGCCGACTTGACCGTGTGGTCGGCCGGGTTCGCCGTGCACCCCATCGCGGCCGCCAGCGGCCTGGAGGTCGCCGAGACAGGCCAGATCGTGGTGGACCGCACCATGCGCTCCGTCTCTCACCCGGACGTCTACGCCGCCGGCGACTGCGCCTACGCGATCGGAGACAACGGCCGGCCGCTGCCGATGTCCTGTGCCTCGGCCGGCTTCACCAACATGCAGGCGACCGCCGCGATCATCGCGCGCCTGACGGGCGGCAAGGTCCCGACCATCGGGCTGAAGTACCACGGCAATCACATCAGTCTCGGGCGGCGGGACGCGATCTTCCAGATGGTGGACGAGGACGTCCGGTCGAAGTCCTGGTATCTCGGTGGCCCGACCGCCGCGAGCCTCAAGTCGGGAGTGCTCAAGGGGGCCGGCTGGGGCATCGCCTACCCGACCTTCGGCATGCCCAAGCGCCGGCGTCGCCTGGTCGCCGCGCCTGACCGGTCCGGTGTGAGGAGCGCCGCATAGGCTGTTCCGCATGGACAGTGCCGCCGTCGTTCGTTTCGAGGCCAGCCGGGGCCGGCTGGCCTCGCTCGCGTACCGCCTGCTCGGGTCGGCCGCCGACGCCGAGGACGCCGTACAGGACACGTTCCTGCGCTGGCAGGCCGCGGATCATGAACGGGTGGAGGTGCCGGAAGCGTGGCTGACCAAGGTCGTCACCAATCTCTGCGTCGACCGGCTCCGTTCGGCGCAGGCGCGGCACGAGCGAGCGGCCGGTGCCTGGCTGCCCGAGCCGCTCCTCGAGGGCGACCCGATGCTCGGCCCGGCCGACACCTTCGAGCAGCGCGAATCGGTGGCCTTGGCCGTACTGACCCTCATGGAGCGCCTCTCCCCGGTCGAACGGGCCGTCTACGTCCTGCGTGAGGCCTTCTCGTACAGCCACGCCGAGATCGCCGGGATCCTCGACATCACCGAGTCCGCGAGCCAGCAGCACGTCCACCGGGCCCGGGCCCGGGTCACCGCCGAGCGCCGCCGCGGTAGCGAGGCCGACCCCGCGTCCGCCCGCCGGGTCGTCGAGGAGTTCCTCGCCGCCGCCACCTCAGGGCGCACGGAACGACTGGTGGCGCTGCTCACCGACGACGTGACGGCGGTCTCGGACGGCGCCGGACTGGCCAGGCGGCTGCTGCGGTACCGGACGCCCGAGCGCGTCGCCTCCTTCGTGCGGGCCGGCTTCAAGCCCACTCCGGCGAAACGGCGACTGGCCGGCGGTTCGCCGGCGATGCATATCGCATGGGTCAACGGCGCCCCGGCCGTCCTCGCCGTGATCGAGGACCGGGTCGTGGGCGCCGTGGCGTTCGAAGTCAGCGACGGCAAGGTCGCGTCCCTGCACGGCATCGCCGCCGCGGACCGGCTCGCGCGCCTCAGCGAGTCCTGGCGGCGGCTCGAACCCGACGCGCCGGTCATCGAGGCGTGGTGACCTGAACCGTCGAAACCCAGTGATCTTGGGACTGAGCCCTTGGAGCTTGCCGTACTCGCTTGGCGGTCTTCCCGGCGGAGCCGCAGCGTCCGATTCGTTCAAGAGGCCGAGGACGGTGACTCACTACCATCGCCATCATGATCAGCACAGGCAGGGAGTCACGTCACCTCAGCGTCTTCATCGATCGCGCGGCCGACGACGTATACGCCTATGCGTCGGACCCGGCCAACCTGCCCGAGTGGGCCGGCGGCCTGGGACCTTCGATCGAGCGGATCGATGACACGTGGGTCGCGACGTCCTCCCCCATGGGACGCGTCGTGGTGACCTTCGCGCCACGCAACGAGCTGGGTGTACTCGACCACGACGTCACGCTCCCCTCCGGGGAGACCGTCCACAACCCGGTCCGCGTGATCGCCGACGGCACAGGCAGCGAGGTGATCTTCACCCTTCGCCGTCGACCCGAGATGCGCGACGCCGAGTTCGAGCGCGACGCCGACACGGTCGCTGCGGACCTGACCCGACTCAAGGAGCTGATGGAAGCCGCATCCGCGAACAAAGGAGGCTGACCCGTGGGCAGTGGATCGCGCGGTGACGCACCGACATCGAACTCGTCGCCGTCGGTGACCGCCTGCCCGTCCTCGGGACCGACCCGGCCATCAGCTGACTGACCACCAAGCCACCAGTGGAAAGTCCGCCCTCACCTCGCCCGCGCCGAGGTCGTCTCACGCGACCGCGGTTCCCTCCAGCTCGACCAGCAGGTCGGGAACCGCCAGCCGGGTCACCCCGAGCATCGTGGTGGTCGGCGCCACCCCGGCGGCACCCAACCGCGCCGCCAGCACGCCGTAGTGTTCGAAGAGCCGGTCGACGTCGGTGGTGTAGACGTTGAGCCGGACGAGGTTCGCGAGGGACATGCCTGCCTCGCCGAGCACGGCCTCCAGATTGTCGATGGCCAGCGCCAACTGCGCCGCCATGTCACCGGCATGCTGAGGCTTGCCGTCGCCACTCATCGCGGCCTGCCCTGAGCAGTACAGGGTTCGGGTTCCCCCGGAGACGACCTCACCCTGGCTGTAACCCATCTCCACCGACCATGTCCACGGGTTGACCGTCGATCGCTCCATAGCCACATCAACTCCATTCGGTTCGACGGCAGTACGTTCGCCCCGAGGCTCCGCGACCACCGTCTTCGGCATCACGTCGACAAGCCTCCCCGCAATAGACGACATCCTTGGTCATGTATTCCGCTAACGTTCTCGTATGCGTGCCGACCGGCTGATCTCGTTGGTGCTTCTGCTGCGCCGACGCGGTCGGCTGACCGCGGCCACGCTCGCCCGCGAGTTGGAGGTGTCCACCCGCACCGTGCTGCGTGACATCGAGGCGCTGTCCGCAGCCGGCGTGCCTGTCTACGCCGAACGCGGCCGTCGCGGCGGTTTCGCGTTGCTGCCCGACTTCCGGACCGATCTCACCGGACTGCATCACGACGAGGCCCTTGCCTTGCTGGTCGCCGGCTCGGGGCGCGGCGAGCAGGTGTTCGGCCTCGGCTCGGCGCTCGCTTCCGCCATGCGCAAGGTGGCCGACGCCCTGCCCGAAGGGCATCGGGCCACCGCGAGCGACGCCGCGCAGCGTTTGCTCGTCGACCCGGAGACCGACCTGCTCTCCCACCGCCTGGCCGGCGAGGAGTTGCCCGACCCCACGATGATCGATGTCCGGCGCGCGGTGCTCACCGGCCACAAGCTGCGCATCCACTACGCGGCCACGGACCAGACCCCACAGTGGCGCACGGTGGACCCGATCGGCCTGGTCACCGTGCGCGGCCGGGGCTACTTGCTGGCCACGAGATCCGGCGCGGACCGCACCTACCGCCTGTCTCGGGTGTTGGCCGCCGAAGTACTCCCAGAACCGGCTCAGCGACCGAACCGGGTCGATCTGGACCGCATCTGGCGGGAACGCTGCGCGCAGTTCCTGTCCGACGGCGACCAGGTCACCGTGCTGGTACGGGTGAACCCGGAGCGGCGGGAAGAGCTGGTGAGCACCGCGCTGGCCGTCCGCGCCGAGGAACCCGACGCAGACGGCCGGCTGCGGCTGGAGGTGACCTACCAGGACGCACGACACGCGCAATGGGCGCTCTGGCAGCTCACCACGGACGCGGAAGCCCTGGCCCCGCAGTGGTTGCGGACCTCTCTGCGCGACCGAGCGGCCGCGATGGCCTCCTGTTACGGAATGCCCTCCTGAGAGTCGCCGCCTTCGCCGCCGCGCAGCGGGACGAGGGAAGCTCTGAAATCACTTCGACCGTGCCCTCTTCGTCCGGTACGGTCGCGGCATTGTTGTCACCGCTGCCGGGTGCCATGAGGCTCGTGTGTGGCTTCCCTGCGTTCGCCGAACTGAGAGTGGGTTTCGTCAATGGCGTGTCGTATCAGTGAGCTTGTGCTCGGCTGCCGCGAACCTGAGGTGCTGGCACGGTTCTGGTGCGAGGTCCTCGACTTCGTCGTGCTCGATCGCGAGGACGACGGCACCCTGGAGATCGGGCCGCGCGAAGGGTTCGGCGGTGCGCAGCCGACCATCATCCTCAGTCGCAGGGACGAGCCGGAGAAGGGGAAGTCCCGGCTGCACATCGACGTCAACGCCACCGACCGCGATCAGGACGCCGAGCTCGAACGCCTTCTGGGGCTGGGTGCACGCCCGGCCGACATCGGCCAGACAGGGCAGGAGCAGTGGCATGTCCTGACCGACCCCGAGGGCAATGAGTTCTGCCTGCTCAAGGCCCGCCTCAACCCGCTCTGACACCCTCGACCAGGGCCGGCCGGGGCAGGGAGAGACCGAACTCGTCCCGGACGGCGGCCGGCACGCACCGCTCGTGGTCCGCCTCGCCGGCTCCGTGCAGGACCCGTTCCGATCCGCGTCGCAGCCGAACGCCCACCCGGGGTCCCGTCCGGCCCGCCGACATCAGGGCCCCGTCCTCCCCCGGCGCCAGGCCGTCCCGTTGCCCCCGTGTCGTAGGGAAACGATACGGTCCCGCGGCCGGGCGGAGCGGTCAGGCCCACACCCCCGCCCTCCCCGAGCAGCTCGGGCAGCGCCTCCGGCCCCGCGCCCTTGATCGCCTTTCGCGTCTGGCCGCCGAGCGCCAGTGTCCGGGTGCAGTCGGTTGATCCACGAGGAGTTGCAGACATGGTCGGTCTTCCGAGCGCGCGTTGACGTTGTAGGCCGATCGGCCTGTCATCGCGTGCTGCCCTTGATGTCGTGGCACAGCGAGCCTTCTCTGCCCGAACCGTCGGCGCACCTGTCGGGTGCCCGGTGGTGGGCCTCGTTTTCGGCGACCCGAGGGATCCCTGTGCCGCCCGCTTCTTCCTCCGCATCCGATTCCGGTCGGCCCGTTCCGTCAAGCGTGTGGCGGGACAGCGACTTCCGCCGACTCTGGGTGGGGCAGACCGCCTCCCAACTCGGGGAACACACAGGTCTGGTGGTGCTGCCGCTCTTCGCCGTCCTGACGCTCCACGCCGACGCCACCCAGCTGGGCGTCCTGCGTGCCGTGGGCCAGGCACCGATACTGCTGCTCGCGCTCTTCGCGGGTGCGTGGGTGGACAGGTGGCGCACTCGCACGGTGATGGTGCTGACTGATGCCGGTCGGGCCCTCGCCCTGGGTGCCGCCGCCCTGGCCGGCCTGTTCGGCCGGCTCGGCCTGCCCTCCCTCTTCGTGGTCGCCTTCGCCGTCGGGGCCCTCTCCGTGTTCTTCGATGTGGCCTACCAGGCGTCCCTGGTACGCCTGGTGCGACGCGATCAGCTGGTGCGGGGCAACAGCGCGCTCGAGGGCAGCCGGTCCGCGGCTCAGATCGGCGGTCCGGCCCTCGGCGGTGCGTTGGTGTCCCTGCTGTCGGCACCGGTCGCCGCCGCCTCCAGCGCACTGTTCTTCGGGCTGTCGTTCCTGTCGATACGACGCGTCCGTCGAGTCGAATCGCGCCCACAGCGCCTGGAACGCCCGTCTCGAATCCGGCGGCGGATCCATGAGGGGCTCCGCTTCGTCGTCAGCGACACCGCGCTGCGTACCGTGTGTCTGGCCTCCGCGGTCTTCCAGTTCTCCTTCGCGGCCGTGATGACCGGCTATCTGCTCTTCCTGCCCCGGGAACTGCATCTTTCCGGCACCGCCGTCGGGGTGGCGCTCGCGGCGACGGGACCGGGCGCGCTCGTGGGCTCCATGCTGGCCGCCCGTCTGCCGGGCCGCTTCGGGTACGGCCCGGTCCTCGTGGCCGCGGCCGCTCTCGGCGACGGCGTGTTCTTGTGCGTACCGACGCTGCACGGCTCCCCCGCGGTGACCCTTCCCGTGCTCGTCGTGGCCAACTTCGTGTTCGGGGCCGGAGGCCAGTTGGTGAACGTGGCGCTCATGGCCGTCCGGCAGACGCTCACTCCGGACGGGATGCAGGGCCGCGCGGCCGCGACGATCACGTTCGTCGGCATGGGACTGTCTCCACTCGGCTCCCTGCTCGGCGGATTCCTCGCTGAGCAATGGGGGTCGCGCACCGGTCTTCTGGCAACGGCCGCCGGCATGATGCTGTCCCCGGTGGTGATGGCTCTGTCCCCGCTCGCACGCCTCGGACGGACGCTTCCCGACGCGCCGGCCGCGTCCCTGACGGCCGGCCGCCCCGAGGTCGACGGGTCCGGCAGCGGCCGCCCTTCAGGTGACGTCGAGTGACATGGAGCGACCTCGAGACCAGGCGTCGATCAGTCCGCGTACACGACGACCAGACACAGCACCGCGAACGGCACGACGGACGCGGCCAGCAGCGTGAGCGCCGCCGGGACCGCCGCCGTCAGCCGCTCCGTGCCCTTGCGCCGGCCCGAGAGGAACACCAGGCGCGCCACGAGCAGCGGCAACGGCACGGCAAGGAGGAAGACCGCCGTCATCAAGAGGCCGCTGAACGCGGTGGTGCCGGTGTCGGTGACCAGATTCCAGGCGGTGGCCCCGAAGACGGCCCCTGATCCCGACAGCAGCCCGAACGAGAGCACCGTCGCCACGGCGACCGTCAGACCTTCGGTCAGCCGCTCCGCACGCGTACGCTCCTTGTGTACGGCCATTCTCTCGCTCTCCCCCATGCCCACCCCTGGGCGTCGCGGGTCTGCGTCGCCGCTCCCCTCGTCGAGACGCTCAGGCCGCCCCCAGCGCCGGGTGCGCTACGACGACTCCGCCCTCGGTCGCGCCGAGCCTAGCCGAGCCGAGCACGAGGTCATGGGCCGGGCGTTCGGTTCACCACTGGTGCAGTTCCAGGCTGATGTGCGGGGCCAGCGCACCGAGGAAGTCCGCCGCGTCGAAGGCGGCGCCCGCGGAGACGACCCCGACCGCATCGGCCCGTCCGCCGAGGACACGGCCCAGCGCCTCCACCACCAGCGGCGCGGTGACGGCGTAGATGTCCTGTCCCCGGGCCACCGCGCGCCGTTCGGCGTCACCCGAGCGCACTAGGACGTCGACGAGGAAGGTCTGAGCGGACCGCCCGCGCTCGTCCACCGCGGCCGGCGTCGGCGTGTCCGGGGCGGCGATGTCTCGGGCCGCCTCGACCGTCATGTAGGTGCGTACTTCGGGAATGGTCAGGTGGCTCGGTATGGTCACGACGTCGGCCATCGTGAACTCCGCGATCACGGGGCGTGGCCCCAGGGGTTGGGGGAAGGGCCAGTCCTGGGTCTGTGTGGCGTCGTTCGTGTACTCCAACCGCCCCCCGGTGTAGCGCACCCGTCGGCCGTCGCGCCGCTGCCGTGAGACGGCGCCTGCCGTGCGGGTGCCGGCGGTGGGGTGCCAGTCGCTCAGTCCGTAGGCGATGTGCGCCTCGTCGGCGACCGTCCAGTCACCCATCGCGGCAGAGGCCAGCAGGTCGCCGAGGCCGCCGAAGAAGGCCATCGCCGGGACGATCGCCACTCCCGCGTGCCGGGCCCGGTCGGCGAAGTGGGCGAAGGTGTCGACGTTGGCCTCTATCTCGGCCGCCACGTCGAGGTACGGAAGCCCCGCCCGCAGGGCCGCCTCGATCAGCGGTGCGGCCGTCACGGCGAAGGGGCCGGCGCAGTTGATCACGGCCGCCGCTCCGGCCAGCGCACGGTCCAGCGAGGCCGGGTCGTCGACCGACGCCGGACGGGCGTCCAGCCCCGTCTCGTATGCCAGCTCCTTCACCTTCCCGGCGTCGCGACCGGAGAGGACCGGGCGGAAGCCACGCACTCTCAGCTCGGCCATCACGAACCGTCCGGTGTGCCCGTACGCGCCGTACACCACTACTGTCTGGCCCGACTCCATGAGTTCTCCCCTGTACTCGAACGACCCTCTGCGCTCTGCGCTCTGCACGAACATCCTCACGACAACCGGCACCCGCCACTACTGTCCGGAACGCCATCACCCATACAATTCCGGACATGACCACTGTCGCGCTGGCCGCCACCGACGGCATGCTGCACTTCGAGCTGTCCTTGGCGTGCGAGGTCTTCGGGAACGGTCCGGCGGGCACGGTCGATCCCTGGTACCGCCTGTCGGTCTGCGGCCCGAGCTCCGTGCGGGTCGGCCGCTTCCGGCTGGAACCCGACCACGGGCTCGACCGCCTCCCGCACGCCGACACCGTGATCGTGCCCGGATGGGCCGACATCGACCAGGATCCGCCGGCCGAACTGATCGAGGCGGTGCGCGAGGCCCACGAGGCCGGCGCGCGTGTGGTCTCCCTGTGCACGGGCGCCTTCCTGCTGGCCGCCGCCGGCCTGCTGGACGGCAAGCGCGCGACCACGCACTGGGCCCACACCGAGGAACTGGCCCGACGCCACCCACGGGTGACGGTGGACCCGGACGTCCTCTACGTCGACAACGGCAGCGTGCTCACCTCGGCCGGCAAGGCGGCGGCCATGGACCTGTGCCTCCACCTCGTCCGCCTCGACCACGGCTCGTCGGTCGCCAACCGGCTCGCCCGCCGCCTGGTCGTGCCACCCCACCGGGACGGTGGGCAGGCCCAGTTCGTGAGCACTCCGGTCCCCGCACCGGACAACCACCCGCTCGCCGAGCTCTTCCCCTGGGTCCTGCAGCGGCTCGACCACCCGCTCACCGTCGAGGACCTGGCCCGCCGGGCACGCATGAGCTCGCGCCACCTGGGCCGCCTCTTCAGGTCGGCGACCGGCACCACCCCGCTCCAGTGGCTGCTCACCCAACGCATCCGCCACGCGCAGGAACTGCTGGAGACCACGGACGACACCATCGACGCGATCGCGACGGCAACGGGCATGGGCACCGCCACGACGCTGCGCCGGCACTTCCACCGGACGGTCGGTGTGCCGCCGGACACCTACCGCCGCACCTTCCGCTCGCAGACCCGACGCGCCGGGACGACTCCGGTACCCGGCGTCGCCGTTCGCCGCCCATAACCGGAGCCGGTGCCTCCTCGTCCCGTCCGGCGCACCCCAGTCCGATCCGGTGGCCGCCGACTCCGCACAGGACTGGGCGTGCTGTGGCAGGATCCGCTGGCATGACGCCCTCAGCAGTGTGGCCGTTCCTGTCCGGTCGTCGCCTGTTCGTCGTGCTGCTGGTCCTGGTCGTGTGGGTCGCCGTCGGCACGAATGACGCCGGCGCGGTGACCGGAGGGCCCAAGGTGTCGAGGGCCGCCGCGACGCCCGATCGCGCCCGCTACGACGTGACGCTGCGCGCCGACGCCGACGGCAGCCACTGGACCGGACGGCAGCGGGTGTCGTTCCGGAACGCTTCCGACCGTCCGTTGCGCGAGGTGTACCTCCGTCTGTGGGGCAACGGCGAGGACCAGTGCGGCACACCCGATGCGCGCTCCCCTGTCACGGTCTCGCACGTGGAAGGTGGCACACCGGGTGGTCTCATCGTGAACTGCACGGCCCTGCGCATCGCTCTGCCGAAGCCGCTCGCGCGCGGTCAGCGAACGTCCGTCGCCTTCGACGTCTCCCTCACCGTCCCCGACCACGCGGCCCGCTTCGGCCGCGAGGGTGCCTACCGCTTCATGGGCAACGCGCTGCCGGTGCTCGCCGTGCACGACACGAAGGGGTGGCACCTCGACCCGTACGTGGCGCTGGGTGAGAGCTTCTACGCCCTGACGGGCGACTTCCGGGTCCGTCTCGACCATCCGTCGACGCTGAAGGTGCCGGCGACCGGTGTCACCCGCGCCCTCCCCGGCGGGCCGGGCCGCACGGTCACGCTCAGCGTCGCGAACCGGGTGCGGGACTTCGCCTGGGCCGCGGGTCCGTTCCGCACGGCGACGGAGACGACTCCCGGGGGCGTGCGGGTGAAGTCGTACTGGGCGCCCGACACCCCGGCCGCGGGCGTGCGCGTCAACCGCACGGACGCCGTCGCCTCGATCGACCGGTTCGGCCGGGAGTTCGGCCGCTACCCGTACGGCGAGATCGACCTGGTGATGACCAGCCGTTTCGGCGGCGGCATGGAGTACCCCGGCCTCGTCCTCCTGGGCACCACCGAGGAGGGCGGCGCCGTCGTCCACGAGGTGGCACATCAGTGGTGGTACGGCGTCGTCGGCAACGACGAGTACGCCTCGCCCTGGCTGGACGAGAGTTTCGCCCAGTACGCCAACGCCCGCTTCTACGGCTGGGTCACCCGCGACTGCTGGTCGGACGTCCACTGGCCCGACGACAGCACGGCGCTGACCAACTCGATGGCCTACTGGTCGCAGCACCCCGGCGAGTACCACGTCGTCTACACGGCCGGGCCCTGCGCCCTGGCCGACCTCGAACGCACCCTCGGCGCCGGCACCATGGCACGGCTCCTCAAGCGGTACGCCCGGGACCACTGGTACGGCGTCTCCACCACCGCCGACTTCAAGAAGGCCGCCCAGGCCCTGACGGACGAGGACCTCGACCCCTTCTGGGAGACCCACCGCATCCACTGACGGCGACCCGTCCAATCCCGAAGCCGGAATGGCGGATTGGCAGCGGGGTGCGGTGGGCAGAGAGCCAGATGGTGTCATGCACACGACTGCCCTTCCCCCACAAGGAGGTCGATCATGCACGTCCGTACTCTGACCGGCGGCCTGGCCGCGACTCTGCTGATGTCCCTCCCCCTGCTGAGCGGCCAGGCCGTGGCCGCCGAACCGTCCGGCGGCACCACCCTCCCTCTGCCCGCCGCCCGGGTGCTCACCTACGACGCGAGCGGCTCCGCGGAGTTCGCGTCCGCGGTCGCCCGGGGCGCGGCGATCTGGAACGAGAGCGTCGATGGCGTGGAACTGCGTCCCGCCGCGACGGGGCAGCGCGCCAACATCCGGATCCTCGCCGACAACGGCTGGCCGCGCGCCCTGCCCACCTCCCTGGGCAACGGCACCGTCTACATCGGACGCCAGGCCGTGAACCAGGGCTACAACACGGTGCGCATCTCGTCCCACGAACTCGGCCACATCCTGGGCCTGCCGGACCGCAAGCCCGGCCCCTGCTCCAGCTTGATGTCGGGCTCCAGCGCGGGCGTCTCGTGCACCAATCCCTACCCGAACGCGGCCGAGAAGGCCGAGGTCGAGGACAACTTCCAGGCAGCCTTCTCGGCAACCTCCGGGGCACCGGTGCGGGCGCCGCGGGCCGCCACGGTCGTGAACTGACCGGACGCGCGGTCCCCCTCCGCACAGGCGTCACCGCACCAGCCGCGACACTCCCCCGCGAGCCCCGCCCCCGGCCTCCATGGGGCGGGGACAGCCGGGTCCACCTGTGGTGCCCGCGGGTCGGCGCTGCGGCACCACCGGTTCCCGCCCTAGGATCGGAGGCGTGGACATTCCCCATGACCTGATCCTCCTTGAGCGGGCGGCGGAAGAGCAGCGTGCCCGGCTCGCCGGACTCGACGGCAAGGAGTTCGACCTGCAGCACCGGGCCTGGCAGGAGGCCGCCCAGGCCGCGCGTGCGGCGATCGCCGACCACGCCACGGTCAGCGGCCGGTCGGCGGAAGCCGTCGAGAGTGCGGTCAAGCGCGCCGTCCGGGAGGCGGAAGAGGACCCCGCCGAGTAGTCCGGTCCCGCGGCGCCCGCGACGGGGGCCCGTCCCCTCACCACGACAGCCAACGGACTCGGCCGAACGCCCACGGCGTGCCGGCCCGCCGCGCCGGAGCGTCCAGTGCCGCGGGCCGGCCTGGGTGCCGCGATCCGCGCGGCCGTGGGTCTCGGCGTGCACGCCGACTTCGGAGAGGCCGTCACCAAGTCGGTCCGCCCCGGCGAAGCCTTCCTCCCGAACCGGGACGACCAAGACCTCAGCCATGCCCGGGACTAGCATGACGTCCCGTGATCGTATGGCTCAATGGCACCCACGGCGCGGGCAAGACGACGACCAGTGCACTCGTGCAGCAGTTGATCCCGGATTCGCGGGTGTTCGACGCCGAGAAGGTCGGCGAGACGCTCATGGACATCACGCCTGGCCTGCCCGAGACGGACAACTTCCAGCACTGGCCGCCGTGGCGACCGCTCGTCGTGGAGACCGCCCGCCGCGTACTCGACTACACCGGCGGCACTCTCGTGGTGCCCATGACGGTGTTGGTCGAGCCGTATTGGCGCGAGATCAGCACGGGCCTCGCTCAGCACGCCATCCCGGTAAGGCACTTCGTCCTCCACGCGGACCAGAGAACCCTCCGCGGGCGCATCGAGGGGGACTCTCCCGTGCCCTCCCCGTTCCGCCTCGGATACCTCGAGCCCTATGCCGAAGCGGCCCGCACGTGGCTGCACGGCGAGGCCGAGGTCGTCGACACCACGCACCTCACGCCCGCCGAGGCCGCCCTGCGGATCGCGGAGGCCGTCAAGAGCTGAGGCCCCCGCCGTGCAGGCGGAGGCACTTTATGTTGATCTTGTGCAGCTTCGCGGTCGACCCCATGGAAGCCGGACGAGGTGGCCCATCTCGCTGGGCGGTGCCCGGCGACGCCGTGATAGCACGGAGTACCAGATGGGAAAGGGCTCACGATCATGGGTATCTTCAGCCGTCGCCAGACCGCCGTCATCGAACGCACCCCGGCTGTCGACTCCGGCGTCACAGGCGCGGAGACCGCGGCCCGGGGTGTCGCGCTCGACCCCGCGCTTCGCGCGCTGACCGGGCGATGGACCATCGACCGACCGCACAGTCGTATCGGGTTCTCCGTGCGGCACGCGATGGTCACGACGGTGCGAGGGGCCTTCGCCGACTACGACAGCACGCTGTACTTCGACGGAGCCCGGCCCTCCGAGTCGCGGGCCGACCTCGTCATCCGGGTCGCCAGTGTCGACACGGGCGTGGAACAGCGGGACGCGCATCTCGTCGGCCCCGACTTCTTCGACGCGCGCCGCTACCCGGAGATGGCGTTCCGCAGCACCTCCACCGTCCATGAGGGTGGAGAGAGCTTCCGTATGACCGGGGACCTGACCATCCGCGACATCACCCGGACCGTCGACCTGCAACTCGACTACCTCGGCTCGGTCATGGACCCGTTCGGCTCCGAGCGGGCCGGCTTCGACGGCACCACCACCATCGACCGTACGGAGTGGGGCCTGGTCTACAACCAGCGCCTCAAGGCGGGCGGCACCATGGTGAGCGAGAAGGTCCGGCTGCAGTTCGACATCTCGGCGGTCCGGTCGACGTCATAGGGCCGTGAGTGGTTCCCTCTACCTGAAGTGCTGGCTCTCCGAACCGTCGCAGTTCCGGATCCGCAGCGGCTCGCTCGGTCCGGCCAGGGTGAGGCAGAGCCCTCGCGCGGAGGTCGGCCGGATCGTGGCACCGTCACGGACGAACTTCTGATGCGCCCCGCCGTGGCAGTTCCACAGGACCAGGCCCGTGCCGGCCGGGTACCTGGTGTCGGGGACGTCCAGGCAGCGGTCCTGGGTCAGCTCGGTATGGATGGTGCCCCGCGCCGGGTCGTACCACCAGCCCTGGTTGCGGCCACCGTGGCACGCCCAGCCGATGACGCGGGTGCCGTTGGCGCTCGCGGCGGCGTCGACGTCCACGCAGGTGCCGGTCGCCCGGTTCGCCAGCGGTCGGTAGGCCGTGTCCCAGGCGTACGGAAAGAGGACCGGCTTGCCGGAGGAGTCGACGTCCGCGCAACTCGCCTCGCGGGCGCCCGAGTCGTAGAGCCGCGTGAGGCAGGAGGCGAAGGCGGCGTGACCGCGCTTGTTGGGGTGGAAGGACTGGCGCAGGGAGTTCTCGTCCGGCAGGCCGGGCTTGGAGAGGTCGATGTACGCACCCCGGGCCCAGGTGTCCTCCATGCAGACCTCATGGCCGTGGAAGAGCCGTGAGTTGTCGAGGTAGATCGCGCCGGTGTCGGCCGCGGCCTCGCGCATTCCGCGTTCGAAGGCGGGGACCGCGCTGTCGCGGCCCCAGGCGGTGTCGGAGTCGTATCCCAGGCCGCCGCAGGCGAGCTTGCCGGCGAAGGCCGGGTTGTCGCGGAAGTCGGGGCCGATGGGGCTGGGGTATCCCATGACGACGAGCTTGTAGTCGCCGTCGGCGTAACCGGCCTCCCTCATCACGCTCTTCAGGTCGCGCACGGTCTGTTCGACCTTGGGCACGAGAGCGTCGACGCGGTCCTGCCAGCCGGGGGCGTACTTGGTGGCGCAGGGGCCCTGGACGAGCAGGTAGCGCGTGACGCAGTCGGTCATGACGGGGCCGAACTGGAGGTCGTCGTTGGCTCCGGCTACCAGCAGCACCATCTTGACGCGGGTGTTGCGCGCCTTGATCGCGAGGCTGTCGCTCTGCACGAGTTCGTCGGCGTACTGCTTGGAGCCGCCGATGCGGATGTTTCCGGTGGACGCGCCGGAGCACGACACGTTGAACGTGAGGTCGGCAGGGATCCCGGTGCGGTGGATGGCGGCGTCCGGTGAGCGGTGGCACCAGTTGTCGGGGCCGTTGGTGCCGGGATCATAGGTGCCGATCCCCTCGCCCGAGATCTCGCTGTCGCCGAGTGAGATCAGGCTGGTCCTGCGGTCACCGAGAGGTCGTTCCGCCGGGTTCCCGTAGAGCTTGGTGGCCTCGGCCGCGCGGATGGCCTCCAGTTCGGAGGAGAGCGGTACGGAGGAGACGGACTCGGCGGCGCCGGGCCGGGCGGCCTGCGCGGGGGCGGCGGCGGTGATGGTCCCGCATGCCATCGCCACCACGGCGGCAGCCGCCGTCAGCCAGTGGAGTCTGTGCCGTTTGCCCTTCACTGCACCTCCTGGTGGTGGGGTTACCAGGGGTTGTACTGGCCGGTAGGCACCGTGGGAACGCCTGAAACAAGACAATTGCTCAACTTTTACGCGGAGTGACGACGACGGTGACGTGCGCGCCCGGCCGCGCCAGTACGCGCGCGATCACCGCGCGGCCCCCGGGCAGCACGGGCGTGGCGGTCCGGGCGGCCCCGGTCAGCTCCATGCGCCAGCCGCCCGCCCGGGGCGGCACGGAGATCTCGGTGACACCGTGCCCGGCCCGGTACGACAGCCGGAAGGCTCCGCTGTCCGGCTCGTACGCCTCGGTGACGACCCGGCCGGCGACCGCCGGGGCGTACGGCGCCGCGGTCTGCTCCTTGTTGGTCCGGAAACGTCCCTCCGCGTCGACGGCGCAGTACCCTCCGCCGTAGCACCAGACGTAGCCCGCCCAACCGGAGCTGTAGCGGTTCAGGGACGACAGGGCGTCACGGTAGAAGCGCCTCATGTTCGGCAGGGCGTTGTCGAGCGGGCCCCACTCCCCCACCACGAGAGGGACGCCGTGGCGGCGCGGATAGACGGTCACCGCGGACTCGTACGCCTCGATCCAGCCGGCCGACGGGTCGTAGTCGGCGCCCGCCTCCATCGCCGTGTTGTAGAAGTGGGGCGCGTAGACGGCCTTCGGGTCGTCGATCCGGCCCAGACCGGTGGGGACGCCCTCACCCACGACGGGGGTCGGTTC
This sequence comes from Streptomyces sp. NPDC096048, assembly GCF_044763415.1. Taxonomy (NCBI): domain Bacteria; kingdom Bacillati; phylum Actinomycetota; class Actinomycetes; order Kitasatosporales; family Streptomycetaceae; genus Streptomyces; species Streptomyces sp. NPDC096048. The sequence goes on from NZ_JBIWGG010000010.1 coordinate 357,180, forward strand.
GAAGAAGATCCAGGAGTCGTCGTCGACGGAGCGGACGGCGTCGGCCAGGCGGTTGTACAGGGGAGTGAGCTGATCGCGCTCGATGCGCCGGGCGGCCGTCGGCAGGTCCTCGCCCTGCGCGATCTCGCCCATGGGCTCGTTGATCAGGTCGTAGCCGAGGACGGCCGGATGGTTCCCGAGGCGTCCGGCCAGCACCCGCCACATGCCCGCCTGCGCGCGCCTCAGGTCCGGGTCCTCGTAGAGGTGGGTGAACGCACGCTGCACGGCCGGTTCGAAGTACTCGGAGAACCAGTCGTCGGGGTGGGGGGTGAAGGGCAGTCCGTCGGTCCGCGTCGCCCACTCGGGGATGCCGCGGTGTCCGAACGCGGGCCCGAAGACGTCCTGGTGCGCGTCGATCAGGACGTGGACGCGGTGCTTGTGCGCCCAGTCCAGGACACGCTCGATCCTGCGGAGGTACCGCTCGCTGTATCGGCCCCGCTCGGGTTCGAGATCGTCCCAGAAGACCAGGAGCCGCGCGAAGTTGAAGCCCCGGGCCCGCAGGTCCCGGAAGTGACGCTCGCCGATGGCGGAAAGGGCGGCCTCGCCGCGGTGGGTCTTGTCCTCGACGTTCCAGCCGCGCAGGGTCAGGACGCGGCCCCGGTCGCCCGTGAGCCGGGGGATGCCGGGGAGCGGGTCCCGGTGGTCCTCGACGGCGGCCTTCGCGTGGGCGGTTCCGGTGGACAGCAGGACGACGCAGACGAGCGCGGCGCACAGACGGCGGTACATGGGACCTCCGGCACGGTCGGTCGACAGTGCCGCAGATCACATCAGAAAAGCTGACAATTGTTCAAGAGTGCCGGCGTTGGAGTCCGCCTCGGCCGCCTCGGCGTCTCAGTTCCCGGCGTCTCAGTTCTCGGCGTCTCAGCCCTACGCATCTCAGCCCTCCGCGTCTCAGCCCTCCGCGTCTCAGCCCTCCGCGTCTCAGCCCTCCGCGTCTCAGCCCTCCGCGTCTCAGCCCTCCGCGTCTCAGCCCTCCGCGATCAGGGCGGGGGTCGACCGGGTGAGCACCTCGCCGCGGAAGAAGGCGGGGCTGCGGCGACTCATCACGCACATGATCACCACACCGAGTGCGAGCAGTCCCACGCCGATCACGAAGACGGATCCGACCCCGAGGACGGACGAGCCACTGCCGTAGGCGGGGTTCCACATGTCGGCCAGCGTCTTGACGAAGACGGCCGCCAGCAGGCCGCCGCCGACCAGCGGGAAGAGCCCCTTGAACATCAGGTCGCGCCCGGACTTGAGCAGGTCGGCGCGGAAGTACCAGGCGCAGGCGAAGGCCGTCAACGCGTAGTAGAAGCAGATCATCAGGCCGAGCGCGTAGATCGTGTCGACCAGCACGTGCTCACTGACCAGCGTCATCACCGTGTAGAAGACGCCCGTGGCGACGCCCGCGGTGACCGTGGCACGGCCCGGGGTGCGAAAGCGCGGGTGGACCCGGGCGTAGGAGGCGGGCAGTGCCTCGTACGTCGACATGGCCAGGACCGTGCGGGCGACGGGGATGAACGTCGTCTGCAGGCTCGCCGCCGCCGACGCGAGGACCGCGACGAACAGCAGGACGCCGAGGCTCGGGCCCATCACGGGACCGGCGAGGGCGGCGAAGACGTTGTCCGACGTGTCGGGGTTGGCGAGCCCGAGCCCCTGGTCACCGGAGCCCACGACCATCTGCGCGGCGACGCCCGTGGCCAGATAGGAGCCGACGAGCACGATCATGGCGACGAGCGCCGCCCGGCCCGGCGTGCGGCTGCTGCCGCTGGTCTCCTCGTTGGCCGTCAGACAGGCGTCCCAGCCCCAGTACATGAAGATCGACAGCGAGAGGCCCGCCGTGAAGGCGGCGAAGGACTGGACGGCGAACGGGTTGAGCCACGACCAGGAGAAGTCCGCGGAGGTGGGGAGATCAGCGCTTCCGGCCTTCGAGAAGGCCATGGTCACGAAGACGGCCAGCACCAGGAGCTGCAGCGCCACCAAGGCGTACTGGAGGCCCTTGGTCGCCGTCATCCCGCGATAGCTGATCACCGTGGCGATCGCGATCAGCACGAGGCAGGTCACGATGTGCACGAACTTGTTGCCGTCCAGTTCGGCCACCGAGGCGCTTCCGGTGATCTCTCCCGCGAGCAACCAGAAGTACGAGGTCGCCACGCCGGCCAGATTCGACAGCACGATGATCGTGGCGATCACCAGGCCCCAGCCGCACATCCATCCCACGCGCGGACCGAACGCCCGCACCGTCCAGGTGAAGGAGGTGCCGCAGTCGGGCATCGCCTTGTTCAGCTCGCGGTATGCGAAGGCGACGAGCAGCATCGGCAGGAAGCCCGCGAGGAACACCGCGGGCATCTGCGGTCCCACCTCGCCGGCGGTCGAGCCGAGCGTGGAGGTGAGGCAGTAGACCGGGGCCACGGTGGAGACGCCGATGACGGCACTGCCCATCAGGCCTACGGAGTTCCCGTTGAGGCCCTTTGCGCGCATACCTTCGGCGGAGGCACCGTCGCCCAGCTCGGGGGCCTCCAGCCGCACGTCCAGCTGAGTCATGAACAAGACGTTAAGTCCTGCGGTTTCCGTGGTGTCTGTTCCGTGACTCGACCGACCATCACACACCTCACCATGAGATCGAAGGCAGTGTGGGCGGATCACCTGCACTGCGGAGGGGAGAGGCGGGAATCACTCTTAGCTCCCAAAGGGTGAGCAACGACTGTCCGATATTCGGTTATCGCAGAAGTGGCCGATTCACGCGGTTCGGATCTGCCGTATGACCTGCGTCACACTAATCGAGCGAGCGTCACAGGGGAGCCGGCGCACCCGCGCGCTTGCAGGTGCGCGTCAGGTCGGTGCAGGCACTCCACGGGGTCGCGGAGAACCCCGTGAACGCGGCACCCGCCACCGGGCGGCACCCGGGGGGCAACCCCCGCACCACCCTCACGGCCGCGCAGCCCCGGGACGCCCCGCCGCACCCGCGACCACCGCGCGGCGGGGCACCAGGAACCCGTCAAGCCTTCCCGTTGTACTCGTACCAGTCAGTGATCGGGTCGGTCAGGGCCTTGTCGTCGAAGAGCCGGAAGTACACGACCGTGCCCTCGTCGATGTCGTCGTTGTCGTCCATCTCAATCTTGTTCATGTCGAGTTCCGCGGACGTCCCCGGCGCCCAGTAGGTCCCCTCCTCCTTGATGAAGCCCGAGCCCTCCCACCACATCGCCCGGACGTAGATCGTGTCGCCGTCGTTCTTGCCGTCGTAGACGTACAGGATCTCGTCGGACGGATGGAACTCGACCTGCGCCACAGGGCTGTTGTTCTTCTTGACGACCAGCTTCAGGCCCTTGCCGCCGCTGTCGTACTTGAACTCGGTGAAGTCGAGGCCACTGTTGTCCGAGCAGGGGCATTCGACGGTGTAGCGGGACCAGTCGGAGACCGACAGGTCCGAGTTGGTGTAGGCGTTCGCCGTGCTCGCGGAGAACCCGGTGAACGTGGCGGCCATTCCGAGGGACAAGGCCGTGGCCATTGCTTTGGTGCGCATTGTTGCCCTTCTTGTTGGTTGGGAAATGTGCAGCTCCGGCGGCATCCGCCGCCAGGTCAGCGCCTCTGCGTACGTGAGAGGCGAAGCACCTTGACCCGCCGCGCGGGGTGGGCGGGATCCTCGGCCGCTCCCGCCACGGGCGTCCGCAAGACACCTCTCCGTTGAACGATGTGCTTGTCATGCCACCGACGGAATGATGCCTGTCGAGTGTCGCGGCAAAGCTGACTGCTCGACACCTCGAACTTTCCAGGGTGTGATGCAGGACTGCTCGACATCACCGGTGCACACCCCTCGGATGCGCTGGCTCTCCTGCACGACGCCTTTCCCGCACAGGTCCGCCGTCGCCCTCTTGGCTGGAAGGCACTCCGTTCCTGGGAGGACCGGCAGGGCGTGGTGTTGCCTGAGCCATACCGCACGTTCGTTGCCGAGATCGCGAACGGGACAGACGACGGACCCCCTGACGACGGCGGTCTGTTGCCCCTGGGAGCGAAGCCGGCCAGCTGGGCCAGGTGGCGATTCCGGACGTCGCGGTGATCACTTTCCTTGGGGAGCCACGAAGCGGTCGCGCGCCGACACCGGCGTCGCGTGCGGGTGAGAGGCGCCCGGCACGCTCCCCGACGGTGCGTCACGGACTGGGCGGGCCTGGGCTGTCGGGCATAGCCTGCGGCACAGTGTCACGTACGACAGCTGCCTCGGGAGGTACCGCATGCCTCAGCTAGTGACGTCGCGCGAGTTGGACGTCATCGTGGACCATCGACTGTTCGGCCTGGTCGACGAGGAGGGCCAGGAAGGCGAGCGGCCGGCGTCGCCGCGGTCGGTCGGCAGTTTCGTCAGTTCCAACGCCACCATGCTCTACATCGGGTCGGACGAGGACATTCTCAACGCGCGGTTGCGGCTGGAGGCATGGGACGGACCGGCGGCCGCCCTCGCGGACGAGTGGCCGTCGACGGAGATCCTGTCGCTGGACCTTCCCTCGGGCCGGTTCCTGGTGGACGAGATCGCGGCCGGGGGCAAGTCGGACGTGTTCCGGCTCCCGCACGCCGGCCGGTGGCGGGCGCGGGTGGGCTGGCGGGAGAACGCCCCTGGCCCGGCCGGCGGCTTCGCGGAGCCGGGCGGCTGGGCCCTGGTGCAGTTCTGGCCGGACGCGGGCTGAGACGGACCGAGACGTGTGCGGGGCCCGGCCTCGTCGGCCGGACCCCGCACGACTACTGGTCGCGATCAGCGGATGGGGATGTGGAACGCGTCCTGGTCGAGCAGCCGGTCGATGTCGTACCAGCGGCCGAGGCGTCGCCCGGCTTCCTGGTTGACCTCGCTGTTGACCCATCGCGCCGAGTAGTGACGCTCGTACTGGGCACCGCCGTACGGTTCACCGGGGAACAGGTGTCGTCCCGCGCCCTCGTAGGTCGAGGCCATGGGGTACTCGTCGCAGTCGTACGGCCCCTGGTTCACCGGGAGGGTCGCCTTGAGGTCCTGCATCGCCTTGGTGGCACAGAAGTTGCGGACGATGCGGCGGTTCTCGTCGTACCGGAAGCTCTGCTTCTCTCCCTTGGCCTGCGCCAGACGGTGGATCGGGTCGCCGGGTGTGCCGCCGGCCAGGTGCTTGTCCGTCTGCGTGGGCATCGTGGCCGCGGGGTTGGCCCGGGCCTCCTCCAGGTGGAGGGCGACGCCGGCCACCTCCGCGTCGGACTTCGTGTACGACATGCCCGGCACCGCCCGGTCGAACACGGACCCGAGCTTGTGCGACTGCAGGTACCACGCCGAGTCGAACCGCATGCCGCCTTCGGGGCTCTCGGTGTCGATGATCTGGAAGTACCAGGGCAGATCGAACTCGTACTCGATGTGGAAGACGCCGGTGGCGATCTGCTCCCCCCACAGGGGATCCGGACTGATCGCCTGGGAGGCGATGTCGAAGTAGGCCTCGTCGTTCACGCGCCACTCGTTGATGGTCTTCTCGGTCTCCTCGTTCTCGTGCGCGTAACAGGCGTGGTCGTCGTTGAGGTTGGAGTCCTCGTCGGTGTAGGTGCCCTCGCACTCGATGGCGGCGCTCAGGTCCGCTCCGGAGCGGGCGAACGGACCGGTGGTGACGATGTTCTCGACCTTGAGCCGGAAGTCCGCCCAGCGGAAGTTGGGATGGTCCTCGTGTCCGCCCGCCTTGCCGTAGCCGATCAGTGTGTTCGTCGAGGAGTAGACGCCGGTGATCTTGCATTGCGGCGGGAAGAGCCCGCACTCGAAGGCCGGCATGAACAGCAGGTGCTTCTGGCAGTACGAGTAGCGGTTCTTGATCCACCCGGCGTCCTGCGATGCCGCGTCGGAGTTGGCGTCGCACTCCTCCCAGTTGGTGTAGTCGTAGATGTCGGCCGGAATACGGCCGGCCGGGAACCGTGAGGAGTCCACCACGTAGCTCGCCGGGTCCGCGGCGAGGGCCGCCTTCTTCGCCATCTCCGAAGGACCGGCGGATGTCGACGGCTTGATGCCCAGCCGGTCCAGATCGCCGCGCTTCGTCACTTCCTCGACGAGCTTCTCCGGGTCGGCGATGAGCGCCGGGTCCGATATGACGTACGGGGTGATCTTGTAGGTGGTCTTTCGGTCTTCCTGCGGGCTCTGCGCTTGGGCCGGCAGGGCGCCGACCAGCAGCAGAGCCGCGGCGGCCAGACCTGTGACGGCCGCCTTGAGGCGTAAGGATGTCACTGCGCCGTTCCCCCTGTGAGTGCAGTAGGCGTGCGATACGCCAGTACAGACCCAAGTAATGATCGTGTACAGGTCAAGAACGGCCATTGGTCCGGCCCGCCGGACTCGCCCGAGAGCCAGCTCAACGCCTTCCGCGCTGCGTGCCCGCGTGTCCGAAAAGCGGGGGTCTGATCAGGGCCTCACCCTCACCCACATCCCCCGCCTCCAGATGCCGCTGGAGAGACGGCCCTTGTCCAGGCCACAGTCGACGCTCATGGGCACGCCGGTGATGTCCAGCAGCTCACCGAAGAGCGGGATGGCGAGGGAGAGGGTGAGGTAGCCATGGGCGATGGGGGCACCGCAGGGGCCGCTCTCGGCCTTCTGCGGGTCGCTGTAAATCCACTGGTGGTTGGCTCAGGGATGTCCCCAGGCGCCTTCTGGCCGCGTCTCCGGGCTTCCCAGGAGGTACTGCGCCCCTGGGGGTCCAGGACGGCGTGGCCCAGTGCCTGTTCGCCGCCGACGGCCGGTACGTCGGCGTGCTGAACGTCAGCACCCGGCGTCCACGGCGCACGTCCGAACCGGCGCGCGCCGTGGTCCGGGTCACCCTGCTCACCGAGGCCCCTCGCCGCGGCCGTCGACTCCCCGCGTGCCCACCGCCCGGGCGGGCCGCCACGGAGGCGCGGCGGCCCGGCGGCCTCTCGCCGCGAGGGCTCCAGGTGCCGGCCGAACCGGCCGCCGACCGCACCGACCGTGAGATCGCCGAGCGGCTCCACATCACGCCGCGCACCGTGGGGACCCACATCGGGCACACCCTCGCCGAGCTCGACCTCCCCGACCGCGCGGCCGCCGCCGCGAGAGCCGCCGCCTGGGGCATCGAACCCCTGGAACCCTAGCCAGTGGGACGGGTGACCACGTTGATGTTGAACGTGTGTGTCCCCAGGCCACCCGCGATGCCCATGAAGAGCAGGGCGAAGTGCTCCTGTCCGCGGGCGGTACGGATGCCGCCGATGTCCAGCTGGGACGACGCGGGCCAGCCGAGGTCGGCGAGCAGTCGGCCGGTGGTCCGCTTGGCTTCGGCGTCATCGCCGGAGAGGAAGACGGTGCTCGGGCCGGCGAGACCGTCCGGGGCGGTCATCACGGTGGAGTCCATGGTGCACAACGTCTTGACGACGGGGGTCGAGGGGAAGGCCTCCTGAATCCGCTCCCCCAGACTGCTGTTGGGGTGGGAGAGCTCGCTGAAGTCGTCGGAGAGGCCGACCCCGACGTCGATCAGCAGGGTGCCGGCCAGGGCCGATGCCCCTATGGAGTGCAGCAGGTCCACGGAGACGGTCCCCGGAGTGGCGTTGACGAGCACCTCCGCGTGGGCGGCTGTCTCGTTCAGGCTCGCCACGGGGAGACCGAGGTCTGTCCGGTCCCCGGGGCGGCGCGAACCGAGGAGCACATCGTGTCCTGCGGCGCTCCAGCCGTGGGCCAGCGCTCGGGCGACGTTGCCGGTACCAAGTAGTCCTATACGCATGGGGAGACGCTAGCCATGGTCACGGGGGCGGCGGATCCGACCGCGGCCCCTGGTGGACCGGCACCAAAGACCTAGTTCCGCGGTCGCTCCTCCCTACCGGGCCCGCCACCGAGGCGCCGGATGCAACCTTCCGGTTGCACGGGATGGCAGGAAGTGCAACCATTGAGTTGCAGCGAGAGAAGCGAGGGAGAAAATCATGGACAACACCACCCACACCGGCGCGGAGCTCGACGAGCTCGACCGGATCGACCGGCAGATCGACATCGACGCCCCGGCCGACCGGGTATGGGAGCTGGTCGTACGGCCCGGCTGGTACATCAACGACGGCGAGGTCGAGGCCGAGCCGGACCTGCGCCGAGACGGCGACGTGGCCGTGGTGCGCCATCCTTCGCTGGGCGAGTTCCGGTTCCGGACCGTGGAGCTGGACAAGCCGCGCTACGCGGCCTTCCGTTGGGTCGGGAGCCCGTCCCGGGACGAGTCGACGCCCTCGACCCTGGTCGAGTTCTGGATCGACGAGCGGGACGGCGGCGGAGTGACCCTGCGTGTGGTGGAGAGCGGATTCTCCGGCCTCGCCGACGATCCGGCGGCGTGGCTGAAGGAGCGCGAGGGCAACGACAAGGGCTGGCTCACCGAGCTGGCAGCCGCGAAGGCGTTCGTCGAGAAGAACGCGCCGGCCCCGACGGAGCACTCGTGACCGCCCCCGCCCTTCCCGTCGTGTGTGCCGCCCTCGGCGACGCGACGCGCTGGGAGATCCTCACCCGGCTCGGTCAGGGCCCGATGTCGGCGTCCGCGCTGGCCAGGGTCCTGCCGGTGAGTCGGCAGGCGATCGGCAAGCACCTGGAGGTGCTGCGCGAGGTCGGGCTGGTCGAGTCCGAGCAGCGTGGGCGCGAGGTCGTCCACGTCGCGGTCGGGGCCCGACTCGGCGCACTGGCCCACGAACTCGACCGCATAGGCCGCTCGTGGGAGACCCGTCTGTCGCGGATCAAGGAGCTGGCGGAGCGTCCGCGACCGGACGTCACGGGCTGACCGACCGCGACCTGCGACGAGGGCGGCACGACCGTGCCCGAGCACGGCAGCAGGATATCGGTCCGCGCCGGCGCTGGCCTCCGGTGGCCGACCGGACGACCTTCCAGGCCGAACTGAACCGGCCGCGGGTCCGGGAGAAGGCGCCCCCGGGAAGGCGACGCGATCGCCGCCGCCCGGCGGCACCTGCCCGCGGTCGGGTGCCCGCCGGCCTCGAACTGACCGGACCGGACGGGCCGGTCACCCTGCGCGGCGTGAAGCCGATGGACTACGGCTTCGCGCTCATGGAGTCCTACGCTCTCGGCCCCCGCCCTTGACGCTCGCGGTCTCAGTCGTCTCCCGGGACCGCCATCTCCCCGAGCAGGGACCAGTCCTGCTGCGGGACCGTGACGTTGACGATCCGGGGCGTTTCCACCAGGTGGGGTGGCAGCGTCTTCCGGGCTTCGGCGAAGTGGCCGGAACCGACGTGCGCGGCACCGGCCTCGTCGTCGCGGAACGCTTCGAGCAGCACGTACTCGGTCGGGTCGTCGACGCTGCGGGACCAGTCGAACCACAGGCACCCGGGTTCGCCACGGGTCGCTTCGGTGAAGGCGCGGGTGATGTCGGGCCAGTCGTCGGCGTGCTCGGGCCGGACGCGGAACCTGGCGGCGATGAAGATCATGGGTGGACCTCTCGGGCGTTCGGGGAATGGCCGTTCCGGCGGTCGGGGAATCGAGACCGCGCGGCTGCGCCTGCGTGAGCCACCGCCGGGCCGGCGCCGCGGCCCGGTACGTGGTTCGGCCTATGGTTCGGCACTGCTTCGGTCACCCCTGGGCCGGGGTCAGCACCACGAAGTCGGCGTTCGACGGATCGACGCACAGGGCAAGCCGGCCGACGCCCTCCGCGTCCTCGGGGCCCATTTGCACACTGCCGCCGTTCCCGGTGACCGCGGCGACCGCGGCGTCGCAGTCGGCGACGGCGAAGACCGGGTGCCAGTACGGTCGGCCGTTCGCCAGGGCGAGGTCCTGTTCGCGAACCTCCATGAGGCCGCCGTGCATGCGCTCCTCGGGAAGGCCGGCCGGAGTGATGAGAGAGTACGTGCCTCCGCCGCCCGGCAGCTCCATGTCACCGAACTGCCAGCCGAAGACACCGCCGTAGAACTCCTTGGCCGCTGCCGCGTCGCTCGTGTACAGCTCGGTCCAGGACAGTGAGCCGGGCTGGTCCACCAGTTCGACGCCCTTGTTCGTCCCCGGCTGCCACACGGCGAACTGGCCACCCGAAGGGTCGTTGTACTGGGCCATCCGGCCCCAGTCGTCGAGGTCCATCGGCGCCACCCGCACCGTGCCGCCCGCGCTCCGCACGGACTCGGTCGTGGCGTCCGCGTCAGTGACGCAGTAGTAGATCATCCAGGCCGAGCGCGCGCCCTCCTCGGTAAGCTTGCCGAGACCGGCGACGATCTTGCCGTCCTTGCGGAACATGCCCCCTTCCATGTCCTCCCCCATGGACTCGTAGTCCCAGCCGAACACGGCGCTGTAGAAGGCCACGGCACCGCGGACGTCGGGGGTGCCGAGGTCGAGCCAGCAGGGGGAGCCGGGGACGAAGTCGTTGGTGATCACGGCGATACCCTTTCGCAGGTCCTGTCTGGACTCAGCGTGACACCCCGCACTGACACACGCCCGTCGTGCTGGTCCGGTCCGGCCGCGGAGGGCCCCGCCCGCGCCCGCGGCAGGGGCCCTCCGCTCGTCAGTGAGTCACGTGAGTCACGTCAGTCACGTCAGTCACGTCAGTCACGTGAGTGTCCTCGGCGGACTTGGCGGCGGCGTCCGAGGCGGGATCCTCGGTGACGGAGTCGCTCGTACCGGCGTTCGTGTCGCCAGGTGCGAGGCCTGCCATGGCGTGGGCGAGCGGCGTATCCGCGACGGCGCCGCAACGGCCGCCGAAGCGACTCCTCGGGATCGGGCTCCGGTTCGCACGCGCTCCCTTCACCCGTGCTGGTCCGCGTAGTGCGCGCGCAGCAGATCGGTGCCCCAGTCATGGCGGACATGCCGCCAGACCGAGTGGGCGTGGTTGCCGTCGTCCTGGGTGTTGTCGTACTCGATGAGCAGGTCCGGGGCTCGGACGCAGTAATAGTGCCGGTCCCCGGGTGCGCGGCCACCGGCCCACGCGAACGAGAGGGCGTCCAGCCCACGCGCCACCAGTTCGGACCAGCACTCCTGCGCGTACTCCGCGGGCGCGCGGTCGAGGTAGCGGCGCACCAGGCGCTCAAGGACGCGCTGCTGGCCGGGGGTCATGTCGCCGTACGGCAGGCCGCCGGGCAGCTGGTCCGGATCGACGAACGGGTCGGCGCGGGTCAAGATGTCGTCCGGCGGCGCGGCGGCGAAGACCGCCCTCGCCCGTCGGTCGACGTCCAGGTCCGTGACCAGGTCCCGGGCCAGATCCTCCTCCGGCCCCAGCAGCCGGCGTCCGGCCTGCGGACCGTCCGTGATCCGCGCCGGCTCCGCACCGATGAAGTGCGGCGTCACCCGGATCCCGGCCGCCGTGATGAGTACGTGTACGGCGAGGTGGTGGCCGTTCATCCGCCAGCCCCAAGGAGCGTCACCCTCCGGGTCGCCCAGCAGCCGCACCCAGTAGCGGTCGGCGCCCGTGGCGCCGACCGTGGCGCGGCGGTGCCGCTCCACCTCGATCGCCCCGCGCGCCAGCTCCGCTCCCGGGGCACTGTGCGCCGCGGCCAGCAGCGCGTCGACAGCCTCGCGCTGCCGGCTGCCGAGGCCCTCGGTGGGCAGACCGGGGCGCGGGCCCGGCAGATAGGTCCACTCCCGCAGTTCGGGGGCGTCCAGCCTGGCGGGCCCCGCACGCAGCTCGCTCAGCTGCTCCGGCTCCAGTACGGACAGCAGCGCACGCGCCGCCTCCCGCAGCCGCGCGGCCGCCGGCTCCGATCGATGCCCGTCCACCCGTTTCTCCTCCCCTCGGCGCCCGACGCGGCGCGTCCGCGGGGCGATGTCATTCCTCGTGACACATGGTGCGCCACGCGTGCCCCGCTCACGCGAGCGGAGGGCCGCCGTCACACGTGCACCTTGCACGTTCCAGCGCAAATCACTCATCAGAGGTGACGGACGCGGGTAGCCTGCCAGCTATGCCAGAGACGGGGTCCCCTTTCACCGGCGCGACCGAACTGTTGTCCACCATCAGGGAGTTGGCTCGACGGCCCCGGTTCCTAGCCAGGACCTCGGACGACGAAGTCCGAGGCGAACGGCCACTGCCTCTGGTCTGTCTCGTGCGCGCCCAGGGCCCGGACGATTTCCTCTCCGCGCTCAATGAGCGGCTGGAGACGTCCGACCACCGGTCCTCGGTACCCCACGCCTATATCGACGCCCGCTCGGTGGACGACACGGTGAGGGACCGCTGGCAAGACGTCCAGGACCGGTCGCTTCCGCTGATTCCGCTGCTCGACGAGCTGAGGACCAAACTCGCCGGCGACCGCTTCGGTCCCGGGCGCCCCTTCCGCTTCGACTACTACCGGCTGGCCGACTGGCTGACCGGACAGCGGCTGTCGCCCGCACCGGGACGCCACGAGCAACAACTCGCCGACCTGCTGCGCCATTGGAGTGGCCGGGCGCACCGATCGGACCCCGGCGCTCTCACCACCTCCACGGCCGCCACTCCCTCGGCCTTCAGCCTCATCGGGTCCACCCTGTATGTACTCGTGGAGGTCGGCCGCCGGCTGGGGCTGCGCTGGCTGGGGCGGCGCAGCCCCGGCCTGGGTCGGGAGGCACGCTGGTTCATGCGGCGACAGCCGTTCATGGTGCCCCGTCACTCGACGAGCTTCCGTGGGTTCGCCGAGCGGCTCACGGAGCGCGGTCGGGAAGCGGAGAACCTCGATCAGATCAAGAAGCTGCTGGTACACGCGTTCCTGGAAGATCTGCGCCGGGCATACCGTCGTAGACGCTGGGTCGTCTTCCCCAAGCGCTCCGGCTGGCGCCGTACGACCTACACGACCGTCCTGCTCGACAACCTCACCGACGGCAATGGCGGCTGGGACCTGCTGCGGCTCATCAGCGAGGTCCGCAACGAGACCGGCGAACTCGACCCCCTCCTCGTCATCGCGACGACCGACGAACGCCCGGCCGCGCTCGAGGCGGGGGACGCCGGCGTTCTCCGCAGTGCCCAGGACGCCCCTGACGCGCTCAGGGCGTGGCTGGACAACTTGCCCAGCAAACGGCAACGCCTGGTGGAGAACGCCCGCTACCTGTGGATCGCGCTGCCGCCCGCGCAAGCGGACCAGCCCGGCCGGCGGGAAGTAAGGGTGAGACCAGGGGACTTCCGTCCGCCCTCGCCTCCCGTCCTGTCCCGACGGGGCGTCGGTGAAACCCTGCTGGCACTCGTCATGGTCCTGGTACTGCTCCCAGTGACCCGGAACGTCATCGACTCGTGGGCCGCCGAGTGCCTCTACTTCCGCTCCGGCTTCCACGACGGCGTATCGGTCAAGACCGTCGAGATGGGCCCGGACGACCGCCAGTGCATCGGCTACAGCGACGACGCCGTACAGATCTTCGGCACCAACAAGCGCCTGCGCTGGGCCCAGCAGGCGATCTTCGCGCAGAACGAGACGGCGAAGAAGCTGCACCGCCAGCAGCCCGGCCGTCCCTATCTCAGCATCGTGCACTTCGTAGGGCTGACCCACCGCGAGGCCGCGCCCGACACCGATCACGCCGCCGCGGAGGAACTCGAGGGGCTCCTGCTGCGCCAGCGGGCTCAGAACGTCAAGTCCAAGACGCAGCCGCTCCTGCGCGTCATCGTGGCGAACGGCGGAGACGGTATGCGCAAGGCGCCCGAGGTGGCGCGTGACATGCTCCGACCGCTGTTCGACGAGGATCCTTCGGTGGTTGCCGTGGTCGGGCTGGACCGCACGGTCGAGGAGACCGAACAGGCGATCACCGAGATCGGCCTCGCCGGTGTTCCGGCCGTCGGTACCACTCTGACCGGTTCGGGGCTGGGTGACCGGTCGTCGCTGTACTTCCAGATGGTCCCGGACAACACGGTGCAGGCCCAGCTGATCGCCGGCTACGCGCAGCTGCTCAAGGCACGGAAGGTCACTCTGTACCATCCTGACCGAACGGACCGTTACATCGGCACTCTGGCCAAGGCCGCCGACACCGAGCTGGGCGAACGGAACGTGCCTGTGGCAGAGGCGACATGGGACGATTCGGCCGGTGAGGTGGCTTCCCTGTGTGCGGACGGTGTCGACCGGAGCGATGAGATCGTCTACTACATAGGACGTGAGGACGACTTCGGGGACTTCATCCGGTCCGTGACCAACGGCTGCACCAGCCAGCGGAATCTGCCCCTCATCGTCGCCGCGGACGCGGTCTCACGGTTCGTCGCGCAGGGGGAGAACCGTAAGCAGAGTGCGCTGGCGAACCGGTCGATGTCGTACGTCGGGATGGGCAGCCTCGTCACGCTGGCGGGTGCGTCGTGCTCGCGGGAGGGACGTCCCGCGCCCCTGATGGGAGCCGGGACGCCCTTGGACGCGTTCTGCGCGGGCTACGGAAAACTGCGCACGGAACTCGGAAAGGCGCTGCCCGAGAAGGAGTCGCCGCAGACGCCGTGGCCGGCGGAGCGGACCGGCACGGCGTACGACGTGGCGGGACTGCTCGTCGAGGCCACTTCCGCATTGCACCAGCGGTTGGACACGGAGACGAGGGCAGTGGCACCGCACCGGGCGGCGATCGCCCAGGAACTTCGGGAGAACACTTACCAGGGTGCGACCGGGGAGATCGACTTTCGCGCCTCACGCATCGGTAACGAGCGCAATCTCGCGATCCTGCGGATCGCCAACATCCACGACATGGGCTCCGCCCCCACCTGCTTGTACATGAGGGGCGACCTGTTCGACGCGCGGCAGCGGCGCGCCCCGGACACCGGTTGTCCCGAGTAGCGGCTCACGCCTCCCCGCGTGACTTCATCACCGTCCTGTTCAGCACCCACAGCCCGATGCCGATGAGCAGCAGCACGCCCGCCCGGATGTAGACGTGCGCGGGCCGGTCGGACAGCGGGCTGGCCAGAATCAGGGAGGTGATCGCGCCCAGCACCGGCAGAGCGGTCGGCGTACGGAAGTGCTCGTGCTCGACGCGGTCGCGGCGCAGGACCAGTACGGCGATGTTGACGACGGCGAAGACGCACAGGAGCAGGAAGGCCGTGGTGTCGCCGAGGCCCGCGATCTCCCCGGTGGAGACGAGTCCGATGGCGAGTACGGAGACGAAGACGATCCCGACGACAGGAGTGCGGCGCCGGGGAAGAACGCGGCCCAGGGCGCGCGGCAGGATGCGTTCGTTCGCCATGCCGTAGCAGAGCCGGGAGGCCATCATGACGTTGATCAGTGCCGAGTTCGTGACGGCGAACAGGGCGATCAGCGCGAACAGCTTCGGCGGGAAGTCCAGCCCGCCCGCCTTGACGACCTCCAGCAGCGGGCCGCTGGAACCCTCCAGCACGCGGTAGTCGACGAGCAGCGAGGAGACCAGGGCGACCAGGACGTAGATGGTCCCGGTGACGGCGACGCCGATGAAGATGGCGCGCGGAAACGTACGCACCGGATCCTGGGTCTCCTCCGCCATGTTGACGGAGTCCTCGAAGCCCACGAAGGCGAAGAAGCCGAGGGCCGTCGCACCCAGCACGCTGGTGATCAGAGCGTGGCCGGTGCCGCCGGCCTGGAACTCGCCGAGACGGGAGGGGTCACCGTCTCCGGTGAGGACCGCCCAGGCGCCGACGGCGAGGATGACGAACAGGCCGGTCAGTTCGACGAGGGTGAGAACCACGTTGGTCTTCACCGACTCGGACACGCCGCGCAGATTGAGTGCCGCGAGGGCGAGGATGAACAGGATCGCGATGAGTGTGGGTGGGAAGAAGTCCGTGAACTCGGCGAGGTAGTCGCCGCTGAAGGCGCGCGCTGCCGCGCTCGCCGAGGACAGGCCCGAGCACATGACCATGAAGGCGACGATGAAGGTGAGGAACGGTACCTGGAACGCCTTCTGGGTGTACAGCGCGGCACCGGCCGCCTTCGGATACTTGCCTACGAGCTCGACGTAGGAGGCCGCTGTCAGGATCGCCACGACGAACCCGATGACGAACGGCAGCCACAGCGCCCCGCCGACCTTGCCCGCGACCTGACCGGTGGTCGCGTAGAAGCCGGTACCGAGGATGTCGCCGATCACGAACAGGATCAGCAGCTTGGGACCGATGGCCCGCCGCAGGGGAGTGTCGTCGCCCGCTCCCTCCGGCGAAGCAGTGGCGTCTCTTCCGCCCGTGGTCACGGAGGCCCCCTGAGGTGTCGGGTACTGGACAACGTCTCCTCTGCCCGGCGGGCCGGTGGACCATGCCCGGGCATACCGCAACCGGGAGCACGCGGGCGGCACTGTGGCCCGAGGACCTGCTGGATGCCGAGGAGCGGCACGGTTGTCTGCCGACGGTTCTCGCGATCAGCGTTGAGCAGCGGTTGCGTACGTGGAAGCTCTTCAAGCCGGGTCGACGTCGGTGTGCAGCAGGTGGTGGTCCGAGTACGGGGTGGGTTCCACGCGGTGTCCGAGTGGGGTGAGACCTCGCAGGAAGACGTAGTCGAACTTGCTGTGCCAGTCGGTGGTCGGCTCGCAGGTGCCGGCGGGCGAGGGATGACACTGCGGGTCGGTGTCCGCGGCCAGGGCCCACATCCGGGCGAGTTCGGGAGCGTCCGGCACCGCGTTGAAGTCGCCGAGAACGATCGCGCGGTCGTGCCGGGCGACCTCGGCGGCGAGTACGCCGGCCTGATCCGCTCGGACCGCTTCCTGACGGCGCTGGGCGAGGTGTGTGTTGAAGACCCGGACGGGCTCGCCGCCCACCAGGGTGGTGACTGCCATGTACCCCCGGTCTTCGGAACCACCGTCGGGGTATTCCAGGTGGACGCGGTCGGTCATCGGGGCCGCCGAGAGAATCGCCTGACCGAAGCCTCCCGGATTCCACGGCACTCCCCCGCAGCGGCCCCGGTGTTGCAGAACCATCCCGTACTCGACGTGGTAGACCAGTCCGTAAAGGCTTTCCAGATAGCGCCGGATCCTGTCGACGTCACGCACGCAGGCTTCCTGCAGACCGACGACCTGGGGCGCGTACGTCGCGATCTCCGCTGCCCGGTCGACGTTGCTTTCCTCGCAGGGGTTGCAGATGTTCCACGTCATGACCCGGTTCGGTACGACCTCCTGGGCGGCGTCGACGGGCAGTGACCTCACGAAGAGGGCGCCGCTCGGTGCACTGGGGCCGACGAGCAGCATGCAGACCACGGTCAGGGCGCCCGCGAGCAACCACGTGCCCCTTCCGAGCACCATCGCCTCCTCAATGTCGATCACATGGCATCCGACGTCTCCACGCACAAGGTTATGGGACGGAGTTGTACGCGACCCAGGCTTCTCACCTTTCACCAGGGCCCTCGCCCGCCACCCTGCCCCTGAGCGGCGATGGCCCGCCCGTGCCGTGGCCAACCGCGATGCTGGCTTCGCCTCCTTCGCCAGGGGGGGGGCAGCACGGGGCATCGGCTGTGTTTCGTATCGGTGGGGACCTGGAAGCCCGGGCTGGCCGAGGTCACCGTGGGCGAACCTGACCAGGCACGGCAGATCGTCGACGTCGCGAGCGTACAGAACCGCTACAACGTGCTCGATCGCCCGAGATCTGACCAGCGCGATCGCCTCGACCGGCTGTCCGCCCCGGCATGAGGGCTCGGTCTCCGTCGGTCGTCGGGAGCGGCCGACTCATCCAGGGCCGGCGGTCCGCTCGGCCGGTGCCTCGGAGTGGTGAGGGCAGGAGGCGGCGACCACGAAGGGCCACACCGACTGGACGAACGTGACGACGCGTTCCGCGACGCCGGCGTTGCCGTGTCGGTGCATCTCGACCAGGAACCATGCTCCACCGGCGGCCATCAGGACGGTCACCACGATCGAGGGCGCAAGCCTCAGAGCCCAGGGAGCGGTTGCGCCGCCCCTGACGGCCAGTACCGGCCACACCGCCAGGAGCGTGAAGCCGACGGCCACCACCGTGCCGTGGCGCAGTGAGCCCCCGCTGGTCGGTGCGGGAAGCAGGGCCACCGCCAGCGCCGCGAGACCGCCGCCGCCCAACGCCAGGCGTCCGGGGGTGGCAGCTGTCCGCAGCCCCCAGGCGGTCAGCAGGTGACAGGCGCCCAATGCCAGGAACGCCGCCGTCATCACCCAGAATCCGGAAGCTCCGTAGGCCCCCAGGGCGCTGATCGTTTCCGTGACGGGGTCATAGGCAGGCCCTTCGAACAGTGCCGCACCCGTCCAGCCTCCGATCAGCAGGACGGGCGCACACCCTGACGAGAGCAGGACCCATCTGGGGACAAATCGCATCAGGTAACCATAAAGCGACACCGTGACGAACCATGGTTCCCGCAGAGCGAGGTGGATGTTGGAGTCGGGCACCTCACGGCAGACGCGCGCTCAAGCGTGGCAGAGCACCGCGGGGGCAGGCGGGGCGGAGTCGCGCGCCACGGTCGCGTGGGCGGGACGGGCGGTGGGGACGGTGGCCCCGGCCCGCGAGCACTCCCGTGCGAAGACGACCAGACGCAGCACCGCGAACCGCGCGACACCGGCGAGTGCGCAGGCGGACAGGTAGACGACCTGCTCGAGCACCGCACCGGGTGCCGTCACCAGCTGATGCAGGACAAGCATCGCCGCGCAGGTCACCGCGTACGCGGCCGCCGCGGACCCGGCCGACTGCGCGTGCTGGCGCCAGGTCGCGTGCCCGACCGCGCCGAAGGTGAAGCGGGCATGCAGCTCGGTCGCGAGCAGGGTGGAGCCCGCGGTGATCAGCGCGTTGGCCAGCATCCAGGGAATCCAGGAGGCGAGGACCGCCACGGCGAGGCTGGAGGCGAGCCCCACTCCGCCGCCGCAGAGCACGAAGCGGGCGAAGGACGTGAAGGCACCGGGCGCCGCCGGCTGCCGACTCTGCGCTGTCTCCATGATCCGCCCCCTGCCGGCTCACTCGACGAAACGCGCACTTCCCGATCCGTGCGACCGTCACCTCGTCGTTTCCGACATCAGAAACGCTACGTTGCGTTCATGTCATAGGCAACTGAGTTTTTGCGTGACAGCGATATATGCGCAGGCAGTAGCCGTTAAATCGTTGCAATGTCCCGGACTTAACGCAACGAACTTGGCTGCCGCTCGTTGCAATGGTGGAACCACCGGGCTTCCGCCCCCGTCGGCCCGGACGACGTCACCGCATAGTCTTTCCGTCATGACGCGCGCGTGGGTGTTGCCGATGTCGCTCGTGGTCTGCGGCGCACTCGTCGCCACCACGCAGTTCGTCGGCGGGTCTCCTGGTGTCGCCGTCGCGCTTCTGCTGATGTTCGGCCTGCTCGCGGGCCTGCACTCGCCGTTGGTGTTCCCCCCGTCGATCGGAGCGGAGGAGGCACAACGCCGGAGCGCGGTCGACGGCCGGCCGATCGTCTACTGGCGCGCGGGATGCAAGTACTGCCTGCGCCTGCGGTTCCGGTCGGGCCGCAGCGCCCGTCGGCTGCATTGGGTCGACATCTGGCGTGACCCCGCTGGGGCGTCGGCGGTACGAGCAGCCAACGACGGCGACGAGACCGTGCCGACCGTCATGGTGGCGGGCCGGCCGCACGTCAACCCGGACCCCGAATGGGTGCGCCGCCGGCTCCCTCCGGCCGCATGACGAGAAGCAGTCCATGACCGGATCCGTCGGCGGACATCTGGCGCGTGCCCGGACGCGAGGAGCTGCGGTCCCTCGCCCAGGACGATGACGGACGCCGGCAGATCGAGGTGAGGCACTGGGTGACGCGTCGCACGGTGATGATGCCGGCCGGTGCCGGAACGTCGGGGTCCGGGCCGGCCACGTCGGGACGGCGCCCGCCCTGTGCGTCGGAGACTTCGGCACCGGGCTGGGACCCGACTCCTCAGCGCTGCTGCCGGCGGCCGCGTGAAGGCACTGGGCCCGCCGTCGGCCCGCCCACCCAGGCACGTGTACCGTGCCCTGCCCGGGTGGGCCGGATCTCAGTGGCCGGCGGCAACGCCGGAGAGTTCGTTCGTACTCTTCGGCAGCGTCACCGACGTGACCTTCTCGCCGGACTCGATGTCGACGGCGTGCAGCTTCCGCTTGCCCGGTTCGGAGACGTACGCCGTGTGGTCGCGGACGAAGAGGGTGGGCCGGGCCTGCTGCCAGTCCAGCGGCTCCTGCCACTTGCCCACTACGGGGATCTTCTTCTCCACCTTGCCCGTCTCCGGGTCGATGACGTGAAGCGTGCCGTTGGTGCCGAGGACGAGTGCCTCGCCGTGGGGCCCCCGGCCGAGCGAGCGGAACGAGTAGCTGGTGCCCAGGTCGACCAGGCGCAGCTTCGCGGATTCGGTGTCGATGAGAGAGATGCGGGTCGGTCGCTCCAGTTCGGCGTCCGGGTCGGTCTTGTAGTCGCCCAGGATGATCGGCGACGCGTCACTGCCGGCCTGGTTGCCGATGCGGCCGTACTCGTCGGGAGCGTCGACCTTGGTGAACTCGCCGTCCTTGTAGATCAGGACGCCGTCCTCGCAGCCGACGGCGACGGCTTCGCCCTGGGCGGCGGCTTCGCCGTGGACGCCTGGGCAGTTCTCGTTGCGCTTGATCTCCTTGTTGTTCCGGTCCAGGACGAGTGCGCCGGTGCGCTTCTCCTCGGTGCCGAGGGTGCTGAGGAGTTGGCCGTTGCTCAGTTCGATCGCGACGCCGTGGTGCGGTTCGGCGGAGGTGTAGGCACGGCCTGCGGGCTTCGTGCCCTTGCTCAGGTCGGCGGGGTCGATGACGTTGACCTCACCGGTGCCGTCGGTGAACAGGACCGTCCTGCCCGCGTGGCGTACGACGTGCCCGGGCTTGGCGCCCTCGTAGGTGATGTCGGTGAGGGTCTGCCCGGCGGCGTCGAGGACCCGGAAGCCGGCGTCGGTGGAGACGATGACGTGGGAGTCGTCGCCTGCCGGGTTGACGCGGTTGAAGCCGGGCAGCTCGATCGTCCTGGCCGGCTTCAGGCTCTCGCCGTCCAGGATGTACAGGCCACCGTCGAAGGTGGCGACCAGCGGGTTCTTGACCGCCGTGGCGGACTTGGCACGCGGCGAGTCCTTCGCCGTCTTCGCGTCGGAGGAGGCGTCGTCCCCTCCCCCGCACGCGGTCAGAACCGTGGAGACGGCGAGGGCGAGGGCGGTTCCGGTGAGGGCTCTGTTGCGTATCGTCTTGCTCACTGTGTGTGTTCCTTTCCGGCCGCGCGGAGGCGGCGTCGGTGTGTCTGTCGGTGGCGGCCGGTCGGGCCGGCGCGGTGGTGCGGTTCAGTTGCCGGCGAGGCCGTCGGTCATCGCGGTGGTGTTGGCGCGCATCATCTGCAGGTAGGTGCCGGCGCCCTTGCCCTTCTCGGTCAGCGACTCGGAGTAGAGCTCCACGACGCGCACCCCGCCGCCCAGTTCCGCGCGCAGGACCTCGGCCAGTCGCTTGGGCTGGGAGGAGTCGGCGAACACCGTCCGGACCCCGGCCTCCCGCATGGCTTCGGTGAGCGAGCGCAGGTCGGAGGAGCTGGGCGAGGCCAAGGTGGTGCCGCTGGGGATCACCGCGCCGATCACCCGGAACCCGAAGCGTTCCGCGAGGTAGCCGAAGACGTGGTGGTTGGTGACCAACGCCCGCTTCTTCTCGGGTATGCGGTCGAAGGACTCCTCCATCCAGGTGGTGAGGTCGGCCAGCTGCTCGTCGTAGCGGGCGGCGTTGTCCCGGACCGCCTTCTCGTCCACGCCGTCCACGTGCTCGACGACCTGTTCGGCGATCAGGGCCGCTGCCTTGCGTACGCGGTCCGGGTCGGTCCAGAAGTGCGGGTCGGCCTGCCCCGCCTCCTCCTCGGGGCCCCCGTCGGCGTGGCGGCGGAAGGTGAGCGGGTCCACCGCCTTGCCGACCTCGAAGGCGGCCACACCGGACTCGCGGGCGGCGTCCACGTGCCGCAGCACGTTCTCCTCCAGGCCCAGGCCGTTGTGGACGACGAGGTCGGCGCGCTCCAGTTCGGCGGCCTGCACGGCCGACAGCCCGAAGGAGTGCGGGTCGGCGTTCGGTTTCATCAGCACGACGATCTCGGCTTCGCCGCCGACGATCTCCTGGGTGATGTCACCGAGGATGTTGGTCGTCACCACGACCCTGGGCCGGTCGTCGGTGGTGGTACAGGCGGTGGCCGTGGCGGCGAAGACGAGAGTGACCAGGGTCAGCAGCAGGCGGCGCAGCCGCAGAACGGTTCGCTTCGGTGTCGTCATCGTCCGGTCTCCGCCATCAGGACCGGCGTCATGTCGACGTCGAGGGTGCGAGCGACCCGCAGGTTGTCGTTGTAGTCGATCTCATGGACGCGGCTGCCCGCGGGATCGTTGAGGTAGGCCCGGCTGCGGTCGACCTCGATGGCAGGGCCCGCGGTGTCGTCGGCGCGGGCATCGGGGACGTCGGTCAGCAGACGCTTGGTCCGGGACACCTCCTTGCCGGTGGCGGTGTCGTAGCCGTGCAGGGCTCCGTCGTCCTGGAGGACGAGCAGCGGTGAGCCCTCCCCCGCGGTGTTGACGGAGACGACGGGGCCGGTCTTCACCCGTGTCCAGGTGCGCTCGGTGACGTCCAGCACCCACACCGCACGGGCCCCGGCCGGCGCCGTGAGGGTGTCGCTCCCCGCGCGGTGGCTGAAGTGCGACGCCCGTTGCGCTGCGGGGACATCGGCACCGTACGGAATCCTTTCCGCCGCGAAGCCGCCGTCCTCCTCACGGACCAGCAGTGCTCCGTCCGCACATCCGAACACCACCCCACGCCGGGTGACGGCGTCGCCCCGGGGGTCCTCGCACGCCGCGTCCGGCGAGGCGACGCGCTTGCCCTCGCGGTCGAGCACCGCGACCTTCGTGGAACCGTCCTCGTCGTCCGTGAGGGTGAGGAGGTGCTCCGCATACGGCACGACAGCGCTCGCGGGTTCCCCGGGCAGCCGGCGAGGGCTGCCCACCTCGCCCTTCTCCAGTTCGGCCCGGCGGTAGACCGCGGCCCGGCCGTCCTCGCCGGTCACGGCGGTCACGGCGGCGTCGCTGCGGATGCGCGCACCGGTGCCCGCGGGCAGACGGCCCGCGTCGCGTATCGCGGCGCGGTAGTAGTGCACGTGGTCGCCGTGGTCGACCGTCCAGGCACCTGCGTCAAGGACACGCGTGCCGCTTGCGGTATGGAGGTAACCGAACCGGCCGTCCGTGGTGAGCCCCGAGGTACCGCTGGTCGGGGGCGCCTCGTGGACCTTGCCGGTGATCAGGTCGAGTACGCGGGTGTCGCCGGTCTCCGGGTCGTTGAGCACCAACCGGGACTGCTGCTCGGCCGCCTCCTGCGCTCCCTCCACGTAGCCGTGCGCGGTGGCCGAGGCCGGTGAACTCTTCTTGTCGGCGGACGCGTGGTCGTCCTGCCCGGCACAGCTCGTGGCCAGCATCGCGAGGGACGCGAACGAGGCAACCCCCCAGGAAGTGACGTTCTTTCGGACGAACAAGGACATCGCCTCAGGTCTTTCTCAGTCGGTATGTCGCCGGCCGGACTCGGGCCGGGCGTGCGCGGCGGCGGTCGCGGATGCCGGATGCCAGGTGGGAGAGGAAGAACAGGCCCACGGCGAGGGCCGAAACCGTCGCACCGGCGGCGGTGCTCAGGTGCCAGGACAGCAGCAGGCCACCGAACGTGGCGGACATGCCGAGCAGCGCCGCGAGCACCATCACACCCCGCACACCGCGCGCCCACGGCAGCGCGGCCGCCGGCGGAGCGATGAGAAGACCCAGGACCAGCAGCGTCCCCACGATGTGGAACGAGGCGACGATGGCCAGCGCCAGCAGTCCCAGCAGCACGGCGTGTGCCAGGCGTGGACGCAGACCGAGCGTCTGGGCCTTGCGCGGGTCGAACGCCAGGGCGAGGAAGGCCCGGTGGCCGAGGGCCGAGACCCCCAGCGCCAGCAGCAGAGCCCCTCCCAGCAGCGCCAGATCCTGCTCTCGGACGGCGAGAACGTCGCCGAAGAGGAACCCGGTCAGGTCCACCGCGAACGACTGCGACCGGGACACGATGATGACGCCGAGCGACAGCATTCCCACGAACAGCAGCCCGATCCCGGTGTCCTCGGACAACTTGGGCCTGCGACCCAGGGCGGTGACACCGGCCGTCATGACGGCCGCGCTCACCAACGCCCCCACCAGCAGATTCCCTCCCAGAAGCGCGGAGAGCGCGACGCCGGGCAGCAGGCCGTGCGACATGGCGTCGCCGAGGAAGGCCATGCCCCTCAGCACCACCCAGGTCCCCGCCATGGCACAGATCGCCGACACCAGAACTCCGCCCCACAGGGCCCGCTGTACGAAGGTCACCTCGAAAGGGCCTGTCAACCACTCCATGCGAGCACACTACAATGACAATCATGTTCAACACGCCAGCCCCCTCACTCCCCGCCACCGAGGAAGAGACGTTTCGCATCCGGTTCACGGAGCTGTCCGCGGGCTACGCCGGTCACCCAGTGCTCCATCAACTCAGTGGATCGATAGGGAGATTGACCAGCACCGCGCTCGTCGGCCCGAACGGCAGCGGCAAGTCCACTCTGCTCGGCGTACTGGCCGGCGTGATCCAGCCCACATCCGGCGAGCTCCACCACACCGGCGGCCGGCCACCGGCGTTCGTACCTCAGCGCGGCGCCGTCGGCGACGCGCTTCCGCTGACGGTCCGGCAGACCGTGGAGATGGGACGCTGGGGCGAACGCGGCCCGTGGCGCCGGCTCACCCGGCAGGACCGAGCCGCGGTGGACTCCGCCCTGGACCGCCTGAGCATCGCCGACCTGGCCGCACGCCAACTCGGGGAGCTCTCCGGAGGACAGAGGCAGCGCGCGCTGATCGCCCAGGGGCTCGCCCAGGAGTCGGACCTGCTGCTCCTGGACGAGCCGACCACGGCACTCGACCCCGAGGCCAGGGAGCGCATAGCGACGCTGCTGACCGAGCTGGCGGACGACGGCGTGACCGTCGTCCACGCCACGCACGACCTCGACGCCGCCCGCTCGGCCGACGCCTGCCTCCTGCTGCGCGAAGGCCGGCTGGTGGGCCAGGGGCAGCCCGAGCGGCTCCTCACCCCCTCGACGCTCGCCCGGATCTGGCAACCGGCCTGAGGCGCCGCCGACCGCGACCGGCGTACGCCCGACCCGTTCGACGTGGGTACAGTAAATGAAAACCATTGTCGTATGCTGGCGTCCCACCCCCTCCCGTCGGCGGCGCCCCTCGCGCCGCACGACGTCCCGACCGAGAGGAACACCCATGGCCGTGCCCAAGCGCAAGATGTCCCGCAGCAACACCCGCCACCGCCGCGCCCAGTGGAAGGCGACCACCCCGAACCTGGTGCCGGTCACGGTGGACGGTGTGACCTACCGCGTGCCGCAGCACCTCGTGCCCGCCTACCGGCGCGGCCTCATGCGTCCGGAGGGCTGACCCCGATGACCTCGCAGCGCCTGCCCGTCACCGTACTGTCGGGTTTCCTCGGCGCCGGCAAGACGACACTCCTCAACCACGTCCTCACCAACCGCGAAGGCCTGCGCGTGGCGGTGATCGTCAATGACATGAGCGAGATCAACATCGACGCCACCCTCGTACGCGGGGGCGAGGCAGCGCTCTCCCGGACCGAGGAGCGTCTGGTGGAGATGACCAACGGCTGCATCTGCTGCACGCTGCGCGACGACCTGCTGGAGGAAGTCGACCGCCTCGCCCGGGACGGCCGCTTCGACTACCTGCTCATCGAGTCGAGCGGGATCTCGGAGCCGATGCCCGTGGCGGCCACCTTCGCCTTCGCCCGCGACGACGGAGCCACACTGGGCGAGGTGGCCCGGCTGGACACCATGGTCACGGTGGTGGACGCCGCCGGCTTCCTCGCCGAACTGGACACCGGCGACGACCTCGCCGAACGGGGGCTGGCTCCCTACGAGGACGACGAGCGCACCGTGAGCGATCTGCTGATCGACCAGGTGGAGTTCGCCGACGTACTCGTACTGAACAAGCTGGACCTGGTCCACGAAGCCGACGCCGACCGGATGCGCGGGGTTCTGGCACGGTTGAACCCGACGGCCCGTCTGGTTCCCGCGGTACACGGACGGGTCGGCGTCCGCGACGTCCTGGAGACCGGCCGGTTCGACCTGGCACGCGCGCAGCAGGCGCCGGGATGGGTCCGGGAACTCAACGGCGACCACGTCCCGGAGACCGAGGAGTACGGCATCTCCTCCGTGGTCTTCCGGTCCGCCGCTCCCTTCCATCCCGGACGCCTGTGGGCCTTCGTCACCGAGGACCTGGACAGCGGTACGCACGGCCAAGTGCTGCGTTCCAAGGGCTTCTTCACGCTCGCGGGCCGCGCGGGCGTGACCGGCCTGTGGTCGCAGGCCGGGGCCGTGGCCCGCTTCGAGCCTTCCGGGATCAGGGACTCCGACGCTCCCCACGCACAGGAACTGGTGTTCATCGGTGTGGGCCTGCGGGAGTCGGGTCTGCGCGCCGCCCTCGCGGCATGCCTGCTGGCTGACGGCGAACGGGTGCCCGTGGACGACCCCTTCCCCGCCTGGGACACCGGGCAGGTGTGCGACCTGGAGCACGGTCACCGGAGCCCCGCGGCGGCCGTTCAGCCGTTGTCGACGTGATCTGCCCGATGGCCCTGACCGCCGGCGTGCGATGCCGACGCCGAGCCTGATGATCACCGAGACCCGGCCCGCTTGACATGCCTCGTGCACTTCCCGTCCATCGGGCGCCCTGCCGTCGTTCGGTGAGTCGTTCGGGCTGGTCATCGGCCCCGTCGACCGCGAGGTCGGTCCACCACCAGGACGACCTCCAGGGTCCGAGGTCCGTGGACGCCTTCCACCCGGTCGAGTTCGATGTCACTCGTCGCGGACGGGCCGGAGATCCACGTGGTAGGCCGGGTGGGGTCGAGGCGCGGCAAGGCCTGCGGAAGGGAGGCGACCAGTTGCCCGGGTACGTCGACGACGCAGATGTGCAGGTCGGGGATGAGGGTGAGGGCACGCCGGCCCTGCCCGGGGCCGGCGTCGAGTACGACGGTGCCGGTCTCCGCGACGGCGAGGGCGCAGCCGGTGACCACGGCGTCGGCGGAGTCGAGCTCGGCGGGGGTCAGAGGGACGTCGTCGAGTCGTTGCCGGGCGTCCGAGTCGGCGAGCCAGGCGCCGGGGAGGCCGGGCGGCACGACGACGGTGGCTGCGTCGTGGTCGGCGAGGAGCCTTGCGATGAGTGCCGGAAGAGACTGCCGGGTGCTGCGGTGCACGCCCGCCCGGTAGTCGACGAGGTTCTCGTGCAGGAGGTCGAGCACCGTGGCGGGGTCGTCGGGTGTGTGGCTCACGAGGTAGTCGCGCGTGACCTCGCGGGCCTCGGGCGCTTCGGCGAGGGCCCTGCGCACCCTGCCCAGGACACGGTCACGGGAGGAGGACGGAGACGTCATGCGTGGTTCTTCTTCCACCAGTCACGGAAGGGTTCGGCGGGCATGTCCGGCAGGTCGCGGCTGTTGGTCCACTCGCGCGCCCCGGGTCCCGGAAGCCGTTTGGGATGCAGCTTCCGTGTCCTGGAGGCAAGTCGTTCGCCGGCGTTGAGGGCGGCCGGGTGGTCGAGCAGCCAGGTCGCCGTCCGCATCGCGGCCCTCTCCAGACGGTGCCCCGTGCCCCCCTGGTCGGCGACCTTCTCCCGCAGGTGGACCAGGACTTCGGGGATGTCGATGGCGACCGGGCACACCTCGTAGCAGGCGCCGCAGAGGGACGACGCGTACGGCAGTGAGGCTTCGAGTTCGGTGGTCGTGCCTCGTAGTTGGGGCGTGAGGATGGCGCCGATGGGGCCGGGGTAGGCGGAGCCGTAGGCGTGGCCGCCGGCCCGCTCGTAGACGGGGCAGACGTTCAGGCAGGCCGAGCAGCGGATGCAGCGCAGTGCCTGGCGGCCGACCTCGTCGGCGAGGGTGTCGGTGCGGCCGTTGTCCAGCAGGACCAGGTGGAAGGTGCGGGGGCCGTCGCCGTCGGTCGTGCCCGTCCACATCGTGGTGTAGGGGTTCATCCGCTCGGCGGTGGACGAGCGGGGCAGGAGCTGGAGAAAGACCTCGAGATCGTGCCAGGTGGGGATCACCTTCTCGATGCCGACCACGGAGATCAGGGTCTCGGGCAGGGTCAGGCACATGCGGCCGTTGCCCTCGGACTCCACGACCACGAGTGTGCCGGTCTCGGCGACCATGAAGTTGGCGCCGGAGATGCCGACCTTGGCGCGCAGGAACTTCTCCCGCAGGTGGAGGCGGGCGGCCTCGGCGAGTTCGGCGGGCGTGTCGGTCAGGCCCTCGGGGGCCGGGCGGCCCCACTCGCCCATCTCGGAACGGAAGATGTCCCGGATCTCGCCGCGGTTGCGGTGGATCGCCGGCACCAGGATGTGCGAGGGCCGGTCCTTGCCCAACTGCACGATCAGCTCGGCGAGATCGGTCTCGTAGGCGCGGATGCCCTCCGCCTCCAGCGCCTCGTTGAGACCGATCTCCTGCGTCGCCATCGACTTGACCTTGACGACCTCCGCCTCCCCGGTCGCCTTCACCAGATCCGCGACGATCCGGTTGGCCTCATCGGCGTCGGCGGCCCAGTGCACCGTCCCGCCGGCCGCCGTGACCGCCTCCTCCACCTGCACCAGGTACCGGTCGAGATGGCGCAGCGTGTGGTCCTTGATCCGCATGCCGACCTCGCGCAGCTGCGCCCAGTCGTCGAGTTCGGCGACCGCCGCCGCACGCTTGGCGCGGATGGTGTGCGTCGCGTGCCGCAGGTTGCCCCGCAGTGTCGTGTCCCGTACGGCGTCCCGTGCCGCCTTGGGGAAGGACGGCATCCCCACGAACGTCCCGCTCATACGGTCACCGCCTCCTCCGTGCTCGCGAGAATCTCCGCGAGGTGCAGTGCCCGCTGCGGTGCGTCCTGGCGGCGCAGCATGCCGCCGATGTGCATGAGGCACGAGTTGTCGGCGCCGCACAGCACGTCCGCGCCCGTGGACAGGGCGTTGCGGATCTTGTCGTCGCCCATCGCCTCGGACACGTCGGCGTTCTTCACGGCGAAGGTGCCGCCGAAGCCGCAGCACTCGTCCGCGCCCGGCAGATCGACGAGTTCCAGTCCCCTGACCGCTTCCAGCAACCGGCGGGGCCGGTCTCCGAGACCGAGCATGCGCAGCCCGTGGCACGAGGGATGGTAGGTGACCGTGTGGGGGAAGTAGGCGCCCACATCCGTCACTTCGAGTACGTCGACGAGGAACTCGGTCAGGTCGTAGACGTGCGGAACGAGGGACGCGGCGGCGCCGGCCAGTTCCGGGCCCCGGCCCTCGGCCATCGCCTTGGCACCGATCCGGGGGTAGTTGTCGCGGACCATGGCGACGCAGGAACCGGAGGGGGTGACGACGTGGTCGTAGCCCTCGAAGGCGCGGGCCATGCGGCGCACCAGTGGTTCGGTCGCCCGCCGGTAACCGGTGTTGTACTGGGGCTGGCCGCAGCAGGTCTGGGCGGCGGGAAAGTCCACCTCGACCCCGAGGCGTTCGAGCACCTTGACGGTGGCGATCGCCGTGGACGGGTAGAGGGCGTCGTTGACGCAGGTGGCGAAGAGGGCTACGCGCATCAGGGCTCCGTTCGGGCAGGGGTGAGCCTGGCGGCTGCCGCGTCCCAGGCCGTGCGGTCGCCGCGTGGGGTGTAGCGCCTGAGGTGCTGGGTCGTGGCGACGAGTCGGCGCATCGCCGCCAGGTCGGCCACCAGCCCCGCGGCTCGGGCCTGCACGAGGATGTTGCCGAGGGCGGTGGCTTCGGTGGGACCGGCGACGACGGGCAGTCCGGTGGCGTCGGCGGTGAGTTGGCAGAGCAGGTCGTTGCGGGAGCCGCCGCCGACGAGGTGGATGTGGGTGATGTCGCGGCCGGCGAGTTCGGCCGCCTGCCGCAGGGTGCGGCGGTGGGCGAGCGCGAGGCTCTCCAGGATGCAGCGCACGACGGCACCCCTGCTGCCGGGGACCGGCTGGTCCGTACGGCGGCAGTACTCGCGGATCCGTTCCGGCATGTCGCCCGGGGCGAGGAACCCGGGGTCGTCCGGGTCGACGATCGCGCCGAAGGCCTTGGTCCGGGTGGCCTCGGCGAGGAGGACGGGGATGTGTGCGGGCAGGCCCCGCGCCTCCCAGGTCCGGCGGCACTCCTCGAGCAGCCACATGCCCATGATGTTGCGGAGGTAGCGGACGGTGCCGTCCACGCCCAGTTCGTTGGTGAAGTTCGCGGCCCGGGAGGCCTCGGTCAGCACCGGGGCGTCCAGTTCGAGGCCGGCCAGGGACCAGGTGCCGCACGAGATGTAGGCGAAGTGCGGTTCGGTGGCCGGGACGGCGGCGACCGCGGAGGCGGTGTCGTGCGAGGCGACGGTGACGACCGGGGTGCTCGCGTCGAGGCCGGTGTGCGCGGCGACGTGCGGCAGGAGGGTTCCGGCCGGGTCGCCGGGGCGGCGCAGGGGCGGCAGCAGAGCCGGGTCGATGGAGAGCCGGTCGAGGAGTTCTGCGGACCAGGTGCCCGTGCGGGCGTCGAAGAGACCCGTGGTGGAGGCGTTGGTCACCTCCGCGCCGATGGTTCCGGTCAGCCAGTGGACCAGCAGGTCCGGGATGAGCAGCAGAGTGCGGGCGGCTGCCAACTGGCTGCTGCCCGCCGCGGAGGCGAGCTGGAAGACGGTGTTGAACGGCAGGTGCTGAAGCCCGGTGATCCGGTACAGCTCCTCGGGTCCGACGCGGGCCCGGACGCGCTGTGCGGCGTCGTCGGTGCGGCTGTCCCGGTAGTGGTACGGAGCGCCGAGGAGTACGCCGTCGGCGTCGAGGAGCCCGTAGTCCACCGCCCATGTGTCCACGCCGATGGAGGCGACCGAACCGGCCCGGGCGGCCTCCCGCAGTCCGTCGACGGTTCCCTGGAAGAGCGCGAGCAGGTTCCAGTGCAGTCCGTCGGGCAGGCGAACGGGAGTGTTGGGGAACCGGTGGGCCTCGGTCAGGTCGAGGTTGTCCGGCCCTACCCGGCCGAGGATCACCCGTCCGCTGGTGGCCCCGAGGTCGACCGCGGCGAACGCCGAGGGGAAGGCCGAGGAGGCCGGGGTGGTGGTCACGTGGTGTTACCTCCGCTGTGCGCGGCGAGGAGTGGTGAGGGGGTGAGGTGATGAGTGGTGAGCGGGTGAGGCGTTGGAGGGCGGGGCGGGATCGGCGAGGCGGGGAGTGGGCGAGGCGTCGCGGAGCGGGCGTTGGGGAGGCAACCGAGTGGGCGGGCGCCCCGCGCCTTCGGGCCGCACGCCCGTGATCCGCCCTGATGCCGCCGCGCAGGTCGCACCGGCATCAGGGCGGGCTTGTGGGTCAGCGCAGGAAGGCCGCGGCGACACCCGCGTCCACCGGGACGTGCAGGCCGGTGGTGTGGGTCAGGTCGCCGCCGGTGAGGGCGAAGACCGCGTTCGCCACGTGCTCGGGCAGCACCTCGCGCTTGAGCAGCGTGCGCTGGGCGTAGAACTCGCCCAGCTTCTCCTCCTCCACGCCGTACACGGCGGCCCGCTCGGCGCCCCAGCCGCCGGCGAAGATGCCCGAGCCGCGGACGACGCCGTCGGGGTTGACGCCGTTGACGCGGATGCCGTGCTCGCCGAGCTCGGCCGCCAGCAGCCGCACCTGGTGGGCCTGGTCGGCCTTGGTGGCGGAGTAGGCGATGTTCTTGGGTCCCGCGAACACGGCGTTCTTGGAGGCGATGTAGACGATGTCGCCGCCGAGCTTCTGCGCGGTCATCACCCGGGCGGCCTCGCGGGAGACGAGGAAGGAGCCGCGGGCCATGATGTCGTGCTGAAGGTCCCAGTCCTTCGCCGTCGTCTCCAGCAGCGGCTTGGAGATGGAGATGCCCGCGTTGTTGACGACGAGGTCGACGCCTCCGAAGGCGAGTACGGCCTCGGCGAACGCGGCGGCGATCTGCTCCTCGCTGGTGACGTCCACGGTCACGGCCACGGCCTTGTCCGGCCCGCCGAGTTCCTCGGCCACGGCGGTCGCCCCCGTGGTGTCGAGGTCGGCGACGACGACGCAGGCGCCCTCGGCGACGAGCCGGTGGGCGATGGCCTTGCCGATGCCGGAGCCGGCGCCCGTGACGAGCGCGACCCTGGTGGCCAGCGGCTTGGGCGCGGGCATCCGCCGCAGCTTGGCCTCCTCCAGGTCCCAGTACTCGATGCGGAACTTCTCGGACTCCTCGATGGGGCTGTACGTGGAGACGGCCTCGGCTCCGCGCATCACGTTGATCGCGTTGACGTAGAACTCGCCGGCGACGCGGGCGGTCTGCTTGTCCTTGCCGAAGGAGAACATGCCGACCCCGGGCACCAGCACGATCGCGGGGTCGGCGCCGCGCATGGCCGGCGAGCCGGGGACGGCGTGCCGCTCGTAGTACGCCCGGTACTCGGCGCGGTACTCGGTGTGCAGCTCCGTCAGCCGGTCGACCGCCTGCTCCAGCGGCGCCCCGGCCGGCAGGTCCAGGACCAGCGGACGGACCTTGGTGCGCAGGAAGTGGTCGGGGCACGACGTGCCCAGGGCCGCGAGACGCGGGTGCTCGGTGCGGGAGAGGAAGTCCAGCACCGCCTCGGAGTCCGTGAAGTGGCCGACCTGCGGCAGGTCGGCGGAGGCGATCGCGCGGATGTACGGGGCGAGCGTGGCGGCACGGGCGCGTCGCTCCTCGTCGGGCAGCGGCTCGTAGCCGTCCCTCACCGGGCCGAACGGTTCTGGGCGGCCCCTGTCGGCGAGGAACGCCTCGGCGGTGCGGATGATGTGCAGCGAGTTGGCCTCGCACTCCTCGGAGGTGGCGCCCCACGCGGTGACACCGTGGCCGCCGAGGACGCAGCCGATGGCCTGCGGGTTGGCCTCCTTGATCGCGGCGATGTCCAGGCCGAGCTGGAATCCGGGCCGCCGCCACGGCACCCACACGACCTTGTCGCCGAAGCATTCGGCGGTCAGCTTCTCGCCGTCGGCCGCGCAGGCCAGCGCGATACCCGAGTCGGGGTGCAGGTGGTCCACATGGGCCGCGTCGACCAGAGCGTGCATGGCGGTGTCGATGGACGGCGCGGCGCCGCCCTTGCCGTGCAGGCAGTAGTCGAACGCGGCGACCATCTCGTCCTCGCGTTCCACACCCGGGTAGACACCCTTCAGGGCGTGCAGCCGGTCCAGGCGCATCGCGGCCAGTCCTTCGGCCTTCAGCGTGCCCAGGTCGCCGCCGGAGCCCTTGACCCACAGCAGCTCCAGCTCGCCACCGGTGACGGGGTCGGTGGCGGTGCCCTTGGCGGAGGTGTTGCCGCCCGCGTAGTTGGTGTTGCGCGGGTCCGAGCCCAGCCGGTGCGAGCGCGCCAGGAGCCCGGCGACTTCGGGATGAATGGCGGAGGCCATGGTGATCTTTCCTTCGGGATGAGTTGACGACGCGGGATGAGTTGGCGACGGAGGATGCCCGAGGTCGCGCGACGCCAGGGAGCAATGGCTACGCGCCCCAGCCGGCCTGCTCGCCGCCCACGCGTTCGGCGGCGATCCGCTCCTGCCAGCCGCTGGCGCGGTAGGCGGCGATCGGGTCGGGGTTCAGGCCCTTCTCCTCGCGGATCTCCGCCAGCAGCGGCCGGACGTCGGTGTTGTAGGCGTTCATCAGGACGGCGTTGGACGCCAGCACGTCGCCCTCCGCCTGGGCCGCGGCCAGTGCCTCGTCGTCGACCAGCAGTGCCTTGGCGGTGGCCTCCTGGACGTTCATCACCGAGCGGATGATCGCCGGGATCTTCGCCTCGACGTTGTGGCACTGGTCGAGCATGAAGGCCACGCCGGCGGCGGGGTCGAGGCCGCCGTTCTTGATGACCTCGCGGAGGATCCGGAAGAGCTGGAAGGGGTCGGCGGCGCCGACCATCAGGTCGTCGTCGGCGTAGAAGCGGGAGTTGAAGTCGAAGCCGCCGAGCTTCCCCTCGCGGAGCAGGACGGCGACGATGAACTCGATGTTGGTGCCGGGCGCGTGGTGCCCGGTGTCCACGACGACCTGTGCCTTCTCACCGAGCTTCAGGCAGTGGGCGTAGGCCGTGCCCCAGTCGGGGACGTCGGTCGTGTAGAACGCGGGCTCGAAGAACTTGTACTCCAGGAGCATCCGCTGGTCCTCGCCCAGGCGCTCGTAGACGGCACCGAGTGCTTCGGCGAGCCGGTCCTGGCGGGCCGTGATGTCGTCCTGGCCGGGGTAGTTGGTGCCGTCGGCGAACCACAGCTTCAGGTCGCGGGAGCCGGTGGCGTCCATGATGTCGACGCACTCCATGAGGTGCGCGAGCGCCTTGCGCCGCACCGCGGCGTCCGGATGGCAGACACTGCCGAGCTTGTAGTCGTCGTCCTGGAAGACGTTGGCGTTGATGGCGCCCAGTTCCAGGCCCCGGTCCTTCGCGTGCGCGGCCAGCGCCGCGTAGTCGTCCACCTTGTCCCAGGGGATGTGCAACGCCACCCGGGGGGTGACGCCGGTGAACTCGTGCACCTTGGCCGCGTCGTCCAGCTTCTCGCGCGGGGTCCGCGGCACGCCGGGCTGCGCGAACACCTTGAAACGCGTACCGGAGTTGCCGTAACCCCAGGAAGGCGTCTCGACCCGCTGGTCGGCGAGTGCGGTTCTCACGGCAGTAATGTCAGGCATGTCCACCTCTGGATGCACGAATCGCCCCTTCACGGGGGACTTGAATGACCTGGTCGTGTGAATCGATTCAGACTGCCGCCGAAACTAGCCCGTGACACAACCTCCGTCAAGGGTCCCCGCAGGGCTTGGCCCGCCTGCTTCCTGCTGCCTCGCCGCACACCCCCGGCGACTGCGCGACCCCTGACCCTTGACGCCCCGGACACGCTGAAGCTAGCTTCCCGGCAACTCCATTGAAACATTTCACAGCGGCGCTTCCGCTCGGCACACGTACTGGAGAGAACTCATGACTCATCCCGAACCGGAGACCACTCCGGTGCTCGCCCTGGAGGGAGTGAGTAAATCCTTCGGCGCCGTCCGGGCCCTGCGTGACGTCTCGCTGCGGCTGTACGCGGGGGAGGCGCACGCGCTGGCGGGCGAGAACGGCGCCGGCAAGTCCACCCTGATCAAGACTCTCGCGGGCGTACACCGTCCGGACACCGGAACGGTCCTCCTCGACGGCGAGCCGGTGGACTTCCACAGTCCGGCGGACGCCCGCGACGCGGGAATCGCCGTGATCTACCAGGAGCCGACGCTCTTCCCCGACCTGTCCGTCGCGGAGAACATCTTCATCGGACGGCAGCCCCGGCGCTCCCTGGGCAGGGTGAACCACCGTACGGTCAAGTCGGCCGCGGCCGAACTCTTCGCCCGCCTCGGTGTCGCCCTCGACCCCGACCAGCCGGCCCGCGGCCTCTCCATCGCCGACCAGCAGCTGGTGGAGATCGCCAAGGCCCTGTCCTTCGACGCCCGCGTCCTGATCATGGACGAGCCGACGGCGGCGCTCACCGGCAGCGAGGTGGCCCGGCTGTTCGGCGTGGTCGAGACGCTGCGCGAGCAGGGATCGGCGGTGCTGTTCATCTCGCACCGCCTGGAGGAGATCTTCGAGTTGTGCCAGCGGGTCACCACCCTTCGGGACGGTGCCTGGATCGCCAGTGAACCCCTCACCGACCTCGACGAGGACGGCCTGGTGCGCCGCATGGTCGGCCGTGATCTGGAGGAGCTCTACCCCAAGCAGCAGACCCGGATCGGCGAGGTCGCCCTCAGCGTGCGCCGGCTGACGCGCGAAGGCGTGTTCACCGACGTCTCCTTCGACGTCCGACGCGGAGAGATCCTCGGTCTCGCCGGCCTGGTCGGGGCGGGCCGAAGTGAAGTCGCCCGCGCGGTCTTCGGCGTCGACCGGTTCGACGGCGGTGAGGTCGAGGTACTCGGCCGCAAGCTTCCGCCGGGTGCTCCGAGCCTGGCCATGGCCGCCGGTCTCGCGCTGGTGCCCGAGGACCGCCGCGCCCAGGGCCTGGTGATGGACATGTCCATCGAGCGGAACATCGGGCTGACCGGCTTCGCGGCCACCTCCCGGGCCGGGCTGATGAACCGGCGGGCCGAACGCAGCCGCGCCGTGGACTGGGCGACGAGGCTCCAGGTGAAGTACGCACGGCTGGCGGATGTCGTGGGGACGCTCTCGGGCGGCAACCAGCAGAAGGTCGTACTGGCCAAATGGCTCGCCACTGCTCCTCAGGTACTGATCGTGGACGAGCCGACCCGCGGTATCGACGTGGGGACGAAGGCGGAGGTGCACCGTCTGCTGTCCTCGCTCGCCGCCGACGGGGTGGCGGTGCTGATGATCTCGTCCGACCTGCCGGAGGTCCTCGGCATGGCCGACCGGGTCCTGGTGATGCACGAGGGCCGGCTGACCGCGGAGATCCCCCGGGCGCAAGCGACCGAGGAGACCGTGATGGCAGCCGCGACCGGCCGCACCGACCGAGGGAGGAAGGCCGCATGACCACGACCGCGGAGCCGGTGCGGCAGGAGGTCGCCGCCGAGTCCGCCGCCGCGCGGCGGCTCATGGACAGGATATTCAAGGCCCGCGAACTGGCCGTGATCGCCGTGCTGGTGGTGATGCTCGGCGCGACCCAGCTGTCCAACTCCGAGTTCCTCTCGCAGCAGGGCATCAGGGACCTGATGCTGAACGCCACCATCCTCGTGCTGGTCGCCATCGGCCAGGCGATGGTGGTGATCACCCGCAACGTCGACCTGTCGGTCGGCTCCGTGCTCGGCATCTCCGCCTTCGCCGCGGGGCTCTACCTCAAGGACGGCGGCCACCCGCTCGTCGCGGTCCTGCTGGCCGTGGTGGTCGGCGCGCTGTTCGGCGTGGTCAACGGCGCACTGGTGAGTCTGGGCAAGGTGCCGGCGCTGGTGGTGACCCTGGGCACGCTCTACATCGTCCGCGGCATCGACTCGATCTGGGTCGGCTCCCGCCAGATCACGGCGAGCGCCCTGCCCGACGGCTTCGTGGACTTCGGCAGCGGCGGCATCTGGGTGGTCCCCTACCTCGCGCTGCTCACTCTGGCCGTCCTGGTCGTCGTGGCCTACTACCTCCGCGACTACCGCAGCGGACGGGACATGTACGCCCTGGGGTCCAACCCGGAGGCCGCCCGGCTCGCCGGCGTCCCGATCCGGGCCCGCATCATGACCGCCTACGTGGTCTGCGGGGCGCTCGCCGGACTCGCCGGTGCCCTGTACCTCGCCAGGTTCGGCAACGTCGACTCCAACACCGGCAACGGGTACGAACTCATCGTGGTGAGCGCCGTCGTCGTCGGCGGCGTCGCCTTCACCGGCGGCTCGGGCACCGTGTACGGCGCCGCGCTCGGTGCCGTGCTGCTGACCTCCATCAACGGTGTGCTCCCGGCCCTCGGCGTGAGTTCGGTCTGGGTCACCGCCATCAACGGCTTCCTGCTGCTGCTCGCCATCGCCGTCGACCGGATCCTGGCGCTCAGAGTCTCCGGAGCCCTGCGCAAGAAGGCCGCACAGTCGAGGAGTGCCCGTCATGCCTGACCCCACCGTGAAGTCACCCGTGCTCTCCCGTCTCGGCGGCGCGGTGCGCTGGGACACCTCGGTCGGCGTTCTGCTGGTCGTCCTGCTGATCTGTTCGTTCTCCTTCGTGGAGAACTTCGGCAACGCCCTGAACGTGTCGTTCCTCATCGGCAACACCCTGCCCATCGCCCTGATCGCCCTGCCGATGGCGATGCTCGTGGTCTCCGGCGAGGTGGACCTCTCGGTGGCCTCCACCGCCGGCCTCTCCAGTGCCGTGATGGGCGCGCTGTGGAACGCCGGCATGGCGATCGAGACGATCATCCCGATCTGCGTTCTGCTCGGCGTGGTGTGCGGGCTGGTCAACGGCCTCCTCGTCACCCGGCTCGGGCTGCCCTCGCTGGCCGTCACCATCGGTACGCTCGGCGCCTACCGGGGCATCGCGCAGATCGTGCTCGGTTCCGACTCCGTGACCGACTTCCCTGCCCCGTACCTGGACTTCGGGGCCGGCCGGTTCGGGGACACGTTCCTCCCGTACGCCGTCGTCCCCTTCGTCATCCTGCTGACGATCGCCGTCGTCGTGCTGCACGCCACGCGCTTCGGCCGGTCGCTGTTCGCCATCGGCTCCTCCGAGGAGGCCGCTCGCTTCGCCGGTGTCCGGGTCAAGCGGCTCAAGCTGGCCATGTTCGTGTCCACGGGTGTGATCGCCGCTCTCACCGGTGTCTTCTGGACGCTGCACTACGCCAGCGCCCGCTACGACAACGCCACCGGACTGGAACTGTCCGTGATCGCCGCGGTGCTGCTGGGCGGCATCGACTTCGACGGCGGCAAGGGCACGCTCGGCGGGGCCATCGCCGGTGTGTTCCTGCTCGGCACGCTGCAGAACGTCATGAGTCTGCTGAACGTCTCCGCCCAGTCCCAGACCGTGGCGACCGGAGTCCTCCTGGTGGTCTCCGTCCTCGCCCCGCGGATCGGCCGCCAGATCTCCCAGGCACGGGCCAGGGGGAGAACGGCCGCTCCCCCACCGCTGACGGCCCCTTCCCCGTAGTCCTTCTTCCCGGCTCCTCTCGGGCCCTCCCGTCGGGGAGAGCCCTTCCCCGTCCCTCCCGCACAGGCAAAGGAACCTCCCATGCTCGGCACCACCGCCAGATCACGCCGCCTGACCCTCGCACTCGCCACCGCCACCGTCCTCGCGCTCGGCGCCACCGCCTGCGGCGGCACCACCAAGGACGACGCCAACAAGGACAGCGGCAGCGCGGCCGTCGGCAAGGCCGATCCCGACGCGGAGACCAAGAAGGGCCTCACGGTCGCCTTCCTGCCCAAGCAGGTCAACAACCCCTACTTCACCACCGCCGACAAGGGCGGCGAGAAGGCTCTCGAGGAACTGGGCTCCACCTACAAGGAGGTCGGCACCAGCAGCGGCACCGACACCGCCGGCCAGGTCAGCTACGTCAACACCCTGACCCAGCAGCAGGTCGACGCCATGGCCGTCTCCGCGCAGGACCCCGGTGCCCTGTGCACCGCCCTCAAGCAGGCCATGCGCAACGGTGTCAGTGTCGTCACCTACGACTCCGACACCAACAAGGACTGCCGCCAGGTCTTCGTCTCCCCGGCCTCCGCCGAGGACCTCGGGCGCACCCAGGTCGAGCTGCTGGCGAAGCAGATCGGCGGCAAGGGCGAGATCGCGATCCTGTCCGCGGCGCAGACCGCGACGAACCAGAACGCCTGGATCGACGTCATGAAGGAGGAGCTGAAGAAGCCCGCCTACAAGGACATCAAGCTCGTCAAGACCGCCTACGGGGACGACGACGCCCAGAAGTCGTTCCAGCAGACCCAGGGCCTGCTGCAGGAGTACCCGAACCTGAAGGGCATCATCTCCCCCACCACCGTCGGCATCAAGGCGGCCGCCCAGTACCTGTCCGGCTCCAAGTACAAGGGCAAGGTCAAGCTCACGGGTCTCGGCACCCCGAACGACATGCGCGCCTACGTCAAGAACGGCACCGTCGAGGAGTTCGAACTGTGGGAGCCGGCCAAGCTCGGCGCGCTCGCCGCGCGCGCCGCGGTCGCCCTCGAGTCCGGCCAGATCACCGGCAAGGAGGGCGAGACCTTCGACGCCGGTGACCTCGGCACGATGACCATCGGTGCGGACGGTGTCGTCTCCCCTGGTGAGCCGACCGTCTTCGACAAGGCCAACATCGACGAGTACGACTTCTGATCCGCACCGACAGTCGTGGGGCCCCGGCGTCGCCGGGGCCCCACGCTCGACAGCAGGGTGATCCGATGCAACGCGTCTGTTTCCTTCTCAAGGTCCGCTCCGGGATGGTCGCCGAATACCGCGAACGCCACAAGGACGTGTGGGCCGACATGCTCGCCGCGCTCTCCGAAGCCGGCTGGCGCAACTACTCCCTCTTCCTGCGGGAGGACGGCCTGCTCGTCGGCTATCTCGAGACCGATGACTTCGAGGCGGCCCGGGCGGCCATGGCCGCGACCGAGGTGAACGCGCGGTGGCAGGCCGAGATGGCGGACTTCTTCGAAGAACTGGACGGGCAGGCGCCCGACGCCGCCATGCGTCCCCTCGCCGAGGTCTTCCACCTGGCGTGAACCGCAGCTCCGGCTTCGTAGGACGAGCGCTTCCCCGGACCGGCTCGACGTTGGGCGGGGACAGAACAGCAGGAGACACAGATGACGCACTCCACACCGACGGTCGGCATCAAGGACGTCGCACGGGAGGCCGGTGTCTCCGTCGGCACGGTTTCCAATGTGCTCAACCAGCCCGGCCGCGTCTCGCAGCGGACGCGACGTCATGTGGAGCAGGTGATCGCGCGGCTGGGTTACGTGCGCAGTGAGTCCGCCCGGCAACTGCGGGCGGGCCGCAGCCGTGTCATGGCACTGCTCGTCCTCGACATGGGCAATCCGTTCTTCGTCGACCTGGCCCAGGGAGCCGAACGCACGGCCCGGGACGCGGGACTCGCCGTCACCCTGTGCAACAGCGCGCAGAGTGCGCGGAAGGAGGCGGAGTACCTCGAACTCTTCGCCGAGCAGCGGGTCCGCGGGGTGCTGGTCACCCCTGCCGACCCGAGCGGGCGCAGCCTGCGCGACTTCCGCCGGCACGGTATTCCCTACGTGCTGGTGGACCGGGTCGCCGACCACGCGGAGGGCTGCTCCGTCTCGGTCGACGACGTCACCGGCGGTGCTCTGGCGATCCGTCACCTCACCGGCGCCGGGCACGGCTCCATCGCCTATGTCAGCGGACCGCCCCATCTGAGGCAGGTGCAGGACCGCCGGACCGGGGCGCTGGAAGCCGTCGCCCAGGCGGGCCTGCCCCCCACCGCGTTGCGCGAGATCCCCACCGAAAGCCTCGATGTGGCCGCCGGACGTGACGCGGGCGCCAGACTGCTGGGTCTGGCCGAGCGGCCCACCGCCGTCTTCTGCGCCAACGACCTGCTGGCCCTCGGGGTGCTCCAGTTCATGTACACGGCCGGGGTCAAGGTCCCCGACGACCTGGCCATCGTCGGGTACGACGACATCGAGTTCGCCGCCGCGGCGACCGTACCGCTGACCTCGGTCCGCCAGCCCGCACGCGCCATGGGTGCCATGGCCGCCGGCCTGCTCCTCCAGGAAGCCGGTGACCGGGCGGACGAGCACCGTCACGAACACGTCGTGCTCCAGCCCGAGCTGGTCGTCCGCGGTTCGAGCCTGCCCAGGCGCTGAGGGGAGGCCAGGACGTGGTGGCGGTACGGATCGCCACCCCGGTGTCGGGCTCGCGAAGGACTACGTTCGTCGAAGGGGAAACTCGACCGAATATCCGCGCTCTTCACCCGGTGTCGAACATAGTTTGTACTCACTGATGACAAACTTGTAGACGCAGCGGGCAAAGGGCTCCTATGGTGGCCGACGCCCAGTCGAATCCAGACATCTCACGTACCCCACGCGTCACTTCGGGTCGGCACGACGCCGACCGCACCACCTCGTCGTCCCGTACCACCGTCATGGGCGGCCCCGGCACGGGGGCGGCCCCCCGGGGAGGATGCATGAGTCCACGGTCCCGCTCCAGAATCCGCGGACGGCTGGCCGGTCTGGTCGCCGTCTCGTTCCTGTTCGGCTGCTTCACCTCGGCGCCCGCCGGCGCCGCCGACACCGCCGACGACCTGCCGCCGCAGGAACCCGGCGTCACACTGCGCGTCTTCGACATCGGACAGCCGATGGACGAGATCTGCGTGCTCAAGCCCGGACAGACCCCGAACGTCGACAAACTGATGCCCGTCATCGACTTCTCCTCGGCCGAGGACTTCGGCATCGGTGACCACTTCGTGTCGCAGGTGATCGCGAACATCGAGGTCCCCGAGGACGGGGCCTACACTTTCCGGCTGACCAGCGACGACGGCTCGCGCCTGACCATCGACGACCGGACGGTCATCGATCACGACGGCCTCCACGCGGCGGAGCCCAAGGACGGCAC
This sequence comes from Streptomyces sp. NPDC096048, assembly GCF_044763415.1. Lineage (NCBI taxonomy): Bacteria > Bacillati > Actinomycetota > Actinomycetes > Kitasatosporales > Streptomycetaceae > Streptomyces > Streptomyces sp. NPDC096048. Next base: position 398,909 of record NZ_JBIWGG010000010.1, read on the forward strand.
GGCGACCCTGACGGCCGGTCATCACGCCCTGCGCGTCGATCACTTCGACCGCACGAACGACCAGCGGGTGACGCTGGAGTGGAAGCCGCCCGGCGCGGCGGACTTCTCCCTCGTGCCCCACTCCGCCCTGAGCACCGACGCGGACGTCGTACGGGTGACGGCCCCCGGCCGCAAGCAGTGCGAGAGCGGCGCCGACACCCCCGGCGACGGACTGCCGCTGGACGGCGTGCACCCCGACTACACGCTGACGGACCTGCGGCCCGACGGCTTCGAACCCCAGGTCACCGGTATGGACTGGCTCCCGGACGGCCGCATGGCCATCACCACGTGGGGCGGCACCGACAAGACCGAGGGCGAGGTGTACCTCCTCGACAACGTCACCGGCGCGACCGGACCCGACAAGGTGACGGCGAAGAAGGTCGCGAGCGGCCTCAAGGAGCCCATGGGCATCAAGGCGCTCGACGGGGCCCTGTACGTGTCGCAGAAGCACGAACTCACCGAACTCCGCGACACCGACGGTGACGACGTCACCGACGAGCGGCGCACCGTGGCGACCTGGCCGTACGGCGGCAACTTCCACGAGTTCGCCTTCGGCCTGCTCTACCGCGACGGGCACTTCTACCTCAACCTCTCCGTCGCGATCAACTACGGGGGCGCGACGACGGACCCGCAGCCGGCGCCGAACCGGGGCACCACGATCAAGGTGAACCGGAAGACCGGCAAGGTGACCTACCTCGCCGGAGGCCTGCGGACCCCGAACGGCATCGGCTGGGGCCCCGGCGGCGACCTCTTCGTCGCCGACAACCAGGGCGGCTGGCTCCCGGCCTCGAAGCTGGTCCGCATCAAGCCCGACCGCTTCTTCAACCACTACACCAACCCGGCCGGCCCGTTCGACGACCAGCCGGTGACCGAACCGGTGCTGTGGCTGCCGCAGAACGAGATCGCCAACTCCCCCAGCACCCCGATCCTGTTGAAGAAGGGCCCGTACGCCGGCCAGATGCTGTTCGGCGACGTGACCTACGGCGGGCTGCAGCGCGCCTTCCTGGAGAAGGTGAAGGGCAAGGACCAGGGCGCGGTCTTCCGCCACACGCAGGGCCTGGAGGCGGGCGTCAACCGCATCAGCCAGGGGCCGGACGGCGCGATCTACGCGGGCGGCCTGGGCGCCGGGGGCAACTGGGGCCAGGAGGGCAAGCTGGCCCACGGTCTGCAGAAGCTCACTCCGAACGGCGGCAAGGCGTTCGACATCCGTGCCATGCGCGCGAAGCGGGGCGGTTTCGAGCTGGAGTACACCCAGCCGCTGTCCCAGGAGACGGCGGACAAGCTCGCCGAGAGCTACCGGGTCGAGCAGTGGCGCTACGTGCCGACACCCGCGTACGGCGGTCCCAAGGTCGACGAGGAGACCCTCGCCGTGACCTCCGCGCGACTGTCCGGGGACCGGAGGAAGGTCACGCTGCGGATCACGGGCCTCAAGCCCGACCGTGTGGTGCACGTCCGCTCACCGCGTCCGTTCAGCTCGGCCGAGGGTGAGACGCTGTGGAGCACCGAGGCGTGGTACACGCTCAACGCCATGCCCGGCAAGCAGCCCCCGACGACGGCGTACGAGGCGGAGGAGGCGAAGCGCTCCGGCGGCGCCGGCGTCAACACCGACCACACGGGCTACTCCGGCAGCGGCTTCGTGGACGGCTACGGCGCTCAGGGCGCGGCCACCTCGTTCACGGTCGACGTGGACAAGAAGGGCACCTACGACGTGGCCCTGCGGTACGCGAACGGGCCGAACCCCTTCACCGGCACCAAGACGGTGAGCGTGTACGTGGACGGCCGGAAGGTGAAGCAGTCGAGCCTGCTCAGTACGGGCGGCTGGGACGACTGGTCCACGCGGACAGAGTCGCTGAAGCTGCGCAAGGGCGCCAACACCATCACCTACCGGGTGGACGAGGGCGACACCGGACACGTCAACCTCGACATGATCAGTGTGCATCCCGAGGGCGAGCGCATCGTCCTGTTCGACGGCGCCGACCGCGCGGCCTGGCAGCACACGGACGGCCGCACCGCGCAGTGGCCGCTGACGGACGGCGGGATGGAGGTCTGCTGCGGCGACCTGCGCACGAAGCAGGCGTTCGGTGACTTCAAGCTCCACGCCGAGTTCTGGCTGCCCGAGCTGCCCCCGGACGTCACCGGCCAGAACCGGGCCAACAGCGGCATCTACCTCCAGGACCGCTACGAGATCCAGATCCTGGACTCGTTCGGTGACACCACGCCGGCGGACAACGAGGCCGCCGCGATCTACCAGCAGAAGGCCGCCGACGCCAACGCGGCCCGCCCGCCGGGCACCTGGCAGACGTACGACATCACCTTCCGCGCGGCGCGCTTCGACGACCAGGGCGCCAAGACGCAGGACGCGCGCGTCACGGTGGTGTGGAACGGCGTGACCGTCCACAAGGACGTGGCGCTCGCCGGCGCGACCGCCGGGGGCGCTCAGGAGGCGCCTACGGCGGGTGCGCTCCGCCTTCAGGACCACGGCAACAAGGTGCGGTACCGCGATATCTGGATCGAGCCGCTGTCGTAGCGACTCACGTGGCGGTGGCCGGTCCGGACATGTCCGGACCGGCCACCGCCGACCGGGCTCAGGCCGGCCCATTCATGTCGGTGGCGTGAGCGACAGAGGCGCACGCGGCAGAGGCGAGAGTGTCTGCTCCGACCAGATGACCTTTCCGGTCTCGGTGTAGCGGGTTCCCCAGCGGTCGGCCAGCCGGGCCACGAGGAAGAGGCCACGGCCTCCCTCGTCGGTCGTGGCCGCGTAACGCAGGTGCGGTGCGGTGCTGCTGCCGTCGGAGACCTCGCAGATCAGGGTCCGGTCGCGGAGCAGCCGGACCCGGACGGGATCGGTGCCGTAGCGCACCGCGTTGGTCAGCAGTTCGCTGAGGATCAGTTCCGTCACGAAGGCCTCCTCGTCCAGGCCCCACTCGGCGAGCCGGCCGATGACCTCGCGGCGGACGCGGGAGACGGCGGCCGGGTCCCGCTCCACGTCCCAGACGGCCACCCCGGACGGATCGAGCACGCGGGTGCGGGCCACCAGGAGGACCACGTCGTCGTCGGACGGCCGGGACGGCAGTGTCGCCAGCACGTCCGCGCACGTCTCTTCGGGTGTCCGCCCGGCCCGGGCGAGGCCGCGGCGCAGCAGTTCCATGCCCTCGTCGATGTCCCGGCCCCGGGTCTCGACGAGACCGTCCGTGTACAGCACGAGCCGGCTGCCCGCGGGCAGGTCGAGATCGACCGCTTCGAACGGCAGGCCGCCGCCGACGCCGAGAGGCAGCCCGACGGGGCTGCCCGGGAAGCGCACGGACCCGTCGGGCAGCACCAGCGCGGGGCTGGGATGTCCCGCCCGGCTCAGGGAGCACCGGCCCGCCACCGGGTCGTAGATCGCGTAGAGGCAGGTCGCCCCGGCGATCTCGGCGCTGTCCGCACCGCCCTCCTGGTCGAGCCGGGCGACCAGCTCGTCGAGGCGGGCGAGGAGTTCGTCGGCCGGCAGGTCGAGAGCGGCGAAGTTGTGCACGGCGGTACGCAACCGTCCCATGGTGGCGGCGGCGTGCAGGCCGTGGCCCACGACGTCGCCGACCACCAGGCCGACACGGGCCCCCGGCAGCGGGATGACGTCGAACCAGTCGCCGCCCACCCCGGCTTCGGCCGGCACGTACCGGTAGGCGATGTCGAGGGCGTTCTGCCCGGGCAGCCCGCTCGGCAGGAGGCTGCGCTGCAAGGTCACGGCCGTCTGGTGCTCGCGGGTGTAGCGACGGGCGTTGTCGACGCACACCGCGGCCCTGGCGGCGAGTTCCCGAGCGAACACCTCGTCGTCCGCGTCGAAGGGCGCCGGGTTCTGTGAACGCCAGAAGCTGACCAGGCCGAGGACGACGCCCCGTGCGTGCAGGGGGACGGCCAGGACGCTGTGGAAGCCGTACTCGATGATCCGTCGGGCGTGGGCCGGGTCCTGTTCGTACCAGCCGAGTACGGTCTCCACGTTCGCCTCGGGCAGGGAGTGCCGCTCGCCGTCGCCCAGGGAGCCGGGGCTGGTGGGCACGATGCCGGTCACCCGCCCCGGGGGGTGCAGCGGGTGGTCGTCACGCAGGCCGGCGACGGCGGCACGCCGCACCTCCACGACTGTGCCGTCCGACTCACGCGGCTCGTCCCCCCGGAACACCGACTCGGCCAGGTCCACGGTGGCGAAGTCCGAGAACCGCGGCGTGGCCACCCGGGTCAGTTCCGCCGCGGTCGTGGTCACGTCGAGGGTGCTGCCGATCATCTTGCCGGCCTCGTAGAGGAGCAGGAGGCGCTCGCGCACCGCCTCGGCCCGGCCGATCACCGCGGCCAGTTCGGTGGTGTCCCTCAGGGTGGCGACGGCGCCCGGCGGCCCGCCGTGGTCGCCGGTGACCCGTACGTTGACCGCGAGCAGCCGCTCCCCCACCGGCACCACCTGGTCGGTGGCCGGTCGCCCGGACTCCAGCAGTTCGGCGATCCGGGCATGCAGGCCGCACTCGGCGACCAGGCACTCTTCGGCGTCCGGCGGGAGCCCGAGCAGCCTGCGCGCCTCGTCGTTGGCGAGAACGAGCCGCCCCTTCCCGTCGACGATCAGCACTCCCTCCCGGACGGCGTGCAGTACCGCGTCGTGGTGCACGTACATGCGCGTCATCTCGGCGGGGCCGAGTCCGCGGGTCTGGCGGGTCAGACGCCGGTTCACCAGGGCCGAGCCGCCGAGGGCGAAGACGAGTCCGCCGGCGGTGCCGCCGAGGATGACCGGGATCTGACGGCTGACGGACTGGTTGATGTCACCGAGTGTGATCTCGACGCCGACGATACCGGCGACCGTACCGTCGCTCCGGAAGACGGGGACCGTGGAATCGACCGCCGGCCCGACGCTCGCGTCGAGTTCCGTCGTCAGGGGAGTGCCCTGCACCACCTTCTCGTAGGGGCCGAGAACACGCTTGCCGATGAGATCCGGATCGGGGTGCGTGTAGCGGATCCCCTGGGTGTTCGAGACGACGACGAAGGCCACGTCGGCCGCTTCGCGGATCGCCTCGGCACGGGGCTGCAGCACGGCCGTCGGATCCGGGCCGTCCAGTGCCGCCGCGGTCCCGGGAGCGTTGGCGAAGGTCTGTGCGACCGACAGGGTCCTGCGCCGGGCCTCCTCGGTGCTGTCCCGCCGGACCTGCAGCACCAGGGAGACCACCGCGGCCACGGCCAGCAGCACCACCAGCACCGCTTGCAGCAGGAACACCTGTCCGGCGACGCTCCGTACCTTCGGTACCTTCCGTCCACGCTTGACGAGGCCGGGCCACGTCTTCGGTCCCCGGGGCCTCGGGTACCGCCGGGACACAAATTCCCGAAACGGGCGATTTGCGGACATGCACCTGATTATGGCCCCACTCGACAGGCCCTCACGCCACGACGCGGGTCGTCACCGGCGACGCCCTGCCCACCGAAGAGCGGCGTCGCGCCCGGGGAGGCGTCTCCGTACGCGTCGACGGCGACGACCCGTGCCGTGCCGTGCGGCGAACGTGCGGGCAGCCACGCTCCGCCGCGGCGGCGGCTGAACCGGCGCCGCGGCCGACGGAGCAGAGGTCGCCACGCGCGCGACGGCACCCATCGAGGGCATGCGCGGGTCCCGTGGTCGGCGGCGGGGCAGTGCTCGCGGCCCCCTGCCCCGAGCCCCGGCTGCCGCGTATGGGCTCAGCAGGTGGGCACGGCCGGGAGCCAGGATTCGGCGACGCCGATGAAGATGTTGGAGACGTAGCCGCCGTAGTCGGGCAGGTAGGACCACCCGTCGCCGCTGTAGCCGTCGTGGTGCACGAGCTCCCCGTGGACCTGGCACCTCACCCGCACGGTCGTGGGGCCGGACAGGACGGCCACGCGGGTGGATGTGGTCGTCGCCTGCTGCCGGACGCTCACGTCGGTGCCCCTCGTGGAGAACGACGTGGTGCCGTCGGCGTCGGTCCACAGATAGGTGACGGTCACCCAACCGTTGTCGTAGAGGCCGACGTTGTAGAAGGTCCCGTCGGCCAGGTCGATGCCGGCCGGATTGGCGACCTGTCGGCCGAACTCGTCCCGGCCGCCGTTGTGGCCGTTCTCGTAGGCCGCCTGCGCCTGGGGCAGGCCCCGTGGCAGGTCCTTCCACTGCTCGCGCTGCGCGGACGGGTTCCAGTGGTCGTCGTGCGTGTTCCACGGACCGACATCCCACACCGGCGCCGTCTCGCAGCGGACCGGCCCGCACACCTGCACCGAGTACTGGCCGCTGCCCTTGGGAGAGAGGGCCCTTCGCGACGGGAGCGCCACGAAGTGGTCGTTCTCGCGGATGACGTGGCCGTTCGCCGTGGTGTGTCCGACCAGGCCCTCGCGGGTGGCGTAGACCCGGGCCGAGAAGGCGGAGGCCGCCTTCGGCGTGGGCCCGACGGGGGTGCTTCCCGTGTCGTCCGCTGTCAGCGTCAGGGCTCGCACGACCGCGGTCGCCCCGCCCTCGGCGTTCCACAGGGTGAGCCGGGCCTGGACGTCGACGACGTCGCGCGGCAGTTCCACCGCGGCGCCGGACACCGCCTGACGCCACTCGGTCCAGATTCCGTCGGCCGTCCGGCCCCGCACGTCGACCTCGACGCTCGCCGCCTCGGGCACCGTCGCGTCGAGGTCCACGGCGACCCGGTTCACCGGCCGGTCCACGCGGTGCGCCGCCAGCACGGCGGAGGCGTAGCCACCGTCCCGGCCCAGGGAGGCGGGGCTGACGGAGGCGTCCCGCACCCGCAGGGCGCCCGCGTCGTACTCGACATTGACGTCGTCGGCGCCGGTCCGGGACAGGTCAGGGCGCCAGGAGTCCGAGGTGGACGCGGAAGCGGCACCGGCGGCCGGGGCCGCGGCCAGTGCCGTCCCGGCAAGGGCGAGGGCGAGGGCGGGCAGGCAGGCCGTGCCGCTCAGTGCGCGCGAGGACCGCGTTCTGCGGCGCTCAGCCGAGTTCCCGCGCCGGGTGGAAGGGGTCAGCATGTGGGCACTCCAGGGAGCCGGGCGTCATTGACGTCGATGAAGAGGTGAGAGAGGTGGGAGATGCGGCCGCCGGGTTCCGGCTGGCAGGACCAGGCGTCGTTGCTGTAGCCGTCGTACTCCACGGGCCCGCCGCGGACCCGTCAGGCCACGCGAACGGGCGTAGGTCCGGGAAGACCCGCCACCCGGGCGGAGTCCGTCGACGGCCGCTGCCGGACGCTCACGTCCGCGCCCCGCGTCGGAAACGGTGAGCCGGTGGCACCGTCCGTCGCCGTGCATCGGGCTCACGCGACAGGTCCGGTCCCGGCGGCAGCGGTCCCGGCGACAGTCGTCCCGGCGGCAGTCGTCCCGGCGGCAGTCGTCCCGGCGGCAGTCGTCCCGCCGGCAGCGGTCCCGGCGGCAGCGGTCGCGGGATTGCCGGTCGGCGGAAGCGTCGCTCGCGGGTGGAGAGGCTTTTCGGGCGGACCGGTCAGGGAACACGGTCGCTGACCGCGCACCGCGAGACACAGGAGGCCGACGTGGCGGACGACCAGCACGCCCAGCAGGATCCGACCGAGCAGCATCCCCGCCCCGACTTCGCCTCGCAGGACCAGCCGCACCCCGGCTGGACCGGGCCGATGGATCCGCCGCCCGACCACGGTGAGGAGTCCTACCGAGGGTCCGGCCGTCTGGTGGGCCGCAGGACCGTCATCACCGGCGGTGACTCCGGCATCGGCCGAGCGGTGGCCCTGGCCTTCGCACGCGAGGGTGCCGATGTGCTGTTCACCCACCTCGCCCAGGAACAGGACGAGGCGCGGGAGACCTCCCGCCTCGTGGAGGACGCCGGGCGGAAGGCCGTCGCCGTCTCCTGCGACATCCGCGAGGAGGAGAACTGCCGGTCCTTGATCGACCGGGCCGTGGCCGAGTTCGGCGGTATCGACGTCCTGGTGAACAACGCGGCCTACCAGATGGCGCAGCCGGACGGCATCGAGGCGATCACGACGGAGCAGTTCGACCGGGTCCTGCGGACGAACCTCTACGGCATGTTCTGGCTGACGAAGTTCGCCCTGCCGCACATCCCCGAGGGCGGCAGCGTCATCAACACCACCTCGGTCCAGGCCTACAAGCCCAGCCCGCACCTGCTGGACTACGCGACGACCAAGGGCGCGATCGTGACCTTCACCCAAGGGCTCGCCCAGATGGTCGCGGAGCGCGGCATCCGGGTGAACGCGGTGGCCCCGGGGCCGGTGTGGACCCCGCTGATCCCGGCGACGCTGCCGGACACCGCCGAGTTCGGCAAACAGAGCCCCCTGGGGCGGCCCGCGCAACCGGCCGAGCTGGCGCCGGCGTACGTCTATCTCGCCTCGCAGGAGGCCGGCTACGTCACAGCGGAGATCCTGAACGCGACCGGTGGCACGCCTCTGCCGTGAACACGGTCCGGCCCTTCCGAGGACCCGGGGACGGGGGCGCTCCGCTCGTACGCCGCGGCAGACGTCCCTCGGCGCTCGGCCCGCGGCGACTGCGCCGGAGCACGGGCAGCCCGTTTCCCCCGGAGCGCGGGCAGCCCGTTCCGTACCGCAGCCCGTTCCGTACCCTGGCGGCATGCGCATGCGCCCCACTCTGAGCTGGACCCCTGCCGAGGACCTGCCGCCGGGCACCACCGATCCGGAGCCGGTCGCCGATGCGCTGCGCACCGGCGGCGTGCTGGTGCTCAGCGGGGCGGGCATCTCCACCGAGTCGGGCATCCCCGACTACCGGGGCGAGGGCGGGAGCCTGAGCCGGCACGTCCCGATGACCTACCAGGACTTCACCGCCGATCCCCGGGCTCGGCGCCGGTACTGGGCGCGCAGCCATCTCGGCTGGCGCACCTTCGGCCGCGCCCGCCCCAACGCCGGGCACCGGGCCGTCGCCGCGTTCGCACGGCACGGCCTGCTCAAGGGTGTGATCACCCAGAACGTCGACGGCCTGCACCAGGCAGCCGGCAGCGAGGGCGTCGTGGAACTCCACGGAAGCCTGGACCGGGTCGTCTGCCTGTCCTGCGGTGCCTTCAGTCCACGCCGTGTACTCGCCCGGAGGCTGGAGGAGGCCAATCCGGGCTTCGAGCCGGTGGCCGCGGGAATCAACCCTGACGGTGACGCCGACCTCACCGACGCACAGGTCGGGGACTTCCGTGTGCTGCCCTGCACCGTCTGCGGCGGCATCCTCAAACCGGACGTGGTCTTCTTCGGCGAAGCCGTTCCGCCGCGGCGGGTCGAGCACTGCCGCACGCTGGTCCGCGAGTCCGCCTCACTGCTGGTGCTGGGCTCCTCGCTGACGGTGATGTCCGGCCTCCGGTTCGTCCGCCAGGCGGCCCAGGACGGGAAGCCGGTGCTGATCGTCAACCGGGACCCGACGCGGGGCGACCGGCACGCCCTCACCCGGGTCGCGCTCCCGCTGGGCGCCGCCCTCACCACCGTGGCCGCACGGCTGGGCATCTCCGTCGACGGCCGGGCGGCGGGCCGGGAGCAGTCGTGACGGCTTGATCACTCCTTGCGGAGTACCTAGGCTCCAGGCCATGGAGACGGGGGGACCGGATCACGGCCGGGGGGCTCGGTGGCGTCGGCCGGTGGGGCGGCGTGTGGTCGCGGCCGTGCTGGCCGGAACGGCGGGGCTGGCCGTGTTGGGGACGGTGTTCGTCGTTCTGCCGGCTGTGGTGGTCGATCACGATCTCGCCGGGGCCGGCGTCGCCGCTCAGGATCGGCTGAAGGCGGTGAACGATGTCCGTACGACACTTCTGCAGGTACTCGCCGGTCTCGTCGTCCTCTTCGGCGCGTACGCCACGTGGCGCCAGGTGCGGGTGAGTCAGGAGAGTCTGCGCGCCACCCAGGAGGGCTACGTCACCGATCGGTTCAGCCGGGCGGTCGACCAACTCGGCGGCGACAAACTGGATGTACGCATCGGCGGCTTGCACGCCCTGCGGCGGATCGCCGAGCAGTCCCCGCGCGACCGGGACGCCATCATCTCGATCCAGGCCGCGTACCTGCGCACTCATCTGCCCTGGCCGCCCGCCGGAGCCGGCTCGCCGGCCGCGGACGTGGCCATCAACGACATCCCACCGCTGGAGACCCGCGTCGCCGACGCCCAGGTGGCGCTGACCGGGCTCGGCAGTCTGTGCCGGCACCGGGAGGAGTCGTGGGTCAATCTCAGCTTCACCGACCTGCGCCGGGCCGACTGCGACGGGCTGGGCTTCCCCGAGGTCAACTTCGACCGCGCCTGCATGGAGGCGGCGGGCCTGTACCACGCCAATCTGACCCAGGCGTCCCTGGTCTCGGTCACGCTGCGGCACGCCGACCTCACGACGGCGATTCTCCGGCGGGTCCGTTGCGTTCTGGCCGACCTGCGGGGCGCGAAGATGGTCGAGACCGACTTGCGGGACGCCGACTTCACCGAGACCGACCTGCGCGAGGCCAACCTGCGCAAGGCCGACGCACGCGGCGCCGTCTTCCACCGCGCCGACCTCCGCATGACCGACCTGCGCGGCACCGACCTGAGCACCGCCGACCTCGCCGGAGCCCGCCTGACCGACGCCCTGGCCAGCGAGCGCACCCGCTGGCCCGCCGGCTTCGACCACTCGGCCGCCGGCGTCGTCGACACCGAGGACCCCGGCCCCGAACCCTCGCCCCTGCTCCAACCGCCGGGCATGACGTGGCAGGCCCCGCCGCTGCGGTCCGCACCGTGACACCTCCCGTCCCCGGTACCTGACGAGCACGGATCACCGAGCCTCCGTCACTGCCCCCGCGATGCCGTCGCCGGCCACGGCGAGGTCCGCACCGGGGCCGACGTCGAGCTTGCGCATGATGCGCGCCACGTGGAACCAATGCCGCGGGCGCCGGGCCGCCCCTCCCCCGGGCGCCCCGGCGCCCGCCCCACTGCCAGGTCGGCCGCGCGAAGGGACGGCCGCGAACCGGTTGCATGGATGATCTTCGGCTACGTACGCTCCATGGCCTGTCGGGCAGCTGTTCGCAGCCCATGGCCAGAGAGTGAGCAGACCTATGCAGCCGACGTTCGTACTGGTGCACGGAGCCTTCGCGAACTCCTTCTCCTTCGCACCGCTCCAGGCCGAACTCGGCCTTCTCGGGCACCGCTCGGTCGCCGTCGACCTCCCCGGTCACGGTTTCGCGGCGACCTACACGCACGCCTATCAGGCGCCCCAGGACCCCGAAGCTCTCGCCACCACGCCGGGCTCCATCAAGGGCGTCACGCTCGCCGACAACGCCGCGCATCTCGTCGGCGTCCTGGAACGGGCCAAGGAGAACGGGCCGGTGATCCTCGTCGCGCACAGCCGCGGCGGTGTCACGGCCACCGCCGCGGCCAACGCGCGCCCGGACCTCATCGACCGCGTCGTCTACGTTTCCGCCTGGTGCCCGGTCGACCTGGACGTCAACGACTACTACGCCGAACCGGAGATGGCCACCGTCGACGCCGCCTCCCTGGGCCTGGCGATGGCCGGGAACCCGGCCGAACTCGGTCTGCTGCGCGTCAACTTCCGCACCGCCGACCGTGACGCCCTCGCGGCGCTCAAGGCCGCCTTCCTCGCCGACGGCACGGAGGAGGAGTTCCTGACCTTCCTCAACACCTTCCAGCCGGACGAGAACCTCGACGTCGGCACCTCCGCCGACCGGGCGCAGGCGGCGACCTGGGGCCGCGTCCCGAAGACCTTCGTGCGCCTCGCCGGCGACGCGAGCATGCCCCTCGCCATGCAGGACCGGCTGATCCGCGAGGGCGACGCGCTGACTCCGGGCAACCCGTACGACGTCCGCACCCTCGACGGCAGCCACCTGAAGTGGCTCGTCGACCCGGCACCGGCGGCCCGCGTCCTCGCAGAACTCGCCGCGCTCACCGCCCCGAAGGACTGACCGCCCGGCGCGCCCTGCCGCCTCCCTGAGCGCCCGTCGGCCGAAGTTACCCGTGCGTTCCGCACGCCGGAGACGTGACAGCGGTGACTGTCGGGGACACGGCGGCGCGTGGCAACGTCTTGCCCGGCACCGACCCGGTGAAAGGAGCAGGCGTGAACAAGGGCTACGCCGTGTACTGCGACGCAGATCCGCACTTCTACGACGCGCCGCATCGCACCGGCCCCGGCACCCGGTCGGCGGGCACCCGGTACGCCGCTGCCACCCTGCCGGTACCGGCGGGATGGCAGCGCGGGGAGAGCGGCGACTGGCTCGCCCTGCGCCCGCTGGACGCCGTACTGCCGGCGCAGGGATGGAAGATCCACGTCTCCGCCTGCCTGGACAACGCCGAGTCCGTCCTGGAGCGGGTACGGCACCACTGCGTCGAGCGTGGCATCGCCTTCAAGTTCGTGCCGAGCCGCTATCTGCTGCACCAGCGCAACGCCAAGTACGCGGACCGGGCGGGCAGCGGCAAGTTCGTCACCGTGTACCCGGCGGACGAGGCACAGTTCGAGCGCCTCGTGGGCGAGTTGGCCGCTCTGCTGGACGGTGAGCCCGGACCGCACATCCTGAGCGACCTCAGGATCGGCGACGGCCCGGTGCACGTGCGCTACGGCAGCTTCACCCGCCGCAACTGCTACGACGAGAGCGGCGAACTGCGGCCGGCCGTCGCCAACCCCGAGGGGATACTCGTCCCCGACTTCCGCGGCCCGGTGTTCCGCGTCCCCGACTGGGTGAGTGTGCCCGCCTTCCTGCGGCCCCACCTCGACGCCCGGGCGACGGTGACCCTGGCCGACATCCCGTACACCGTCGAGTCGGCGCTCCACTTCTCCAACGGCGGGGGCGTCTACCGGGCGCGGGACAGCCGCACCGGCGAGGTGGTGGTCCTCAAGGAGGCCCGTCCGCACGCCGGCCTGGCGGCGGACGGTGCCGACGCGGTGACCCGGCTGCATCGCGAACGACGGGCCCTGGAACAGCTGTCGGGGCTGTCCTGCACGCCCGAGGTACGGGACAGCTTCGCCGTCGGGGAGCACCACTTCCTGGTGCTGGAATACCTCGACGGCAAGCCCCTCAACACCTTCTTCGCCCGGCGGCATCCGCTCATCGAGGCGGACCCCGACGAGCGGCGGCTGGCCGAGTACACCGAGTGGGCGCTCGATGTCCACGCCCAGGTCGAGCGGGCCGTCGAGGAGGTGCACGCGCGGGGCGTGGTCTTCAACGACCTGCACCTCTTCAACATCATGATCCGCGACGACGGGCGGGTGGCCCTGCTGGACTTCGAGGCCGCCCACCGCGTCGACGAACCGGGCCGGCAGACGGTCGCCCACCCCGGTTTCGTGGCACCTTCCGGTCGGCGGGGCACCGCCGTGGACCGGTATGCGCTGGCCTGTCTGCGCCTGGCCCTGTTCCTGCCGCTGACCAGTCTGCTGGCCCTGGACCGGCGCAAGGCGGAGCACCTCGCCGACGTGGTGGCGCGGCAGTTCCCCGTGGAGCGCGCGTTCCTCGACGCGGCGCTCGACGAGATCGCCGGCACTTCCGACGCGGCGACCGACGAGACCGCCGACACCTCCGACGCGGCGCTCGCCGAGACCGCCGACACCTCCGACGCGGCACTCGCCGAGACCGCCGACGCTTCGGGCCGGCGTCCGGCGACACGAGCCGCGACCGAGGGCTTCGTTCCCGTGGCGCCGGGCGACTGGCCGCGCAGCCGGGACTCGATGACGGCGGCCGTCCGTGCGTCGGCCACCCCGTCGCGCGAGGACCGCCTCTTCCCCGGCGACGTGGCTCAGTTCGCCACCGCCGGCGGGGGACTCTCGTTCGGCTACGGAGCGGCCGGCGTGCTGTACGCCCTGACCGAGAGCGGGGCGGAGCGCGACGAGAGCGAGGAGCAGTGGCTGCTCGACCGGACCAAGGAACCGCCCTCGGGGATGCCGCTCGGCTTCCACGACGGGATCGCGGGCGTCGCGTGGGTCCTGGACCACCTCGGCCATCGGGCCCCGGCGCTGGATCTCACGCGGCTGCTCCTCGACCATCCCCTCGACGGTCTCGCCGCCGACCTGCACAGCGGGACGGCCGGAGTGGGCCTCGCACTGGACTCCCTGGCCGCCTCCACCGGCGACGCCGCCCTGCACGACGCGGCCATGCGGTGCGCCGAACTGAGCGCCCGGTCCCTGCCGGCCGACGCACCGGGCCGAGGGCCCGAACACCGAACCCGAGCCGGTCTCCTGTACGGCGCCACGGGCAGCGCCCTGTTGTTCCTGCGCCTGTACGAACGCACGGGTGACACCGGCCTGCTCGACCTCGCGGGCACCGCACTGCGCCAGGACCTCGCGCGCTGCGTCCGCGGCGCGGGAGGCGCGCTCCAGGTGGACGAGGGCTGGCGCACCATGCCGTACCTCGGCGCGGGCAGCGTGGGGATCGGCATGGTGCTCGACGACTACCTGGCGCACCGCGCCGACGAGCGGTTCGAGCGGGCACGGGAGGAGATCGTGCGCGCGGCACAGGCCATGTTCTACGCCCAGCCGGGGCTCTACCGCGGCGTGGCCGGCATGGTGCTGTACCTCGGCCGTACGACGGCCACCGGGCCGGGTACCGGCGACGAGGCCGTCCGGCGCCAGATCGACGCGCTGACCTGGCACGCCATGTCCTACCGCGGTCATCTCGCCTTCCCCGGCGAGCAGATGATGCGCCTGTCCATGGACCTCTCCACCGGGACCGCCGGATGCCTGCTGGCCGTCGCGTCCGTGCACGGCGACCGGCCCGCCGGTCTGCCGTTCCTCCCACCGCCGCGGCGAGTGCCGCGGCCCATGAGCCGGCCCCCTTCGGGGGTCGTGAAGTAACCATCCGTTGTCGTACGAAGGGAAAAGATCATGAACCTGTTCGAGCTGCAGTCGATGGAGACCCCCAAGGAAGAGGCCATGGGCGACGTGGAGACCGGCAGCCGCGCGAGCCTGCTGCTCTGCGGCGACAGCAGCCTCAGCGTCACGACGTGTAACTGACGTCCGAGTCGGCCCGCCGCGGAGACGCGGCGGGCCGCGCGCCGCGGTACCGGCGCCCGGGCTCCCTGCCGGGCGCCGGTACCGCGCCTCGTCGCCGCCGCGGGCGGCACCGACCACGAGGAGGGCAGCTGGTGGGAAGCGACCCGGTCCGGCGGCGGCCGACGCGTCAGGCGCACGACTCACCCGGCTCATCCGGCTCGCCCGATGCCGGTCCCGGACGTGTACCCGAACTGCTGGTCCTGGTGTGCTCGGTGGCGGCGGCAGCGGTCGCCGTCGTCCAGCCCCTCGTCCTGGGCCGCACACTGGACCTGCTGCTGCACGACGGCGCCGCCGGCCCCTGGCTCGTGGCGAGTGCCGCACTGCTCGTCGGCGAGATCCTCCTCGACGGCCTCACCGCGCTGCTCACCGGCCGGTGCACCGCCGACTGGACGGCCTCGATCCGCTCACGTGCCCTCAGAGGTCTGTTGCACGCCGTGCCGGATCTGGCCCGGCCCCATTCTCCCGGCGACGTCGCGACCCGGCTGACCCTCAACGCCTCCGACGCGGGCGCCGCGCCGGCTGCCAGGGCCGCACTCGCGGCCTCGCTCCTCACCCCGGCCGGCGCGCTCGTCGCACTGGCCGTGGTCGACATGTGGGTCGCCGTGTGCGTGCTGGCCGGACTACCGCTGCTGGCGCTGGTGTTGCGGGCGTTCGCACGGGACACGGGTACTTCGGTAGGGGCCTACCAGCGGGTGCAGTCGGACATCGCGTCCCGGCTGCTGGAGACCATGGAGGGCGCGGAGACCATCGCCGCCGCCGGTACCGCCGCACGTGAACGCCAGCGCGTGCTCGGCCCGTTGACCGAACTCGGCACGCTGGGCACACGCATGTGGACGCTGCACGGCAGGGCGCTGGCCACCGGCGGTGTCCTCGTCCCGCTGCTGACGGTGGCCGCCACCGCGGTGGGCGGCCTGCGGCTCGGCGCCGGGGCCCTCAGCGTCGGCGAACTGCTCGCGGTGTGCCGGTACGCGCAGCTGGCCGCAGGGTTCGGCGGGGCCGCCACGCTGGTCGGCGCGCTGGTCCGGGGCCGCACGGCGCGGGAGCGCACCGCGGCGCTGGAACGGCTGCCCGCCCTGTCCTACGGAACCCGGACACTGCCCCCGGCGGGCCCGGGCGCCCTCGAACTGCGCGGTGTACGGGTCGTCCGGGACGGGACGGAAGTCCTGCGGGCGGACCACGTGGTGGTACCGGGCGGTCTGACCGCCGCGGTCGTGGGACGCAGCGGCGCCGGCAAGTCCGTCCTGGCCGCCGTGGCCGGCCGGCTCATCGATCCCGACCAGGGGCACGTCCTGCTGGACGGCACACCGCTCGAACTTCTGACCCGGTCCTGTCTGCGTGCCGAGGTGGGCTTCGCCTTCGCGCGTCCGGTCCTGGGCGACCGCACCGTCGCCGAGGCGGTGGCGGCCGGACCGCGCACCGTGTCACCCCACCAGGTACGGGCGGCTCTTCGCCTCGCGGACGCCGAGGGCTTCGTCCGCCGGCTGCCGCGGGCCTACGACACCCGGCTCGCCGACACTCCGCTGTCCGGCGGCGAGTACCAGCGGCTGGGCCTCGCACGGGCCTTCGCCCACGCGGGCCGGCTCCTGGTGATGGACGACGCCACCTCCAGCCTCGACACCGCCACGGAGCACGCGGTGGAACAGGCGCAGCGCCGCTCGCCCCGAGGCGCCACACGGCTGGTCGTGGCACACCGCCCGTCGGTCGCGGCCCGGGCGGATCTCGTGATCTGGCTGGACGACGGCCGGGTGCGGGCGGTCGGCAGCCATCGGCGGCTGTGGGAGGAGGCGGCCTACCGGGCGGTGTTCGGCACGCGTGAGTCCGGTGCCGGGCCCGTCTCGGCCGAGGACAGCCTTGACGGGAGCGTCGACGGAGGCGCTGACGGAAGCGCTTGCGGAGACCGTCACGACCGGAGCGGCTTCCCACGCGAGGAGGCACGACCGTGACGTCCACCGGCGCGGGGCCCGAGGCGAAGCCCCGCCGCGAGCCGGGGCCCCTGCGACGGGTCGGGCCGCCCGCCCGTCGCTTCCTGTCCGCACGCAGGACGGTCCTCGCGCGGCTCGCGGCGTGGTCGCTGGCCGAGTCGGCTCAGACCTTCTTGATCGGCTACGGGGTCGCGCGCGCCGTCGACCGGGGGTTCCTCGCCGGTGACACCTCCACGGGTCTCGGCTGGCTCGCGGTGGCCGCCTTCGCCGTGGTGTGCGGCGCGCCCGTGATCAGGGGCGTCTTCGCTCAGTTGGCCGGGCTGACGGAACCACTGCGCGACCAGCTGGTGCGGCGGGCGGTCGACCAGTCCATGGCCCGCGCCCTGGCCCGTCCCGGTGGCTGGGACCGCGCCGCCGTCTCGCGGCTCACGAACCAGGTCGAGATCGTGCGGGACAGCTTCGCCGGAATCGTCCTCACCCTGCGTTCGTTCGTGTTCACCGCGGCCGGGGCACTGGCGGGGCTGTTCACGCTGGACCCGGCGCTCCTGGTGGTCGTCCTGCCGCCGCTCGTCGGTGGCCTGGTGCTGTTCCTGGTGACGCTGCGGCCCATGGCGGCGGCGCAGCGCCGGGCTCTCTCCGCGGACGAGGCGCTGGGCGATCACGCCACGCGTGCCCGCGGGGCGCTGCGTGACATCACCGCCTGCGGCACACAGGCGGAGACGGCACGGAACGGAGAACGGCTCGTCGCCCACGCCGCCACCACGTCCCGTGTCCTCGCCCGCTGGGCCGCGGTGCGCACCCTCGCCCTCGGCGTCGCGGGCCAGCTCCCCGTGCTGCTCCTGCTGGTCGCCGTGCCGTGGCTGCGCGGCAGGGGTGTCACGACCGGCGCTCTGCTCGGGGCGTTCACCTACCTCGCCCAGGCCCTGCTGCCCGCCCTGCACACCCTCATGACCGCGATCGGCGCCGCGGGCACCCGGCTGCTCGTCGTCCTGGACCGGTTCACCGTCCCTCAGGCGTGCCCGTCCCTCCCCGAAGCGGCGCCACCTGCGCCCCTGTCCGGGCGTGCCGGGCCGCCGCGACGGGTCCGCTCCCCGCTCCCGCCGATCCCGGCGCCGTCACAGCAGCCTCCCGCGGTGGAACTGCGCGCGGTGACCGTGGGCTACGGCGCCCGGGCGGAGCCGGTCCTCGACGCGCTCGAGCTGTGCGTCGAGGAAGGCGAACACCTGGCCGTCGTCGGGCCCAGCGGCATCGGCAAGTCGACCCTCACCCGTCTCATCGCCGGGACGTGCGCGCCGTGGAGCGGCACGGTGCGGGTGGCCGGCCGGACGGTCGCCGACCGAGGGGCGGCGGAACTGGCCGCGCTGCGCGTCCTGGTCCCCCAGCAGGCGTACGTCTTCACCGGCACGGTCCGGGACAACCTCGCCTACCTGAGGCCGGACGCCTCCACGAGCGACATGGAGGCCGCCGTCCGGGATCTCGGAGCCGCTCCTCTCGTCGAGCGCCTGGGCGGGTTCGACGCGCCACTGCGACCCGACGACCTGTCGCAGGGTGAGCGTCAGCTGATCGTCCTGGCGCGTGCTCACCTGTCCACGGCTCGGCTGCTCCTGCTCGACGAGGCGACCTGCCATCTCGACGCGGCGTCCGAGGCGCGCGCCGAGGAGGCGCTCGCCCGGCGTCCGGGAACACTGCTCGTCGTGGCGCACCGCATGTCGTCCGCGGTCCGGGCCGACCGGATTCTGGTGCTGGACGGCGTCCGGGCGGCCCACGGCACTCACCAGGACCTGCTCGAGCGATCGCCCCTCTACCGCGACCTGGTGGGGCACTGGAGCCGAGCCCGGGGGTGACCCGCGAGCCGTGCTCCCCTGCTCGTGTGCCCCGCCGCCGTCACATCCAGCCGGCGCCCTGGACGATGCGAATCGCGTCCACGCGGTTGCGCGCCCCGACCCTCCGGATCGCGCTGGCGATGTAATTGCGGACGGTCCCCCGGGAGAGATGCAGGCAGGCGGCGATCTCGGCGACGGAAGCCCCCTGCGACGCCTGGAACAGGACGCTCAGCTCACGGGCGGTCAGTGGCATCTCGGAGGCCCGCAGCAGTGCGACGGTGAGCCGCTCGTCGAGGAACCGCTCCCCCTTGGCCACCGTGTGCACCGCCGCGATCAGCCGCTGCGACGGGGCGTCCTTGTCCACGAAGCCGAGCACTCCGGCGTCGAACGCCCTGCGCAGCACACCCGGCCGCTCCGGAGCCGCGAGGACGACCAGCCGCGCCCCGCACCCGCCCCATACGGGCACCTGGTCGACCTCGCCGGGCGGTCCTTCCAGACAGTCCCCGTCGACCACGCACACGTCCGCGGGTAAGTCGTTGTCGTCCATGTCGTCCCCGCGGGACGACATGGACGAGACCTCCAATCCGTCGGCGGACCGCAGCAGTTGCACGAGCGCCGACCGCAGCAGCGTCGCGTCGTGCACCACGAGAACGCGGACCATGTACAACCCCCTAGTTTTCCCGGCCGCTCCGGGCCGCCGGGCTCGTCCCCCAACCGGTCCCCAGCCGTCTGCCCCCGGGCGCCGCCCAAGAAGCACGCGACTCGATCACGCCAGGGACCCACCGTCGGCAATACGCCGCTCTGAGCGCCGTCAGGAAGGGAAAGGCGAAGTCGAATCGGGCCGGAACACGCCTGTCGTCCGCGCGGGCTCCCGCGGCGGCACTCCGCGGCGGCCTCGCCCGTGGGCTGTTCAGATCGCGGTCGGCGGTGCCGGGCGGCCGACGGACAGCGCGACGCGACCAGGAGGCGTCGTTCGCTACCGGAGAGTCACAGACCGAAAACAGGCGATGTGAATGTGGCCCGAATGCCCAGGGCACTCGTCTGTCGCGTGATCGCCCCGCGCGGCGATGCCAACGGCGTCTCCCCGACGCGGGGCCATAAGGATGGCCGGAGGCCGTGTCGAGCGGCCCTCGCGGACCCGGTCGGCCATCCTGGGCCACAAGCGGTGCCCTTCCCCACGATCAGGAGCACGGTCATGCCGACGGACCCGGTTGGACGTTTCCTGGCGGCTCTGGACCCGGAACACCGGGATGCCGTCAGTGCGAAGCCTCGCGAGGAGCAGGAACGACTGGCGGAGGACTGGGAACGGGAACTGCTGGCGGACACCGATCTCGACACCCTCGACGAGTTGTCCCCGCCGGCGGCGGAGGCCGAGGCCGCCAGGCGCGTCCTGGGCGATCACTGACCCCTTCTGGTCCTCCTGGCCCTTACGGCCCTTACGGCTTTCTGGCCCTTCCGCCCCTTCCGGCCCACGGTCTTCGCTCACCGGACGCCTCCACCGGACGACCCCGTGTTCCCGGGGCCCCCGGCGTTCAGATGCTGCAAGGCCTCGACCAGTTCCTGGCAGGCCCGTTCGACGGACCGCCTGGTGTTGATCTGTTCGCTGATCACGGAGGACAGCAGGAGCGCGGTCAGGCCCAGGGTTCCGTTGAACGCCTGGAGCTTCATCATCGTCTCGATGTCGGTCAGCCTGGCGAAGGAACCGGTCTCCTCCCTGGCCGCGACGGTGGCCATCACGGAGGCGAAGAGGGCGCACGGCATACCGCCCGCCAGCTGGAAACGCAGCGCGGCCCAGATCAGCAGCGGATACACCAGGAACAGGAAGCTGACCGAGCTGTACGTGACCAGCGGCACCAGGACGCACACGACCAGCGCGAGCCCCGCGGCCTCGCCCCATCGGCCGGACGGAGGCGGCCAGCGGGCCCGGTGCAGCAGGAGCAGCAGCGGAGTGACGATCACGACGCCCATCGCGTCACCCACCCACCAGGCCAGCCAGACGAGCCAGAAGTCGTCGTCGGCGAGCTTGCCCGTGACGACGAGTACGCCGACGCCCACGCCCGAACTGATCAGCATGGCCGTCAGCGCCCCCAGGAACACGAGCATCAGGCCGTCGCGCAAGCGGCTCAGACTCACGCGGAATCCCACCGCGCGCAGCATCAGACAGGCGCACACGGGCGCGAGGGTGTTACCGATCACGATCCCGGCGGCGGACAGACGAGGAGCGGTCAAAGACGCGACGACCAGCAGGGCGCCGATCGCGATACCGGGTACGCATCGCAGTCCGAACAACAGCAGACAGGCCACCGCGACACCGGTGGGCGGCCAGATGGGGGTGACCACCGCGCCGTCCGCGACCAGTTGCTGCGAGAGCCCAAGTCGGCCCGCCGCGTAGTAGCAGACGGCGACGAGCAGCGTCTCGCAGACAAGGACGATCGGTCGCGGCCAAGCACGGATACCCACCACAGCAGCCATCAGACACCGACGCCGACGCATCAGCGAGGCGAGCCGCGCTTCGTCCCGCCCTACGGCGTAACAGTCCGTCCGTCATGGCCGACGACGAGCACGGCAGCGTCGTCCTCGTGTCCCACCAGCTCGGCGTTCTTGAGCACGGCGGCCGCGAGCGAGTGCGCCTCCATTCCCGCGACGGCGGCGATGCCCGCCAGCCGCACCACCCGTGCGAGCCCTTCGTCGACACTCAGGGAAGGCCCTTCCACCACGCCGTCCGTGAGCAGGACGAATACTCCGCCCGTGGTGAGCCGGTACCGGGTCACCGGATATTCGGTCCCCTTCAGGATGCCCAGCGGCGGCCCCCCTTCGTCATCGGAGACCTCCGCCTTGCCGTCCGCCGTGGCCCATACGCACGGAATGTGCCCGGCCCGCGCGCTCTCCAGCACGCCGGTGGCAGGGTCGAAGCGCATGAAGGTGCAGGTGGCGAAGAGGTTCTTGTTCAGGGCGAGGAGCAGGTCGTTCGTACGGGCGAGCAGGTCGCCAGGCTCGCTCGTCACGGAGGCGAGCGCCCGCAGGCCCACGCGGATCTGCCCCATGAAGGCCGCCGCGTCGATGGCGTGGCCCTGGACGTCTCCGACGGAGAGGCCGACGCGGCCGTCGGGGAGCACGAAGGCGTCGTACCAGTCTCCGCCCACGTTGAGTCCGGCGTACGCGGGCGAGTAGCAGGCGGCGAGGTGAAAGCCGGGGATCACGGGCAGGTCCGCGGGAAGCATGTCGCGTTGCAGCGCGACCGCCAGCTCCACCTGGGACCGGCGCAGCTCGGCGAGCTCCCGTGCCTGAGTGGTCAGCGATGCCAGTCTGGCCAGCAGCTCTTCACCGTCAGGTGCGGGACGCTTGCGGAACATCGACCACTCCCGGGCCATCCGATCCGCCTGTCCTCGCGGCGGCGCCTCTAGAAGCCGGACAGACCAAGTCTCTCATTCGCCTCGAAGACAGGCATACCGAAGCCGAACCGGTCGGGGCCGCGAGGCCTCCAGGTCAACTTAGGCTAGCCTGACCTGCATGGCGAAGGTCCGTCGGCTCGTGCCACAGCAACCCGGAATGTTCCGCGCCCGTGTGGTGCGCACCGAACGCGTCTCCCCGTCCATGCAGCGGGTGACCGTCGGCGGAGCGGAACTCGCCGAGTTTCCGTGGCTCGGGTACGACCACTGGTTCCGTCTGTTCCTCCAGCTCCCGCATCAACGCCGCCTCCGGCTACCGGAGTACACCGGCTCCCAGTGGTGGCAGCCCTACCTCGCCATCCCCGAGCACGAACGGCCGCACTGCGCCAACTACTCCGTGGCCGACTTCCGTCGGCAGGCGGCGGAGATGGACATCGACTTCGTCGTGCATCGCGGTCCCACGGGCGAGATCGAGGGCAGAGCCGCGATCTGGGCCTGTCACGCCGGCCCGGGAGACGCACTCGCCGTGCTCGACCAAGGCGTCCTCTTCGACCGCCCGCACGACGCCTCCGAGGTCACCATCGTGGCCGACGAGACCGGGCTGCCCGCCGCAGCGGGCATTCTGCGCTCCCTGCCCGACGGGATCACCGGACGGCTCATCCAGGAGGTGCCCACCGCGGACGACAGGCGGGTGCTGGACGGTCCGGCCGGCGTGACCGTCTCCTGGGCCGTGCGTCAGGACAGCACCTCCGTGCCCGGCGCCGCCGCACTCCGTGAGCTTCGACGGCTCGCCTCCACCGACGCGACGGGGTACGCGTTCGTGGTCGGCGAGTCGACCCTGGCCACCGAGGGCCGCAGGCATCTGCACCGCCTGGGGCTGCCGAAGGACCGCATCACCTTCTCGGGCTTCTGGAAGCGCGAGGCGACTCAGGCCGCCTGAGGCCGGACCGCGGCCGGAAGCCCGCTCACCGCGCCTGTGCCGCGATCTGGATGAGGTTGCCGCAGGTGTCGTCGAAGACGGCGGTGGTGACGGGGCCCATCTCCAGGGGCTCCTGGGTGAAGTGCACGCCCAGGCCACGCAGGCGCTCGTACTCCGCCTTCACGTCGTCGACGGCGAACGAGGCCAGCGGGATGCCGTCCCCGACGAGCGCGTCGCGGTAGGGCTTGACGGCCGGGTGGCCGGCGGGCTCCAGGAGGAGTTCGGTACCGCCGGGCTCGTCGGGCGAGACGACGGTCAGCCACCGGTCCTGCTCCCCCACCGGTACGTCGTGCTTCGTCACGAAGCCGAGAACCTCGGTGTAGAAGCGCAGGGCCTCGGCCTGGTCGTCGACGAATACGCTGGTCATGTTGATCTTCACGGAGTGCTCTCTTCCGGTTGGGGCGTGTCGGGCACGAGCCATCGCTCGGTGATCCGCCGCAGCGGGGCCGTGTTCAGCTCGTGGAACTTGTAGCGACCCTCCCGCCTGGTCTCGACGAGCCCGGCCGCCTCCAGCACGGCGAGGTGCTGGGAGACCGCCTGGCGTGAGATGCCGAGCTGGTGCTTCATGCTCAGCCGCGAACAGATCTCGAACAGTGTCTGCCCTGATTTCACGGTCAGCTCGTCGAGGATGGTCCGGCGGGTGGGGTCGGCCAGGGCTCTGAAGAGGTCGTCGGCCATGACCACATATTAGGCAAGTAACCACTTGCCTATCAAGTGGAGTGCGCGAGAAGGGTCGGGGGCCGCCCCTCGCCCGTCACGGACAGACCGGAACCGAGGCGAGAGCGCGTACTACCGGACCGCGGTCGCGACCTCCCAGTCGAACCCGTCCGGATCGGTGAAGGAACCGTCGCCGGCGCCGATCGTGAGCCGGTGCGATCCGGTGCCCTCGGGAGAGACTCCGGCATCCTTGGCGAGGGCGCGACGGCCGTAGAGCGCCAGCTTGACGGAGTTCGGCTGTGTCTCGAACTCCACGTACTTGCGCCCGAAGCTCTTGCCCACGGTGAGGCCGCGAGCGACATGGAACCGCTTGGTCGCCAGGACGTCCTCGACGCCCAGCAGGAGTACGAACCGGTCGATCTGCCGGGTGGCCGGGCCGTCGTAGAAGCGGGTGGCGGCGGGGTTGTCCGCGCCGGGGTGACGGAGTCGATGG
The DNA here is from genome assembly GCF_044763415.1 of Streptomyces sp. NPDC096048. NCBI lineage: Bacteria > Bacillati > Actinomycetota > Actinomycetes > Kitasatosporales > Streptomycetaceae > Streptomyces > Streptomyces sp. NPDC096048. The sequence goes on from NZ_JBIWGG010000010.1 coordinate 423,137, forward strand.
AGGTCATGCGATGAAGGTAGGCGCGGCCCCGGCCCAGGTGCTTCTCCGATCTGACCGCTTGGCGCGGCCCGTCACCGAGAGCGGGGCCGGCACTCCCCGGCGAACGCGACGCAGAAATTCGCGTGCTCCGTAGGGGAACACCCCTTACCCTCGTCGGCATGGACGTCATCGGCCGAAACACCTCCGCGACCGCGCGAGCGACCAGCTCGCCGGTTGCCGCCGCCTGACCTTCACCTCTCCCACCGGCGACCGGAAACGGCCCGCCGGTGGTTCTCTGTGACCTTCCGATGTCCTCGCCTCTGAGTGACGACCACGCGGGCCCGTTCTCCGGTGCCGCTCCCGCTGTGACGCGAAGGAGTCACCCCCTATGGACACGGAACGCGTCGTCCGCACGTTCGTCGAGTACTACGAGGAACACGGTCACCGCCGGATCAGCGGCTCGACACTGCTGCCTCCGCCCGGCGACACCGTGCTGTTCACCACCTCCGGCATGCACCCCATCACCCCGTATCTGGAGGGCCGCTCCCACCCACTGGGCCGGCGGCTGGTCAACGTACAGCGCTGTCTGCGTACCACGGACCTGGAAGAGGTGGGCGACAGCACCCACTTGACGGTCTTCGAGATGCTCGGCACCTGGTCACTGGGCGACTACGGGGGCCCGCAGAGCCTCGACTGGGGCTACCGGCTGCTCACCGAGGGACTGGAGGTCGATCCGGGCCTGCTGCACGCCACCGTGTACGGCGGCGACGACCAGGTCGGTCCGGACACCGCCTCTCTGAACCTGTGGCAGGAGCGCGGCGTGCCCGTGGAGCTCACGGTGGAGGACAACTGGTGGTCGAACGGACCGACCGGTCCCTGTGGGCCCGACTCCGAGATCTTCCTGTGGACCGGTGACACCCCACCCCGGTCGACGCCCACCCGCGACGACCGCTGGGTGGAGGTGTGGAACCACGTGATGATGCGCCACCGTCGACTCGACGACGGCCGCCTCGTACCGCTTCCGCAGCGCAATATCGACACCGGACTCGGCCTGGAGCGCCTCGCCTCGCTGCTGCAGGGCAGGTCGTCGGTGTTCGAGTGCGATGTCTTCGACCCCTGGCGGCGTGCCGTGCCGTCCCTTTGGCGACTGGACGAACCATCGCTCCGCCTGGTCTACGACCACCTCCGTTCGGCCGTCGTGGTCGTCGGCGACGGGGTCCGCCCGGCCGGCACGGGGCGGGGTTACGTGCTGCGGCGCCTGGTACGACGGGTGCTCACCGTGCTGTGGCGGGACGATCCGTCGCGCGGTCTCGGCGACCTGCCGGACGAGTTGGTCTCGCACACCCTCGACCGTTTCCGGCAGGACGGGGAGCCCGGCCAGGTACGTCGGGTCCTGCTGGAGGAGGAGCAACGGTTCGGCCGGCTCGTGGAACGCGGTCGGAAGGTGCTGTCCCGCCCCCGGTTCCGGGGCCCGCTGGACGATGAGGATTTCCACTACCTGCACGACACCCACGGTCTGCCGCCCGACCTCGTGCTGAGCCTGCGGCAGGAGTGACGGCTCGCGGGGTCCCGCCGTTTCGATGCCGGTGGCCCCGCGTACGGTCCGCGCACGGCTGACCGGAACCGCGCCCGCGGGCCGGAAGACCGCGCGGTGCGGGAAGAACCCGGCGATCCGGGACGCCTCCGTATCGCGCACGGGCGACACGGCGAGTCCCCAGTCCCGGCTGACCGTGATCTCGGCCGGCACCGAGTGCGCCCGGGAAGTACATGTTGCACGGCAGGGGGAGCAGCGGTTGCCAACGGCGCGCCCACGGCGTGGGCGGGCACGAGTGCCCCGACGGCTGCCCCGACCACCACCGCGCCGGCCACGGTCCCGGAAGGACGGGGAATCCTGTGGCCTGCCACCGTGTTCGCCCCACAGACACTCTTTCGCCCCTGCCACGCACAGGAGACGCTCCTATGTCAGAGCTGGAGATCGATGCCGTCGTCTTCGATGTGCTCGGCACTCTCGTCGACGAACCCGGCGGTGTCCGCGCCGGCATCCGTGCTCTCGACCCGTCTCTCGACGACTCCGGGGTCGAACGGCTCCTCTCGCTGTGGCAGCGGCACGTCGACCGCGAGCAACGCCGGATCGTCGCCGGCGCCCGGCCCTACGTCACGAGCGACCTCCTCGACCTGGAAGCCGCCCGGCTCGTCGCCGATGCCGTCGGAGTCGGCGATCCGACGGCCGTGGCGACGCTGGCCCGGGCGGGTCGCAGGCTCGCGCCGTGGCCCGACACCGTGGCGGGGCTCGCCCGACTCGCCGAACGGTTCCCGCTGATCGGGCTCTCCAACGCGGGCCGGGCGGCGTTGCTGGACATCAACGCCCACGCCGGACTGCGCTGGCACCAGGCCCTGTCCGCCGAAGACGCCCGGACGTACAAGCCGGACCCGGCGGTCTACCGACTGGCCGTCACCGTTTCCGGACGACCGCCGGAGCGGCTTCTGATGGTCGCGGCCCACGCCTGGGACCTGCGCGCGGCACAGGGACTCGGCCTGCGCACCGCCTACGTCGCCCGTCCCGTCGGCGATCCGCCCGCGCCCTCGGACCGCTTCGACCTGTACGCCGACGGCCTCGCCGGTCTGGCCGACCGGCTCGACCACGCCCCGGGGCACGTCCGGCGGGGCGTGCGGTCGTAGAATCCGACTGTTCCGCAGCCGATCGGTCCCGGCCGGTCGGGAGTTTCCCGAGTCGGGTTTTCGGCAGGTCGGACCGGCCGGCCCGACGGCCCGACGGCCCGATCGAACGCCGGATGCGAGGAGTTGGCCATGGCCCCACAGGACGTACCCGGGGCACAGGCCGCGCAGGAGACGGCCCAGCGGTTGCGGACGATCGGCGACGAGCTGGCGGACCGCTTCTACGAGCGGGCCGACGTGGTGCGGACACTGGTGGTGACGCTGCTGGCCGGGCAGCACTCGTTGGTGCTCGGCCCGCCCGGAACGGCGAAGTCCGAGATGGCCCGGGAACTCACCGGCAGGATCGAGGGTGCGTCCTACTGGGAGATCCTCCTGTCGAAGTTCACCGCGCCGACGAGGATGTTCGGCCCCATCGACGTCGCCGCGCTGGCCCGCGGCGAGTACCGCCAGGTCTACGACGGCCGCGCCACGACCGCGCACGTCGCGTTCATCGACGAGATATTCAAGTGTTCCACGGCGGCGCTCAACGAGACGCTGGGCTATCTGAACGAACGAATCTACCACCCCGAGAGCGGCGGCGCACCGATCCGCTGTCCCCTGATCGGAGCCATCACCGCGAGCAACGAACTGCCCAGCGGTGAGGATTCGGCCGCGGTCTACGACCGACTGCTGGTACGGGTCGAGGTCAAGTACCTGGAAGACCCGTCGAACTTCGCCTCGCTGGTCCGCTCCGCCGTCAGCCGCCCGGCGGCAACGGCACGCACCACGGTCGAACTGGCAGCGTTGCAGCACGCGGTGGCCGAAGCCGTCCCGGCCGTGGACGTCCCCGACGTGATCGTGGACGCGGTGTGTACGCTACGGGCCGCCCTGCGCCGCAAGGAACTCGTGGCCTCGGATCGCCGCTGGCGGCAGGCGGTGGGCCTGCTCCAGGCGTCCGCGTACCTCGACGGCCGCCCGGCGGTCGCCGAGACCGACCTGTCGGTGCTCACCCACGTGCTCTGGAACTCCCCCGCCGAACGCCCGGCCGTCGAACGCGAGGTGCTGCAACTGGTCAATCCCGACGCCAAGGAGGCGCTGGACCTCGCCGACACGATCGACGAGCTGGAGGCCCAGCTCGACGCCATGGCCGGGCAGTCCCGCGAGGCACTGAGCGAGTGGGTGATCAAAAAGGCCCACAACCAGCTCGCCATGGCGGGGAAGCAGTTGGAGAGGCTGCGCGAGGAGGCGGTCAGCGCCGGCCGCTCCACCGCCGCCATCGACCGGGTCACCGGCCGTCGGCGCGCCGTACGCGCCCGCGTTCTCACCGAGGCCCTCGGCGTGGACGCGAGCACGGTGCAGGCCCAGCTCTGAACACCGGGGCGGCAGAGAGCATGGACGCGACACCGGACACACTCGACGCATGGGTGTACCGGGCCGAGAAGTGGCTGGTCAGGTCCTCCGCGGCTCCGACGCGGCACACCACGGCCGTGGTCGCGGACCAATTCGACCGGATCACATGGCGCGACACCTACGAGCAGTCGACCGGACTGCGCGATCTGGCCGCGGAACTCAACGAGCGCCACGACCACACCGCCGATCTCCTGACCGACGTGTTCCTGGCCGCGTACAAGGACGGCCCGCGGTTGCGCGAGCCGGCGGAGATGGACCCCGCCCGGCTGGTCAACCACCAGGCCGTCACCTCGCTGGTGGGATCACCGGAGTTCGCGGAACTGCACCGGGAGACGGTCGGCGACCCCTACGCCGCCGCCATGGCCGTACTCGCCCAGGCCGCCGCACTGCGCCGGTTGCTGGACGGCTCCCGGGACGCGCGGGAACGGGCGGAGCAGGCGAAGAAGGCCCGCCAGGACGCCGACGGCGCCGGGGCCGCCGTGGGCGAGGCGCTCCGGCGGGCCGCCGCCGAGGCCGGGGAGGACGGCACCGTACCGGCCGCCGACGCCGTACGAGAGGCGATCCAGGCCGCCGAGGCCTCCGACGCCGCCGCGCAGGAGGCCGCCCGAGGCGCCGCGCAGGCCCTCGCGGTCGCGGTTCCCGGCATCCGCGCCGCCGCACGGAACGCGGCGTCGAAGGCCGCCGAGGCCGCACGGGAGGAGGCCGCGCTGATGCGGGCATGGGGCGTCGGCCCCGGCGAGCTGGAGCGGATGCCGTTCGGCCGACGCGCCCGGCTCGCCGAGCGGCTGCGCACCGGACGTCTCGCGCAGTGGGCCGGACTGATCGGCCGCTTCCGGCAGATGGCCGACGGCGAGCGTGCCCGCAAGGTGGAGAACACCGCCGGCGAGCTGGTCGGCGTCACCCTCGGCGACGACCTCTCCCGCGTCATCCCCTCCGAACTGGTCAACCTCGGCCTGCCCGAGATGCGCGCGGTCTTCGCCGCGCGCTACGCCGCGGGGGAGCTGATGCTCTACGACAGCCAGGGAGAGCAGACCACCGGCCAGGGCGCCATCATCGCGTGCGTGGACACCTCGCACTCCATGTACGAGGCGGGGCCCGGGGGGATCACCCGGGAGGCATGGTCCAAGGCGTGCGCCCTGGCGCTGCTGGATCAGGCCCGCCACGCGGGGCGTGACTTCGTCGGCATCCTGTTCGCCGCCGCCGACAAGCTCCAGGTCTTCCGCTTCCCCGCCGACCGGTCCGCCGACACCGAGCAGGTCATCGACTTCGCGGAGACCTTCCTCGGCGGCGGCACCAGCTACCAGCGGCCACTGACAACGGCCCGCGAACTGCTGGAGGAGGAGTTCAACGACGCCGCCCGCAGACGCGGCGACATCGTGATGCTCACCGACGACGACTGCGGCGTCACCGAGGAATGGATGCGCGGCTGGAACGACGCCAGGCACCTGCTGGGCTTCCGCGTCTTCGGCGTGGCCGTCGGCGCCCCACGCGTCGCCGAGGCCGACTCGGTCCTCGACGCCCTGTGCGACAACCTGCGTTCCGTCGAGGATCTCACCGACGTCCACGCCGCCGCCGACCTCTTCCGCGTGATCTGACGGGGAGCCGGGCCCTGCTCGAATGAAGCCGTGGTGGCCGGGGCCCGCGGAGGTGAGTGCGGCCGCGCGTCGCCCGGGCCGCGGGCGAGGCCCGGCCGAACGGCTGGGAAGACGGAGCCCATCCCTGAGTCGAACACCCCGCGCGTACGTAGGTAGTACGGGAGGGCTCTCGCCCTCCCGCCCCCGCGTCGCCCGAGGACGCACCGACCGATTCGAGGAGAGCGCACCCGATGAGCACCGCACGCCTGAACGACCGTCTGACCAGGCACCAGCCCCTGGTTCTCGGACTGTTCCGCATCGTCCTGGGCCTGCTGTTCACCAGCGAGGGCGCTGCCACGGTCTTCGGGCTTCTGGAGCGGCCGGCCAGCCCCGTGGGTGACTGGCCGTTCTGGTACGCGGGGGTGATCGAGCTGGTCGCCGGTGCCCTGGTGCTCATCGGCGTGACGACGCGCGGCGCGGCCTTCCTCAGCTCGGGGATCATGGCCTTCGCCTACTTCACCGAGCACCAGCGGGACGGCCTCTTCCCCCTGCAGAACGGCGGCCTGTCCCCGGCGCTGTTCTGCTGGGGGTTCCTGCTGCTGGTCTTCTTCGGACCGGGCTCCCTGTCCCTGTCGGGGCTGCTCCGCCGTGGCGGCACCGTTCCGGGCGCCCCGCAGCCGGTGGCCGGACGCGTCTCGTGACCGCGACGCCGCCCGCGCGTGTTGCCGCCCGCGACGCCTCCGTTCCTCACCGGCGCCCGCCGAACTGCCAGTCGTGAACCTCGATGTCGGCGTACCGGTCCGCGGTGAGGACGGCGCGTGCCGCGTCCGGGTCCGGTGCCCGCATCAGCACCGCCGTGCCCAGCCAGGTGCCTCCGTCGTCGGACAGCAGGGGGCCGTACGCGATCAGCTCGTCCTGGTCGGGCGGCACCGCGAGGTCGGTGGCCCGCCCCGCGCCGAGGCCGAGCACCAGATAGCGGTCGCCGCCGCTCCGGCCACCGGGGAAGTCCCACATGGTGCGCCCCAAGATGTTGCGCCACCGGCGCAGCAGCACGTCGCGGTACACGCCTGCCTGGTAGCCGGGCTCGCCGAAGGCGAACTCACGTGCGGCGGCGGGATCCGGGAGGTCGACGATGTGCACGCTTCCCGTGGGCACTTCGCCGTCCTCCTCTCCGTTACCGGTGAAGGTCGGGCCGCGGGCGATCATCTCCTTGGAGTACCGGTCCATGTAGGACCAATGCTCTTCCAGCAACTCGTCGCGGAGCGTCACGGATCCAGGTCTGTCGCGGTGGTAACAGAAGAACTCCATGGCCTCATTTTTCAGCATCGAGCGAAGAAATTCCTGGCCACACGTTCGCCTCCGGTCATCCTCTGGCCAGCCGTTCGTGCATATGCAGAACGAACGTGCGGCGCAACCTCTCCCCAGGGCATCGCCGTTGGGTATGCATGGAACCTCCAATCGAGATCAGCTACAGCGATGTCGGCGGCTGGACCATCGTGGAGATGTACGGGGAAGTGGACGTGTACACGGTGCCGACGATCAAGCAGTACATGATCGAGCGGCTCGCGGACGGCCACCGTCGCTTCATCATCGATCTGCGCGGGGTGGCGTTCATCGACTCCATGGGCCTGGGCGTCCTGGTCGGCGTCCTCAAGCGCGTCCTGACGGTCCATGGCGAGCTCAAGCTGGTCATCACCGACGCCAACACCAAGCAGCTGTTCGCCCTGACCGGGCTGCGGCACGTCTTCCCCCTCTACGACTCGGTGTACCAGGCGAGACGGACATCATGAGACCGAACCCCGAGCCCGCCGCCCCGATGCGATCCGCCGCGGCGACCGCTCGTGGCCGAAGAGCGACGTACGCCCAGGGGTGCCGTCTTGACTGGTGAATCGCCGACCCCCATATTCACCACCACCCCGTCGCTCACTCTCCTTCGAGGTGATCAGTGAGAAGCCTCAGAGCCTGGACCGGCCTGTACGCGGCCACTGCCCTCGTCCTTCTCACCACGGCCCTGAGTCCCGTCTTCTCCCCCGCGGCAGCCGCCCCACCGGGCAAGCCGGCCTTCGCCACCCGGTGCGCCGAGGCGGTGCTCGCCCGGCTGTTGCCGCGGCACGTCTCGCAGTTCCGCCTCGTTCCGGTGAGTCGCCCGGCGTCCGGGGACTACTTCAGCGTCTCCGGCCGCGCGGGCCACGTACGCGTACAGGGCACCAGCCCCGCCGTGATCCTCAGCGGCGTCAACTGGTATCTCAAGTACACGGCCGAGGTGGACATCGGCTGGCCCGGGCAGAGCGCGGCGAGGCTGCCCCGCACCCTGCCCGCACCCACGGGCACCGTCCGCAAGCACGCTTCGGTCCCGCACCGCTTCGCGCTCAACGACACCGACGACGGCTATTCCGGTGCCTACCGCGACTGGGCGTCCTACGAGAAGCAGATCGACCTCCTCGCCCTGCACGGTGTGAACGAGGTCTTCGTCCAGATGGGCGCCGACGCCGTCTACTACGAGACGCTCCAGGAGTTCGGCTACTCCGAGGACGAGCTCAGAGCGTGGATCCCCGGTCCGGCGCACCAGCCGTGGTGGCTGATGCAGAACATGTCCGGCTTCGGCGGCCCCGTCTCGGAGCGACTCCTCCAGGAGCGGGCTGACCTCGGCCGCAGGATCGCGAACCGGCTGCGCGGGCTCGGTATGACTCCCGTACTGCCCGGCTACTACGGCTCCGTGCCTCCGGGGTTCACGGAGCGGAACCCCACCGGGCCGGTCGTTCCGCAGGGTGACTGGGTCGGATTCGAGCGGCCCGACTGGCTCGACCCGCGCAGCGAGGTGTTCCCCAGGGTCGCCGCCTCGTTCTACCGCCACCAGCGGGAGCTGTTCGGCGAGTCCACCATGTACAAGATGGATCTCCTGCACGAGGGCGGACGGCCGGGGGACGTGCCGGTGGGGGACGCGGCCCGAGCCGTGATGGACGCTCTCCAGACCGCGCGCCCCGGGGCTGTGTGGACCCTGATCGGCTGGCAGAACAATCCCTCGACGCAGATCATCGACGCCGTCGACAAGAGCAAGCTGCTCATCGTCGACGGACTGTCCGACCGTTACAACGGCCTCGACCGGGAAGCCACCTGGCACGGCGCGCCCTACGCGTTCGGTACGATCCCCAACTTCGGCGGTCACACCACCGTCGGCGCCAACACCGCCGTCTGGGCCGAGCGTTTCGACCAGTGGCGCACCAAGCCCGGCAGCTCACTCTCGGGCATCGCCTACATGCCGGAAGGCACCGGCGGCAACCCGGTCGCCTACGAGTTGTTCACCGAACTGGCCTGGCGGACGGGGCCGCTGGACCACCGGGCGTGGTTCGACGCGTACGCGGAACGCCGCTACGGCGGTGCCGACCCGCACGCCGCCCGCGCGTGGGAGCTGCTCCGCAGTGGCCCGTACAGCACGGCGTCCGGCACCTGGAGCGAGTCACAGGACAGCCTCTTCACCGCCCGCCCCCGACTGACGGCCACCAGGGCGGCCAGCTGGAGTCCCGGTGCGATGCGTTACGACCCGAGCACGGTGCACCGGGCGCTGGTGGAGCTGCTGCGGGTCGCACCGGCGCTGCGTACCACCGACGCCTACCGCTTCGACCTGGTCGACGTCGCCCGTCAGGCCCTGGCCGACCGCAGCCGGACCCTGCTCCCGCAGATCAAGGCCGCCTACGACGCCAAGGACCTGCCCGGCTTCCGGGAGCGGGCCGCCGAGTGGAAGAGCGACCTGGCCCTGCTGGACCGGCTGCTCGCCACCGACACCCGGTTCCTCCTCGGCCCGTGGCTGGAGGACGCCAAGTCCTGGGGCCGCACGAAGGCGGAGCGGGCCGCCGCCGAGTTCGACGCCCGATCGATCCTCACCACCTGGGGCCACCGCTCCGGCAGCGACTCGGGCGGCCTGCGGGACTACGCGAACCGGGAGTGGTCCGGGCTGGTCTCCGACTTCTACGCGATGCGCTGGACGACGTACCTCGACTCCCTCGACACCGCGCTGGCCACCGGCCGGGCACCCGTCGCCATCGACTGGTTCGCGCTCGAGAACGCCTGGAACCATCAGCGGGACAGCTACCCCGTCCGAGCGTCGGGCGACCCCGTGGCACTGGCCACCGCGGTCCTCGACGCCCTGCCCACGCCTCCTCCGTCCGGGCCGCCGTCCGAGGCCGGGGGCAACTCCTGACGGGACGTTCTGGGTCCTCGCACAGCCGATTCACCGATCCACTCCGCCGGTTGGTCGAACGACTCGAGAGGCTGGGAGGCCGTAGTGAAACAGGTGGGCAAGAGACGCGTCGGTGTGGTCGTGGCGGTGCTGAGCGGTCTGGCCCTGGCAACGGCGACGACGGCCGCCCACGCCGACGAGCACAACCACGGCCGGCCGGACGCCATCGCGCACCGCGGCTCCTCCGGCATGGCACCCGAGAACACCCAAGCCGCCATCGACCTCGCCGTCGACCAACACGCCGACTACGTCGAAATCGACGTCCAACGCACCAAAGACGGCACACTCGTCAACTTCCACGACTGCACCATGGAACGCACCACCAACATCGAAGAGATCTACCCCGACCGCCCCCGCTACCGCGTCTCCGACTTCACCTGGAGCGAACTACGCCGACTCGACGCCGGCTCCTGGTTCCACCCCGACTACACCGGCGAACCCCTCATCACCGTCGACCACGTCATCTCCCGCATCAACC
>NZ_JBIWGG010000011.1:0-383736 GCF_044763415.1 Streptomyces sp. NPDC096048
TGTCGGAGACCACCCTGCTGCGGTTCGCCACCGCCGGGTCCGTCGACGACGGCAAGTCCACCCTGGTCGGCCGTCTGCTGCACGACTCCAAGTCGATCCTCACCGATCAGCTGGAGGCGGTGGAGCGCGCCTCCGCGAGCCGCGGCCAGCAGGCCCCGGACCTCGCGCTGCTCACCGACGGCCTGCGGGCCGAACGCGAGCAGGGCATCACCATCGACGTGGCCTACCGCTACTTCGCCACCCCGCGCCGCCGGTTCATCCTGGCCGACACCCCCGGGCATGTGCAGTACACCCGGAACATGGTCACCGGCGCCTCCACGGCCGAGCTGACGGTGATCCTGGTCGACGCCCGCAACGGCGTCGTCGAGCAGACCCGCCGGCACGCCGCGATCGCCGCCCTGCTGCGGGTCCCGCACGTCGTCCTCGCCGTCAACAAGATGGACCTGGTCGACTACCGGGAGCCCGTGTTCGCCGCGATCGCCGAGGAGTTCACGGCGTACGCGACCGAGCTGGGCGTCCCGGAGGTCACCGCGATCCCGATCTCGGCGCTCGCCGGCGACAACGTGGTGGAACCGTCGGCGGTCATGGACTGGTACGGCGGACCGACCGTGCTCGAACACCTGGAGACCGTCCCGGTCAGCCACGACCTGGCACACTGCCACGCCCGGCTGCCCGTGCAGTACGTGATCCGGCCGCGCACCGCCGAGCACCCCGACTACCGCGGCTACGCGGGCCAGATCGCCGCCGGCACCTTCCGCGTCGGTGACGACGTCACCGTCCTGCCGTCGGGCCGCACCTCGAAGGTGTCCGGCATCGACCTGCTGGGCGAGCCCGTCGACGCGGCCTGGACACCGCAGTCGGTGACACTGCTCCTCGAGGACGACATCGACGTCTCACGCGGCGACCTGATCGTGCCCAGCAAGGACGCCCCGGCCACCACCCAGGACGTCGAGGCCACCGTCTGCCATGTCGCCGACGCGCCGCTCACCGTGGGCCACCGCGTGCTGCTCAAGCACGGCACGCGCACCGTCAAGGCGATCGTCAAGGACATCCCGGCCCGGCTCACGCTGGACGACCTGTCCCTGCACCCGCACCCCGGGCGGCTCGTCGCCAACGACATCGGCCGGGTGAAGATCCGGACGGCGGAACCGCTGCCCGCAGACTCCTACGCCGACTCCCGCCGCACCGGTTCGTTCATCCTGATCGACCCGAGCGACGGCACCACCCTCACCGCCGGCATGGCCGGCGAATCCTTCGCCACCCCGGAACCGGTCAAGGACGCGGCGGACAACGACGGGTGGGACTTCTAGGCATGGGCTCCCCCGACTCGTACTCCACGTTCGCGAAGGAGGGCGGCCGCGTCGGCTCGGGGTCCCCCCGGAGGAAGTCCGGAGGAGGCGCGACCGGCAGCGGGCAGGGCGGAGTGGCGCGATGTGCGTGCTGACGTACGCGCACCGCTCGCGCGCCCTCACCCCCCACCGCCGTAGACGCGAACCCGCCGATCCTCCGGCCACGACCTGACACCTCGGACCAACCGACAGGCGTGAGAGCCGGGCCGACGAGAGGAACACCTCCCGTGCCTGCCACCACCGCCCTGCGCCGCACTCTCGCGGCCCTGGCCGCCCTGCCGCTGCTCACCCTCGCCGGCTGCGGATACGGCTCCCAGGCCAAGGACGACGGAGGTGCCCGGATCGCCGCCGGGGCCGAGAAGATCGACGGTCTGGACTCCGTCCGGATCGGCTACTTCGGCAACGTCACCCACGCCACCGCGCTGGTCGGCAACCAGAAGGGCTTCTTCCAGAAGGAGCTGGGCGCCACCGAGGCCAAGTACGCGGCCTTCAACGCGGGCCCGTCCGAGATCGAGGCGCTGAACTCCGGCTCGATCGACATCGGCTGGATCGGCCCGTCCCCGGCGATCAACGGCTACGCCAAGTCGGAGGGCAGGAACCTGCGGATCATCGGCGGTTCGGCCTCCGGCGGGGTGAAGCTGGTGGTGAACCCCGACAAGATCAAGTCGTTGAAGGACGTCGAGGGCAAGCGCATCGCGACCCCGCAGCTGGGCAACACGCAGGACGTCGCCTTCCTCAACTGGGTCGCCGAGCAGGGCTGGAAGGTCGACGCGCAGAGCGGCAAGGGCGACGTGACGGTCGTCCGCAGCGACAACAAGGTGACTCCGGACGCCTTCGAGGCCGGTTCCGTCGACGGCGCGTGGGTGCCGGAGCCGACCGCGTCCCGGCTGGTCGCCCAGGGCGGCAAGGTGCTGCTGGACGAGTCGACGCTGTGGCCGGACGAGAAGTTCGTGATCACGAACATCATCGTGCGGCAGGAGTTCCTCGAACAGCATCCGAAGGTCGTCGAGGCGGTGCTGAAGGCCTCGGTGGACACCAACGAGTGGATCGAGGCCAACCCCGACGAGGCCAAGGCCGCGGCGAACAAGCAGCTGGAGAAGGACACCGGCAAGGCGCTGCCCGCCGACGTCCTGGACCCGGCGTGGGAGTCGATCCGGCTGACCGACGACCCGCTGGCCGCCACCCTCGACGCCCAGACGGACCACGCCGTCAAGGCGGGTCTGCTGGAACAGCCCGACCTCAAGGGCATCTACGACCTCACGCTGCTCAACAAGGTCCTCAAGGCCAAGGGCGAACCCGCGGTCGACGACGCCGGTCTCGGCGTCCAGTAGGCCCGGATCCCGACCATTTCCCAGGAGGTGACGACCATGGCCACGACCACGACCCTCGCCAAGGCCGACGAGGGCATCGAGGCGGCCTCGCACGCCGCGCGGATCGAGCACGTCTCGAAGTCGTTCGGGGGCCCCGCCGGACAGCAGCTCGTGCTGGACGACATCACCCTCGATGTCGCGCCCGGCGAGTTCGTCACCCTCCTGGGGGCATCCGGCTGCGGCAAGTCCACGCTGCTGAACCTGGTGGCGGGCCTGGACAAGCCGAGCGCCGGCGCGATCACCACGGACGGGCGGCCGGCCCTGATGTTCCAGGAGCACGCCCTGTTCCCGTGGCTGACCGCGGGCAAGAACATCGAACTCGCCCTGCGGCTGCGGGGCGTGCCCAAGTCCGAGCGCCGCGACAAGGCGGAGGAGCTGCTCGAACTCGTCCGGCTGAAGGGCGCGTACGGCAAGCGGGTGCACGAGCTGTCGGGCGGTATGCGCCAGCGGGTCGCGATGGCCCGTGCGCTCGCCCAGGAGAGCAGGCTGCTGCTGATGGACGAGCCGTTCGCGGCCCTGGACGCCATCACACGGGACGTACTGCACGACGAGCTGACCCGGATCTGGCGCGAGACGAAGCTGTCCGTCCTGTTCGTCACGCACAACGTCCGCGAGGCCGTCCGCCTCGCCGAGCGCGTGGTGCTGCTCTCCTCCCGCCCCGGACGCGTCGCCCGCCAGTGGACGGTCGGCATCCCGCATCCGCGCCGCATCGAGGACACCGCCGTGGCGGAACTGTCCGTCGAGATCACCGAAGAACTCCGTGGGGAGATCCGCCGCCATGGCCAGCACTGACACGACGCGTCCCGCCAAGGACGCGAGCGCCAAGGACGGCGGCGATCTCGCCGGACTGGAGGCGGGCCTGGACGCACTGGAGACGGTGCAGCAGGGCCGCACGCCCTTCCGGCAGACCTTCGTGGAGAAGATTCTGCCGCCGGCCGTCGCCGTCCTCCTGGTGATCGCGGTGTGGCAGGGACTCGTCTCCTTCGAGATCGTCGACGATCCGACCAAGCTGCCCGCCCCGTCCGACGTGTGGGACGTGGTGCACCAGGCCTGGCTCCAGGGCGAACTGCTCGGCTACATCTGGACCAGCGTCTCGCGCGGCCTGCTCGGCTTCTGCTTCGCCCTGCTGATCGGCACCCCGCTGGGGCTGCTGGTGGCGCGGGTGAAGTTCGTGCGCGCGGCGATCGGCCCGATCCTGTCCGGCCTCCAGTCGCTGCCGTCGGTGGCCTGGGTGCCGCCGGCCGTGATCTGGCTGGGCCTGAACAACTCGATGATGTACGCGGTCATCCTGCTCGGTGCGGTGCCGTCCATCGCCAACGGCCTGGTGTCCGGCGTCGACCAGGTGTCCCCGATCTTCCTGCGCGCGGGCCGCACGCTCGGTGCCACCGGGCTGAAGGGCACCTGGCACATCGTGCTGCCCGCCGCGCTGCCCGGCTACGTGGCGGGCCTCAAGCAGGGCTGGGCGTTCTCCTGGCGCTCGCTGATGGCCGCCGAGATCATCGCGTCCTTCCCCGACCTCGGGGTGGGCCTCGGCCAGTTGCTGGAGAACGGCCGCAACGCCAGCGACATGGCCATGGTCTTCGAGGCGATCCTCCTCATCCTGTTCGTCGGTATCGCCATCGATCTGCTGATCTTCAGCCCGCTGGAGCGGTGGGTGCTGCGCAGCCGCGGTCTGCTGGTGAGGAGCTGACGGCCATGACGTCCCCGCCGGTCCTGCTGGTCATCGCCCACGGCAGCCGCGACCCGCGGCACGCCGCGACCGTGCACGCGCTGGTCCGCCGGGTCAGGGCGGTGCGCCCGGACGTACGGGTGGAGACCGGCTTCCTGGACTTCAACGTGCCCTCGGTGCGGGGAGTGCTGGAGTCCCTGGAGACGGAGGGAGTGCGGGACGTGGTGGCGCTGCCGCTGCTGCTGACCCGCGCCTTCCACGCCAAGGCGGACATCCCGGCGGTCCTCGCGGACGCGCCGCCGCGGCTGAGGATCCGACAGGCCGAGGTGCTCGGCCCCTCGCCGTTGCTGCTGTCGGCGCTGGAGCGGCGCCTGTACGAGGCGGGCCTGACGCCCGCCGACAAGTCCTCGACCGGGGTCGTACTGGCCTCGGCGGGGTCCTCCGACCCGGAGGCGATCGCAGTGATCGCAGAAATCGCGCGGGAGTGGCGGCACACCGGTTGGTGCGCCGTGCGGCCTGCGTTCGCCTCCGCATCCCTTCCGCGCACCGAGGACGCGGTGCGCGAGCTGCGGGAGCTGGGCTGCGCGCGCGTGGCCGTGGCGCCGTACGTCCTGGCCCCCGGCTTCCTGCCGGACCGCATCGCGCGGGGCGCGGAGCGGGCGGACGTGCTGGCGGACGTCCTCGGCCCCTCGCCCGAGGTCGCGCGGGTGCTGCTGGAGCGCTACGACGAGGCGCGGGCGCCGGTGCTGGCGGCGGCGGTCGGGGCCTGACCGCCCGGCGTCGGGTCGGTCAGGCGCGGTCAGGGAGCGGTCAGCTCCACGAGTTTGACGACGGTGTTCCAGTTGCGGGTGGTGGCGACCAGGCCCTTGTTCACCCGGGGCCTGGCGAGGGCCTCGGCCAGCTTCGAGCGGCCGAGGCCGTCCGGCGCGTACAGGTACAGGACGCGGTCGCCGAGGCGGAACTCCTCGGGGAGGAAGGCCGGCCGGTCGATCGCCTCGAAGCGTTCCGCGTCGAGGGGCGCGGAGAAGTAGGTGACGTGCAGCTGCTTGGCCTCCAGGTCGGCGGCCGGGAACGGGCACGCCTCGGCGACCGCCTTCAGATAGGCGTGGTCGCGCACGATCACGTCCACCGCGAAGCCGAAGCGTTCCTCGATCGCCCGCGCCAACCCGGCGGCGAGGGAGTCCTCGTCCCCGTGGCCGGACGCGAACACGGCCTGCCCGCTCTGGAGATGAGTGCGTACGGCGTCATGGCCGAGACCCTCCAGGAGCGCCCGCAGTTCGGCCATCGGGAGCTTCTTCGCGCCGCCCACGTTGATCCCGCGCAGCAGTGCCGCGTACATCTTCGTCATGCGCACACCATAGGACGGCCGTCGTGCCCCGTGGGGGTGGGCACGACGGCCGACGTGCGCGCCACTCTCGCCGATGCGCGGGGCGCGGTTCAACCACTACACACTCCTGTGACTTATTCAACAACTCTGCGGAAAGCTCCCGTACCAGCGCCACACCCTGATCATGACTTTCGGGTAACCCCGGTAGGTGTAGGGGCCCGAGTCCTCCTCAGCGGTGAGGAACGGCGATACGGAGGGATGAGCCGACACCGTCGTACGTCACCGAAGAGGCCGACGAGATGGCTTTATGCGGGCCATACCTTCGAAGCGAGAGGTGGCGGCAGGGGGTCGTCACCGCTTCGGAGGGGGCAAGCCCGTCATGGGGAACGGAGACACACGGGTGCGGGGCATAGCCGCCCGGGCCGGCGGCTGGAGTGCCCGGCACCGATGGGCTGCCGTCGGGATCTGGGTACTGTTCGTCGTCCTGGCGATGGGGCTCGGCTCGGCGGCCGGCCGGGTCGACGTCAAGGACAGCGACCAGATGGGGGGCGAGACGCACACCGCCGCCACCATCGTCGAGGACGCCGGGATCGACGAGCCGGCCGGTGAGACCGTCCTGATCCAGGCGAAGGAGGGGTCCCTGAAGGCCACGGACGCCGAGTTCCGCGCCGCCGTCGCCGCAGTCGTCACGGCGGTGGAGGGGACCGGGAAGGTCACGGGGGTGACCACGCCGTACGAGGCCGGGACCATCTCCGAGGACGGGCACAGCGCGCTGGTGCAGTTCGACATGCGCGGCGAGGCGGACACCGCGGGCGAGCGGGTCGAGCCGGTGCTGAAGGCCGTCGAGGGCGTCCAGGAGAAGCACGAGTCGCTGCGGATCGAGGAGATCGGCGGCGCCAGCATGATGAAGACGTTCGACGACGCGTTCGGCGACGACTTCAAGAAGGCCGAGTACTCCGCGGTCCCGGTGGCCCTCGGCATCCTGCTCGTCGCGTTCGGCGCGCTGGTGGCGGCGCTGGTCCCGGTCGCGCTGGCGATCACCGCGATCATCGCGACGATGGGTCTGATGGCCCTGGTCAGCCACTTCCAGCCGATGAGCGAGACCGCCAACTCCGTGATGCTGCTGGTCGGTCTGGCCGTCGGCGTCGACTACTGCCTGTTCTATCTGCGCCGCGAGCGCGAGGAGCGGGCGGCCGGGCGGGACGCGCAGACGGCGCTCCGGATCGCCGCCGCCACCAGCGGCCGGGCGATCGTCGTCTCGGGTGTCACGGTGTGCGTGGCGATGGCGGGCATGCTGTTCACCGGCATCGCCGAGTTCGAGGCGATGGGCCTGGCCTCGCTGATGGTGGTCGCGGTCGCCATGGTCGGCTCGGTGACGGTCCTGCCCGCGCTGCTGTCCCTGCTGGGCGAGCGGGTCGAGAAGGGCCGTCTCCCGTTCCTGCGCCGGCGAGGGAGGAGCGGCGGCTCCGAGGGCAGCCGGTTCTGGACGGCCGTCCTTCGGCGCGTGCTCGCCAGGCCGCTGCTCGCCGCCGCGGTGGCGACCGGCGCGCTGCTGGCCGTAGCCGCGCCCGCCATCGGCATGAAGACGGAGAACCTCACGCTGGACCAGGAGTTCGGCGACTCGCTGCCGATCGTGCAGACGTACAACCGGGTCAACGAGGCGTTCCCGGGCGGGTCGGACCCGGCCGAGGTGGTCGTGAAGGCCGACGACATCAACGCCCCCGAGGTGCGGGCGGCGCTCGCCGACTTCCGGGAACTCGCGGTCAGTTCCGGTGCCTCGCGCGGGCCGGTCGACATCACGATGCACGACGAGCAGAACGTCGCCCTGGTCTACGTCCCGCTGGTCGGCGGCTCCGACCAGGACAAGGCGGGCGAGAGCCTGGACAAGCTGCGCGACGACGTACGGCCGGCGACGCTCGGCAAGGTCGACGGTGTCGAGGCCCCGATCACCGGGCAGGTCGCGGGGTCGAAGGACTTCAACGACCAGCTCGTCGGGTCGGTCCTCCCGGTCTTCGTGTTCGTGGTGGCCTTCGCCTTCCTGCTGATGCTGCTGTCGTTCCGCTCGCTGACGATCGCGCTCACCTCGATCGTGCTGAACCTGCTGTCGGTGGGTGCGGCGTACGGCATCCTGGTCGCCGTCTTCCAGCACGGGTGGGGTGCCTCGCTGGTGGGCGCCGAGGGCGTCGGCGCGATCATCACCTGGCTGCCGCTGTTCCTCTTCGTGATCCTGTTCGGCCTGTCGATGGACTACCACGTGTTCGTGGTCTCGCGGATCCGCGAGGCGCGGCTGCGGGGACGGACCACCAGGGACGCGATCCAGCACGGCGTGGTCACCACGGCGGGTGTCGTCACCAGCGCCGCCGTCATCATGGTCGCCGTGTTCGCCATCTTCGGCACGCTGTCCATGCAGTCCATGAAGCAGATGGGGGTGGGCCTGGCGGCGGCGGTGCTGATCGACGCGACGATCATCCGCGGTGTGCTGCTGCCGGCCGTGATGTCCCTGCTCGGCGAGCGCAACTGGTACCTGCCGAAGTGGCTGCACCGGCTCCCGGACCTGACCCACGACGAGTCGCCCGAGGCGATCGTGCCGGCGGCCCGGGACGACGAGGGCGAGCGGGTCGGGGTGTGAGCGACCGCCGCTGCGGCTGACAGGTGAAGGGCCCGTCGGTTTTGGGGAAGTCCCTGGAGCCGACGGCCCTTCGGCGTCCTCCGCCGCGGTCAGGCCCTCGCCGCCGCCAGCTCCGCCTCGATGAGGTCGGCGGCCCGCCGGGTGCCGCCCTCCTGGGCCATCTGCGCCTGGTACTCCTTCAGACGCCCGGCCACCTCCGGGTCGTCGACCAGGGCGAGGGCCGCGGTGCGCAGCGCCTCGGCGGTGGCCTCCTCGGTCGGAAGCGTGCGGGCGACGCCCAGGCCCTGGAGCATGTCGGCGTTGCCGAACTGGTCCGCGGCCTGCGGTACGGCGATCATCGGCGTGGCCGTCGCCAGGCCCTCCTGGCTGCCGCCCGCGCCCGCGTGGGTGACGAACAGGTCGGCCTGCTGGAGGATCGCCGGCTGCGGCACCCACGTGCGCACTTCCACGTTGTCCGGTACGCCACCCAGCTCGGCGGGGTCGACGTGACGGCCCACCTGGAGCACGGTGTGCCAGCCGGGCAGCTCGCCGAAGGCCCGGACGCACTCCCGGTAGAACGCGGGCCGCTTGGTGAAGGCGGACCCGAGGGAGACGAGGACGACCTTCTCGGCGCCCTCGGGACGGGTCCAGTCGCCCTCGGCGGTGCGGTCGCCCTGGCAGGCGCCGACGAAGGTGTACGTCTTCTCGTCGACCCGGTCCGCGTTGGGCTGGAGCGCCCTGGGGATCAGCACCAGGGAGCGGTCGGGGCGGCCGACGAACGGATCGGGGTGGTCGGGGATCCCGTTCTCCTCCAGCCAGGCGTGGAAGCGGGCGTAGTAGGCCTGCCCGCGCTCGGTCTTCAGCGGCTCCTCCCACATCGGCTCGCCGACCTCCTGCTCGTACCCCTCCCAGGCGACCATGCAGGGCGACAGGGAGATCACGGGCACGTCCCAACGGCGGCCCAGGACGCGGGCGGTGTAGGAGCCGATGTCGTGCAGGATCAGGTCCGGTTCGTCTCCCTCGTACGCCTCGACGAGCTGCGGGAGCGCCTGGATCGCGTCGTCGAGGAACGGCTCGACGTTGTCCAGCAGTGTGGTCCCCCACGCCTCCGGGTCGGCGTCGGGGCCGGGCAGCGTGCTGTTCCACAGCTTGGGTTCGGCCCCCGCCTCGGCGACCTTCTCCGCGAAGAGCGGCGGGATCGCGTACGTCACCCGGTGCCCTCGCGCGACGAGCTCGCGGATCACCTCCAGGCTGGGGTTCACGTGGCCGTGCGCGGCGATGGAGAACATGGCGATGTGGGCGGGAGTGGTCATGCGTCGAATGTACGCGAGACGAGACGTCTCGTGCAACATTTTTCCTCGTGCCTTCCCCCTCATGCCGACAGCTCCTCGTGCAGCCGCAGCCGGCGCGTCGGCGCGACCTCGCCGACCAGCAGACCGGGGTCGAGGCACGCGGCCCGGAACGGCCGCTGGAGCCAGCTGACGGTCCGGACCTGGCCCTGCCACGAATCGCGGCCGGCCGGCGGGCCGGACGGGTGGGCCGGTACGGCTTCCGGCCGGCGCCCCGCGTCGGCGCGGGAATCCCGCGCATCGAACGCCGCCGCACCCCGCTGCTCGCCGGCGCCGCCCACCGGAGCCGGCGGGACCTGGTCGAGCCGGGCTTCTCGGGAGTGGGCGGCTCCCCGCACGCGTCTCTGCGGCGCGCCCACCCCGGGCGCCGGGTGGACGCGGCCCTAGTCACCGGTGCGTGTGCGGGCGTACTCGAGCTGGGTGAGCAGCGTGGCGTCGGTGAGGCCGGGTGCGGTGAGGCACCGGTCGACGATGTCCGCGGTGCGCGAGAAGGGCACGTTCCCGGCGACGGAGAACGGCGTGCACGGGGGCCGGGCGGCGAGTTCCCGCCCGCCCGGCGCGAGCGCGGTCCGCGTCGTCAGCGCTGGTAGCGGGCGAGGACGAGGTTTCCGTCCTCCTCCAGGCGGTCGCGCAGTTCCGCGATGCCGATCGCTCCGCTGTAGTACTCCTGGAGTGCGGGGGTGGCCACCTTGTCCTTCCACTCGGGATAGCCACGGACGGACTGCGCGGGCGCCTGGCGCAGGTGGTCGGCGAGGGCGGTGCCCGTGGCCCAGCCGTGCTCGGCCGTGTGCAGGGCGGGGTCCTTCAGCGCCTCGGTGCCGGTGGGCAGCATCCAGTCGCCGAGGGCGAGGCGCACCATGTTGTCCGGCTGGAGGAGGAAGTCGACGAACGCGGCGGCTTCCTTCTTGTGCGGGCTGTCCTCGGCGATCGACAGGGTCTGCGGGCTGACGCCCTGGGTGAGTCCGTCGGTGCCGGCCGGGGCGGGCAGCACCTGCCAGTCGAAGCCCTCGGGTGCCTGCTGCTCGATCTGCTGGCGGTAGGAGAAGCCGAGCGGCACCATCGCGTATTTGCCCGCGAAGAAGCCGGGCAGGGTGTCGGAGCCGCCGCTGCCGAGGGTGCCGGCGGAGGCGCTGTGGTCGGTGTTGACCTGGTCGTGGATGGTGCGGGGCACCACCTGGTCGCCCTCGTCGAACCGGACGGTGACCTTCCCGTCCGCGCCGCGGTGGAACAGCCGCCCGCCGGCGGACAGGGACAGGTTGAGCGTGGCGGACACGGGTTCCTTCAGCGGCCAGGCCACGCCGTACTTCCCGTCGCCGCTCAGCCGCTTCGTCACCTGCCGGAACTCCGCCCAGGTCCAGGGGTCTTCGGGTGTCGGGATCCGGACGCCCGACTTCTTCAGCAGGTCGGCGTTGGCGATCAGGACGCGCGGTTCCTGGAGGAACGGCACGCCGTAGACGCCGTCGCCGAAAGTGACCGTCTCCCAACTGCGCTGCGGGATGTCCGACTTCAGCCGCTCGGGCAGCAGGCCGGTCAGGTCGGCCAGGTAGCCGCCGTAGGCGAAGTCCGCGAGGTCGTCGGAGGCGTCGTGGATGATGTCGGGTGCCTCGCCGCCCTCGAAGGAGGTGAGGAGCTGGTCGTGGACGCTGTCCCAGCTGCCCTGGACGTACTCGACGCGCACGTCCGGGTGGTCGGCGTTCCACTCCCGCACCAGTTCCCTGTTGGCCGCCACGGACTCGTCCTGCCAGGCAAGGGACTGGAAGCGCAGGGTGATCCGGCCGTCGTCCGCTCCGTCGCCGCCGCCCGCGCAGCCCGCGAGCAGCAGGGCGAGGGAGACGAGCAGGGTGCTGATTCTCGTAGGCGTCATCAGCTCTTCACCGCCCCGGCGAGCATGCCGCCCGTGATACGTCGCTGGATGAGGGCGAAGACCACCAGCGAGGGCAGCGTCGCGAGGAAGGCCGCCGCGGCGAGCGGGCCGAGGTCCGCGACGCCCTCGGCGCCGATGAAGTGGGTGAGGATCACCGGCAGGGTCTGTTTCTCCGGTGTCTTCAGCAGCACCAGCGCGAAGAAGAACTCGTTCCACGCGGTGATGAACGCGAACATCGCCGTCGCGACGATCCCCGGCGCGAGCAGTGGCGCGGTCACCGAGACCAGGATGCGCAGCCGTCCGGCGCCGTCGACCGCCGCCGCCTCCTCCAGTTCGGCCGGCACGGCCCGGACGTACCCGGCGAGCATCCACAGCGCGAACGGCAGCGACCACACGACGTAGACCATCACGAGTCCCGGCACGGAGTTGATCAGTTGGAGGTTCTTCAGGACCAGGAAGAGCGGGATGATCAGCAGGACGAAGGGGAAGGCCTGGCTGACCACGACCCACCCGGTGGCCGCCTTGGTGAGCCGGCCGCGGCGCCGGGCCATGACGTACGCCATCGGCGTCGCGATCACCACGGCGATCACCGCGGCTCCGAGCGCGGCGAGCAGGGAGTTGAGCGCGGCCCGCAGCAGCGGCTGCTCGTCGAAGGCCTGCCGGAAGTTGTCGAGGGTGGGGTTCTCGGGGATCCAGGTGGGGTGGAGGCTCGCGAGTTCCTGCGGCGGTTTGAACGCGGTGGAGATCAGCCAGAGGAACGGGAAGGCCAGGAAGACGAGGTACGCGAGCAGCGCGGCGTACTGGCCCACGCGGGCCCCGGTCCAGGTCCTCATGCCTCGTCACCTCCCCTGATCCGGCCGACGAGGAAGACGGCGAGCAGGATCGAGATCACGGCGACCATGACGCAGCCCATCGCCGCCGCGTAGCCGAACTGCCCGTACCGGAAGGCCTCCTCGTAGGCGAAGAGCATCGGCAGCCGGGTACGGCCGCCGGGGCCTCCGTTGGTCAGCACGTAGACCAGGGCGAAGGAGTTGAAGTTCCAGATGAGGTTGAGCGCGGTGATGGCGAGCGCGATCGGTCTGAGGGCGGGCCAGGTGACCGTGCGGAAGCGGCGCCATGCGCCGGCGCCGTCGACCGCGGCGGCCTCGTGCAGCTCGCGCGGGGTGTTCTGCAGCCCGGCGAGCAGGGCGACCGTCGTCTGCGGCATGCCGGCCCAGACGCCGACGACGATGACGGCGGGCAGAGCGGTGGCGAGGCCGCTGAGCCAGTCGCGTCCGTCGCCGAGGCCGAAGTCGCGCAGGGTCTCGTTGAGGATGCCCGCGTCCGGGTTGTAGACCAGCCGCCACATGATGCCGACGACGACCTCGGGCATCGCCCAGGGAATGATCGCCAGCGCGCGGGCCAGGAATCGCATCCGCAGGTTCTGGTTGAGCAGCAGGGCGAGGCCGAGTGCGAGCAGGAACTGCGGCACCGTCACCCCGACGGCCCACACCAGCCCGATCCTGAACGACTCCCAGAACAGCGTGTCGTGCACCAGGTCCTGGAAGTTCAGCGTGCCGACCCACTGGGTGGGCTCCGTCCGGCCCGACTGGGCGTCGGTGAACGCCAGCAGGATGCCGTAGAGCAGCGGCCCCACGCTGAGCAGCAGGATGGGGATGAGCGCGGGCAGCACGAGGAACCAGGCACCGTGGCCGGGGCCGCGCCGTGGCCGGTCCGTACCGGGCGCGCGGCGCGCCGGCTTCCGCGACTCGGTCACTGATGTCACGTAATCAGCCCCTTTGCACGGCTCGAACGGGCCTGGTCATGGTCGTGAAGGCGCCGTGCCCCGTCAAGAGCCCGCGCACACGCTCCCACCTGTGCGAATGCGACACTGGCCGACGGATGGCGGGAACCGGGCGGACATGACGGACACGACCGGACGACCGGCACCACGGACACGACCGACACGGAGGCAGGCGACGATGGACGAGGCACGGGCCCGGGAGGTGCTGGCCGCGGCAGGGGTGCTGCCCGGCCCGGCGCGGGAGGCGCGGCTGCTCGCCCTCGGCGAGAACGCGGTGTTCGCCGCCGGTGACCTGGCGGTCAAGGTGGGCCGCGACGCCGAACTCCTCGACCGGGCGCGCCGGGAACTGGCCGTCGCGGTGTGGCTGGAAGAGGCCGGCGTGCCGGCGGTGCGGGCGGCCGACCCGACGGCGCTGTTCGTCGACGGGCACCCGGTGACCGTATGGCGGCGGCTGCCCCACCCGGTGCGGCCCACCGAGCCCCGGGACGTGGCCGCGCTGCTCCGGCTGGTCCACGCGCTGCCGTCCCCCTCTTTCGAGCTGCCGCCCCGCGAACTGCTGGGCGGTGTGGAACGCTGGCTGCGGCTCGCGGGCGATGTGATCGACCCGGCGGACGCCGCGTATCTGCGCGAGCGCCGCGACGGCTTCGCGACGGCCGCCGCCGCGCTCACCCCCCACCTGACGCCCGGCCCGATCCACGGCGACGCGCTGCCCCGCAACGTGCACGTCGGCCCCGACGGGCCGGTCCTGATCGACCTGGAGACTTTCTCCGCCGACCTGCGCGAGCACGACCTGGTGGTGATGGCGCTCAGCCGGGACCGCTACGGGTTGCCCGCCGAGGCGCACGACGCCTTCACCGCGACCTACGGGTGGGACGTGCGCGAGTGGGACGGCTGTGCGGTACTGCGCGGCGCCCGGGAGACGGCCAGCTGCGCGTGGGTGGCCCAGCACGCGCCGAGCAATCCGAAGGCGCTGGCGGAGTTCGAACGCCGGGTGGCGTCGCTGCGGGACGGGGACCCGACGGTGCGGTGGTATCCGTTCTGACCGCGTGTCGCACGCCCCGGGCGGATGTTCGTGCTGACGACCGCTCGTCGCCGTTCCTTCCGACCGCGCGTCGCCATCCGGTCCGAAGGCTCGTCGCCGTCCGGTCCGAAAGGCTCGTCGCCGTCCGGTGCCCGGTCAGACCCGTTCGTCGGCCGGTTCGCGCACCGGCCACGTCCCGTCGACGACGGCCGTGGCGTCGCCCTTGCGGCGCAGGAAGCTCTGGAAGTCCGCCGCCCACTCGGCGTACCACTCGATCTGGCGCTGGTGCAGATCCGCCGGACCGAGGGACGCCACCTTGGGGTGGCGGCCGGCTATCGCGCAGGCCAGCCGGGCCGCGGCGAGGGCGTCGGCCGTGGCGTCGTGGGCGGCGTCGAGCGGCACGCCGTACTCCCGGCAGACCGCTTCGAGGTTGCGCTTGCCGCGGCGGTAGCGGTCGACGGAACGGTCGATGGTGTACGGGTCGATGACCGGGGCGGGGGCCGGGCCGCCGAGGCGGTCGCGCAGGGACGGCAGTCCGTAGCGCCGCAGTTCGGCGGAGAGGAGGGTGAGGTCGAAGGCCGCGTTGTAGGCGACGACCGGGACGCCCGTCTTCCAGTAGGCCGCGAGCACACCGGCGATGGCGTCGGCGACCTGGTCGGCGGGGCGGCCCTCGGTGGCCGCCCGCTCGTTGGTGATGCCGTGCACCGCCACCGCGTCCGCCGGGATCTCCACGCCGGGGTCGGCCAGCCACTCCCGGCGTCCTCGCGGCTCGCCGCCCATGACCTCGATCACGGCCCCCGTGACGATGCGCGCCTCGCGCGGATCGGTGCCCGTCGTCTCCAGGTCGAAGCCGATCAGCAGCTCCCGGTGCCAGCCCATGGGCGGTCCCCCTTCTTGGTGGTGCGTTCCCCCAGTGGTCTTCACCTTCCCATGGACCACTGACAATCAGAGGATCGCATTCCGCTTACGCCCGCGTCCGGCCCGGCGCCGACGCTCACGACACCGGCCGCGAATCCGCCCACATCAGCTCGAACTCCTCGCGATAGGTCGGGAATAGTCCACCTTCGTCGAGCTGGTCCGACTTCACCACCTTGCCGCCGTTACGTCCGTTCCGCAGGACGAGCACCGGCGCTTCCATCCCCCGCGTCCGGCGCAGATAGGACTGCACGACCGCGATGCCGTCGGCGCCGTCCCCGTCGACGAGGTAGGCCGTGAAGCGGGGCGTCTCGTCGAAGACCTGGATCTCGAAGGCGCCCGGGTCGCGCAGCCGGGAACGCACCCGGCGCATGTGCAGGATGTTCATCTCCACCGCGCGGCTCAGCTCGCCGCGCTTGATGCCGAGTTCGCGCTCGCGGCGCTTGATCGCGCTGGAGGCCGGGTTCAGGAAGAGCAGCCGCACCCGGCCACCGGACTCGGCCAGCCGCAGCAGGCGGCGGCCGGAGAAGTTCTGCACGAGCAGGTTGAGGCCGATACCGAGGGCGTCCACCCGCCGCGCGCCGCCGAAGAGGTCCTCCGCCGGGAACTGGCGCAGCAGCCGTACCCGGTCCGAGTGCACGGCGACCACGTCGGCGTACCGGTCGCCGACCAGGTCCTCTACCGCGTCGACCGGCAGCCGGCGCGTGGACGGCACGTCGCCGCCCGCGCCGAGCACCTCCAGCAGCCGCGCCGAGGCCCGCTCCGCCTGGTTGAGGACCGCCTCGGACAGCGCCCGGTTGCGGGAGACGACGTTGCGGGTGACCTCCAGCTCGTCCAGGGCCAGTTCCACGTCACGGCGCTCGTCCACGTACGGCTCGAAGCAGGGCCAGTGCTGCACCATCAGCTCGCGCAGCTGCGGCAGCGTGAGGAAGCTGAGGACGTTGTCGTCGGCCGGGTCCAGCAGGTAGCCCTTGCGGCGGCTGACCTCGCGGACGGCGACGGCGCGCTGCACCCACTCCTGGCCGGCGGGCCCGGCCGCGGCGACCACCCACTCGTCGCCGTGGACGGGTTCGTAGACCGGCCGCAGGACGGCGGCCACGACCGCGCGCAGCCGCTGTTCCACGAGGTTGAGCCAGATGTAGGCCCGGCCCGCCCGCTGCGCACGGGTGCGCACCTCGTGCCAGGCGTCGGTGTCCCAGTCCAGTTCCGGACCGATCGCGCCCGCGCTCATCGGCCGCGCCAGGGACACCGCACCGGGCGGGACGTCCGCGGAGTTCCCCTGGTGACCGTCGTCACCAGGAGGCAGCTCCAGCCCTCCCGAGCCCACCCGCGCACCGCCTTCCGCTCCCCCGGAGCACTACCGGGGAGTCCCCGTCCCAACGATCAAGGAAGGGTACTCCGCGAGCGGTCCGCGGTGCAGCCCGATGGACGGGCCGGTTTTCCCAACATCCTTGATCCACAAGCCCGTTCCGGTCGGCCTTACACCCGGGAGTGAGCGGATTCATAGCGGTGACACGGCCGGGTACGGGGAAGGATCCCTCGCGCCCCGCAGCGGGGCGCAAGCGGAACAGAACGCCGAAGGGTGGGTAGGAGGACGTACGTGCTAGGTGGTCACCTCACTTTCGGGGAGACTTCCCGGAGACTCGGAGCCAAGGCGTCCGCACCGGCGCCGCACACCTGAAAGAGTCGTGTCCATGCAGGTCTGGCCTGGAGAGGCGTATCCACTCGGTGCCACGTACGACGGCGCCGGCACCAACTTCGCGGTCTTCACGGAGGCCGCCGACCGAGTAGAGCTGTGTCTGCTGCACGACGACGGCTCGGAAGCCGCGGTCGAGCTGCGGGAGAGCGACGCGTTCGTCCGGCACGCGTACGTGCCGGGCGTGATGCCCGGGCAGCGGTACGGCTACCGCGTGCACGGTCCGTACGCCCCGGAGCGGGGGCTGCGCTGCAACAGCGCCAAGCTGCTCCTCGATCCGTACGCGCGTGCGATCAGCGGCTCGATCCAGTGGGGCGAGGAGGTGTACGGCTACCACTTCGGCGACCCCGACCGGCGCAACGACCTGGACTCGGCTCCGCACATGATGTCCTCGGTCGTGGTCAACCCCTACTTCGACTGGGGCGACGACCGGCGCCCCCGGACGGAGTACCACCACACGGTGCTCTACGAGGCGCATGTGAAGGGCCTGACCATGCGGCACCCGGGCCTCCCCGAGGAACTGCGCGGCACCTACGCGGCCCTCGCGCACCCGGCGCTCATCGAGCACCTCACCGAGCTGGGGGTGACCGCGCTGGAGCTGATGCCGGTGCACCAGTTCGTCAACGACCACCGCCTGGTGGACATGGGCCTGAACAACTACTGGGGCTACAACACGATCGGCTTCTTCGCCCCGCACAACGCGTACGCCTCCTGGGGCGACCGCGGCCAGCAGGTGCTGGAGTTCAAGTCGGCGGTGAAGGCGCTGCACGAGGCCGGGATCGAGGTCATCCTCGACGTGGTCTACAACCACACCGCCGAGGGCAACCACCTGGGCCCGACGCTTTCCTTCAAGGGCCTCGACAATCCCTCCTACTACCGGCTGACCGACGATCCCCGCTACTACATGGACACCACGGGCACCGGGAACTCCCTGCTCATGCGGTCCCCGCACGTCCTCCAGATGATCATGGACTCGCTGCGGTACTGGGTCACCGAGATGCACGTCGACGGGTTCCGCTTCGACCTCGCCGCCACCCTGGCCCGGCAGTTCCACGAGGTGGACCGGCTGTCGTCGTTCTTCGACCTGGTGCAGCAGGATCCCGTGGTCTCGCAGGTGAAGCTGATCGCCGAGCCGTGGGACGTGGGCGAGGGCGGCTACCAGGTGGGCAACTTCCCGCCGCTGTGGACCGAGTGGAACGGCAAGTACCGGGACACGGTGCGGGACCTGTGGCGCGGCGAGCAGCGCACGCTGGCGGAGTTCGCGTCCCGGCTGACGGGCTCGTCCGATCTCTACCAGGACGACGGCCGCCGCCCGCTGGCCTCGATCAACTTCGTCACCTGCCACGACGGCTTCACCCTGCACGACATGGTGGCGTACAACGAGAAGCGCAACCACGCCAACGGCGAGGACAACCGGGACGGCGAGAGCCACAACCGGTCCTGGAACTGCGGAGTCGAGGGCGACACCGACGACCCGGCGGTGCTGGAGCTGCGGGCCCGGCAGATGCGGAACTTCACCGCCACCCTGCTGCTCTCCCAGGGCGTGCCGATGATCAGCCACGGTGACGAGTTCGCCCGCACCCAGCGCGGCAACAACAACGCCTACTGCCAGGACAACGAGCTGGCGTGGGTGGCGTGGCCGGACGGCGACGGTGACGTCACCGGTGCGGGGGCCGGGCTGCTGGAGTTCACCCGCGCGATGGTGTGGCTGCGCAGGAACCACCCGGTCTTCCGCAGGCGGCGCTTCTTCCACGGGCGTCCGGTGGAGGGGACCCACGACGAGCTGTCGGACATCGCCTGGTTCACCCCCGAGGGTGCGGAGATGACCCAGCGGGACTGGAACTCGGCGCGGGCGTCGGCCCTCACGGTGTTCCTGAACGGGAACGCGATCTCCGAGCCCGGCGCGCGCGGGGAACGCATCTTCGACGACTCGTTCCTGCTGATGTTCAACGCCTCGCCCAAGCCGCTGGACTTCGTGGTGCCGGTCGACCACGGCCGCCAGTGGGAGGTGATCGTCGACACCGCCCGCACGGAGGGGGTCCCCTCCGACACGGGCCGCAAGGTGCAGGCCGGGGACCGGCTGACCCTCGTGGACCGGAGCATGACGGTGCTGCAGCGGCCGGTCTAGGCCGCGCTGTGTTGCCAAAGCGGCCCCTCACGCGCGCGTGAGGGGCCGCTCCGGCGTCCGGGCCCGGACGCGCCGCCAGGGCGATCACGCAGGCGAGCGCGGCGGTCAGGCTCGCCACCGCGAACGCCGCGACCGGGTCGTGGGACTCGGCGAGGCGGCCGGTGACGGCGACCGCGAGGGCCTGGCCGCCGACGATCGCGCTGGTCGCGAAGGCCATCGCCTCGGCGAGCCGGGCCCGCGGCACCCTCATCTCGGTCAACGCGGACACGGTGCCTGGCAGGCCCCGGACATCGCCCCCTGGAGGGCGAGCGAGGCCAGCAGGGCGTGCACCGCGCGGGGCATGCGGGGGCGGGCGCGGGGGCCGGCCGGAGGGCCCTTCGCCTCGGCGGCCGGGGGCGCCGACGCGCGGGCCGTCGGTGCAGGGCGAAGGCGGTGCCGCACCCGGCGACGAGGACGGCGGCGCCGGTCAGCGCGCCCCGCCGCCCGGTGCCTCCGCCGCTTCCCATCGCTCGAAGCCGGCCACGCGCGCGTACGCCCGTGGAGGGGCCGATGACACGAAACGCGGCGAGGCGGGTACGTAGGTTTGCATGACACCTGAGCGACCCGACCCGGTGCTGTCCCCGACGTCCCAGACCCCCACGGCCACCTACCGGCTGCAGCTGCAGCCCGCGTTCCCCTTCGCCGCCGCGGCGGCGGCCGTCCCGTACCTGGCCTCGCTCGGCGTGTCCCACCTGCACCTGTCCCCCGTGCTGGCGGCGGTCCCGGGTTCGCTGCACGGCTACGACGTCGTGGACCACGCGCGCGTGCGCGAGGAACTGGGCGGCGAGGAGGGACTGCGGGCGCTGGCGCGCACCGCGCGAGAGCACGGTCTCGGTCTGGTGGTGGACATCGTGCCGAACCACATGGCGATGTCGCCCCGCCACAACCGCGCCCTGTGGGAGGTGCTGCGGGAGGGCCCGAAGTCGCCGTACGCGCGGTGGTTCGACATCGACTGGGAGGCTCAGGGCGGCCAGGTGCTGATGCCGGTGCTCGGCGCCCCGGTCGGCGAGGTGCTGGACGAGCTCCGGGTCGACGGCGACGTACTGCGCTACCACGACCACGCGTTCCCCCTGCGGGACGGCACCGGTGACCTGCCGCTGCCGCAGTTGCTGGACGCGCAGTGGTACCGCCCGGTGTGGTGGCGGCTCGCCCGCACCGACCTGAACTACCGGCGCTTCTTCAGCATCTCCGAGCTCATCGGCGTACGCGTGGAGGACCCGGAGGTGTTCGAGGCGACGCACGCCACGATTCTGCGGCTGCTGCACGAGGGCGTGATCGACGGCCTGCGCGTCGACCACCCCGACGGCCTCGCCGACCCCGACACCTACCTCCGACGGCTGCACGAGGCGAGCGGCGGCCGGTGGACGGTGGTGGAGAAGATCCTGGCGGACGGCGAGCGGCTGCCCGCCGCCTGGCCCGTCGCGGGCACGACCGGCTATGACGCGCTGCGGCACATCGACGGGCTCTTCACGGACCCGGCCGGCTACGGGGAACTCCTCGGCCGGTACCGCGGGTTCGCCGCCCCGCAGACGGACCGGGGCGGCGACTGGGCGGCGACGGTGCGGCGGGCGGCGTACAAGGTGCTCACGCACGAGCTGGCCACCGAGATGGACCGGCTGACCCGGGTGGCCCACCGCCTGTGCGTCGCGTCGCCGGACCCCGTCCTGCGTGACCGGGCGCCGTGGGCACTGCGCACGGCCTTGCTGGAGTTGCTGGTCCGGCTGGAGGTGTACCGGCCGTACGCGTCGGTGGACGCGGCGTCGGTCGTCACCGAGGAGGCGGCGGCCGAGGCACGGCTCGCCTTCGCGGTGCCCGAGGAGGGCGGCACGGTGGAGGTCGTACGGGACCTGGTGCTGGGGCGGTTCGGGGACGGGCCGGAGCACGTGGAGTTCCGTACGCGGTTCGCGCAGACCGCGTCGGCGCTGCGCGCCAAGTCGGTGGAGGACACGGCGTTCTACCGCTACGTGCCGCTGCTCTCGGCGACCGAGGTGGGCGGGAACCCTGGCCGCCCCGCCCTGTCGCCGGAGGAGTTCCACGCATACTGCGCGCGCGTGCAGCGCGACTGGCCCGCGACGGGCACGGTCGTCTCGACCCACGACACCAAGCGCAGCGCCGACGTGCGCGCCGCGCTGGCGGTGCTCACGGAGTGCCCCGAGCGGTGGGCGGACGTCCTGACGGAGGTCACCCGCACGGGTGAGGGCGCGCCGGACGCGCAGCTGGCGTGGGCGGCCTGGCAGACGGTGTTCGGGCTGGGTCCAGCGGAGGGCGAGCGGGTGCGGGAGGCGCTGCTGAAGCATGTGCGCGAGGCGGGGATGTACACCAGCTGGACCGAGCAGGAGCCGCCGTACGAGGACGCGGTGGCCCGGTTCGTGGCGGCGGGGCCGTGCGGTGCGCCGGGCGAGCGGGTGACGGCCTTCCGCGACTCCCTTGAACCGCACATCCGGGCCAATGTCCTCGGCACGGCCCTGACGCATCTGACGATGCCGGGGGTGCCGGACCTCTACCAGGGCACCGAGGGCGAGTACCTGGCCCTGGTGGACCCGGACAACCGCCGTCCCGTGCGCTTCGGGGAGAGCGGTGAGGGCGGTGAGAAGGGAGCGGTGACCCGGGCCGCGCTCGCCCTGCGGGCGCGGCGGCCCGACGCCTTCGGCGACGCGGCGACGTACGAGCCGCTGCCCGCCGAGGGCCACGCGGCGGCGCACTGCGTGGCGTTCGTCCGCTCCGGGGACGTCGTGACGGCCGTGACCCGGCTGTCGCTGCGGCTGGCCGAGGCGGGCGGCTGGCAGGACACGACACTGCCCCTGCCGCCGGGCCGGTGGGCCGACGCGCTGACGCCCGGACGCGAGTTCACCGGGCACGCGCGCGTGGAGGATCTTTTCGCGGGCGTACCGGTGGCGCTGCTGGAGCGGGTGGGGGCGGAGGAGGGAGCCGGGGGCTGAACGGCGGGACGGGGCCGCCTTCGCCTCCGGGCCCCTGCCCGCGCGGGCGCTCGTGAGACGCGCCGGGACTCATCGCGGGCCGGCCCGGCGTCCGACGCACACTCGCTGGGGCGGCGCCCGGAGACACAGGCGGCTGTGGCACCGGGCCGCTCCGCCGCCGCTGTGTCGCCCCGTGCAGCGCCCGCCCCGGCGGCGTGGAAAGCGGTGCGTCAGCCCAGTGCCGGAGCCGGGGTGCCGCAGATGTCGGCCGGGCGGGGCGGTGAGGTGGGCGGGGCGGCCGGTGCCCGGCTCGGCCACGTCAGGCGCAGGAGGTCGACGAAGGCCTCGGCGGCGCCGGTCGGCGGTACCCGCGCGAAGACCGTCAGGGCGCGCCGCCAGGGCGGGTTGCCTTGGACTCATGACAAGGGCCGGGCGGACGCTGAGGGCATGAACCCACACGACGTGATCGTCATCGGCGGCGGCACCGGCGGCTACAGCACCACGCTGCGTGCCGCGGCCCTGGGTCTCGACGTCGCCCTCGTCGAACGCGACAAGGTCGAGTGACGCGGCCACAGGCCGGTGCGGCGTCACGCCACCGCACCGGCCTGCCGGCCCGGTCCGCGCTCACCCCTGCGTGTCCCACGCGAACACCGAGCCCGTCCGTGCCGCCATCACGCACGGGTTGGCGAAGGTCCGCGTGTACTCCACCGGCTGTCCCCGCCACTGCCCGTGCGCGTGGGCGGTGACCGGGGCGTAGATCATCGGGCAGTGGGTGTCCCGCAGCGGGATGTCGGCGATGCGACCGTCCGTCGCGTCGAGTTCCGCGCAGGCGCGGGCCGCGCGCGCGTGGCCCCGGGGCGGGTCGCACAGCAGGAGGGCGGCGCGGGTGTCGCCGGACTGGACACCCGACGGGGCTCCGGACTGGACACCCGTCTGGGCTCCGGACTGGACACCCGACGGAGCGCCGGGCCGGACACCCGACTGGGCATCGCCCCGGATGACCGTGAGCAGGAGCCAGTCGTTCGCCGGTTCCCGCTCCGCTGTGGCCTGTGCCGGGGCGGCGCAGGTGAGGAGGAGCGCCGCGGCTGCCAGGAGGCCGGCCCGTGCCGCTCGGGCCGTGATGATGTGCGTCATTCCCGGTGCATCGGCACCGCGGCCTCGGAACCCCAGCCCGGCTCACCCGAACGGGAGCCCGCGGTGGGGCGCCGCCCGGCCAGTTCGAACGCGGCGAGTACGACCCGCGTCTGGTACTCCACCTGGCGTGCGACCGGGATCCAGCGGGCCGTGCAGCCGTCGCGGTAGTCGGCGCAGCCTTCGTCGACCAGCCGGTCCAGCTCGGGCAGGACGCCCGCCGGATCGCCTCCGGTACGGGTCACCAGCTGATGCAGCAGCCCCGCGGTCCGCAGGGCCAGGCGCCGTCCGGCGAGGCGCAGGGCGACCAGGTGGGCGGTGCTCATCGGCGGGAGGGAGCGGCCCGATCCGTCGTCGGTGTCGGGGTCCCACGCGTCGGCGAGCCTGGGGCAGACCAGCAGGTAGTCGTCGACCGGCGCGAGGAGGTGCGCCGCCTCCGGCACGGTGGCGAGGTGCGGGCGGATCCGGGCGAGCACGCGGTGCAGGCGCCGGGTGTCCTGTCGCAGGGTGCGGCTCACGGAGCGCAGTATCCCGTCCTGGTCCACCGGGGGCGAGCCGTCCGCCACGGCGGCCACGCCCCACATGGGCGCCTCGACGACCGCGGTGACGGTGCCGTACCGCCGCGGGTGGCACCACGTCGACTCGACGGCCGCCTCGGTGATGGCCGCGGTGAGGTCGCCGCGGCGGGGCGGCGGGATGCGGTACACGGCGGGGCCGAGGTCGGGCCAGTACAGGGTGTCGTAGGCGCCGAGTTCGCGGGGGATGCCGAGCCGGGCCGCGGTGTGGGCGATGCGCTGGGCGATGCCCGGCAGGTCGTGGGTCAGCTCGACGAAGCCGCCGCCGACGTCGACGCCGTGCAGGGAACACTGGAGGAAGGGCCGCAGTTCGTCCTGGAGCGCGAGCAGGACGCGGGTCTCCGGCAGGGCGGCCTGGTCCGGGCCGTGCGGCAGCCACTCGGGCTGTTCCAGGAAGCCGGGCCGGAAGAAGTTCCGGGCGTAGCGGCCGAGGGTGTACGGGCCGGACAGCCAGCCCTCGTTGCGGCGCAGGCCGTCGGGGTCGACGCACAGCAGCAGGTTCCAGGTGGCGTCGGCGCCCTCGGTGAGCCGGGGGTCGGCCAGGGCGCGCTCGGCCAGCCGCAGGACGGTGGCGCCGCCCACGGGCTCGTTGGCGTGCGGCCCCGCGACGACGAGGGCCTGGCGGCTGCCGTGGCCGACGGAGAGCAGCCACAGCGGGGTGCCCGCGCGGGACGTGCCGACGCGGCGCAGGCGGGCTTGTCCGGGATGACGGGCGACGAGGGCGGCGGCCCGGGCGCCCAGCTCGTCCACGGTCGGATAGCGAAGGAGGGGCGGCAGGGCACACCTCCACGATGCGGGCTGTCGGTTCACCTGGCGTGCGCGGTGTACGCACAGTCAGTCACGACTTGACGGGTACGTCAACACCATGAAAAGCAAAGGGGTTTGCCTCACCCGTACCGAACCGAACACCCCACCGATTACCGCATCGACCACCGCACCGGTCACCCCAGTGATCACCCCGGCGATCACCCCACCGAGACGCACAACCCCGAGTGAAGCCCAGGCCAGAGCTGTGCTCCGTCCCCTCCTCCGGCTCAGTTCACCGCGAGGCGGAAGGCCATCTGGCCGAAGCCGATCTGGTCACCCTCGCGGACGACGGCCGCGCCGATGACCCGCCGGCCGTTGACGGTGGTGCCGTTGGTGGAACCGAGGTCGCGCAGCACCCACATGCCGCCCTGGCGGCTCAGTTCGGCGTGCACGCGGGAGACCGTCTCGTGGGTCAGGCGCAGCCCGTTCGCCGGGTCGCGTCCTATGCGCAGCGGATGACCGGCGCCGGGGTGCGGCAGCAGCAGCTTGGGCAGCCGCTCGGCCTGCCAGGCCCTGCGCAGCCGTACGCCGAACCCGGACACCGCCTCGACGGTGCCGAACACCAGCCGCGACACCCGGCCCTCGGTGGGCAGGTCGGCGGTGAGCAGGGCGAGATCCTCCAGGCGGCGGGCGGCGAGCGCCAGCTCCATCCTGCGGATGAACGTGTCGTGCGACAGCCGACCCATGGCGACACCGTCCCGGAGCACCTTCAGCGCCTTGTCGCGCTCCGCGTCGGACAACCGCGCGGGGTACGTGTTGAACTCGAAGGACGACGTCACGCTGGTGATTGTCGGTCAGCCGGGCCGGAGTGTCCAGAAAACGGGAAAACGGCGGCCACGCGCGCGCCGTGCCCGCCGTCCCACGCGGAGCGCGGCACGACACCCGCCGCAATCGGGGACTTTGAGCAGCGCGGAGATCACTTTTGCAGGACCATGGACGGGCTACATCACGGTGAGCAGACGAAGGGGAACCGTCCGTGCAGTTCGAGGTGTGGGCACCGCAGGCCGGCCGAGTGGCGTTGCGGTGCGACGGCGTCACGCGCGCGTTGGAACGCGATCCGGAGCGGCCGGGGTGGTGGTGCGGTCAGGCCGAGGCGCGCGACGGCTCGCGGTACGGCTTCGCGGTGGACGACGGGCCGGTGCTGCCGGATCCGCGTTCGCGCAGGCAGCCGGACGGGCCGGACGGGCTCAGCGCGGTCGTCGACCACGGACGGTACGCGTGGCGAGCCGAGTGGGGCGGGCGGCCGCTGCCCGGCGGCGTCCTGTACGAGCTGCACGTGGGTACGTACACCCGCGAGGGCACGCTCGACGCCGCCGCCGAGCGGCTCGACCATCTGGCCGGACTGGGCGTCACCCACGTCGAGCTGATGCCGTTGTGCCCCTTCCCGGGCCGGCACGGCTGGGGGTACGAGGGTGTCTCGCTGTGGGCGGTGCACGAGCCGTACGGCGGGCCCGAGGCGCTGAAACGGTTTGTCGACCGGGCCCACGAACTGGGTCTGGGCGTGGTCCTCGACGTGGTGCACAACCACCTGGGCCCGTCCGGCAACTACCTGCCCGTCTTCGGCCCGTACTTCACCGACACCCACCACACGCCCTGGGGCGTCGCCGTCAACCTGGACGCACCCGGCTCGGACGAGGTGCGGGCCTATCTGGTGGACAGCGCGCTGGCGTGGCTGCGGGACTACCGGGTCGACGGGCTGCGCCTGGACGCGGTGCACGCCCTGGTGGACACGCGCGCGTGCCACTTCCTGGAGGAGCTGTCGACGGCGGTGGACGACCTCGCCGCCGACCTGGAACGTCCGCTGTTCCTGATCGCCGAGTCCGACCTCAACGATCCGCGGATCATCACCCCGCGCGCGGAGGGCGGCCTGGGCGTGCACGCGCAGTGGAACGACGACTTCCACCACGCCCTGCACGCCGCGCTGACCGGGGAGTCGCAGGGCTACTACGCCGACTTCGCGCGGGCTCCGCTGGCGGCACTCGCCAAGACCCTGACGCGGGGCTACTTCCACGACGGCACCTACTCCAGTTTCCGGGGCCGCGCCCACGGCCGCCCGCTGGACCGCGGCCGGGTGGCCGCACACCGGCTGACCGGCTACAGCCAGACCCACGACCAGGTCGGCAACCGCGCCCAGGGGGACCGCCTGGCCGCACTGGTCTCCCCCGGTCTGGCGGCCTGCGCCGCGACGCTGACGCTGACCGCGCCGTTCACGCCGATGCTGTTCATGGGCGAGGAGTGGGCGGCGGGCACGCCGTGGCAGTTCTTCACCGACCACACCGACCCGGAACTCGCTCAGGCGGTACGGAGCGGCAGGCGGCGTGAGTTCGCCGCGCACGGCTGGAAGGAGGAGGACGTGCCCGACCCGCAGGACCCGGCGACCCGCGAACGGTCCTGCCTCGACTGGTCCGAGCCGGAGCGCGAGCCGCACGCGCGCGTACTGGACTGGTACCGGCGGCTGATCGCCCTGCGGAGCGAACAGCCGGACCTGACCGATCCGGACCTCGCCGACACCAGGGTGGCGTACGACGCCGAGGCGCACTGGCTCGCGTTCCGGCGCGGCGACATCCGGGTGGCCGTCAACCTGGGCGCCGAACCGGCGGAGATCCCGCTGGGTACCCGCCCCGCGCGTGTGCTCGCCGCGTGGGAGCCGGTCCAGGCGCCGGGGTCGGACGGGGTGCTGCGGGTACCGGGCGAGTCGAGCGTCGTGCTCGTCCAGGAGTGACGGGCGCTCAGGAGGGCGCGTCGTCCGTGCCGTCCCCGCGCAGCTCCGTCACGCGTTCGAGCATGATCGGCTCCCAGGCGCGTCGCAGCCGGGTCCTGAGCAGGGGCAGGGACGCGAGGGACGCGGCCGTCGGCGCGGGCGTCCGGCCGGAGAGGGCCGCGGCGAGGTGGACGAGGGTGTCGCAGCGGGCCAGCCACAGGCCGCGCAGGCACGGCCGGGCGCCGTAACCGGCGAGGGTGGCGGCGCGGACCGCGGCGGGCGAGCCCACGGAGACCGCGAGCCCGGCGATGTCCTCGGCGGGGTCGCCGAGGACCGCGTCGGTCCAGCCGAGGACACCGCGCACCCGGCCGTCGGCGCTGACCACGAGGTGCTCACCGGCCAGTCCGTGATGGACGAGGACCGGCGCACCAGGCTGGGCGCCGAGCTGGACCGACGCCGAGCGGGTGAGCCGCTCGGGCCGCGCGGCGTCGAACTCGTCGGCCTCGGCGAGGCGCCGCCCGGCGCGCTCGGCGGCCTCCCGCAGGGTCTCCAGGGAACGCGGGGCGGCCCGGGGCACACCGAGGGTCTCGGCCTGGCGGACCGGCGCCTCGCGCAGCCCGGTGAGCAGCGCCGCGAGGTCCGCCTCGCCCAGGGCCGACACGTCGTGGTCCTCGCCCGACCCGCCGGGCACCTTGGCGTCCAGCGTGTAGGTCAGGCCCGGCGCCCATTCGCCGTGGGCCACACTCGTCGGCACCGCGACGGGGAGGTACGGCCGGACCAGCTCGCGCAGGCGCAGTTCGCGCCGCTGCCGTACCGCGGCCTCGCGGTCCGGGGCCAGGCGCAGCACATGCCGGGCGCCGACCCACCAGGTGGCGGGCCCGGCGCCCTCGGCGACGGGCCGCACGTCGGGTTCCGCGCTCTCCCCCAGCAGGGAACGGACCAGTCGGCGGACGGTGTCCGCGGTGGGTGTCGGTGCCTGGGTCATGGTCGCGCAGTCGTCCTCCGGGTCTGCCGGGGCGGGGGGTCCGTCTTGCCGGTCACTCCACTATGACCAGCTCCCGGGTGGTGTCGTTGAGGCGCCGGCCGCCGTCCTCGGTGACCGTGACGATGTCCTCGATGCGTACCCCGAACCGGCCGGGCAGATAGACGCCGGGCTCGACGGAGAAGCACATGCCGGGCACGAGGTGCCGCTCCTCGCCCTCGATCATGTACGGCGGCTCGTGCGTGGTGACGCCGATGCCGTGCCCGGTGCGGTGGATGAAGTACTCGCCGTACCCGGCACCGTCGATGACCGCACGGGCGGCCCGGTCGATCTCCTGGCAGGCGACGCCGGGCCGCACCGCCCGGAAGCCCGCCTCCTGCGCCTCGCGGACGAGGTCGTGCACCCGGCGCTCCTCGTCGGTGGGCGCGCCGACGTGGACGGTGCGCGAGGTGTCGGAGCCGTACCCGTTCTTCAGACCGCCGAAGTCGAGGACGATCATGTCGCCGTCCTCGATGACGCGGTCGCCGACCTCGTGGTGCGGGTTGGCGCCGTTCGGGCCGGAGGCGACGATCGTGAAGTCGACCTGGGAGTGCCCGAACCGCCGCAGCATACCGTCGAGGTCGGCGGCGACGTCGGACTCGCGTCGTCCGCCGAAGCGCACCTTCCGGATCTCCTCGAACGCGGCGTCCGCGGCCGCTCCCGCCGCCGCCAGCAGGTCCAGCTCCGCCGCGTCCTTGACGGCGCGCAGCATGGGCAGCGCCTCGGTGAGCGAGGCGTACGAGGTGCCGGGCAGCGCCCGCTGGAGGGCCAGCAGGTGCATCGCCCAGGCGTTGTCGCTGATGCCGAACCGTCCGGAGCCGTCGAGGAGGGCGGCGGTGGCGGCGTACGGGTCCTTGCCGTCGGTCCAGTCGCGCAGGGTCAGGGCGGGCGCGCCGGCGGCCTTCTCGGCGTCGGGGGCCTCCAGTGTCGGGACGACGAGGACGGGGGCGCGGTCGGCGGCGAGGACGAGCAGGGTGAGCCGTTCGGTGGCCGCGGTGGGCGCGTAGCCCGTGAGCCATACGAGGTCGGGTCCCGGCGCCACCAGGAGCCCGGCCAGTCCGGCGTCGGCGGCCGCCCGCGCGGCACGCTCCATCCGGGCCCGGTAGTCGTCGGCGGTGAAGGAAGCAGCGTGCGCGCTGCCGGTCATCCGGGCCTCCCAGGGCGACAAGAGTGAAGGGACTACGGGCAGCATCCTGCCCCCGGCGAGGAAGCGACGCGAGCCGATTGCCATTGATCGGCCACTGCACCTAATGGTTGGATGCGTCACAGACGTTAGCCACGAGGCGTGCCCCTCGGCACCCGGAGGAGGACTGCACCGTGCTCGTACTCGCGCACATCAGCGATCTGCACCTGGACGGGAGCGCTCGGGCGACCGGGCGCGCCGAGCGGGTGGGCGACCGGCTCCGGGAACTGCCGGGGCGGGTGGACGCCCTGCTGGTGACCGGGGACATCGCGGACCACGGCACCGAGGCGGAGTACGAGGAGGCCGCGCGCATCCTGGGGCTGCGCGACGGCACGGCACCGTTTCCCGTGCTCGCCTGCCCCGGCAACCACGACAGCCGCGCCCCCTACCGCAAGGCCCTGCTGGGCCGGCCCGCCGCGGACGGGCCGGTCAACGACGTGCGGGTCTTCGACGGCGGCGCGGTTTTGATGTGCGACTCCAGCATCCCGGGGAGCGACGAGGGGGAGCTGGACGAGGAGACGTACGGCTGGATCGAGGCGACCCTCGACGAACTCGGCGGCGACCGCCCGGTCCTCCTCGCCTTCCACCACCCGCCGACGGCCCTGCACCACCCTCCCCCACTGCCTTGAGGGCGTGGGAGGTACCCCCAGCCCGACTCCTACCGCCTGCGGCGGCCGGAACGCCTCGCCGCGCTGCTGGAGCGCCGGCCCGAGATCGCCGGGCTGATCACGGGACACGCGCACACGCCCGCCTCCACGGTGTTCGCCGGACGGCCCCTGGTGGCCGGCCCCGGGGTGACGTGGACCCTGCGGCTCCCCTGGGAGGGAGAGCAGGTCGCGGACCGGGAAGCCCCGGTCGGGCTGGCCTACCACGTACTGGACGACACCGGACGGCTCACGAGCCACTTCCGTACGGTCACGTGACGGCGGGCCCGAACGCGACGGCCGGATGACGCGGGTCAGACAGCCGGATGACATGGGTCAGGCGGCCGGATGACGCGGGTCAGGTGACGACCCCCGGTACGGCCGTCAGCTGCTGGTAGCCGCCGCTCTCGTGGCGCACGGTCACCTTGACCGCCTTGCCCGGCCGGGCGCGGGCCACGGCGTCGGCGAGGTCGGCGGCCGAGTCGACCCGGGTCCTGCCGAACGCCAGAAGCACGTCGCCCCTGACCAGGCCCGCCGCATACCCGGGACCGGGCACGTGGACGCCCACCACCAGGGCCCCGGGCTTCTCGTCGTCCACGGCCTCCACGCCGAGAGTCGCGGCGGCCGGTGCCGAGGACGCGGGCGGACCGGCCGACGGGTGCGCCGGGGCGGCCCGGCTGCCTGTCCGCGTTTCCGCCCCCGTTCCCGAGGCGCCCGCCTGGCGTTGCAGTTCGGCGAGTTTGCTCATGCCGATCACCGTGGCGCCCATCGTGCCGAGTCCCACGCCCGTCAGCAGCAGGACCGTCGCGGCGAACACCCCGAGCAGCAGAGTGGTGAGCCGCCGGCGGCGACGGCGCCCGGGGTGCGGGTGCCGGACGCCGTCGGGATCGGGCACGGTGCCGCCTCCCGGTTCCTGACCGGGCATCGGCTTGGGTCGCAACGCTGTGTGTTCCATGGATCGCCTCCGGCAGGTGCTCTACCCGGCGCACCGGCGCGTGACGAGCCACGAACGAGTGAGACTGACCGGTGGTCAGCCGAGCACGGGCAGAGCGGAGCACCTCGGGACGGGCACGGCCGGGATCCGGTCCGGGAGGAAGCCGTGCGTGCGCCCGGCCAGGTACTCGGCCTTGTACCGCGGGACCTCCCGGTGCCAGTTGAGGATGCCCGCCATCCAGTTCTGCAGGTCGGTCACATAGCCCTGCATGACGGCCCGCGCCTCGTCCGACAGCTGGAAGTCGTCGTAGACGATGGGCAGCTCGTGCGCGACGACGTGCTCGAACTGGCGCATCCGCTGGTTCATGAGGTCCTGGACGACGCCGAGGGCGGCCGGGTAGTCGACGCCGAAGAAGTTCTGCACGACGAGGATCGCGTTGTGGATCTCGCCCTCGTACTCGATCTCTTTCTGGTAGGAGAAGACGTCGTTGAGGAGGCACGCGTAGTCGATCGCCGCGTTCTCCAGGGAGCGGACCGGACCGCTGCGGTAGACCTCGGGCGGCACGGCCGGGCCGTGTCCGGCGCGGCACAGGCCCAGGGTGAGGTCGGAGCCGAAGGTGGCGCGCCGCATCTCCAGGTAGTCCACCGGGTCGGGGACACGGTTCTGGATCTGGTTGGCCAGCTCCCACACCCAGGCCTCGGTCATCTTGTCGACGGCCGACTTCAGCGGGCGCCGTTCCTCGGGCGTCATGCCGGCCGTCGTACGGGCCCACAGGTCGATCAGGGAGCGTTCCATGGCGTTGGCGGGCGGCGGGACCGGCTCGGCGTCGAGCGGCATGCAGGCCGACAGCCGGGCCGTGGTCAGCCGGGCGGCGGCCAGGTCGCGCCGGTGGCCGTAGACGAGCGGGTAGTAGTCGTCGCCGTAGGTGCCGAAGGCCAGCCAGTCGGAGGCGAGGTTCAGCTGCTCCTGGGTGGCGTCCGGGTCGAGGCCCGCGGCGCACAGGGGAAGGTCGCAGCTCGCGAGCTTGTCCTCGTCCCAGACACCCTCACTGAGGAACCCGATCGCGTGCGACCACTCGAACAGGTGCCGTCGCGCTCCGTCGAGGGCGGGGCTCAGCTCCAGCGGGAACGGCATGTGGATGTCGGGGATGATCGACGGCCCGACCTTCTGGAAGGGCACGTACCTGTAGGGGCGCGTCCGCTCGGCGGCGGCCGCGGCGAGCAGCGCGCCGACGTCCGCGGCGGAGGTGCCGGGGCCGGTCAGCGCCTGCCAGCCGGCGGCGGGGCGGGCGCCCTTGTTCATGTACCGGCTGGAGCGCATGTGCCATTCGTGGCCGCCCGACTGCCAGTCCTGCAAGCCCTTGGCGTACAGCCCGACCGCGGTGACCTCGGCCGGGGTCAGACCGTTCTCCAGGGCCACCGCGGGCACTTCGGTGAACGCGGTGTGCTCGAACTGGTGCAGCCGGGAGGTGAGGACGTCGTTGACCAGTTCGGCGGCCTCCTGGGTGGTGCAGCCGAAGAAGGTCTCCAGGACCAGCACCCCGTTGCTCAGCTCGCCCTCGTCCTCGACCTCCCGCTGGTAGGAGAAGAGGTCGTTGCGCAGGTGCACGGCGTCGGAGAAGGTCTCCATCAGCACCCTGAGCGGCCGGGACCCGGCGACGGCGGCGGGCACCTCTGCGGTCGCGTACTCCACCAGCCCCGCCGACCAGGGGGCACCGCCCACCTTCCGGCGCATCTCGATGTACTCGACGGGGTTGGCGATCCGCCCCTCGTTGATGTTGGACAGCTCCCACAGGGACTCGTTGAGCAGGTGCTCGGTGGCGACGGCGAAGCGGTGGCGCCAGTCGGCCGACATGGCCGGCACCGTGCGCTTCCAGAGGTCGGCGAGGCCGGCCTCGACCGGGTTCTCCGGCTCGGGCATGTCGGTGGTGAGGTCGAGCGGCATGAACAGGGGGAGCCGGTCCAGGTGGGCCTTGCCGCCGACGCGGTCCTGGCTGCGTTTGAACTTCTCCAGGAAGTGGTCGTCGAAGAAGAAGACCCACACGTACCAGTCGGTGATGAGGGAGAGCGCCGGCCCGTCGCAGTCGGGGTGGGTGTAGGCGCAGAGCAGACCGTAGTCGTGTGCGTCGAGGTCGGCCTGGTCCCAGACCCCGGAGCCCTCCAGCATGCCCATCTCGCGCGCCCATGTCGTCGAGTGGGCGCGGGCCTCGTCGAGATGCGGGTTGAGCCGCGCGGGGTGCGGCATGTAGAAGTGCGGCAGTTCGAAGGGCTGTTGCGTCATGGCCGGGCACTACCCATGGCCCTCCGGGGGCATCCTCGGGTTGGGACATGATCACACCATCGCGTGAATCGGGGCGGAACGCGGGAACTTTCGCCGGTCCGTCCTCTCGGGGACGCGGGCGCTCAGCGCC
This sequence comes from Streptomyces sp. NPDC096048, assembly GCF_044763415.1. Lineage (NCBI taxonomy): Bacteria > Bacillati > Actinomycetota > Actinomycetes > Kitasatosporales > Streptomycetaceae > Streptomyces > Streptomyces sp. NPDC096048. The sequence goes on from NZ_JBIWGG010000011.1 coordinate 33,443, forward strand.
TGACCTGGATCAGCGCGTGCGTCCCGCTCGTCCGCCAGCGCTGCTCCCCGCTCGCCACCAGCGCCGCTTCCGTGTCCGCGGACAGGCCGGTGACGACGTCGGACTTCAGGGTGCGCAGCGCGGCGACGGGGCCCGGGAAGTAGGCGGTGGCGTCCGCGAAGGACGTGGTCGGGGGGTACCACCGGTCACCCACCAGGCGGCGGTAGTTCAGGTCTCCCTTGAGGACGGTGACCGTGGCCGCCGCGAACTCCCCGCGCAGGTCGTCGGGCATGTCCGCGTACGGCAGCGGGGCGCAGGAGAAGGGGTGGGCGCGGACGGTGACGCGGCCGTCGGTCAGCGCGGTCCACAGCCGCTCACCGTGGGCGGCCGCCGTGCCACCCGCCGCGACGAGCCGCCGCAGCGCGTCGAGCAGGTCGGCGGGCGTGGCGTCGGAGACGTAGTACGGATACGGCTTGAGGTGCAGGACCGCCCGGTCGACGCGGCCCTCGTCGAGGAGGTGCGAGACGAGGAGCAGGTCGGGTACGAGTTCGCGGCCGGCGTTGTCGGCGACCAGGCACAGGGTCTTCGGGCCGGGCGCGCCCTGACCGGGGGGCGGGAGCAGCGACCAGAGCGTCTCGCTGTCGTCGACGACCAGGGCCGGAACCCGGTCCTCGGTGTCGGTACCGCTGTCGGAGAGGCGGAAGCCGAGGTCCGCGCGGTTGCCCCAGAGCGAGCCGTGCAGCAGGGCCCGCGTGCGGTCGTCGGAGGACAGGTCGGCGAGGTCGTCGAGCGCGGCGAGTTCCTCGGCCGTCTCCGGCGCGTCGAGTTCGGCGAGTTTGGCGGGCCGGAAGGGGTCGACGCCCTGCCAGGCGCCGGGGCCGAAGTAGCCGACGGCGTCGAGGAGCCGGCGGTAGAAGTGGCTCTCGGCCCACAGCCAGGGCACGTCGAACCAGGAGCGGCCGGCGTACGCGTCCATCCCCCAGTCCACCCAGCGGCCCCGGTCGCGGGCGTCGGCGCCCGCGGGCAGCGGCTCGACCACGCCGTCGGCACAGCTCGTGAGCAGCTCGTCGAGCGCCCGTCGCCGTTCGGGGCCGAAGGGGAACGCCTCGCGCACCTGCCGGACGATGGCGGGGTGCCGCTCGGCCAGCACGCCGTGGGGGAAGGACCCGGGCTCGTCGCCGACGATGACGGGGGCGGGCTCGGACGGGGTGTCGGGCATGCGCCTCACCGTACCGCGCGACCTGGGGCGAAGAGGCGGAGCCGGCCGTGTCCTGGGCGGGGCCGGGCCGCATCCCGGCCGGATCACATGCGGACCGGACCGCATGCCGGCCGGACCGGGTCCGGGCAGGACCACATCCCGGCGGACCGCGTCCGACCGCGCCACGTCCGAACCGGGCCACACGCGGGCCCGCGCGGCGCGGTCGTGGAGATCGCGACGGAAGGCGAGGCGGTCGCCCGACCGCGCCACATCCGGGCCGGCCCACCTCCGGCCGCGCCGCATCCCGACCAGGCCACGCCCGACCAGGCCACGCCCGGCCAGGCCACTACGGCCGGATCAGACCCCGCCCAGTTCCCGCTCCAGGCGCGCCGCGAGGGTGAGGTAGCGCGCGCGTCGGGTCACCGGCACCATGCCGCGGATCAGGAGGTGCCACATTCCGGCCAGGCGGCGGGGCTGTCGCGCGGCCGGTTCGAGGGTGCCGCCCACGACGCGGGTGCCGACGATGGAGCAGACGAGGGTGTGGGCGACGGAGTCGACGTCGATGTCCGGATGCAGGTCGGACTGGCGGACGGCGTCCACGAGGCGGGACGAGGCGATCTCCCGCCACTCGGTGAAGGGGTGCGGCAGCGGCGGCCGCACCGGCACTCCCCCGGTCGCGAGCCGCAGCCCGGCCCGCAGGACCGGCCCCTCCTCGCACAGCCTGGCCATGCCGAACGTGAGGCGCATCAGCGCCTCCAGAGCGGTGTAGCCCCGGCCGTCCAGCTCCGTCGCCAGTCGGCGCGAGGTTCGGGACTGGAGCTCCATGATGGCGTGGGCGAGGTCCTCCTTCGCCGCGAAGTGGAAGTACAGGGCGCCCTTGGTGACTCCGGCGTGGGCCACGATCTCACTCAGGCTGGTCGACTCGTAGCCGTAACGGTCGAACAGGTCGGCGGCGGCCCCGAGGATCGTCGCGCGGGTCTGTTCGGCGCGTAGCTGCCTCGCCATCGGCTGGACTCTCCTGGGCTGGAACTCAACAGGCCGTGCCGCCTGTCTTAACCCCCTGTACACGATAACTCACCGTCAGATCCGCCTCTTTACGACCCCGCGGACAGCGGCCCGGGCGGCCCTGTCGGGGCGCGTCCGGGCCGCCGTACGGGCTCAGTTGACGTACACCGTCGCGTTCCCGTCGGTCACGGGGGCGTAGGTGGCGGTGAAGTACCCGTTGGCGAAGCAGAGCCCCGAGCCGGAGACCTTGGTGAAGTGCTGGTCCGCGAAGGCGATCGAGTTGGTGTCGTTGCTCGCCGTGCCGGTGAGGCCGGGAGCCTCGTAGACGCAGTTGATGCTGCCGAGGAGGGTGCGCAGGGCGACCGTGGTCCGGACGGTGGACCCGCTCGGCGGGGTGACGACGACGGCTCCGTCGGAGGAGACGGTGGTGGTGTACGGCAGGTTGTGGACCGTGATGCCGTTGACGCCGAGGACGCCGGTGACGTTGCTGGTGCAGCTGCCGCTGTCGAAGGTGTGGGCGGTGAGCGACTCGGTGGCCGTGCCGGGGGCCGTCGGGTTGTCGGTGACGTCGACGGTGAACTGCGAGGACGTGCACGAGACGCCGCTGGTGCCGGTCGCGCTGGAGTGGAACGTGGCGCTGGTGCCGCTCGCCAGGGAGGCGGTGAGCGTGTCCCCCACCGCGACGGGGGTACCGCCCGCGGCGCCGGTGGTGAGGACGGGGGTGTCGGCCGCGCCGGTGCCCGCGGCGGCGGGGACCGCCGCGGGGAGGGTCAGCGCGGCGACGGCTGCGGTGAGGGTGAGGAGAGTACGAGTACGCATGCGGCTACCTCTTCCGGAAGTGGGGTTCGGTGAAGCAGGGGTGGCCGGCCGCGGAGGTGCGGTCGGGCCGATGCGATGAGGTCCGGGCCGCACCCGGGTCGGACGTCGGGCGCGGGCCGGGCCCGGTGGGCGCGGGCAGGCCGTGCCCGGTGAGTGCGGGCCCTGCCCAGGAGGTGCGGCGTGCCCCGTTGGGGGGCGGGGCCGGGCCCTGTCCGCAGGACGGGTCCCGGAGCCGGGAACGCGGACGGTGCCGCGGAAACGGATCCGGCGCCACGGATCCGGGGAAACAGGCAAAGTTGTAGACCTGACGTTCAGTCAACGTCAACCGGTCGCGCACGAGTTGGCGAATAATCGCGGATCCCCAGAAGCGCCGGGCCGGAAAAGCGGCAGGTGGCACACAATCCCCACTCTTTACTCACACCTTGCTTGACCCTGCGGTGTAACCACCGGTAACTTCCGATTGGCTACTGGTGCGTAACGTGAAAGCCCCTGCACCCGCCGGGAGTTGCCGGGAGGCGTGCGCACCAGCCGCTGTCCGCGCCAGGACAACGTGCCGCTCAAGAACGTGCCACTGAAACCCGATCCGCATTCACTATGCCTCTGGGAGCAGCCATGGCCTCGTCCTCGGACGCCACCCCGTCCGCCGGCAACACCCCCGAACCCGAGACCGGCCCCGAAGGCGTCTCCGCGCCGGAAACCGCCGGGGCCCCCACGAGACGCGGCCGGGTCAGGCTGCGCCGGGCCGCGGTACTGGCCGTGCCGGCCGCCGCGGTCACCGCGGGACTGGCGATCCTCACCGCCCACGGCGCCCTGGGCGTCCAGTTCGCGATCTCCGGCATGCCCTTCACCGTCACCGCCACGGAACTCGACGGCACCGGGTTCGCCCAGTTCGGCGGCCTCGACAACATGGCCGAGGGCAGCCCGAACGCGGGGGACACCGGCGGGCAGGTACTGGTCGTCACCTCCGTGATCAAGGAGGCGAAGCTCACCAAGCTGTGCCAGAGCGTCGACCTGGGCGGCACCAACCTGCTCATCACCGCGGGCGAGGGTGACACCAGGGTGTCCGCGAGCGACCTGACCACCGACTCGACGTTCCTGTCGGGTGACGCCTCCTTCAACAACATCGAGATCGGCAACGACGCCAGCACGCTGGACAAGGCCGGTCCGAAGGGCCGCGGGCCGATCGGCGTCTTCAGCCAGCAGGCCGACACCGTGCACATCAAGAACCTGCGGCAGACCAACTACGCGACCACGGCGGCGGTGTTCAAGCTGCCCGGTCTGAAGCTGCGCTTCAGCGGGTCGGGCTGCTGATGCCCCGCGACAGACGGGAGGGGTTCAGGGCCGGCTTCCGCCGCTGGCGCTCCGGGCGGCCGTTCTGGGGCGGGTTGCTGCTCACTCTGGCGGGGGCCGAGGTCCTCTTCACCATGAAGGCGTCCTTCAAGGTCGTCCTGCACGTCGGCATGCAGGGCGTGGCCGGCTACCTTCTGCCGGTCGTGATGCTGCTGTGCGGCCTGCTGGCCCTGGTGAACCCCTCCCAGCGGCTCTTCTACTCGCTCATCGGCGTTCTGGCCTCCCTGGGCACATGGGTCACCTCCAACCTGGGCGGGTTCCTGGTCGGGCTGCTCCTCGGCGTCGTCGGCAGCTGCCTGGTCTTCGGCTGGCTGCCCGACCAGGAGTCGCGCCGCGACCGCCGGCTCCGCAGGAAGAAGGCCCGGGCCGCACGTACGGCCCCGCGGCCTCTGGAACAGCGAGCGGGCGGACCCGCCTGACACCGGGCCACCGGCGTCCGCGCCCCGGCACGCACCCGGAGCCGGACGCCGGACGGACACCGACCGGACGCCGGACGCCGGACTTCCGTGCGCACTCGCGCCTCGGTCACGCTTCGCCGGTGTTTCACCCGCCCCGTTCATCACGATGCGGCACCGACAACTCACACCTGGTCGCTGGTCACTTGACTACCGGCCGTCACTCACGGTTTGCTCCGGCCAGGCGAGATTCACCCGGTTGGCGTACCGACACACGGCTCCGGTCCACCTCGCCCCGTTCCTCTGCTCGGCCGCACAGCGAGGTGCCCCAACCCCCATGAGTACATCTCCCCCGCCCACCCACTCCCCCGGACGCCTCCGTGCCGCGGCCCTCGCCGCGGCCGTCTGCCTGCTGGCGGCCGGCTGCTCCGCGCTCGGCGGGGAGGAGGACGGCTCGGCCGCGGACACCGCGGGCGGGTCCGGCGCCGACCGGATGAAGATCGTCATGGTCACCCACGGCGGTGAGGGCGACGCCTTCTGGGACCGGGTGCGCAAGGGCGCCGAGGCCGCGGCCGACAAGGACGGCGTCGACCTGACGTACGCCGGCGACGCCGACACCGCCGACCAGGCCGACCTGGTGCGGGACGCGATCCGCGACAAGGCCGACGGCATCGCCGTGACCCTGGCCAAACCGCAGGCGATGAAGGGACCCGTCGCCGAGGCCAAGGCGGCCGGCATTCCCGTGGTCGGCCTCAACTCCGGCATCGACGCCTGGCGGTCCACCGGGCTGTTGGAGTACTTCGGGCAGGACGAGAGCGTCGCGGGCCGGGCCGTCGGCGACAAGCTGAACGACCTCAAGGCCCGGCACGCCCTGTGCGTCATCCACGAGCGGGGCAACGTCGCCCTGGAGGCCCGCTGCGCCGGCGTGAAGAAGACCTTCGAGGGCGAGACCGAGATGCTCTACGTCGAGGGCACCGACATGAAGGCGGTCGGCGCGGCCGTCACCGCACGGCTGCGGCAGGACTCCAGCATCGACGAGGTCGTCATGAACGGCGCGGCGTTCGCCCTGACCGCGGTCGAGTCGGTCGACGAGGCGGGCAGCAGCGCCCACGTCGCCACCTTCGACCTCGACGAGGACCTGGTCGCCGCGGTCAAGCGCGGGGACGTGCAGTTCGCGGTGGACCAACAGCCGTACCTCCAGGGGTATCTCGCGGTGGACGCGCTCTGGCTGTACCGCACCAACGGCAACGTCAGCGGTGGCGGAGTGGCACCCGTACTGACCGGCCCCGCGTTCGTGACCCGGACGAACGCCGACGCGGTCGCCAAGTTCGCCGCGGGCGGCACCAGGTGACCGGGCACCGCGGCCGCCCGCGCCCGCGCACGACCGCCACCCTCCCCCACTGATCGCCTAGGACGACGATGTCTGCACGGACAGGTGCCCGGCGCCGCCTCGGCTCCATACGTCTCTCCCTGATCCTCCTGGCCCTCGTCCCCGGCGTCACCCTCGCCGCCGTGTGGGGGGTGACGACGATCCAGATGTTCTCGGAGGGCCTGCGGCTGCGCGCGCAGACGGAACTGAGCCGCGACACCGGCGCCATGGGCACGGAGGCGGCGCTCGCGCTGCAGAAGGAGCGCGGTCTGTCGGCCGCCTATCTGGCCGAGCCCGGCGGCGACCGGGCGGAGCTGGACGCCCAGCGGAGGAAGACGGACGAGGCGGTCGCCCAGCTCGTCGGCCAGTCCGACGCGATCGAGCGCGCGCCCGCCCGCGTCTCGGACCGGCTCTACTCGGTGCTCGGCTCGGTCGGCAGCCTGGAGTACTACCGCGACCAGGTGGACGACCCCAGCGACATCACCTCCGACCAGGCACTCGACCAGTACACCTCGATCATCGACGAGCAGATCCACGCCTTCCAGGAGCTCTCCCAGGTCGACGACGGCGACCTCACCTCGCAGGCCGGGCCGCTGGTCGCCCTGGAGCACGCGGCGGAACTGGTCTCCCAGGAGGACGCGCGGCTCACCCTGGCCTGGCCGTCCGGCCGGATGGACGAGAAGGAGTGGGCGCGGTTCGCCCAGCTGGTCCACACCCGGCGCTGGCTCGTCCAGGACCAGATCGTCCCCTCCCTGCGCGGCAGCGCGAAGGCGCAGACCGAGCGGATCCTCGCGAGCCCCGAGTGGCAGACCCTCGGGGCCGTCGAGGACCAGGTGCTGGCGGCCCGCGCGGCGGACGGTGACGACCGGATCGACCTGCCGGACGCACGGCAGCGCTGGACCACCGCCCTGGACAAGGTCTCCGACCAGTACGCGGCGCTGATCCGGCAGCAGACGGACGGGCTGCTCGACCGCAGCGCCGACGAGGCACGCGGGCTGCTGATCACGGCCGCTTCGCTCAGCGCGGGTGGTCTGATCGCCCTGGTGCTGTGCGTCGCCATGTCCTGGCGCATCACCCGCTCGCTGTCCCGCCGGCTGCGCGGTCTGCGGCTGGCCACTCTGAGCCTGGCCGAGGAACGGCTGCCCGACGTGGTGGCCCGGCTCGAGCGGGGCGAGAAGGTGGACGTGGAGTCGGCGACCCCGCCGCTGGACTACGGGCGGGACGAACTCGGGCAGGTCGCCCAGGCGTTCAACACGGCACAGCGCACCGCCGTGCACACCGCCGTCGAACTCGCCGACACCCGGCGCGGCTTCCAGAAGGTCATCCTCGGCATCGCCCGCCAGAGCCAGAACCTCGTCAACATGCAGCTCGGCAAGCTGGACGCGCTGGAGCGCGAGCACACCGACCCGGAGATCCTCAAGGGCCTGTACGAACTGGACTCCACGGCCAGTCAGTTGCGCCGCTACGAGGAGAACCTCGTCATCATCAGCGGTGAGCAGCCCCGGCGCACCTGGCGCGAGCCCGTCGCGCTGGTCGACATCCTGCGCAGTGCCGTCGGCGAGGTGGCCGAGTACCAGCGGGTGGAGCTGCACACCGACGAGGAGGTGGCCCTCGCACCGCCCGCGGTGGCCGACGTGATCCACCTGCTCGCCGAACTCATCGACAACGCGACCGCCTACTCCCCAGCCCCTCATCCGGTCGGCGTGCGGGCGGCGCTGGTGGCCAAGGGCCTGGCCGTCGAGATCGAGGACCGCGGGCTCGGCCTGTCGGAGGAGGACTACGCCTCGTTCAACGCCCAGCTGGCGGTGGTCCCGCAGTTCGACGTGGTCGCGCTCGCCGACGACCTGCGGCTCGGCATGTTCGTCGTCGCCCGGCTCGCACACCGGCACGGCATCACCGTCACGCTGCGCTCCTCCCCGTACGGCGGGACCACGGCGATCGTGCTGATCCCGCACGACATCGTGGTGCGCGAGCCGGTCGACGCGGCCCACGGCCCCGACCGCACGGCGTCTCCCGAGACACCCGAAGCCCCAGCGTCCGGCGGGCCCGGGGCGTCCTCCGTGTATGGGGCGTCCTCCGTGTCCGAGGCGGACCCCGCTCCCGAGAAGCGGACCGTACGGACGGCACGGCCCGTACGTCCCGTTCCAGCGAACCGGCCCGGCGCTACCGCCCCCTCCGCGTCCTCCGCGCCGTCCGCGTCCGAGCGGAACGGCCTGACCCCGCTGCCCCGCCGGGTACCGCAGACCAGCCTCGCCGCCGAGCTGCGCGACGAGGACGCCGGGACCGGCCGGGACGACGGGCCGGAGCGCGCGTCCGGCGACCACGACGACTTCACCGCGGAGCGCGCCGCATCGTCCCTCGCCGGTTTCCGGAGCGGCACCCTGCGGGCCCAGGCCGCTGCCGCCGAGCCCGACGCCACCGACACGCCGCCGGGGGCCGACGTCGACACCGACGCCGAAGCCGAAGCCGACGAGCAGATCCTCTCCTCCGCCGCCCCCTCGACTCCGACCGCCGACCGCCGACCGCCGACGAAGGACACGCCATGACCCGACCCTCCCCCGCCACGCACACCGAGCTGGACCAACTGCTCACCGGACTCGTGGAGCGGGTCGCCGACGTGAACCAGGCGGTGGTGCTCTCCGAGGACGGTCTGGTCGTCAGCAAGTCCACCGGCTTCCCGCGCGACGACGCCGAGCGGCTGGCGGCGACCGCCTCGGGCCTGATGAGCCTCAGCAAGGGCGTCAGCCTGGACTTCCGCGGCGGCCCCGTGCGCCAGGCACTGATCGAGATGGCCAACAGCTACCTGATACTCACCTCCGCCGGCGCCGGCGCCCACCTCGTCGTGCTCACCGGCCCGAACGCCGACGTCGGCGTGGTGGCGTACCAGATGAACATGCTGGTGAAGAAGATCGGCGAGCACCTGAGCGCGGCACCGCGGGCCACCGCCGGCCCCGGCGAGTGACGTGACGGGAGGCGACGCGGGCGGCCGGCTCGTACGGCCGTTCACCCTGACCGGCGGCCGGACCCGGCCCAGCCGCGCCGACTTCACCCTCATCACCACGGTGACCGCGATCGACCCGCAGCCCACGCGGGCCGCGCGACCGCAGCCCGAGCACCTGCGGATCCTGCGGCTGTGCGCCGAGCCTGTCGCCGTGGCGGAGGTCGCGGCCCGCCTGGACCTGCCGGTGAGCGTGGTCGTCATCCTGCTCTGCGACCTGCTGGAGGCCGGCCGGATCACCGCCCGGCCCCCGCACCCGGTCTCCCGAACCACCCCGGACCTGGACCTGCTGCAGAAAGTGAGGGACGGCCTTGGCCGGCTCTGACCGCGCCGCTGAGGCGCCCACGGCACCCGCACCCCCGGCTGCCGCCCCCGAAGCCGTGAAGATCCTGATCGCCGGTGGTTTCGGCGTCGGCAAGACCACCATGGTCGGCTCGGTCAGCGAGATCGCCCCGCTGCGCACCGAGGAGCCGCTGACCGCGGCGGGACTGGACGTCGACGACCTCGCCGGCATCGAGGAGAAGCGGGCCACGACCGTGGCCCTGGACTTCGGGCGGATCGGCATCGGCCGGGAACTGGTGCTGTACCTCTTCGGTACGCCCGGTCAGCAGCGGTTCTGGTTCATGTGGAACGACCTGGCGATCGGTGCCCTCGGCGCCGTGGTGCTGATCGACGTGCGCAGGCCCGAGTCGAGCTTCGCGGCCATCGACTTCTTCGAGCGGCGGGGCATTCCGTTCGTCGTCGGAGTCAACGGCTTCCACGGACGGCATCCGTACCCGGCCGAGGAGATCAGGGAGGCCCTGGCGCTGCCGGAGCACGTGCAGGTGCTGCTGTGCGACGCGCGGGAGCGGACCTCCTGCCGGGACGTCCTCATCGCCCTGATCGACCAGCTGATCGACGCCGCGGCCGGGGCCGCGGCGTCGTGACCGGCGTACGGCGGGTCAGACCAGGCCCGCCGACTCGAGCCACTCCTTGGCGACGTCCAGCGGGTCCTTCTTGTCCAGCTGCACCTGCGCGTCCAGGTCGAGGAGGGTCTTCGTGTCCAGCTTGGCGGAGACCGCGTTGAGCGTGTCGACGCCCTCCTGGGACAGGCTCTCCTTGTGGACGAGCGGCGTCACGTTCGCGTACCCGAAGAGGTTCTCCGGGTCCGCCAGGACGACGAACTTCTCCTTGATGATGGTCGGGTCGGTGGTGAAGATGTCCGCCGCCTGCACGGTGTTCTTGGTCAGCGCCGACTGGGTCAGCGGGCCGCCCGCGTCGAGCGCCTTGAAGGACTTGAACTTCAGTCCGTACACGGACTCCAGGCCCTTCAGACCCTGCTGCCGGGTCTGGAACTCGGGCGAACCGCCGATCACCAGGTCCGGCGCGATGTCCTTCAGGTCGGCGAGGGTCGACTCGGCGGTGAGGCCGTGCTTCTTCGCGGTCTCGGCGTTGACGCTGACCGAGTCCTTGTTCTCGGCCGGTGACGACTCCAGCAGCGTCAGCTCCTTGTCGAGCTTGGCCTTGGCCGCGGTGTTGACCGCCTCGGTGGACTTCTGCTCGGCCGCGGAGTCGAGGTAGGCCAGCAGCGCGCCGTTGTACTCCGGCAGCACCGTGACCGAGCCGTTCTTCATCAGGCCGTACGTCGTCTCCCGGCTGCCGATGTTGTGCTTGTAAGTGACCTTGAGGCCCTTGGCCTTGAGCGCCTCGCCGTAGATGTCGGCGAGCAGGGTGCTCTCGGCGAAGTTGTTCGAGCCGACGACGACGGTGCCTGCCTTCGCCTTCTCCCCGGCGAGGGGGTTGTCGGAGGTGTCGTCGGAGGAGGAACAGCCCGCGAGCAGCGCCGCCGCGGCGGTGAGCGCGACGGCCGCCGCGCCGGTGTGCCTAGCCCTGGACCTGCTGCTCTTCGCGGTAGAAGTCATCCACCGATCCAAACGAGGCACTTGTCGGCCAGTCAAGAACGGCCTGGTCACGATTTCTTTCACAACTGTGTCGAGGTCATGCTCCGGCTCAGCGCCTGCGCACCCCCGGTGACACGGCCAGCCGTCCCGCCGCCCAGAACACGGCGAGCGTGACGAGCGCCAGGAGCGCCACCAGGGTGGCGCCGCCGACCACCTTCTCGTAGTCGCGCTGGTAGAGCCCGTCGATGATGTACCGGCCGATTCCGCCGAGACTGACGTACGCGGCGATGGTCGCCGTCGACACGACCTGGATGGCCGCCGAGCGCAGTCCGCTGAGCACCAGCGGCAGGGCCACGGGCAGTTCGACCCGCAAGAGGATGCTCGACTCGTGCATGCCCATGCCGCGCGCGGCGTCCACCGGGGAGGGGTCGACCGAGCGGACCGCCTCGTAGGTGGTCACCAGGATCGGCGGGATCGCGAGTACGACCAGCGGGATCATCACGGGCAGCAGGCCGATGCCGACCACGACGGCGATCAGCACCAGCAGACCGAAACTGGGCAGCGCGCGGGCGGCGGTGGCGACGAAGGCGACGGCGTTGCCGCCGCGTCCGGTGTGCCCGGTGAGCAGTCCGACGGGCAGGCCGATCGCGGCGGCGAGACCGAGGGCCATCAGCGTGTACTGGACGTGTTCCAGCAGGCGCCGCGGGATGCCGTCGTAGCCGTGCCAGTGGGCGCTGTCGCTGAAGAAGGCGTTGACGAAGTCGAGTACGTTCACCGCGTGGCCGCCTTCTCCGGTTCGGTCCGCTCCTGCCGCGCGGCGGACTCCTTGGGACGCTTGCCCTTGCCGCGCGGCATCCAGGGCGTCAGCAGGTTCCGGACCAGGACGAGCGCCGCGTCGCACAGGACCGCCAGTACGGCGGTGGTGAGGACGGAGTTCACCGCGAGTTCGGGACGGCCGTACTTCTGGGCGGCCGCGAGCAGGTTGCCGAGGGCGCCCTGGTTGCCGATGAGGGCGCCGACGCTGACCAGGGAGATGCTGGCGGACACGGCCACCCGGAGCCCGGCGAGGATCGCGGGCACGGCGATCGGCAACTGCACCTGCAGATACCGCCGTACCGGTCCGAAGCCCATGGCGGTGGACGCGGCCAGGGTCTCCTCGGGCACCGACCGCACGCCGTCGACGATCGCCGGGACGAGCACCACCAGGCTGTACACGGCCAGCGGGATCATCACGGTCAGCTCGGTCTGGCCGGTGTAGTCGATGAGGACGACGAAGACGGCCAGCGACGGAACGGCGTAGAACACGGTGGTCACGCCGAGCACGGGCGGGTACAGCCAGCGGAACCGCACACAGAGCTGGGCGACGGGCAGCGCGAGCAGCAGCCCGGCCAGGACCGGCAGCAGCGCCTCGCGCAGGTGCAGCCAGATCAGGCCGAAGTAGGTGTTGCCGAGGTCGCTCGGGATGTCGAAGAAGCCGTTCACGGGCCGACCTTCGTGACACCGGCGGGCCCCGCCTGCGCCGCGTCGCCGGCCTGTGCGTCGTCCGCCGGTACATCCTGTGCGTCCTGTGCGTCCTCCGCCGGTACGTCCTGTGCCCCGTCCGCCGGTGCGTCACCGGTGTTCGCCGCACCGTGGGCGGTGCGGATCGCCTCGCCGATGGTCCGCTGGGAGACGACACCGGTCACCCGGCCGTCGGCGTCCACGGCGACGGCCCAGCCGGTGGGCGAGAGCACGGCGCAGTCGAGCGCGGCCCGCAGCGAGTCGGCGCCGGGCACGAACGGCCGCCCGTACGGCAGCAGTCCCTCCACCGCGATCTCCCCGGCGGTCAGGTCCCGCGGTTCGGCCCAGCCCAGCGGCCTGCTCTCCCCGTCGGTCACCAGCAGGTAGGGGGCGTCGGGCGCGGCGAGCTGTTCGGCCGTGGCGTCCACGCGTACCACCGGGCCGCTCGTCAACTCCAGGTCCGCGGAGGGGAAGAAGGACAGCCGCCGGATGCCGCGGTCGGCGCCGAGGAAGTCCTCGACGAAGTCGTCCGCGGGATTCGACAGCAGTTCGGCGGGCGGCGCGAACTGGGCGAGCCGGCCGCCGGTGCGCATCACCGCGACCATGGTGCCCAGCTTGATGGCCTCGTCGATGTCGTGCGTGACGAAGACGATGGTCTTGCCGAGCTCCTCCTGGATGCGCAGGAGTTCGTCCTGGAGTCCCTTGCGCACCACGGGGTCGACGGCGGAGAACGGCTCGTCCATGAGCAGCACGGGCGGGTCGGCGGCGAGCGCCCGCGCCACGCCGACGCGCTGCTGCTGGCCGCCGGAGAGCTGGTACGGGTACCGCTTGCCGAGAGAGGCGTCGAGCCCCACCCGCTCCATCAGCTCCACCGCCCGCTCGCGGGACGCCTGTTTGCCCCAGCCGATCATGCGGGGCACGGTGGCGATGTTGTCGATGATCGTCCGGTGCTGGAAGAGCCCGGCGTTCTGGATGACGTATCCCATCGACCGGCGCAGCGTGGTGACCGGCTGCCGCTGGAGGTCCGCGCCGTCGAGGAGGATGGCTCCCTCGGTGGGCTCGACCATTCGGTTGATCATCCGCAGGGTCGTCGTCTTGCCGCAGCCGGACGGCCCGACGAGGACCGTGATCGAGCGGTCCGGTATCTCCAGCGACAGCCTGTCGACCGCCACGGTGCCGTCCGGGTACCGCTTGGTGACTGATTCCATCCGTATCAAAGCGCCGAATACCCTTCGGGTGGGGCGGAAGTTCTGGCCAGGTCGCTACAGGTCGTTGCCGGAAGAGTCTAGACGTCCCATGTCGCGGACCCGTGGTGGCTGTATGAGGCCCCCGCCGGCCCTGTCGTTTTCCTGTCGGGCGACTTTCGAGTACCTGTCGATCGCGGCACGGCGGTCCCCGTCCTCTGGGGTGCGAGCGGCCGGTGGCGCAGTATGAGCGGGTGGAAAAAGTACGGCTCCTCGTGGTGGACGACGACCCGCCCATCGCCGACCTCGTGGCCACCGTCGCCCGCTACGAGGGCTGGGAGGCGGTCACCGCCGACTCCGGCGAACAGGCGCTGCGGCTGGCCGCCGACTTCCGCCCGGACATCGTGGTGCTCGACCTGATGCTGCCGGACGTCGACGGCTTCGGCGTCCTGGACCGGCTGCGCCGCTCGGGGACGATGGTGCCGGTGGTGTTCCTGACCGCGCGCGACGGGGTGGCCGACCGGGTGGCGGGGCTGACCCGGGGCGGTGACGACTACCTGGTCAAGCCGTTCGCCGTGGAGGAGTTGATGGCCCGGCTGCGGACCGTGCTGCGGCGCAGCGCCGGGCCCGGTTTCCAGCGGTCGGTGCTGCGGGTGGCGGACCTGACGATGGACGAGGACACCCGTGAGGTGCGCCGGGGCGAGCGGCGGGTGTCGCTGACGCCGACCGAGTACGAGGTGCTGCGCTATCTGATGCGCAAGTCGCCGACGGTGTTGACCAAGGCTCAGATTCTCGACCACGTGTGGGAGTACGGCTTCGGCGGCCGGTCCAACGTCGTGGAGCTGGTCGTCAGCCGGCTGCGCCGCAAGCTCGACGCCCCCGACGACCCCGCGGCCACCGACGGCACCGCTGAGCCGCTGATCCGGACGGTGCGGGGCTTCGGGTACGTGATCCGGCAGGCGGCCCGGTGATACGACGGTGGTGGCGCGCCTACCGCGGGCTGCGGCTCGGGACCCGGCTGGCGCTGGGCCTCGGCGTGCTCTCGCTGGTGGTGTTCGCCGTGGTCGGCACGGTGCTGACCGCGTACATGCGGGACTATCTGGAGCGGCAGCTCGCCGACCAGATGAAGCTGGTGCAGATCGTGCAGTCCAAGGACGCGGCTGCGCACGGCACCGTGCGGCGCAAGCCGTACTACGGCTGGTACACGGCCGTGTACGACGTCTCCGGCGACTCGGCGGACCTGCGCACGCCCGCGGAGGTGCCGGCGGACAGCCGGGCCCTGACCGCCCTGGCGCAGACCATGGCCCGCTCCGACGAGGACCTCACCCGCACCGTGCGCATCGACGGGCACGGCCCCTATCTGCTGCGGGCCTGCGAGGTCGAGCCCGGGGTGGTGCTGGTCAGCGCCGCGCCCATGGGGGACGTCGAGGACACCGTGGAACAGCTGATCACGGTGCAGGTCGTCGCCTTCGGTCTCGCGCTGCTGGCGCTGGTGGTGTTCGGACGGCGGACGCTGCGGCGCGGTCTCAAGCCGCTGAGCGACATGGCGAGCACGGCACACGGCATCGCCTCGCACGACCTGACCGAGTCGGCCGCCCGGCTGCCGCTGCGCGTGGACGGCAGGGACGGCGGCCGGGAGGTGGCGGAGCTGCGGACCGCGTTCAACACGATGCTGGAGCACATCGACGACTCGCTCGCGGTGCGCGCCGAGGCCGAGCGGCGGCTGCGCCGGTTCGTCGCGGACGCCTCGCACGAGCTGCGCACCCCGCTGATGTCCGTACGGGGCTACGCCGACCTCTTCCAGTACGCGGCGGCCAACGAGCCCGGGGAACGCGATCGGCATCTGGCCCGGCTGCGCGCCGAGGCGGCCCGGATGGGTGTGCTCCTGGACGACCTGCTGCTGCTCGCCCGGCTGGACGCGGCCGAGGCGGAGGCGCCGCTGCGCTGGGAGGACGCGGATCTGACGGAGCTGGTACGGCAGGCGGGCGACGCCTTCCGCGCCGGTCACCCGGAGCATCCGCTGACGGTGACGACCGGCCCCGCGGTGGTGAAGGTGCGCATGGACCCGCAGCGCATCCGGCAGGTGCTCGACAACCTGCTGACCAACGCGGCCGTGCACACCCCGCCGGGCTCCAAGGTCTCGGTCGCCGTCACCGTGACGCCCGACGCGGTCCGGGTGGCGGTCGCCGACACGGGGCCGGGCATCCCGGCCGCCGACCGGGAACGGGTCTTCGACCGCTTCTACCGGGTCGACAAGGCCCGCAGCCGCGACCGCGGCGGCAGCGGACTGGGCCTCGCCGTGGCCGGTTCGCTGGTGCGGGCGCACGGCGGGACGATCGAGCTGGGCGGCGAGCCGGGCGTGACGGTGTTCACCGTGACGCTCCCGGCCGCCGCCCGCTGACTCAGCCCTCCGTGGGCGCCAGCCGCAGCGCGACGCTGTTGATGCAGTACCGCTGGTCGGTGGGGGTCGGATACCCCTCGCCCTTGAACACGTGCCCGAGGTGCGATCCGCACCGGGCACACCGCACCTCGGTGCGCACCATGCCGTGGGACCGGTCCTCGATCAGTTCGACCGCGTCGGTGTCCTTCGGGTCGAAGAAGGACGGCCAGCCGCAGTGCGACTCGAACTTGGTGGTGGAGGTGAACAGGTCCGCGCCGCAGGCGCGGCAGGAGTAGACGCCCTCGGTCTTGGTGTCGGTGTACTCACCGGTGAAGGCGGGTTCCGTGGCGGCCTGGCGCAGGACGGCGTACTCGGCCGGCGCCAGTTCCGCGCGCCACTGCTCGTCCGGCTTCTCGACGTCGTACGACATGAGTCCTCAGCCCCTTACTTACCCGTGCTCGACAGCTGGTCCAGGATGCGCGGTCCGAGGTCGGTGACGTCGCCCGCGCCCATGGTGAGAACGAGATCACCGGCCTTCGCCATTCCCGCGACCACCGCGGGCGCCCCGTCCTTGTCGTGGACCGGAGTGACGTCCGCGCCCGCTGCCCGGGCCGCCTCGATGATCAGCTCGCTGGTGATGCCCGGGATCGGGTCCTCGCGGGCGGGATAGATGTCGAGGACGACCGACGCGTCCGCCAGCGCGAGGGCCTGGCCCATCTCCTTGCCCAGCTCCTGGGTGCGGGAGAACAGGTGCGGCTGGAAGAGGACCAGGATGCGGGCGTCGCCGACCGCGGCGCGCATGGCCTCCAGGTCCGCCGTCATCTCGGTGGGGTGGTGCGCGTAGGAGTCGACGACCTGGACGCCGGCCGTCTCGCCCTTGAGCTGGAGGCGCCGCTTGACGCCCGTGTAGGCGGCCAGGGCGGGGGCCAGCTCGGCGGCGGGGATGCCGAGTGCCGCGCCGGCGGCGAGGGCGGCGACCGCGTTGTGGGCGTAGTGACGACCCGGGACGGAGACCGCGAAGGTCAGCTCCGCGCCGTCCATCACCACGGTGACCTCGCTCTTCAGGCCCTGCGGGACGACCGACAGGATGCGGACGTCGGCGTCCTCGGACTCCCCGTACGTCACCGTCCGCACCGATCCGGCCAGTCGCCGCGTCAGCTCCCGGGCGCCGTCCTGGTCGGCCGCGATCACCAGGGTGCCACCGGGGACGATCTTGCCGGCGAAGGTCTCGAAGGACTCGTAGATCTCGTCCATCGACGCGTAGTTGGCGTGGTGGTCGAGTTCGACGTTGAGGACGATGGCGACCTCGGGGGCGTACTTGTGGAAGCTGCGGTCGCTCTCGTCCGCCTCGGCGACGAAGATCTCGCCGTCGCCGTGCAGGGCGTTGGAGCCGGGCGCGTCCAGGTCGCCGCCGATCGCGTACGACGGGTCCAGGCCCAGCTCGGACAGGGAGACCGCCAGCATGGAGGTGGTGGTCGTCTTGCCGTGCGTGCCGGCCACCGCGATCGGACGCAGCCCGTTCATCAGGGCGGCGAGGGCGTCGGAGCGGTGGACGACCGGGACGCCGCGTTCGGCCGCGCGGAGGAGTTCCGGGTTGTCCTCGCGGATCGCCGACGACACGACCACGCAGCTGGCGTCGTCGGCGAGGTGCTCCGCCGCGTGCCCGATGTGCACGGTCGCGCCGAGCGCGCGCAGGGCGTCGGCGGTCGCGGACTCCTTGGCGTCGCTGCCCGCCACCTCGGCGCCGCGCTGGGCGAGGATCTTGGCGATGCCCGACATCCCGGCGCCGCCGATGCCGATGAAGTGCGGTCGGTCCATGGCGGTAGGAAGGCCGGGTGCCATGCGCTGTTCTCCCCAGAGGTGCGACAGGTGGTACGAGAGGTGGTGCTCGCGGGCGTGCTGCCGGCGAGCGGTGGTCGTGCTGGTGGCGCGCCCCCGGCGCGGGGTCCCGGAGCGCGGCCCCAGCCTATGCCTTGCTGTGGGAGAACAGTTTCAGGACCGGCACGCCGACCTTGTGCCGGGCCCGCGAGGCCCAGTCCCGGTGGAAGAACTCCTCCACGTAGTGCGGATCGGTCAGGACGATCACCTCGTCGGCCCCGATCTCCAGGACCAGGGACTTGAGCTCGTCGAGCGGGTGGTCCTCGATCAGGCGCCCCTCGGCCTCGGCCCCGGACGCGCGCAGGGCGGTGAGGGACACCTCCAGTGCCCGCTGCCCGACGCTCTGCGCCTCCTGGCCCTCGGGCGTCTCGCCCTCGCGTACGGCCTCGTCCAGTTCGCCGAGGGCGACGTCGTCGATGGCTCTCAGCAGCCTGTCCGCCTGATCGCCGCGCGGCTGGAGCAGCACGTGGAAGGCGACCGCCTCCTCCCCGTGCAAGGTGGTGACGAACTCCACGTCGGCGGACGTCAGGGCCTTCTCGATCATCAAAACGCTTGTGAACACTCGGGCGCCCCTTCTCCTTCGAGGGACCGTCGGGCCCACCCTCCGTAGGCCGTACCGGTTCCTGCGGAAACCATCCTGCCCCGTGATCGCACGGGTACTGCCGGATTCAGTGTGCCCGGCCCGAACTAAGCGGAACGGTAGATTCCACCGATTCCCTCAGTCACGCCGGTAGCGGCTGAAGAGAAACCCTTCCTCCTCGAGCAGGGACGCGAGCGCGAACCGCCGCGGAACCTCGACCGAGGGCCCGCCCGCGATGCGCTGCGCGGCGCCCGCGGTGAGCATCGGCGAGACGGTCAGGCACAGCTCGTCGAGCACCCCGGCCGTGACGAACTGCCCCAGCAGCCGCGGGCCGCCCTCGGTCAGCAGCCGGGTGTGACCGAGCCCGACGAGCGCGTCGACGGCACGGGCGGGGTCCACGCCGACGCCGTCACCGGCGATCACCACCCGGGCGCCGGCCTTCTCGGCGGCCGCGATCCGGTCCGGGGCCGCGGCCGCGCCGGTCAGGACCAGGGTGGGCACCAGCGGCGAGGTGAACAACGGCAGGGAGAAGTCCAGCTCCAGACTCGCGCTGACCACCGCGATCGCCGGCGCGGGGCCCTGCCCGGCCGCCCGCCGCAGCTCCACGAACTCCGCACGCGAGCGTGCCGGGCGGTACCCCTCCTGGCGTACGGTCTCGGCGCCGGCCACCACCACGTCCGCCAGGGCGCGCAGCGTGCCGAAGATGCGCATGTCGGCCGCGCTGGAGATGGGCTGGGAGCGGCCGTCGTGCTGGGCGGCACCGTCGAGGGTGGAGACCATGTTCGCCCGCAGCCACGCCGTCGGCCGCCCGTCCTGCTCGGGATAGGCGTAGGCGGCGGCCAGCTCGGCGAGGCTCCACTCCCGATCGGTCCCGTCGAGGTCCGGGCCGGCTGTCTGATCGGTCACAGGGGTCACGGGGAACAGGCGTCGCATGCCGTGCAGTGTTCCACGCACCGCCCGACCGAACCGCGCCCGCGCCCGCGCCCGCACAGCCGCAGCCGCGCGACCGCGGTAAGTCGTGCCGCCAAGCACGGCGCGGGTGGCCGCGGCGGCACCCCGCGACGCCGGGCCACGCACCCCACCCCGCCCAGCCCCCACACCGGGCAACCGGAACAACGCACGGTCCGGGTACACGCAACCCCGCTCCCCACGCGCCCACACCCCCAGCACCCGAACCCGCACGCCCCCCCACTCGCACCCGCACCCGCACCCGCACCCGCACCCGCACCCGCACCGACCCACGTCACACCCCCACGCCGACCGGCACCCCCCGGACAGGCCCTACCATGGACCCCCGTGTCGTCCTCCTCCCCCGCCCCCGGTTCCGCCCCCTCCGGTCGCCCCCCGATAGCCGGGACGGAGTCCGCCTCCGCCCCGCTGTCCCTGTGCGCCCGCGAGCCGCACGTCCCCGCGGACCGCCTGGTCGCCGAGATGGTGCCCCCGCCGCGCTTCGACTCGGTGCGCTTCAGCACCTACATCCCGGACCCGAACCAGCCGAGCCAGAGCGAGGCCGTACGGGTCCTGGAGGACTTCGCTACCGGACTGGACGGCGCCCCGGCCGCCACGGGCAGGCGCGGCCTCTTCGGCCTCGGCCGGAGCAGGGCCCCGAAGCCCCCCGCCGGCCCCCGGGGCGTCTACCTCGACGGCGGCTACGGCGTCGGCAAGACCCACCTGCTGGCCTCCCTGTGGCACGCCACCCCCGCCGAACCCTCCCGCAAGGCGTTCGGCACCTTCGTGGAGCTGACCAACCTCGTCGGCGCCCTCGGCTTCCAGCAGACCGTGCGGACCCTCTCCGGGCACCGTCTCCTCTGCATCGACGAGTTCGAGCTCGACGACCCCGGCGACACCGTCCTCGTCTCCAGCCTGCTCGCCCGGCTGGTCGAGGCGGGCGTGGCGCTGGCCGCCACCTCCAACACACTGCCGGGCAAGCTCGGCGAGGGCCGCTTCGCGGCGGCCGACTTCCTGCGCGAGATCCAGGGCCTGTCCGCCCACTTCCGCGCCCTGCGCATCGACGGCGAGGACTACCGCCACCGCGGCCTGCCCGAGGCACCGGCGCCGTACTCCGACGAGCAGGTGACCCGCGCGGCGCGGGCCGCCGAGGGCGCCTCCCTGGACGCCTTCCCCGCGCTCCTCGACCACCTCGCCCGCGTCCACCCCAGCCGGTACGGCGCCCTGACCGACGGCCTCACGGCCGTGTGCCTCACCGGAGTGCGCCCGGTGCCGGACCAGTCGACGGCACTGCGCCTCGTGGTGCTCGCGGACCGGCTCTACGACCGTGAGGTGCCCGTGCTGGCCTCCGGGCTGCCGTTCGACCGGCTCTTCAGCGAGGAGATGCTGAAGGGCGGATACCGCAAGAAGTACTTCCGGGCGATCTCCCGGCTCACCGCGCTGGCCCGGGACGCGGCACGCCTGGTCGACACCGCCTGAGCGCGGCCGGAACGGCCTGTTCCCGCCAACTCACCCGCGACTTTCAGGCTCTCTTCAGCTCGCAACGCTACGTTAACCCTGCAAAGCCCTTTGCAGGGTTAACGTGTTTCTTGACCGCGCATTGACCATGCGTTGGCAGTGCATTGACCTTGCCTCGGCCACGGGTCGGCACATGCCACTGGCGAGAACTGCCTGGAGGGGGGCGTACGTTGCGAGCCACGACGGCCCGGACCGCGGTTGCGTTCCTCGCCGCCGTCCTGATCGCCCTGGTGGCCTTCGCTCCCGGCGCACCCTTCGCATCCGCGCATACGAGCCGTGATGCCGTGGCCAATGCCCATTCCGGAACCACCCTTCCCGGCATGGCATCGCACGACGAGATCGTCACCTGCCACGACCCCGGCCGGTCCGGGCACCCGAGCAGTTCCCCGCGCGTCCGCGACCGGCACCGCGCCACCGCCGCGCCCCAGCCCGAGGCTCCCGAACGCCCGTGTCTGCGGCAGCGCGGCCCGGCGGCGCCCGAACCCGTCATGTCCGGCCGTGCGACGGAACACCGGCCGAGATCCGCGCCGGACCACTCCCCGGCGGCACTTCAGGTCTTCCGCTGCTGAGGGACCGGAACATCCCCACCTCTGTCCTGCCCATCCGACGCGCCCCCACTGCGCGCCAGGAGGAATCACCACATCATGCAGCCCCTCATCGACAACGCCCGCTCGTACGGACAGCGCCCTGAGGAGTTCGCCGGGCTCGCCGAAGGCCAGTCGCCCGAAGTCCTGTTCATCACCTGCTCCGACTCCCGGGTCGTACCCGCCCTGATCACGGGCGCCGGGCCCGGCCGGCTCTTCGAGCTGCGCACCGCGGGCAACATCGTCCCGCCGTACGGCGCCGAGCGCCCGACCGGCGAGGCGGCCACCATCGAGTACGCCGTGGAAGTGCTCGGCGTCACCGACATCGTGGTCTGCGGCCACTCGCACTGCGGCGCCGTCGGCGCCCTGGTGCGCGGCGACGACCTGTCCGCCGTACCCGCCGTGCGCGACTGGCTGACGCACGCCGCGGACGAGCCGAAGCCGTGCGACCCCGCCGACCCGACGGTCGCCGAGGCCGTACAGCACCACGTCCTGGCCCAGCTGCTGCGGCTGCGTTCGTACCCCTGTGTCGAGCGGCGGCTGACGGACGGCCGGCTGCGGATGCACGGTTGGTACTACGAGGTCCACACCGGGATCGTGCGCGAACACCACGCGGACACCGACACGTTCGAGACGCTGTGAGCGCCGGCGTGAACGCCATATCCAAGGGCTCCGCGAGGTTCCCCCATCTGCGGCAGGACTTCACCGCCTCGCTGGTCGTGTTCCTGGTCGCCCTCCCGCTGTGTGTGGGCGTCGCCGTCGCCTCCGGTGTCCCGGCCGAACTCGGCCTGGTCACCGGCATCGTGGGCGGCATCGTCACCGGCCTCCTGCCGGGCAGCAGCCTTCAGGTGTCCGGTCCGGCCGCCGGCCTGACGGTGCTGGTCTTCGGCGCGGTCGACGAGTACGGGCTGCCCGCGCTCGGCGTGATCGTGCTGGCCGCCGGTCTCCTCCAGCTCGCGATGGGCGCCCTGAAGCTGGGGGGCTGGTTCCGGGCGATCTCCCTGTCGGTCGTCGAGGGCATGCTGGCCGGCATCGGCCTCGTGCTCATCGCCGGCCAGCTGTACTCGGCGGCCGGTATCGAGGCGCCCGCCTCCGGCATCGACAAGATCACCGGGCTGCCCGGGGCCGCCGTCGACGCGCTGGGCAGCACCGAGGCGCTCACCTCGCTCGCCCTCGGCGCCGGCACCGTCGCGGTGCTGGTGCTGTGGCGGCGGCTGCCGAAGCGGGTGCGGACCGTGCCGGGCGCGCTGGCCGCGGTCGGCCTGGCCACGGCGGTCACGGCGGTCTTCGGACTGTCGGTGGCGACCGTCGAGGTGAACGGCCTGCTGGACTCCGTCCAGCCGCCCGGCGCCGACGCCTTCGGCGAGCTGGCGAGCGTGGGCATTCTCGGCACCATCGTCGCCTTCACGCTGATCGCCTCGGCGGAGAGCCTGTTCAGCGCCGCCGCGGTGGACCGGCTGCACAACGGCCCGCGCACCGAGTACAACAAGGAGCTGATGGCACAGGGCGCGGGCAACACGGTGTGCGGTCTGCTCGGCGCACTGCCGATGACCGCGGTCATCGTGCGCAGTTCCGCCAACGTGAGCGCGGGCGCGCGGACCAAGGCGTCCCGGGTCATGCACGGGGTGTGGCTGCTGCTGTTCGCCGCGCTGCTGCCGTCCGTGCTGGCCCTGATCCCGCTGCCCGCGCTGGCGGGCATCCTGGTCCACGCGGGCTGGAAGCTGATCCCGTTCCGCAGCATCGTGCCGCTGTGGCGCGATCACCGGGGCGAGGCGCTGATCCTGGTGGTCACGGCCGTGTCGATCGTCGCGGTCAACATGTTCGAAGGCGTGCTGATCGGTCTGGCCCTGTCCGTGGTCAAGACCGCCTGGGAGGCCTCCCACCTCAAGCTGGAGGTCGTCGACAAGGGCGCCGGTCCCGTCCAGGCGCACCTGTCCGGCAACGCGACCTTCCTGCGGCTGCCGAAGATCCTGGAGAGCCTGGAGGCGCTGCCGCAGGACCGCCCGGTCGAGCTGGACCTGTCCGGACTGCACCACCTGGACCACGCCTGCCGCACCGCGCTGGAGAACTGGGCCGAGCGGCACAGCGCCACCGGCACGGACCCGGTGAAGGTCACCGAACCGGCGACGGCGGCGGTGTAGCCCCGTCGATGTGCCGGAGGTCCGGTCCGGGGCATGGCCTCGGACCGGACCTCCGGCATATCGTGGCAGAAGTAGGCGAAACGATCCTCAGGGCGAGGAGGTCGCCATGCTCCAGGAGCTGCTGACCGCGGCTGCCGCCGCCGGAAGCGCCGGGGTGCTGTACGTCGCCTCGGCGGCGCGGATCGTCAAGCAGTACGAGCGCGGGGTCGTCCTCCGGCTCGGCAGGCTCGCCGGTGAGGTGCGACAACCCGGCTTCACCATGATCGTTCCGGTGGTGGACCGGCTGCACAAGGTCAACATGCAGATCGTGACGATGCCGGTGCCCGCCCAGGAAGGCATCACCCGGGACAACGTGACCGTCCGCGTGGACGCGGTCGTCTACTTCAAGGTGGTCGACGCCGCCTACGCGCTCATCCGCGTCGAGGACTACAAATTCGCCGTGTCCCAGATGGCCCAGACATCGCTGCGGTCCATCATCGGCAAGAGCGACCTGGACGACCTGCTGTCCAACCGGGAGAAGCTGAACCAGGGCCTGGAGCTGATGATCGACAGCCCCGCCGTCGGCTGGGGCGTGCAGATAGACCGCGTCGAGATCAAGGACGTGTCGCTGCCCGAGACCATGAAGCGCTCGATGGCCCGGCAGGCCGAGGCGGACCGTGAGCGGCGGGCCCGGGTGATCAACGCCGACGCCGAGCGTCAGGCGTCCAAGGTGCTCGCCGAGGCCGCGCGCGAGATGTCGGAGACGCCGGCCGCGCTGCAACTGCGGCTGCTGCAGACGGTGGTGGCGGTGGCCGCGGAGAAGAACTCGACGCTGGTACTGCCCTTCCCGGTGGAGCTGCTGCGGTTCCTGGAGAACCCGCAGCGGGTGCCGTCGGACCGGCCCCTGGAGCGGCCGGCCGACATGTGACGCGTGTAGCGCGCGTGGTTCCCGGGGAACGTGCCAGGTGATAGACACAGCGGGTCACAGTCCTGTCCGCCAGCAGGAAGGTAACCCCATGTCCGCAACCCGACGCCAGGTACTCGCCCGCACGGGAGCCCTGGGCGCAGGCATCGCGTTCACCGGAGCCCTCTCCGAACTCTTCGCCGGCACCGCCGCCGCGCAGTCCCTGGGCCACACCGGCTACGGCCCGCTGGTCCCCGACCCCGACGGCCTGCTCGACCTGCCCAAAGGATTCCGCTACCGGGTCCTGTCCCGCGAGGGCGACGAGCTGCGCTCCGGTGAGGGCCCGGTCCCGTCCAACCACGACGGCATGGCGGCCTTCGCCGCGCGTTCCCGGGACCGTCATGGGGGCCGCCACGGCGGCGTCCACCTCGTGCGCAACCACGAGAACCGTGCCAACGGCAAGGTCCCCGTCCCCACGGTGAAGGGTCTGACCTACGACCCGGAGGGCAAGGGCGGCTGTACGGCCCTGACCCTGGACTCCCGCAACCACGTCCGGGACGAGCGGGTCGCGATCGCCGGTACGGCGGTGAACTGCGCGGGCGGGCCCACCCCGTGGCACACCTGGCTGACCTGCGAGGAGACCGAGGACAAGGCCGGCACCAACGGCTACACCAAGGACCACGGGTTCATCTTCGAGGTCGACCCCGCCGACCCGCACCGCACCGGCGCGGTGCCGCTGACCGCGATGGGCCGCTTCCAGCACGAGGCGGTCGCCGTGGACCCGAGGCGGGGCGTCGTGTACGAGACGGAGGACGCGTTCGAGCGTCCGTTCGGTCTCTTCTACCGGTTCCTGCCCGAGAAGCCGCTGGGCGGGACCGGCTCGCTGCGGGCCGGCGGCCGGCTCCAGGCGATGCGCGTGCCGGGCGTGCCCGACCTGTCCTCGATCCAGGAGACCGGCGCCTGCTTCGACGGCGTCGAGTGGGTGGACGTACCCGACCCGCTGGCCGCCGAGACCCCCATCCGGCACCAGGACTTCGGCCGGGGCGGCATCACCCACGCGCAGAAGCTGGAGGGCTGCTACTGGGGCGGGCGCAGCGTCTACTTCGTGTCGTCCTTCGCTCGCAGCGCGGAGGGCTCGGCGGGCGACCACTACGGGCAGATCTGGCGCTACGACCCCGAGCGGCGCCGGCTCACCCTGGTGATCGTGTTCGGCCCGGACACCGACGTGCGGCTCCCCGGGGAGTCCCCCGACAACATCTGCCTGGCCCCCAGCGGCGGCCTCATGGTCTGCGAGGACGGCAACGGCGCCCAGCACGTCTACGGCGTGACCAGGCGCGGCGAGGTGTACGCGATGGCCCGCGGCGCCCAGAACATCGGGACGCCCCAGGAACCGGAGTGGGGCGAGTTCGCCGGGGTCACCTTCTCCCCCGACGGCGACACGATGTACGTCAACTGCTACACGCCCGGGACGACGTTCGCGGTGACGGGCCCCTGGCGCGGGTAGCGCCCCTGGGGGCGGGCGCACCGCCCGGTCACTGAAGCCGCGGCTACGGGGTACTCGGGGCCGCATGACGGAGAAACCGCAGGTCAACGGCTCGTACTGGCTTCAGACCGCACCGGGCGGTGCACCACGCCCCGCCCTCGCGGAGGACCTCGACGTCGACGTCGCCGTGATCGGCGCCGGCGTCGCCGGTCTCAGCACCGCCTGGGAACTGGCGCGGGCCGGACGCAGTGTGGCGGTGCTGGAGGCCGGGCGGGTCGCCGCCGGCGTCACCGGCCACACCAGCGCCAAGCTGACCGCCCAGCACACGCTGATCTACGACAAGCTGCGCCGCACCCGCGGCCCCGAGGGCGCCCGCCTGTACGCCCGCTCGCAGTCCGAGGCGATCGAGCACGCCGCCGGGATCGTGGCCGAGCTGGGCATCGACTGCGACTGGGAGACCCGCAGCGCGTACACGTACGTCTGCGACGCGGGCCGCGTGGACGAGCTGCGGGCGGAGGCGGCCGCCGCGAAGGAGGCGGGACTGCCCGCCTCGTTCGTGACGGAGACGGCGCTGCCGTTCCCGGTCGCGGGCGCGGTCGAGGTCACCGGGCAGGCCCAGTTCCATCCGCGCAAGTACCTGCTGGCCCTCGCCGAGGACCTGGAGGCGCACGGCGGGCGGATCTTCGAGAACACCACCGTCCACGGCCTGGACGAGGGCGAGCCGTGCCGCGTGTCGACCGGGGCGGGAGCGAGGGTCACCGCCCGGGACGTGGTGGTCGCCACCCACTATCCGATCTTCGACCGGGCCCTGCTCTTCGCCCGCCTCTCCCCGCGCCGGGAGCTGGTCGTCGCCGGGAGCATCGAGGCGGACCGCGATGTCGACGGCATGTACATCACGCCGGACGAGAACACGCGCTCGGTCCGTACGGCACCCCTGGCCGACGCGGACGACGGCTCGGCCCGCCGGCTGCTCGTCGTCACCGGGGAGCACTTCACGCCCGGCACGGGCGACACCCGGAAGCGCTTCGACCGCCTGTCCGCCTGGGCCGGCGAGCACTTCCCCGGCGTCGACCTCACCCACGCCTGGGCGACGCAGGACATCGACCCGACCGACACCGTGCCGATGGTGGGCCCGCTGCACCAGGGCGCGCACCACACGTACGTCGCCACCGGTTTCGGCGGCTGGGGGCTGAGCGGCGGCATGATGGCGGGCCGGCTGCTCACCGCGCAGATCACCGGCGAGGAGTGCGCGTGGAGCGAGCTGTACGATCCGCGCCGGCTGCGCACGGCGGTGCGTGAGGCGCCGACGTTCCTCAAGACGCAGGCCGAGGTCGCCCGCCACTTCGTCGGCGACCGGCTGCGGCCCGTGCCGCCGGTGGACGCCCTGCCGCCGGGTGAGGGCGCCGTCGTCCGGGCGGGCGGCGACCGGCTCGCGGTCTACCGGGACGAGGCGGGCGCGCTGCACGCCGTCTCACCGCGCTGCACCCATCTCGGCTGTCTGGTCGACTTCAACGCGGCGGAACGCGCCTGGGAGTGCCCCTGCCACGGCTCCCGCTTCGACACGGACGGCAAGGTGATCGAGGGTCCGGCGACGAAGCCCCTGGAGCAGCGGGACATCTGACCGGCGCCGCCGAAGCGTTCTGACCCGAGAGGGTGACCCTCAGGCACGTCACCCCTCATAGTCGTACATACCGAACAACACACTCATACGTTCGTACGGTGATCACTCTCGTACGAAGCGCAACCGCCCTGTGTGTTCTGGGCGCCGCCCTCGCCGCCTGCGGGACCGCCGAGGCCCCGCAGGCCCCGCGCCCGGCACCGACCGCGTCCTCCGCCGCCCCGTCGAAGCCGGCCCCGTCCAGGCCTCCGACGCTCGCCCCCGGCCCCGCGGGCCTGACCCCCGTCTTCGAGCACGGTCCGCGCGCGGACGGCAAGACGGTCGCCCTCACCTTCGACGCCGACATGACCGCCGACCAGGGGCCGCGTGCGGCGGCGGGCGAACGGTTCGACAATCCTCGGCTGATCGCGGCCCTGCGGGAGCTGAAGGTGCCCGCCACGGTGTTCATGACGGGCCGGTGGGCCGAGGAGTACCCGGACGAGGCCCGGTCCATCGGCCGGAACCCGCAGTTCGAGATCGCGAACCACTCGTACAGCCACTACGCCTACACCGACGACTGCTACGGCCTGCCGAACGTGTCCGAGGAGCGGATGCGCTCGGACGTGGAGCGGGCGTACGCGGCCTTCCGCGAGGCCGGGGTGCGGGACGCGATGCCGTACTTCCGTTTCCCCGGCGGCTGTTACGACAAGGCGGCCCTCAGGGAGCTGGCCGCCACCGGCGTCACCGCCGTCCAGTGGGACGTGGTCAGCGGGGACGCCTTCGCGACGGACGCCGACGCGGTGACCCGTCAGGTGCTGGACGGGGTGCGGCCGGGGTCGGTCGTCGTCATGCACTGCACCCGCAGCGCCGCTCCGGTGACCGAAGAGGTGGTGCGGAAGGTCGTGCCCGAGCTGCGCCGCCAGGGCTACCGCTTCGTGAAGGTCTCGGAGCTGATCGGCGCCGCGAACGGCCGCGCCTGACGGGCCTACCCTGGAGAGATGAGCAGCGACGAGGACGCCGGTCCCGACGACTACTGTCTGATCGACGCGACCCGGCCGCCCAAGGCCGACGGCCCGCCGTACGCGGAGTGTGTGCTGTGCCGGGAGCCGACGGAGTACCCCGAGTCGTACAAGGGCATCACCTTCTGCCCGGTCTGCGAGTGGCAGGAGGCCCAGCGCACGGCCTGCTCAGGCTGATCGGCGCGAGCCGAGCGCACAGGCCGCGGCGGCCACGGCCAGTGGAGGGCGGGCGGGAAGCGCCCGGGGACGTACGCCGTGCGCGGGCGGCCGGTGACCCGGCGCTCGGTGGGTGCGTCGGTCCCGGCGGGCAGGCGCAGCAGGGGCGACTTGCCGGTGCCGTTGGTGCCCTCGACGCGGACGAGGTGCCGGGCGTCACGCTCAGGTCGACGCGGCGCAGTGCCCACGGCCCACGCGGACCGTGCCGCCGGCCGGCGCCGTCCAGCCGTAGCTCGGTTGCCCGGGGTCGTCCTCTCGCGTGCCCGGGACTTGGCAGACTGGTGGGCGTGAGCAACGAGCCGACGACTCCCGTCCCCGACAGCCCCTTCCGCCCCGAGCCCGGCGACCGCGACCTCGCGCCGCAGTTCGTGCTGCCGCTGGTCGTCCGCATCGAGCGGGCGGCGCCGCCGCCCCGTACCGACGCGCTGGAGACCGCGGCCCGGGCGGTGCTGGTGATGCTCGGCGACGAGCGGTCGACCGGCGAGGGCGAGTGGGCGCGGGCGATGCGGGACTGGCAGGACGCGCGCATCCGCAAGGTCGTGCGGCGGGCGCGCGGCGCCGAGTGGCGGCGGGCCGAGGCACTGCCCGGCATCACGGTCACCGGCAAGACGGCCGAGGTGCGGGTCTTCCCGCCGGTCCCGCTGGACGGCTGGCCCAAGGACCTGGCCCGCCTCCAGGTCTCCGGCACCGACCTCGACGACCCGGAGCCGCCGGTCGACGCCGACCTCGCCGCGCCGGTGCTGTGGATGAACCCCGACCTGGACATGTCGGCCGGCAAGGCGATGGCCCAGGCCGGACACGGCGCCCAGCTCGCCTGGTGGGAACTGGACGACGCCGCTCGGGCCGCCTGGCGGGACGCGGGCTACCCGCTGGCGGTGCGCAGCCCGGACCCGGCCCGCTGGCGCGGCCTCACGACGAGCGGCCTGCCGGTGGTGCGCGACGCGGGGTACACGGAGATCGCCCCGGGGTCGTGCACGGTGGTGGCGGACCATCCGGCGTTGCGGTAGCCGGCCGGTCCGTCGGGGCGGGCGAACCGGGGGCGTCGGCCTGTGCGCCGTGCCATCGTGGGGCCATGACCATCGACGTTCGCCCGGCCTCGGTCTTCGAGGACGTCCGGACCCTGCTCGGTCCCAAGTCGCCGACGTCCGACGTCTGCTGGTGCCTGAGCTACCGCGTCCCCTCGAAAGTCAACAAGGAGCTGCGCGGCCCGGCCCGGGGTGCCTACGTCGCCGAACTGTGCCGTACGGGACCCCCTCCGGGAGTGCTCGCCTACGACGGTGACGAGCCGGTCGGCTGGGCCGCGGTGGCGCCGCGTGCGGACACCTCCTTCGCGCGCAACCGCAAGATCCCGCACGTGGACGACCTGCCGGTCTGGTCGCTGTGGTGCGTCCGCGTGCGGCCCGGTCACCGGAAGAAGGGGATCTCGCACTCCCTGATCGCCGGGGCGGTCGACTTCGCCCGCTCCCAGGGCGCACCGGCGATCGAGGCGTATCCGCTCGACAACGGGGACACCAGGGTCGACCTGACCATGGCGTACGCCGGGCTCCGGAGGAACTTCGAGCGCGCGGGCTTCGTCCACGCCGCCGACACCACCTCGGTGCTGGCCGGTCATCCCCGGGTGCTGATGCGACTCGACCTGCGCTGACGGTCCGGCGCCGCCGCGAACCTCAGATGTTGCTCTGAACATGCCCGGCCCGGGGTTCGGGCCGGGCCGGGCGGGCGATATCCCCGGCATGTTCGCAGGAGGGGGACGGAACCATGGAGCGAATGACGCGTACGGCGCGGCTGGGGACCGGCATCGGATGGCGTCCGGAGATCGCGGACGTCGTCGAGCGGATGCCCGGCATCGACTGGGTCGAGGCCGTGTCCGAGAACCTCTGCCCCGGGCATCTGCCCGACTCGCTGCTGCGGCTGCGCGAGCGCGGGGTGACCGTCGTGCCGCACGGCGTCTCGCTCGGGCTCGGCGGCGCCGAGCGGCCGGACGCGGGAAGGCTGGCGGCGCTGGCCGAGCGGGCGGAGGCACTGGAGTCGCCGCTGGTCACCGAGCACATCGCGTTCGTCAGGGCGGGCGGGCCGCTGACCGCCTCCCCGCTCCTGGAGGCGGGGCACCTGCTGCCCGTGCCGCGCACCCGCGACGCCCTCGACGTGCTCTGCGAGAACGTGCGCATCGCGCAGGACGCGCTGCCCGTGCCGCTCGCCGTGGAGAACATCGCCGCGCTCGTCTCCTGGCCGGACGAGGAGATGACGGAGGGGCAGTTCCTGTACGAGCTGGCCGACCGGACGGGGGTGCGGCTGCTGATCGACGTGGCGAACCTGCACACCAACCACGTCAATCTCGGTGAGGACCCGGCCGAGGCGCTCGGCGAACTGCCCCTGGAGGCCATCGCGTACGTCCATGTCGCGGGCGGCTTCGAGCGGGACGGCGTCTGGCACGACAGCCACGCCCACCCCGTTCCGCGGCCGGTGCTCGACATCCTGACCGACCTCGCCTCGCGCGTGGCGCCGCCCGGTGTCCTGCTGGAGCGCGACGAGAACTTCCCCGAGGGCGAGGAGCTGGCGGGCGAGGTGGAGGCGATCCGCGACGCCGTCGCGAAAGGGCGAGCGGGTGAGGTGCCCACGGGCACGGGCACGGGCACAGGCACGGACGCGGACACGGACGCGGACGCGGACACGGACGCGGCGACGCGCCGGGCCACGCCCGAGGGGGCCGGCGCCGGCGACACCGAACGGCAGCGGCTCGGCCTCGCGCAGGCCGCGCTGCTGTCCGCGCTGGTCGCCGGGACGCCCGTGCCCGAGGGGTTCGACCGGGCGCGGCTGGGGGTGCAGGCGCGGGCGCTCGCCGGGAAGCGGGCGGACGTGGTCGCGAAGGTCGCGCCCGAGTTGCCGGTGCTCCTCGGCGCGGGGTACCGGCCGGCCTTCCTCTCCTATGCCCAGAGGCGTCCGATGACCGGTGGCTACCGGCGGGACGCCCTCGACTTCGTCGAGCACCTGATGCGGAACGGCCGTCCGCAGGACGCCGGTGTGCGCGGCGCGTTGCGGAAGTGGTGGCTGGAGCGGTCAGGGCCGGTGCCGCGGTCGGAGCGTGCCGGGGCGCGGTGGGCCCGTGCGACCAGGCGTGTTCTGCTGCGCCGCTGAGCCGATCACGACCTCGCCGGGACATCACCAAACGGAACGTCACATACCCACAACACTGCGTCCCGAAATGTGAACAGGGCATGGCGCCGGCGAAAGCCTTTGGCATAGAAGTACGGCATGTTCTGGGTCCTTCTGCTCCTGTCGGCCTGGGCCGTCGCCGGCCTGGCGTGCCTGCGGCTGTGTCTGGCCACCGTGCGCGCGGCGGCCGTCGACGCGCACGCCGTCGGCCGTGCGCACGCGCTCACGTTGTACGAGGCGGCGTTCCTGTCCGGTGGCCCTCGCAGGGTCGCCGACCTGACGCTGGTCTCCATGGCGCGCCAGCGCAGGCTGCTGCTCGCGCACACCGGCTGGGCGACCGTCGTGGACCCGTGCGGGCGGGACGAGATGG
The DNA here is from genome assembly GCF_044763415.1 of Streptomyces sp. NPDC096048. Taxonomy (NCBI): domain Bacteria; kingdom Bacillati; phylum Actinomycetota; class Actinomycetes; order Kitasatosporales; family Streptomycetaceae; genus Streptomyces; species Streptomyces sp. NPDC096048. The sequence goes on from NZ_JBIWGG010000011.1 coordinate 65,870, forward strand.
AGCGGTCGGTCATAGGGGCGATAGGGCCCGGAGGGCAGTCCCGGATAGCGCCGGTACGGACCACCGCGGCCACCGCGGACGCGGTGCGGAGCCTGGCCGACCGGCTGGTCGGCGCGGGCCTCGCCGTGCCGGACGGCGCCCGCGGCGTCGCCGCCGGAGTGCGGCGGGTGCGGGGCGCCGCGGTGGCCGTGTGCGCGCTGGGCGGCGCCGCCCTGGCGCTGCCCCTTCCCGCGGAGCAGCCACGCCTGCTGATCGCCCTGTGGTTCGCGCTGCCGCTCACTCTGACCCTGGGGTGCCTCGCCATCACGCGGATGGAGGTCCACCCGTACTCGGACTGGGCCTCCCCGGCCGGGCAGCGGCTGATCGGCGCCCTCGTCCGGCACGCCGACGGCTCGGCTGACGACCGTACGTACCTCACCTCGGTCGCCGTACGGGGCGTCCACGCGATCGGCGAACCGGACCTGCGCGCGGCCTTCGCCCACCGCGAGGAGTACGCCGAGGACTACTGGGAGCGCCGGGCCTGACCCGCCGGGGGGCGTACGGAGGCACTCGGCGACGACACCCGCGGGCGGTGCTTGCCCTGCCCTGCGGTCGCACCAAACATCCCTTGTGTCACACCGTGCACCGAAGGGATACGCGATGCGAGCTGCCGTCCTCTACTCGGCCGCCGGGTCCTTGCTGCTGACCACCCTGGCGGCCGCGCCGGCCCCGGGAACTCCGGGCGGCCCCGGGGACGCCGAGGCGCGCGGCACCGCCGTGGCCGCCGAACGCGCGGCGGCGGCCGGCGTCGAGTTCGGCAGCTGCCCGGAGGCGGGGGACCTGCCGGGCGCCATGCGCTGCGGCACGGTCGCCGTGCCCCTGGACTACGCGCACCCCGAGGGGAAGCAGATCCGGCTCACCGTGAGCCGGGTGCGGGCCACGCACAAGGACCCGGACAACAGCAAGCGCAAGGTGCCCCGGCAGGGCGCGCTGCTCTACAACCCGGGCGGTCCGGGAGCCTCCGGTCTGTACTTCCCGCTGGTCGGCATGGTCCCCCAGTGGAAGCGGATCGCGGCAGCGTACGACCTCGTCGGGTACGCCCCGCGCGGGGTCGCGCCCTCCGCGCCGCTGTCCTGCCAGGACCCCGGGGAGTTCTTCAAAGGGCCCCGGCCGGCGCCCACGCGGCCCTCGGACGCGTACAAGAAGGAGCGTGCCGCCGAGGCCGAGGCGTACGCGCGCGGCTGCGCCGAACGGGCCGGGGACGCGCTGCGGCACTACCACTCCCTCAACAACGCCCGTGACCTGGAGGTCGTACGGGCCGCGCTGGGCGAAAGGCGGCTCACGTTCATGGGCGCGTCGTACGGCACCTACCTGGGGGCGCTGTACGCCGAACTGTTCCCGTCGCACGTGCGGCGGATGGTGTTCGACGCGGTGGTGAACCCGGACCCGGACCAGGTCTGGTACCGCAACAACCTGGACCAGTCGGCGGCGTTCGAGGACCGCTGGACGGACTTCAAGGAGTGGATCGCCGAGCACGACGCCGTGTACGGGCTCGGGGACACGCCGCGCGCGGTGCAGAACAGCTACGAGGAGGCGAGCGCGCGGCTCGCGGCGGAGCCCGCGGGCGGGACGGTGGGCCCCGCGCAGTTGCAGGGGGCGTTCCTGAAGGCCGGGTACTACGACGACTACTGGCCGCACCGCGCCGAGGCGCTGTCGGCCTACCTGAAGGGCGATCCGCGGCCGCTGATCGACCAGGCGGGGACGCGGACCGGGGAGGGGGCGGTCGGGGCGGAGAACTCCAACGCCGTGTACACGGCCGTCGAGTGCAACGACGCGTCCTGGCCGACCGACTTCGAGGTCTGGGACCGGGACAACACGCGGCTGGCGCGCCGGGCGCCGTTCGAGACGTGGGACAACGTGTGGACGAACCTGCCGTGCGCCTACTGGCAGGCGCCCCGGCAGCGCCCCCTCGACGTGCGCACCGGTCCGGGTGAGCTGCCGCCGACGCTGCTGCTGGCCGCCGAGCGGGACGCGGCCACTCCGTACGACGGCGCGCTGGAGCTGCACCGGCGGCTGTCGGGCTCGGTGCTGGTGACCGAGCGGGACGCGGGGACGCACGGCATCGCCGGCGGCCCGAACGCATGCGTCAACGGCCACCTGGAGGCGTACCTCCTGGACGGCCGCCTCCCGGCGCGGGACGCGTCGTGCGCCCCCCGCCCGGAGCCGAGGGCGACGGCCGAGCCGCGGGCCGGGTCAGCCGCGGCACCGGCGGCCTGATCGAGCGAGCCCTGATCGAGCAAGGCCTGATCGAGCGAGGCCGGATCAGGCGAGGCCGGATCAGGCGAGCCCGGCCACCAGCTCGCCGATGTCCTTGCGGCGCCCCGTGTAGAACGGGACCTCCTCGCGGACGTGCATGCGGGCTTCGGAGGCGCGGAGGTGACGCATGAGGTCGACGATGCGGTACAGCTCGTCGGCCTCGAAGGCGAGGATCCACTCGTAGTCGCCCAGCGAGAAGGAGGCGACCGTGTTGGCGCGCACGTCCGGGTAGCCGCGGGCCATCTTGCCGTGGTCGGCGAGCATGCGGCGGCGGTCCTCGTCGGGCAGCAGGTACCAGTCGTAGGAGCGCACGAACGGGTAGACGCTGATGTAGTCGCGAGGCGTCTCGTCCGCCAGGAAGGCGGGGATGTGCGCGCGGTTGAACTCGGCGGGGCGGTGCAGCGCCATGTTCGACCAGACCGGCTCCAGCGCGCGACCCAGCCTGGTGCGGCGGAAGAGGTTGTACGCGTCCTGGAGCTGGTCGGCGGTCTCGGCGTGCCACCAGATCATGAGGTCGGCGTCGGCGCGCAGGCCGGACACGTCGTACGTGCCGCGGATCGTCACGTCCTTGGCGGCGAGCTGGTCGAACAGCTCCTGGACCTCGTCGGCGTAGCCCGCGCGGTCCTCGGGGAGCACGTCCTTGAGCTTGAAGACGGACCAGAGCGTGTAGCGGATGACCTCGTTGAGGTCCTTGGCCAGCTTGCCCTTGTTGGGGATCCGGTCGGCAGCGGGGGTGGAGGCGTCGTCACTCATGACCCTATTCTCCCGCTCCGCCGTGCAGGCTCTGCACCGGGTGGGCGGTGAGCTCCTCCACACCCCGCGGGTCACCCCGGAGCTGGTCCACGGCCGCGTACGCGCTCGCGATGCTCGCCGGAATGCCGACGCCGTCGTAGGCGGCGCCGCACACCGCGAGGCCCGGGAGCTTCGCGACGTGTTCGCGTACGCGGGCCACGCGCGCGTGGTGGCCGACGGGGTACTGGGGCAGGCCGTCCTGCCAGCGGGTGACGCGGGTGGCGACGGGCTCGGCGGCCAGGCCGGTGGCCCGGCCGAGGTCGTGCCGGGAGACGGCGACCAGGCCGGCGTCGTCGCGGCCGAGGATCTCGGTCTCGCCGTACCGGCCGACGGAGGTGCGCAGGACGACCAGGTCGGGGTCCTCGTCGGCGATCCAGCCCCACTTGCGGGAGGCGAAGGTGGACGCCTTGATGGTGCGCCCCTCGACCGGCGGTACGAGGAAGCCGCTGCCCTCGGGAAGCGCGGCCGTGTCGGAGCGGCGGTAGGCGAGGGAGATCAGGGCCATGGAGGCGTACTCCACACCGGCCAGCTCGGCCGCGGCGGCCGGGGCCTCGGCGCGCAGCAGCTCGGCGGCGGGGCGGGCGGGGACGGCGACGACGACCGCCCGGGCGTGCAGCTCCCGGTCGCCGGCGACGATCCGCCAGCCGTCCGTGGCCGTGCGGCGCAGCTCCGTCACCGGCGCGTGGGTGACGATCTCGCCGCCCCGCACACGCACCGACTCCGCGACCGCGAGCGGGAGGGTGCCGATGCCGCCCTCGATGCCCATGAACACCGGGCCGGTCGAGGGGGAGGTGGCCGTGCGGCCCTGGAGGGCGCGCACCGCCTCGGTGAGGGAGGTGTGGGTGCGGGCGGCCTCGAAGAGCTGGGGCACGGCCGAGCGCAGGGAGATGCGGTACGCGTCGCCCGCGTAGACGCCGCCCAGCAGTGGTTCGACGAGGCGGTCGACGACCTCGCGGCCGAGGCGCGCCGCCACGTACTCCCCCACGGCCACGTCGTCGCCGACCTCGGTGCGGGGCAGTTCGGCGTCCCGCTCGATGCGGGCGAGGCCCTCCTCGGAGAGGACACCGGTCAGGGCGGCGGCGGTGCCGGGGACGCCCATGACGTGGCCCTTGGGCATGGGGCGCAGGGCGCCGCGGGTCCACAGGGAGGCCGACGCGGTGGACGGCGGCTGGAGGCGGTCGGCGAGACCGACCTCGCGGGCCAGGCCGACGGCCTCGGGGCGGCGGGCCAGCATCGACTCGGCGCCGAGGTCGACGCGTACTCCGGCGATCTCGCCGGGCAGCAGCTTGCCGCCGACGCGGTCGGAGGCCTCCAGCACGGTCACCCGCACGCCGCGCTCCAGCAGCCGGTGGGCGGCGGCCAGTCCGGCGATTCCGGCTCCGATGACGACGACATGCCCCGTGTCCGCGGGAAACTCGCCCGCGGGGCTCTCGCTTGCGCACATGCCCCCAGCGTCTCAGACGGCACCGGCACCGCCGCCGGGCCGGGTGACCCCGGCGGTCGTGCCACGGCGCCCCGGCGGTGCCCCGCGAGTCGAGACCGTGACCTCTTCGGAACCGTTCCGCGCCAACGTCCGCGCCCCTCCCCGCGTCGAAGGAGCGTCAGTCGTCACGAACCCCGGGGGTACCCGCCATGCGCGCACGACGATCAACCCGACGATCGGCACCACGATCGGCACGACGTCCCGCACCGCCCGCCCGCGCCCTGGCCGGCCTGCTGCTGGCCGCGGCCCTCGCCCTCACCGGGTGCACCGGTTCGGGCGGCGGCTCAGACTCGGGAGGCGGCGCCAAGGAGGCCGCGGCCCAGGGCGACTCGCGGGCGGACGGCCCGGCGGCCGAGGACCGGGCCGGTGCCGCGGGCGGCGAGGCCGACGGCGCCAAGGCGACCGCGCCGCCGAAGCTCGCCCCGGCCCACATCATCCGCACCGCCTCCCTGACCGTGCGGGTCGAGGACGCGCCGAAGGCCCTCGACGCGGCCCGCACCGCGACCGAGAACGCGGGCGGATACGTCGGCGAGGAGACCACCACCCGGGACGAGGAGGGCCACGAACGGACCGAGGTCGTCCTGCGCGTGCCCGTGGAGCGCTACGAGGAGGTGCTCGACGAACTGGAGGGCGCCGGGAAGCTCCTCGAACGCAGCGCGAAGGCGCAGGACGTCACCGACCAGGTCGTGGACGTGGACAGCCGCGTCAAGTCGCAGCGCGCCAGCGTGGCCCGCGTCCGCGAACTGATGGACCGGGCGACGAAACTGAGCGACGTGGTGACGCTGGAGGGCGAGCTGAGCACCCGTCAGGCGGAGCTGGAGGCGCTCCTCGCCCGGCAGGCGGCGCTGAAGGACCGCACGAGCCTGGCCACGATCACCCTCTCCCTGTCCGAGGCGCCCGTGGAGCGGGCGGAGGGGGACGACGACCCCGGGTTCACGGACGCGCTGGCGGGCGGCTGGGACGCGTTCCTGACGATGCTGCGCTGGCTGGCGGTGGCGCTCGGCGCGGTGCTGCCGTTCGCCGTGGTGGCGGCGCTGCTGGTGCTGCTGTGGCTGCGGCTGGTACGGCCCCGGCTGCCGCGCCGCCCGGCGGCGGCATGCGCCGAGGAGGCCGCCGAGGAGCCCGGTGGGCAGGACTGAAATGCCCCGCCCCCGTAGCGTGTTCGCATGGGCATGAACGCTGCGAGCGGTGAGAGCGGTACGGGCGGTAAGGGCGGGGCTGAACGGGCGAGAGAACGACTGGTCGTGGTCGGCGGTGACGCCGCGGGGATGTCCGCGGCGTCGCAGGCACGGCGCCTGAAGGGACCGGACGAGCTGGAGATCGTGGCGTTCGAGCGCGGCCACTTCAGTTCGTTCTCGGCGTGCGGCATCCCGTACTGGGTCGGCGGTGACGTGACCGACCGGGACCAGCTGATCGCCCGGACGCCCGAGGAGCACCGGGCCCGTGACATCGACCTGCGGATGCGGACCGAGGTCACGGAGATCGACGTCGCCGGCGGACGGGTACGCGCGCGTGACGTCGATTCGGGGGCGGAGTCCTGGACGTCGTACGACAAGCTCGTGATCGGGACCGGTGCCCGCCCGATCCGTCCGGAACTGCCGGGCATCGACGCGCCCGGCGTGCACGGGGTGCAGACGCTGGACGACGGGCAGGCGCTGCTCGACACGCTGGAACGCACGCGTGGCCGCCGCGCGGTGGTCGTCGGCGCCGGGTACATCGGCGTGGAGATGGCCGAGGCGCTCATCAACCGCGGCTACGAGGTGACCGTCGTCAACCGCGGCCGGGAGCCGATGTCCACGCTCGATCCGGACATGGGCCGCATGGTGCACGAGGCCATGGAGGGCCTCGGCATCACCATGGTGAACGGCGCCGAGGTCACCAAGGTGCTCACCGGGGACGACGGCCGGGTGCGCGCGGTGGCCACCGAGGACGCCGAGTTCCCGGCGGACGTGGTGGTGCTCGGCATCGGGGTACGCCCGGAGACCTCGCTCGCCGAGGCCGCCGGTCTGCCGATCGGCGCCCACGGCGGGCTGCTCACCGACCTGGCCATGCGGGTGCGCGGGCACGAGAACATCTGGGCCGGCGGCGACTGTGTGGAGGTGCTCGACCTGGTCTCCGGGCAGGAGCGGCACATCCCGCTCGGCACCCACGCCAACAAGCACGGGCAGGTCATCGGCACCAACGCGGGCGGCGGTTACGCCACCTTCCCGGGCGTGGTCGGCACGGCGGTCAGCAAGGTCTGCGACCTGGAGATCGCACGGACCGGGCTGCGTGAGAAGGACGCGCTGCGGGCCGGGCTGCGGTTCGTGACGGCCACCATCGAGTCCACCAGCCGCGCGGGCTACTACCCGGGCGCCTCCCCCATGACGGTGAAGATGCTCGCCGAGCAGCGCACCGGACGGCTGCTCGGTGTCCAGATCGTCGGCCGCGAGGGCGCGGGCAAGCGGGTCGACATCGCCGCGGTGGCCCTCACGGCAGGGATGACGGTGGAGCGGATGACGGCCCTGGACCTGGGCTACGCGCCGCCCTTCTCACCGGTGTGGGACCCGGTGCTGGTGGCCGCCCGGAAGGCGGCGAGGGCGGTGGAGCGGCAGGCCTGAACAGGGCCGCCGCACCGCCCGCCACCCCGCCCGCTACGCCGTGCCGTTGATCCGGTCGATGGCCTGCCGTGCCTGCTCGGCCGGGGGCCGCGCCGGCAGGGACGACACCGACGCCGGGGTGGTCACGCGGGCCGGGGCGGCCGCGGTCCCCGGTGCGCTCACCGCGGGCGGCTGCTCACCGGGCGGCTTGGCGTGCGCCGCGCCCCGCGCGGAGCGCAGCCGGTGGCTCACCGCCTCGTCCAGTGTCACCGGCCGCTGCATCTGCGCGGCCAGCCGCCCGGCCTCCTGCCCGAGCCGGGCGACGTCCTCCCACGGCAGGCGCAGCACGAGGGCGACCTCGGCCTCGCCGTCGGGCAGGGCGTGCATCGCCGGAGCCGGTGTGACCCGTTCGTTCATCGCCTGTTCCTCACGTCGTCCCCGCGTCCCGCCTTCCCCGGACCGCGGGCGGTTGAGAGGACATACGCGGACGCCGACGCGGGCGTTCAGGGGACGTACCGATTCACCGTCCGGCGGGCGGGCAGTAGTGTCTCGTGGTCATCCCCGTCCATGACGTGAATCCCGCGCGCCGTACCCCCTGGGTGACGTACGCCCTGATCCTCGCGAACGTCCTGGTCTTCCTGTTCACCCCCGGCGTGGCCGGTTCCGTGACGGGCGAGGCCGGTCTCGCCCAGTTGTGCCGTCTGGAGGCCTTCCTCGACCAGTACGCGGCGGTGCCGCGGGAGTTGCTCCAGCACCGGTTGCCGGGACTGGTGCCGACGGGTGACACCGGGGTCGGGCCGCAGGGGCCGGGCTGCGTGGTCGGGCCGCCGGACTACGACAAGTCCCCCGAGCTGAGCGTCCTGACGGCGATGTTCCTGCACGGCGGCTGGCTGCACCTGCTGGGCAACATGCTCTTCCTCTGGATCTTCGGCAACAACGTCGAGGACCGGCTGGGCCACGTGCGCTACCTGCTCTTCTACGGCGTCTGCGGCTACGCGGCGACCTACGGCTTCGCCCTCCTGAACTTCGGCTCGGGCGCCCCGCTGATCGGCGCGTCGGGCGCGATCGCCGGGGTGCTCGGCGCCTATCTGGTGCTGTATCCGAAGGCCCGCGTCTGGGTCCTCGTCCCCTTTCTCATCTTCTTGCCGCTGCGCCTGCCAGCCTGGATCGTGCTCGGTTTCTGGTTCGGGCTCCAGGCGGTCTACTCGTCCGGCGGGGCCGTCTCCGACGCGGGCACCGTGGCGTACGTGGCCCATGTCGTCGGCTTCGTCGTCGGCATGGTGATCGCCTGGCCGCTGCGACGCGGCACCCCGCCCCCGCCCGAACCACGCGGGCTGCTGTTCGGGCGGCGGGCGCGGCCGGGGTGGTGACCGTCGGCGGGGTCGCCGTCAGGCGTGGGAGGGTTCTCCCGTGGCCGCGGGTTCCGGGGTCCAGCGGATGCGGGTGCTGCACAGCGACACGGCGACCGCCGACGCGGCGACGGCGCCCATGCCCCACGCCAGGTCGCTCGCGCCCGCGATGAAGCCGATGAGCGGCGGGCCGGCCAGCAGACCGGTGGTCCCCATGGCGGCGACCAGGGTCAGCGCGTCCGAGCCCTGCCGCGCGGCGGCGGCGTAGACGCAGGGGGTCACGGCGGCGATGCCCAGCCCCATGCAGGCGAACCCGGCGAGGGCGGGTGCGACGCCGCCGCTGACCAGGGCGACGGCGAGGCCCGCACCGGCCACCGCGCTGCCCAGCAGGACGACCCGGCCGTCTCCCCAGCGGGCCCGCCAGCCGTCGGCGAAGAGGCGGGCGACGACCATCATTCCCGAGACGACGGCGATGCCCAGGGGGGCGAGTTCCGCCGACGCCTCGGCGACGTCCTTCAGGTAGAGGGCGGACCAGTCGTTCATGGCGCCTTCGGCGACCGTGCCGAAGACCATGGCACAGCACATCCACAGGGTCAGGCGGGAGGGGACGGTCCAGCGGCGGCGGCCCGGCCGCTGCTCCGCCCGTTCGGCGGGAGCGGTGGGGTCGGCGGGTGCCTCGTCGTCGAGCAGTCCCGTCCGCGCGGACGCCCCCAGCGCGACGAGGAGGGCGGCGGCCACCCCGAAGTGCGCTCCGACCGACCCGGTCGCGGCGGTCATGCCGGAGGCGAGCAGAGCCGCGAGCAGCGATCCGGCGCTGAACGTCGCGTGCAGCCTGGCCATGGTGTTGCGCTCGTGCCGTGTCTCCAGGGCGGCGCCCTGCGCGTTCATGGCCACGTTCAGGCAGCCCACGAGGACGCCGTCGACGCACATCACCAGCAGGGCCACCGGGTAGTTCGGGGCCGCCGCCAGGGCGAGCAGCAGCAGGGCCAGGCCGAGCTGGGACAGCAGGGCGAGCCGCCGCGAGCCCAGGCGTCGCATCAGCCACGCCACCATGGGGAAGGAGACCGCGGCGCCGACCCCCGCGGCCATCAGGAGCACCCCCACCTCGGCCGCGGTCAGGTCCAGGTCGGACTTGACGGCCGGGATCCGCGCGGCCCAGGTGGCGTACTGGAAGCCGAGGGACAGGAACAGCGCGGCGATCGCCAACTGGCCGCGGAGGAAGGGATCGTGGAGACGGGACACGCGCATCAGCTCACTTCGCGCAGGGACGGGGGCTGGGGTGGGGGCGGGAACGGGCGTCCGGTCCGGTCGGTCGCCGGTACCGGCCTGGACATGTAGACGGCGTCCGCGCCGTAGTCGCCGGCGGCCACCACCCCGGGCCGGGGTACGAAGCCGCGCGCCGACCAGAACCGCTCGGTGCCGCCGACGGCGATCAGGGAGATCCGCTCGTCCCCGCGTGTGCGGGCGACGCCGGTGAGATGGTGCAGGAGGTGCCGCGCCAGCCCTCTGCGGCGCAGGCCGGGCGCCACGACGATGTCGTGCAGATGGAGGTTCCCGGGCGGGAAGGCGGTCGCGGGCTCCTCCGCCCGCTCCAGGTCCGGGTAGCGGTGGAGCGGGTAGGGCAGCGACAGCACGTAGCCGGCCGTGCGGTGGCCGACGTCCAGGACGAAGCACGTGTCCGGCGACGCCGCCGCCCGGGACCGCAGCGCCGCCCGGCCCTCCGACAGGCCCAGTCCGCTGTAGGCGTCCCGTTCCAGCGCCACGACGGCGTCCCAGTCCCCGTCGTCGATACGGCGTACGCGCACGGTGTCATCCATCGGCGGCGCCCCCGTCCGGGCGGTCCGCCCAGGCGTACGGAAGCGGGGCGAAGCCGTTGAAGCCCAGGGTGGTGTAACTGGTCGCGTAGGCGCCGCTGGACAGTACCCAGACCGGGTCGCCCGAGGTCAGCGCCTCGGGCACCGGGACCAGTGCCTCCTCATGGGAGTAGGCGTCGTCGCTGTCGCAGGTGGGTCCGGCGACGACGGCCGCCACCCGTGGTCCGTCCGGGTGGCCCGGGAAGACCAGCCGGTACTGCAGCGCGTCCATCTCGTACAGGCCGTTGAACTTGCCGCAGCTCAGATACAGCCAGTACTGCCGCTCGCCGCCCGCCCCGCGGCGCTCGGTGAGGCGGGCGACGTGCGCGCGGATCGCCCCGTGGTCGGCGACGAGGTGCCGTCCGGGTTCGATGACGAAGTCCAGGGGACCGCCGTGGATCCGGCGCAGTGCGTCCGTCCCCTCGCGGATCACCGCGAAGATCTTGTCCAGCGGTGGATCGAGGGGGGTGCCGTGCCGGTCGCGGTAGCCGAGCGCGGGCAGGCCGCCGCCGAGGTTGACGTGGTCGACGCGGATGCCGCGCCGGCCCAGGGCGCGCAGGGTGTCGCCCAGGTCCTCCAGGGCGGCGTGCCATGCCTCGCCCGTCATCTGCTGGGAGCCGACGTGCACGGACAGCCCCGCCGGGACCAGCCCCGCGTCCCGGGCCCGCTCCATGACGTGGACGGCGTCGCCGGGCGGGCAGCCGAACTTGTGGCTCAGGCCCCATACGGCGCCCGTTCCGCCGGTCGCGACCCGGCAGAAGACGCGGGCGCCGGGGGCGTGGGCGGCCAGGGCGGCCACGTCCTGGAGGCTGTCGGTCGCGAAGGTGCGGATGCCGAGCCGGTGTGCGTCGGCGATGTTCCGGTCGGACTTGACGGTGTTGCCGTAGTGCGTGCGCGCGGCCGGCACCCCGGCCCGCAGCGCCTGCTCCACCTCACCGGGGCTCGCCGCGTCGACACCGGCGCCCCTGCGCGCCAGGGCGCCGAGGACCTCGTCGACCGGGCAGGCCTTCATGGCGAACCGCACCCGCACACCGGGCAGTTCGCGGCACAGGGTGTCGTAGCGCCGCTCGATGCCGGCGAGGTCGTAGACGATCCGGTCGTCCGTCGCGGCGGCGAGGGCGGCGGCCAGGGGCCCGCTGAGCCCCGCGCTGATCTCCGTACGGGTCGCCGTGCTCATCTCCGTACGCATCGCCGCGCTCACCCCGTCCGCCCGGGCGGGAGAGCGAGGGGCGTGGCCTTGGCCGCGCCGATCAGGTCCTCCCACGCCTCCGTCAGCAGCGCGAAGTCCGCCATGTCGCCGCGCGCCTCGTCCAGGAGTCGCTCGCGCCGCGTGGCCAGGAGATCGGCGAAGTCCGCGTACCGGCCGCCGAGTCGCCGGTAGGCGGTGTCGAGGGCGTCGAGCCGGTGGACGTTCTCCGCCGGGTCCAGTCCGGTGCTCCGGCGGGCCAGGGCGGCGACTGCGGCGGGGCGGGCCCGGCCGTGCCGGTCCAGCAGCGTGTCGCCCGCCTCGGCCATGCGGTCGTAGACGAAGTGGAAGTGGAGCATCGACAGGAGGAACTTGGCGAAGCGGTTCTGGTAGGCGAGGAATCCCGGCCCGGTCCTGCGTTCGCCCGTGTGGTAGTTGACGATGTTCCGGTTGTGCAGCACGCCGGGCAGACCGGCGTCGTGCACGAGGTGGATGAGGAAGTAGTCGCTGCCGATGGTGTCCCGGGCGGGCGGCAACGGCACCCGTTCGCTGACGCTGTCGCCGTGGAAGGCGATGTTGCACATGTCCACCCGCATGGGGTCGACCAGCGTCAGCAGCGAGTGGTCGGCGGCGAAGGGGGCGGTGCCCGCGCCGCGGAAGGACTCCTCGACCAGTTCCCGTTTCCGCTCGGCGGACCAGTGTCCCGGCGCCCAGAGGGAGACGACGTCGTGGTAGACGCCGGGGTCGGTGTCGCGGATCCGCGCGATGTCCACGGAGAGTTCGCCCACGAAGGAGCCGCCCACCATGGCGACCCGCCGGTCGGCCAGGGCCGCCGGCAGGGTCGACTCGGTGACGACGGGCACGGCGTCCGCGGCGCGTCTGCCGATCGACAGCAGCTCATGGTGGACGGGGAAGACCGTACGGCCGTCCACGCTCTGGTACCGGCTGTCCGAGTCCCTGCGGTGGACGGACTCGCAGCCGAGCGCCGCCGCGATCAGGAAGGCGCGGTTGGTGCAGGCGCCGTAGGACAGGCCGTCCGGGAGCATCAGGTCGAGGAGCAGGTCGGGCTTGGCACTGCCGGAGTGTGCCGTCACCCGTTCCAGGAAGTCGCGCTGGGCGGCCTCGTCGAGGTGGTGCGCCGTGATCCGGGGGTGTGCGGGCAGGCGCCGTACGGCCTCGGCGTGGGCGGCGTGGGCCGGTGGCGGGCAGGAGTCGAGGACGAGCAGGTGGACCTCGACGTCGAAGTGGTCGGCGGCGTAGGCCGCTTCCGCACCGAGGGCGGCGATGGTGTCCGGGCAGGGCCGGTCGGTGGGGAGGGTCAGGCAGACACTGCGCATGCGGCTTCCCCGGTGGCCTCGTCGGTCGCCTCTTCTGTCGCCACGGTGCTGTCGGCGTCGGCGTCATCACCGGCGTCCGCGTGCCAGGACTTCAGGCCCAGCAGCCTGGCGCCGAGTTCGTTCAGCTCGGCGGGTCCGTAACGCTCGGACTCGTGCCGGTGGACGTCACCGAGGAGCGTGGCGTTCCAGTCGGGGGTGGCGAGGGTGCGCCAGGAGTCGACGCGGGAGTCGCGCAGGGTCCGGTGGGTTTCCAGCGCCGGCATCATCGACAGGTACTGGACGGCGCGCACGCCCTCGCCGGAGACGTTGGGGGCGACACCGTGGGCCAGCAGGCCGTTCCAGATGAGCAGGTCGCCGGCCTCGAGGTCGGGCCGTACGACGGGCATGTCCTCGCGGTCGATCGCGGGGCGGATCGGGTCGCGGTCGTCGGGCTGGAGGGCCTTCCAGCGGTCGAAGCGCCGGAACAGGTCGGGGCAGCACTGGAAGCCGCCGTGGTCCGGCTTGGTGTCGTTGAGGGCGATGATGCCCTGGACCCGCTGGGGCAGGACGCCGAGGGAGGTGTCGACGTCCCAGTGCAGTTCGATGTCGAAGCCGCGGTCCGGCTTGTCGATGAGGGCGCGGTCGCGGTTCCCGGTGTTGGGCGGGTTGAGGTTGAGCCGGTCGAGGGTGACCCACAGCTCCTCGCAGTCCCAGACGTCGACGAAGGCGTCGTAGACGCGCCGGGTCTGTCGGCTGTCCCAGATGAGCTGGTGGTGGTACGCCTCGACGAAGCCGTAGATGTGCAGTTCCCGGTCGAGGTCGGAGCGGTACGGGCGGTCCTGGTACCAGGTGTCGGGGCGGTCCGGGTCGAGCCCCTGGAACTCCCATGCGAAGTCGAGCAGTCGGCGGGCGGAGGCGGCGGGTATCGCCTCCTTCACCACTACGTATCCGTAGGTCTGCCAGTGGGTGAAGTCCTCCTCGGACAGCACCCGCAGCGGACGTGTCTTGCGCAGGTCGCGCAACTGGGTGCGGGCCAGGTAGGTGTCGGCGTCCGCGCTGAAGTAGGGGAGGTCCGACGGGGCTCGGTGGAGGTAGGAATCGGGCGTCGCCATGTGGTGCTCCAGATCCTCGCCGTGGCCTCGTGCGGGCGACGGCGGTGTGCGCGACGGAGGTCGGGCCGTCGCACATGAGGTCGGTGGGGGCAGCGGGTCCGCTCGCGCTCGGGGCGGAGCGGGGCGACGAGGGCGTCTCGGAGGGACGGGGTCGACCCTGGCCAGGGGGTTGCCCGGTCCGCGCCCTCGTCCGGAATGGTCGTCTCGTCCGGGGTGGTCGTCACGGAAGCGGAAGTCGTCCGGCGTGGAAACGGGCGTCACAGGTGCCCCTCGCCGAACTTGGGCCTCACAATGGACTAGACCAAGGGAGGGTGTCAACACCCGTCCTGACAGGCCCAGTTGTTACTTCCGAGTTCGGCGACGCTCCCCTTGACACGTCTGGTTAACCTGAGCGCGTACCCCATTGGTATATACCAAGAGCCACCATGTGAAAGGCGCGGTCGATGGCCTCCAGCAAGCACAGCGGCGAGTCGCGTCGACTCGCGCTCTCCGTCCTGGAACCGGGCTTCGTGGGCACCGAGGCACCCGACCGGGTCCTGCGCGACATCGGGGACGGACCGGCCTCCGGCGTGCTCTTCTCCCGGATGTCGTCACCGTCGAGCAGGTCGCCCGGCTGACCGCGCGACTGCACGACTGCGCGACTGCGCGACTGCGCACGGAGAACCCGGAGTTGGTCGTCGCCATCGGCGAGGAGGCGGGCGACGCCACGCGCATCGAGTCCGCGACCGGGTCGACCCGGCCCGGTGACGTCGCCCTCGGCACCGTCGACGACGCGGAGCCGACCGAGACCGTCGCCGTCGGCCTGGGCCGGCAGTCGCGCCGGTTCGGCGACGTACTGCTCGCCGAGGCGAGGCCCGGCCCGCCCCGGCGCCTACGCCCCTGCCTCGGTACCGCGGGACGCGGAGGCGGCGCCGGGCGTCGGGCGAGACCCCCGGCACCCGTGGGCGCCGGGCGGCCCGGTGGTCGGTGTGTCGGACGCGGTCAGCGTGCGGTCTGGGTGTGCACGTACTCCACGAGGCGGGTCAGCGCGTCCGGGTCGGTGTCGGGCAGGACGCCGTGGCCGAGGTTGAAGACGTGGCCCTCCAGGTCCGCCGCGGCGTCCAGGATCTCACGGGTCTTGGTCTCGACGGCCTGGGGGGTGGAGAAGAGGAGGGCCGGGTCCAGATTGCCCTGGAGCGCCTTGCCGGGGCCGACGCGGCGGGCGGCCTCGTCCATCGGGACGCGCCAGTCGACGCCGACGACGTCCGCGCCGGCCTCGCCCATGAGTCCGAGGAGTTCGCCGGTGCCGACGCCGAAGTGGATGCGCGGCACGCCGTACCCGGCGACGGCCTCGAAGACCTTGCTCGACGCGGGCATCACCGAACGGCGGTAGTCCTCGGGAGACAGCGCGCCGACCCAGGAGTCGAAGAGCTGGACGGCACTCGCGCCCGCCTCGATCTGCACCTTGAGGAAGGCGGCGGTGATGTCGGCGAGCCGGTCCAGCAGGTCGGCCCACAGCTGCGGGTCGCCGTACATGAGCGCCTTGGTGTGCTCGTGGTTGCGGGACGGGCCGCCCTCCACGAGGTAGCTCGCGAGGGTGAACGGCGCACCGGCGAAGCCGATCAGCGGGGTGGCGCCGAGCTCGGCGGTGAGCAGACCGAAGGCCTCGGTGACGTAGGAGACGTCCTCGGGGGTCAGGTCGCGCAGCTGTGCCAGGTCCGCGCGGGTGCGGATCGGGTTCTCGACGACCGGGCCGACGCCCGGCTTGATGTCGAGGTCGACGCCGATGGCCTTGAGCGGGACCACGATGTCGCTGAAGTAGATGGCCGCGTCCACGCCGTGCCGGCGCACCGGCTGGAGGGTGATCTCCGTGACCAGTTCCGGCCGCATGCAGGACTCGAGCATCGGGATGCCCTCGCGCACCTTGCGGTACTCCGGCAGTGAGCGCCCGGCCTGCCGCATGAACCACACGGGGGTGTGCGGCACCGGCTCACGCCTGCACGCCTTGAGGAAAGCGGAGTCGTACGTGGCGGTCGGCTGCTTGCCCGCGGGGCTCTGGTTGGCACTCACACCGGCAAGTCTCGCATGTCGCCGTGACAGCGCCCGACCTCGGGTGGGGCGGCTCCCGCGCGCCCCGCAGGACCGCGTGATCCGGACATCGCGTCCGCACGCGGGTGTCCCTCCCTGCGCCGAGGCGCCGTTCCCCTTAATCTTCCCCGCATGGCTGCGGCTCAGGGACGACTGTCGGACGGCGCTGGCGGAATGGACGAACCGAAGGGTACCGAGGAGGAGGCCCGGCATACGGGGAGTACGGCACCGCCGGCTTTCACGGCCGCCGTGGAGGCGCTCAGGGCCGCGCGGCTGCGGCCGCAGATCGAGGTGGAGGCGGTGCCTGCGCCGAAGCGGCTCGCCCCGTACGCGTACGCCCTGGAGGCCGCGGTCGTCGACGGGGACGAGGACCTGGCGGACGGGCGGCTGGTGCTGCTGCACGACCCGGCCGGGCACGACGCCTGGCACGGCACCTTCCGGCTGGTGACGCTGGTGCGGGCCGAGCTGGAGGCGGAGATGGCCGCCGACCCGCTGCTGCCGGACGTGTGCTGGTCCTGGCTCACCGGCGCGCTCCAGGCGCGCGGGCTGACGTACGGGGAGCCCAGCGGCACGGTCACGCGGGCGAGCTCCCACTATTTCGGGGGGCTCTCGTCGCGCCCGTCCGCCTCGCAGATCGAGATCAGGGCGTCCTGGACGCCGCGCGAAGGGCTGGGCGGTGTCCCGGACACCGCGGCGCACCTCGCCTCGTGGTGCGATCTGCTGGCCCAGGTCGCGGGCCTGCCGCCGGCCGCGCCGGGCGACGCGTCGATCGTGACGCTGCCGCAGCGACGCGGCCCGCAGTCTCGCTGAGCCCAGCCCCTTCCGCTTTCTCTCTCACCGGCGCCCATCCGGTTTCTGTCCCACCGGCACCCATCCGGTTTCTGTCCCACCGGCACCCATCCGGTTTCTGTCCCACCGGCACCCATCCGGCCCGGGAAACGTTCCGTCACTTTGTCGACACGGCCACTTTCGGCCCCGTATCGACAAAGTGCGAAACCGTTCGGTCTTCGAATGATCGACCGCGTGTCCGAATTGCTCGGATTGTTACTCACCAGATCGTGATCATTCTCTAAAGGCGGGCGGCTTCGGTGCCGAAGACGACTGTGACCTTGAAAGCACGGTTCGTCCCGGCTTCACCCCCCACGAGCCGGCCCCGTCCCGCCCCCCAGGAGGCCTGGTGTCCGTTCTCCTCGAGCAGCCTGCAAGCCTGGTCGCCTACCGCCCGAACAAGCCGACCGCCATGGTGGTCGTGGCCGACCCGCGCGTCCGTTCCACCGTCACCCGCCATCTGTGGGCGCTCGGTGTGCGCGACGTCATCGAGGCCTCGTCCGTCGCGGAGGCTCGTCCCCGCATCGGCAACCCCCG
Organism: Streptomyces sp. NPDC096048; assembly: GCF_044763415.1. Taxonomy (NCBI): domain Bacteria; kingdom Bacillati; phylum Actinomycetota; class Actinomycetes; order Kitasatosporales; family Streptomycetaceae; genus Streptomyces; species Streptomyces sp. NPDC096048. The sequence goes on from NZ_JBIWGG010000011.1 coordinate 83,267, forward strand.
CGACATCTGTGTCGCAGACGTCCATCTCCCCGACGGCTCCGGCCTGACCCTGCTGTCGGAGACCCGAGCCGCGGGCTGGCCCAACGGCCTCGCCCTGTCCGCCGCCGACGACATCGGCGCCGTACGCAACGCCCTCGCCGGCGGTGTCAAGGGCTACGTCGTCACCGGCACCCGTACCAACGTCGGGCTTCCCACCCGGCCGGGCGCCGCCCCCATCGGCGCCGCCGCCGCACGCCTGCACCGCCGCCCCCCGGGCGCCCCGAGCCACCCGGGCGGCTACCGCGAGCTCTCCGGCCGCGAGGTGGAGGTGCTCCGACTGGTCGCGGAAGGCCAGTCGAACAAGGCGATCGGCGTCTCGATGGGACTGTCCGCCCTGACCGTGAAGAGTCATCTGGCCCGCATCGCCCGCAAGCTCGGCACCGGCGACCGCGCCGGAATGGTCGCCGTGGCCCTGCGGACCGGCATCATCCACTGACCGCTGCCGATCCCCGACCGCTTCCCCGTCCCTCCCCACCTCCCCCCACCCCTACCCCGACTCTCCCGCCTCCCCCACAGCCGATCTCTCACCGACCTGACTGGTTTACGACCCCCCGGCGCCCGCCGACGGAACGTTCCGTCGGCGGGCGCCGTCGATCCACCGATACCCTTGACAGGTGACCGACGCCCACGAAACCGCAGCAGACCCTTCACTGCGAACCACCGGAGGCGCCCCTCCGGACGACGCCGGATCTTCTGCGAGTCAGGCGCCGACCCCTTTGCTCGAACCACGCGAGGGCATTCCGCAGGTGATCGCCGACGCGGCCGCCCTCGCCGAGGTGACCGCCGCCTTCGCGGCCGGCCGCGGCCCCGTCGCCGTCGACGCCGAGCGCGCCTCCGGCTACCGCTACGGCCAGCGCGCGTATCTGGTGCAGCTGCGCCGGGAGGGCGCCGGGAGCGCGCTGATCGACCCGGTGGCCTGTCCCGACCTGTCCGGCCTGGGTGCGGCGCTCTCCGACGTGGAGTGGGTGCTGCACGCGGCGACCCAGGACCTGCCGTGCCTGCGCGAAATAGGGATGGTGCCCACCCGCATCTTCGACACCGAGCTGGCCGGCCGGCTCGCCGGGTTCCCCCGGGTCGGCCTCGGCGCGATGGTCGAGAACGTGCTGGGCTTCGTCCTGGAGAAGGGCCACTCGGCCGTCGACTGGTCCACCCGCCCGCTGCCCGAGCCGTGGCTGCGCTACGCCGCGCTCGACGTCGAGCTCCTCGTCGACCTGCGCGACGCGCTGGAGAAGGAGCTGGACCGGCAGGGCAAGCTGGAGTGGGCCCGGCAGGAGTTCGACGCGATCGCGTCGGCCCCGCCGCCCGAGCCCCGCAAGGACCCCTGGCGCCGTACGTCCGGCATGCACAAGGTGCGCCGGCGCCGGCAGCTCGCCGTCGTGCGGGAGCTGTGGCAGACCCGGGACCGCATCGCGCAGCGCCGCGACGTCTCCCCCGGCAAGGTGCTCGGGGACGCGGCCATCGTCGAGGCGGCGCTCGCCCTCCCGGTCAACGCGCACGCGCTGGCCGCGCTGAACGGCTTCGGACGGGTCAACCGCAGGCAGCTGGAACAGTGGCAGGTGGCGGTCGACCGGGCCAGGGGCCTGTCCGAGTCGCAGCTGCCGCAGCCCGGCCAGCCGGTGACCGGTCCCCCGCCGCCGCGGGCGTGGGCCGACAAGGACCCGGCCGCCGCGGCCCGGCTCACCGCCGCGCGGGCGGCGGTGACGGCGCTGGCCGAGCGGCTGAACATGCCGCAGGAGAACCTGATCACGCCGGACACGGTGCGCCGGGTCTGCTGGGAGCCGCCGACGCCGGTCGACGCGGAGTCCGTGGGCGCGGCCCTCGCCGGACACGGGGCCCGGCCCTGGCAGGTGGAGCAGGTGACGCCCGCGCTGGTGAAGGCGCTGTCCCAGAGCGTGTCGTAGGAGGGACGGCGGCGAGATCCGGCCAAGATCCAGGGGTGGAGCGGCGACCCGGCGGTGTGACGTTCGCCGCTCCGACCGGGGGGACTGGGCAGCTACGTTACCCACAAGTAGCATGGGCCTGAGCGCGCGCTCAGTACCTGCGTGCCGCAGCAGTGCCATCCCGCACCCTGGAGGAGAGCCATCGTGCCTCGTACCGTCAGGGACGTCGTCTTCGTAGACGGCGTCCGCACCCCGTTCGGCAAGGCGGGCCCGAAGGGCATCTACCACGAAACCCGCGCCGACGACCTGGTCGTGAAGGCGATCCGGGAGCTGCTGCGCCGCAACCCCGGTCTCGACCCCAAGAAGATCGACGAGGTCGCCGTCGCCGCGACCACCCAGATCGGCGACCAGGGCCTGACCATCGGCCGCACCGCCGGCATCCTGGCGGGCCTGCCCACCTCGGTCCCGGGCTACTCGATCGACCGCATGTGCGCGGGCGCCCTGACCGCCGTCACCTCGGTGGCCGGCTCCGTCGCCTTCGGCGCGTACGACGTCGCCGTCGCCGGCGGTGTCGAGCACATGGGCCGGCACCCGATGGGCGAGGGCGTGGACCCGAACCCGCGGTTCGTCAGCGAGAAGCTGGTCGACGAGTCCGCCCTCTTCATGGGCATGACCGCCGAGAACCTGCACGACCGCTACCCGACGATCACCAAGCAGCGTGCCGACGCGTACGCGGTGCGCTCGCAGGAGAAGGCCGCCAAGGCGTACGCCAACGGCAAGATCCAGGCCGACCTGGTGCCGGTCTCGGTGCGCCGCACCAACGAAGAGGCCGGTGAGACGGGCTGGGGTCTGGTCACCGCCGACGAGCCGATGCGTCCGGGCACCACCATGGAGAGCCTGGCGGGCCTGAAGACGCCGTTCCGCGTGCACGGCCGGGTCACCGCGGGCAACGCGGCCGGTCTGAACGACGGCGCCACCGCCTCCCTGATCGCGAGCGAGGACTTCGCCCGCGAGAACAACCTGCCGGTCAAGATGCGCCTCGTCTCGTACTCCTTCGCGGGCGTCGAGCCGGAGGTCATGGGCTACGGCCCGATCCCGGCGACGGAGAAGGCCCTGGCCCAGGCCGGCCTGTCCATCGACGACATCGGCCTGTTCGAGATCAACGAGGCCTTCGCCGTCCAGGTCCTCGCCTTCCTGGAGCACTACGGCATCGCCGACGACGACGCGCGCGTCAACCAGTACGGCGGCGCCATCGCCTTCGGCCACCCGCTCGCCTCGTCGGGCGTCCGCCTGATGACGCAGCTGGCCCGCCAGTTCGAGGAGCAGCCGCACGTCCGCTACGGCCTGACCACCATGTGCGTCGGCTTCGGCATGGGCGCGACGGTCGTCTGGGAGAACCCGCACTTCGAGGGGGACAAGTGAGCACCACCACCGCAGAGCTTCTGAAGGGCGCGGCCGAGCTGTTCCCGGGCGAGGTCGTCACCCAGGCGCACGTACGCCACTTCGACCTCCCCCTCGGTGCCGGGCGCTTCGCCCTGATCACCCTGGACAACGGTCACGACCACACCAAGCCGACCACCCTCGGCCCCCAGTCGCTGGCGAACATCGACGCCGCCATCGACCAGGTCGAGAAGGAGGCCGCGGACGGCGACATCGTCGGCGTCGGCGTCACCGGCAAGCCGTTCATCTTCGCGGTCGGCGCCGACCTCAAGGGCGTCGAGCTGCTCAAGCGGCACGAGGACGCGCTGGCCATCGGCAAGGGCGGCCACGACGTCTTCAAGCGGCTGTCCCAGCTGGCCGTGCCGACCTTCGCTTACTACAACGGTGCCGCGATGGGCGGCGGCGTGGAGATCGGCCTGCACTGCGCGTACCGCACGGTCTCGGCCGCGCTCCCCGCCTTCTCCCTCCCCGAGGTCTTCCTCGGCCTGGTCCCCGGCTGGGGCGGCTGCACCCTGCTGCCGAACCTGATCGGCGCCGACAAGGCCGTCTCGGTCATCATCGAGAACAGCCTCAACCAGAACAAGCAGCTCAAGGGCAAGCAGGTCTACGAGCTCGGCATCGCGGACGCGATCTTCGAGGGCGCGGACTTCCTGGAGCAGTCGCTGATCTGGACGGCGTCCGTCCTCAAGGGCGAGATCGCCGTCGAGCGTCCGGCGATCGACCGCGGCGAGGCCTGGGACCAGGCCGTCGCCAAGGGCCGCTTCGTCGCCGACTCCAAGGTGCACGGCGCCGCCCCGGCCGCCTACCGCGCGCTGGACATCATCGCCGCCGCCAAGAACGGCGACCTCCAGCAGGGCTACGACGCCGAGGACCAGGCGCTCGCCGACCTGATCATGGGCGGCGAGCTGCGCTCCGGCATCTACGCCTTCAACCTGGTGCAGAAGCGCGGCAAGCGCCCCGCGGGCGCCCCGGACAAGTCGCTGGCCCGCCCGGTCACCAAGGTGGGCGTGGTCGGCGCCGGCCTGATGGCCTCCCAGCTCGCGCTGCTGTTCCTGCGCCGCCTGGAGGTGCCGGTCGTCCTGACCGACATCGACCAGGAGCGCGTCGACAAGGGTGTGGGCTACGTCCACGCCGAGATCGACAAGCTGCTCGGCAAGGGCCGCGTCAACCAGGACAAGGCGAACCGGCTGAAGGGCCTGGTCTCCGGCGTCCTGGACAAGGCCGAGGGCTTCGCGGACGCGGACTTCGTCATCGAGGCCGTCTTCGAGGAGATGAGCGTCAAGCAGAAGGTGTTCGCGGAGGTCGAGGCGGTGGCGCCCGCGCACGCGATCCTCGCCACCAACACCTCGTCGCTCTCCGTCTCGGAGATGGCGTCGAAGCTGAAGCACCCCGAGCGGGTCGTCGGCTTCCACTTCTTCAACCCGGTCGCGATCCTCCCGCTCCTGGAGATCGTCCGCGGCGAGCAGACGGACGACGCGTCGCTGGCCACGGCGTTCGGCGTCGCCAAGAAGCTGAAGAAGACCGCGGTCCTCGTCAAGGACGCCCCGGCGTTCGTCGTGAACCGCATCCTGACCCGCTTCATGGGCGAGATCCAGAACGTCATCGACGAGGGCACCCCGGTCGAGGTCGCGGAGAAGGCGGTGGAGCCGCTCGGCCTGCCGATGTCGCCGCTGGTCCTCCTCGAACTGGTCGGCCCGGCGATCGGCCTGCACGTCTCGGAGACCCTCAACCGGGCCTTCCCCGAGCGCTTCACGGTCTCCCCGAACCTCAAGGCGGTCGTCGAGGCGGGCAAGCGCGGCTTCTACGTCTACGACAGCGGCAAGCCCGAGCTGGACCCGGAGGTCGCCGCGCTCCTCAAGCAGGGCGACTCCGTCCTGACCGAGGAGCAGGTCCGCGACCGCGTCCTGGACGCGGTGGCCCAGGAGATCGGCCTCATGCTCGACGAGGGCGTCGTCGCCGAGGCGCAGGACATCGACCTCTGCCTGATCACCGGCGCCGGCTGGCCCTTCCACCTGGGCGGCATCACGCCGTACCTGGACCGCGAGGGCGTCGCCGAGCGGGTGAACGGGAAGCGGTTCCTGGAGACGGGCGTGGCGAGCGTGCCCGCGTAGTCTCCGCCCGCGTCGTCTCCGTACGACGAGGAGAGGGCCCCCGCCGCGCGGCGGGGGCCCTCTCGCGTGCCGTGGGGCGGGACAGTGGCCGTGGGACCGGTCAGTAGCCGTGGGGCCGGTCAGTAGCCGTAGGGCGTCGCGCCCGCCGTCACGTGCGCGACGGCGAAGGGGACCAGCGTGGCGGGGGACTCGTTACCCACCGCGTCCACGGCGAACACCTCCACCGTGTGCCGCCCCTCCTGCCACGGCCAGCCGGAGTCCCAGGCCCAGCGTCCGTCGACCGCGACCGGACTCCCGCCGAGGAGGGTGCCGCCCGCCCTGAACCCCACCTGGGCCGCGCCCTGGGCCAGGCCGGTGAAGCGCACGGCCGACGATCCGATCTGCTCGTACGCCACCGGGGACTGGACCGTCGGCGCCGGCAGGTGACCGCCCAGGGGGGCCGCGTCGAAACGCGCCGTCGGCTGGGCCGGGATCGCGGTACCGGCCGCTGCCGCGGCGCCGGCCACGGTGGTGAACGGGACGAGGACACCCTTGGTGTGGCCTCCGGCGGCGTCCCAGGCGACGGCCTTCACCTGGTGCTTGCCCTTGCTCCAGGGCTTGCTCAGCTTCCAGGACCAGGTGCCGTCCGCGGCCACCGAAGGCGAGCCCAGGAACTTGCCGTGCTCCCACAGGCTCACGCGTACGGCACCGTGGGCGATCCCGGTGAAGTACACACCGTCGGTGGGCAGTTCGGAGTTCGCCACCGGGTGGGTGACCACCGGCAGGGCGAGGGCGGAGGGCTTGTCCCGGGAGGTGTCGGAGAGGTACGCCGTGATGGCCGAGGTGTCGCGGTCGGGTTCCTCGTACCCGTTGCGCACCAGGCCGAGCCGCGGCGGCAGCCCGTCGGCGAGCATGTTGACGAGGCCCATCAGGAAGGGGACGTTGCGCCTGGTGACCTCGGAGTGCTTGGTGATGTAGGGCGACTCGCTGTAGACGAAGTTGAAGTTGTCGTAGCCCTGGAAGAGCCCGATGAACGGCTCGACCTGCTCCGTGTACTGCTCGTCCTGCGGCGAGGAGAGCAGGTAGATGTTGGCCTGCCGGGCGACGCCCGAGCGCACCAGGTCCGGGATGATCGCGTCGAGCGTCCGGACGTGTCGCTCGGGCGTTCCCTCCCCCAGCATGAAGCGGGCGGTCTTCGGGTGGACGGTGCTGATGTAGGTGCCGATGAGGAACTGCGGCACGATGGAGACGATGTTGCCGAACCCGTAGCGCATGCCGAAGTAGAGGGCCGCGCTCCCGCCCTTGGAGCCGCCCCACAGCGTGACGCGGTCCGGGGTCAGGTCGAGGGCGTTCATCACCTTGGAGATGACGCCGATCACGGACTGCTCCAGGGAGAAGTCCATCCCCTCGCACAGGTAGTAGCTCCGCATGCCGTTGAACCGGTCTCGGATCCACAGGATGTTGGCCCGCACCGGGTTGAGGACGCCGTTCGACCAGCCGTAGTCGTCGGTGACGCCGAAGTTGGCGAAGACCACGACGAGATGGCGGTTGCCGCCCTTGGCATGCGTGAAGCGGTACTCGACGGGATAGGCACCGGAGGTGTCGATCCCGTTGATCAGTTCGCGTGCTTGCGACGGTGCTTTGGGCATGTGTGGCTTCCACTCATGAGTTGTTCGGCGGCGGTCGCGGCGGTGGTCAGTACCGCGGCGTGAAGTAGTCGGCCGGTGCGGCCGCGGGGGCGACGGCGAAGGGGACCTGGGCGGGCACGGACTCCGCGCCGTCGGCGTCCACCGCGACGACCTCGACCAGGTGCGGGCCCTGCGGCCACGGGCCGCCCGGCTCCCAGGCCCAGGTCCCGTCCGGCCGGACGCGGTTCGCCCCCAGCAGCACGCCGCCCGCGCGAAAGCGGACCTGCACCGCGCCGGGGGCGATGCCGCGGAAGCCGACCGCCGTCCCTGGCACCTGCTGATGCGCCGCTGGCAGGGACACGACGGGCGGCCGCACGCCCGCGGCCACGGGCCCTGCCGCCGACGCGGCCGGGCCGGGGCCGCCCGGCGTCGGCATGGTGCCGGGCCCGGTGCCGGGCGTCGCCGTGAAGCGGAGCTCCGTCGTCGCCGAGTGGAAGCCCGCCGGGTCCACCGCGAAGATCTTGACGCGGTGCTCGCCCTCGGCCCACGGTCCGGCCGGCGCCCAGGACCAGGTCCCGTCGGCGGCGACCGGCGGCGAGGCCAGGAACTTGCCCTTCTCCCACAGGCTCACCCGTACCGCGCCCGGGGCGAGCCCGGTGAAGGGCGAGCCCGTCCGGGGCAGCTGTCCACCGGCGGCCGGGACGGTCACCACGGGCGGCAGGAACGCCGTGCTCTCCTTGACCTTGGCGGTCGAGCCGAGGAAGTCGTCGATGGCCGACGTGTCCCGCTCCGGCTGCTCGTAGCCGTGCCGGGTCAGACCGAGCCGCGGGGTGATCCCCTCGACCAGCAGGTAGGCGATCCCCATCAGGAGCGGCACGTTCCGCAGGGTCACCTGGTTGTGTTCCCTGATGAACGGGGACTCGCTGTGGAGGTAGTTGAAGTTCGGGTAGCGCCGCAGCAGTTCGAGGAAGGGCTCGACCTGGTCCCGGTACTGCTCGTCCTGCGGCGACGACACGAGGTAGATGTTGGCCTCGGGACTCGCGCCCGCCCTCAGCAGGTCGGGCAGGATCGCGTCCAGGACCCGCGCGTTCTCCTCGGGGAGCCCCTCGCCGAGCATGGAGCGGCCGACCTTGGGATAGACCTCGCGCACGAAGGTGCCGATACGGAACTGGGGCACGCACGCGACGATGTTCCGGAAGCCGTAGCGCAGCCCGAAGTAGAGGGCCGCGCTGGCACCCTTGGAACTGCCCCAGAGCGTCACGTCGTTCGGGGTCAGGCCGAGGGCCGACACGACCTTCGCGATCAGGTCGATGACGGACCGCTCGACGGAGAAGTCCATCTCCCGGCACAGGTAGTACGTCAGTCCACCGTCGAAGCGGTCGCGGATCCAGAGGATGTTGGACCGCAGGTCGTCGAGGGTGCCGGTGGACCAGCCGTAGTCGTCGGGTGCCGCGAGGTTGGCGAAGACGACCGTCAGATGGCGGTTCCCCTTCTTCGCGTGGGTGAAGCGGTACTCGACCGGGCGCGCACCGGACGTGTCGATCCCGGTGACGATCTGACGCGCCTTCGACGCTGCTTTGGGCATGGGCGGCTTTCCACTCGTGGAGTCGTTGTGATCGGCGGGTGCTCAGTACCGCGGCGGCAGGTGGCCGACGGGCACGGACAGGTCCACGACCGTGAAGGCGGCCGGGGCGGGAGCGGACTCCACGCCGTTCGCGTCCACCGCGACGACCTCGACCAGGTGCGGTCCGGCCGGCCACGGCCAGCCCGGGTCCCAGCCCCAGATCCCGTCCGGCGCGACGGCCGCCGCGCCCAGGAGCACGCCGTTCTCCCGGAAGCCCACCTGGGTCGCGCCCGGCGCGGTGCCGTGGAAGGCGACGGACGTCCCCAGTTGCTGCTGCGGGGCCGGCACCGAGACGGCCGGCGGGGCGGGCGCGGCCGGGCCCGCGGCGGGGGCGTCCACCACCGTGAAGGGGACCTCGACCCGGCTGGAGTGGAAGCCCGCCCGGTCCACCGCGAAGATCTTCACCAGGTGGTTCCCCGTGGCCCACGGCTTGGCCGGCTGCCAGGACCAGGTGCCGTCGGCCGCGACCTCCGGGGACGCCAGGAACTTGCCGTCGCGCCACATGCTCACCCGCACCGCGCCCGGGGCGAGCCCGGTGAAGAAGAGACCGGTGGCGGGAGCCTCGCTGTTGAAGCCCGGGGAAGTGACCACCGGCGGCGCGAAGGCGTCGGCGCCCTGGACCTTGGAAGTGGCGGAGAGGTAGGCCTCGATGCCCGACTGGTCGCGGTCGAACTCCTCGGCGGCGTGGCGCACGAACCCAAGGCGGGGGGCGTAGCCGTCGGCCAGCAGGTTCAGCAGGCCGACCAGGGCCGGGACGTTCCGCCGCGTCACCGTGGCGTGGCCGGTGATGGTGGGCGATTCGCTGTACATGAAGTTGAAGTTCTCGTAGCCCTGGAACATGCCGAGGAACGGCTCCACCTGCACGGCGTAGTGCTCGTCCTGCGGCGAGGAGAGCACGTAGATGTTGGCCCCGGGGTTGGCCCGGCTGCGCACCAGGTCCGGCAGGAGCGCGTCCAGGACCCGGGCGTTGTGCGCGGGCGCCCCCTCGCCGAGCATGTAGGCCGAGACCTTCGGGTGCCGCTTCTCCAGGGCGTCGCCGACGAGGAACTGCGGGACGATCCCCACGATGTTCCGGTAGCCGTACCGCAGTCCGAAGTACAGTGCGGCGCTGCCGCCCTTGGAGCCGCCCCAGAGGGTGACCTGGTCCGGGGTGAGCCCCAGCGAGCGCATGACGTTCGAGATGAGGTTCTGCACCGAGTCCGCCAGGCCGAAGTCCATGTTCCGGCACAGGTAGTAGGCGTTCATCCCGTCGAAACGGTCGCGGATCCACAGGATGTTCGCGCGTACGTTGTCGAAGACGCCGTTGGACCAGCCGTAGTCCTCGGGCGCCGAGAAGTTGGCGAACACGACGACGAGGTGGCGGTTGCCGCTCTTGGCGTGGGAGAACCGGTACTCGACCGGGAACGCACCCGACGCCTCGATCCCGTTGAACAGCTTTCGCCCGCTCGAGGGTGCTTTGGACATGTACGGAACTCCAGTTTCGGGGACAGATCGTCGGATTGGCTCCGAATCATCTGATCGGACATGATGTCGTGATGTCTCTCGCGGCCCCTTCGCTCCCGCCCGGCCTTCGCCGGCGTCGCGGGCTGATCGTCTTGGCCTCGGTGCTCGCGCTGTCGGCCGTCCTCGCCGCGGTGCTGGTGCGGGCCGCCACGGGCACGGCCCGGTCCCTGACCGCCGACCGCGCGCTGACGGTGGCGACCTGGAACATGTGCGGCGTCGAGCAGTGGGGCTGCGCGGACACCGGCAGCGCCTCGGCCAAGCGGCTCGCGGTGGAGCGGTTCGTCGACGCCGGGGCCGACGTCGTGCTGCTCCAGGAGGCCTGCGCCACGCACGCCGAGTCGGTGCGCGAGGCGCTCGGCGGTTCCTGGCGGCTGTCCTTCCGGCCCTACACCTGGCGGGACAGCCGCGGGCGCGGCGGAACGATCGACTGTGCGGGAGGCGGCCGGGGCACGGCCGGGCTCGCGGTCCTCTCGGCCCACCCGCTGTCCTCGGTGCGGTCGGTGGCCACGCGCCAGCCCGAGGTGGGACTGCGGCGGGGTGTCCTGTGCGCGACCGTCGCGGCGTTCGACGTCCGGGTGTGCAACGCCCATCTGAGCCTTCCCGGCAGCGACCGGGCGCACCCCGACCGGGAGTACCGCGACGACCAGTTGAAGGCGCTGGTCGCGGCGGTGCCCGGACGGCGCACCGTGTTCGGCGGCGACTTCAACCTGAAGCCGCCGGGTGCCCGCAATCGGTCCGGCTGGGTGTGGCCGTCCGCCGCCTACGGTGCCTTCCGGGAGTGCGACCAGGCTTCCGGCGCCGACCGTTCGGGCCGTCCGACCCATGTGTCCGGTCACAAACTCGACTATCTCTTCACCGGGTTGCCGCGGTCCTCCTGCACGGTGCGCGACACCGGGGTCTCCGACCACCGGGCGCTGCTGATGCGGGTGGACGCCGGCTGAGCCGACGCCGAAGGGGCGCCCGGCTCCCCCACCGCGGACGGGGGGCGGGCCGGGCGCCGGGGAGGCGGACGACGGTGCGGTCATGGGGCGCCGGTGCCTTCCGGCGCGGCCGCGAGCGCCCCGGTACCGCCGCCCGGCCGGGCCGTCGGCGTCATACGATCGCGCCTTCGTAGGTCCGGCCCTCGGGGGCCGGTGCCTGCGCAAACGTTTCGGCGGGCCGGTCGGGCTCCGCCGGCATGAGCTGCGGCAGGTACGGCTGCTCCTGCGCCAGGTGCGCCTGCTGCGGCGTGGTGGTGTGCGCCGGGCCGGGCTGCGCGGGCACCGAACCGACCTGCCGCCCGGCGGCGGCGGGCTCGGGTTGCGCCGAACGGCGCGGTGCGGTGAACCAGTTCCCGGCACTCCCCTGGACCGGTGTCATGGGGCGCCCGGTCTGCCGGGTGTCGACGGTCCCGACGGCCGGGGCCTGGGCCTGCCCGGGCGCGAGGTCACCGCCCGCCACCAGCATCCGGTCGGCGAGCCGCGCGGCGGCGTACCCGTCGTCCAGGTCGCAGAACTCGCGCTGGAACCAGCGGTACCGCTCGGCGTAGGCGTCCTGGATCCGGTCGATCTGCTCGACGGCCGACACCAGGTCCTCGGAGGTGTCCAGGAGGGGGCCCGGGGCGCTGCTCGCGAAGTCGAAGTAGAAGCCGCGCAGGGTGTCGCGGTAGTGGTCCAGGTCGTAGGTGAAGAAGAGGATCGGGCGCCCGGTGTTGACGTAGTCGAACATCAGGGACGAGTAGTCCGTGATCATCACGTCGGTGATCAGGGAGAGGTCGGCCATGTCGGGGTAGTCGGAGACGTCGAAGACGAATCCGTCGCCGGCCCCCGGCACCGGGTCCACGACGTTGGGGTGGCGGCGGACCAGGAGTACGTGCTCGGCGCCCAGCCTGGCGCGGGCGTCCTCGAGGTCGATGCGGAAGTCCAGCTTGTACTTGCCGGGCGCGTAGTACTGGTCGTCGCGCCAGGTGGGCGCGTACATCACGACCCGCTTGCCCTCGGGCAGGCCGATCCGGCGCCGGATCTCCTGCTCCCGCCGCTCGGTGCCGGGCAGACGCAGGATGTCGTTGCGCGGGTAGCCCGACTCCACCATCTCGCCGGGGAAGCCGAAGGCGCGCTGGAGGATCGGGGTGGAGAAGCTGTTGGGCGAGACCAGCATGTCCCAGTTCCGCACCTCCTTCTCGACCCGCTCCAGGTAGCGCTGGTCGGCGAAGTGGATGGACTCGATGTCGTGGCCGATCTTCTTCAGCGGGGTGCCGTGCCAGGTCTGGACGACGGTCTGGCCGTCCCGCTTCTGGAACCAGTCCGGGAGGTGGTTGTTGGCCACGACGTAGCGGCTGGTGGCGAGGGCCTCGTACCACTCGGGCGACCACATGCGGATCGGGATCGCGGTGGGCGGCACCTCCACCTGGTCGTCGCGCACCACCCAGAGCTGTTCGAGGTCGGTACCGCGCCGGAGCAGTTCCTCGTGCAGCGCCCGGGGGCTGTCCGAGTACTGGGTGCCCTTGAAGGCGTCGAAGAGGACGGCGGGGCGCACGCGCTGCCGGCGGGCCGCCGGGTACGCCTTGGTGCGCAGCAGCTTCTGACGGTACGGGCCGCGGGCGTGGTCGGGCATGGCCGAGTGGACCAGCAGGGACAACCGGTCGTACGCCTCGGCCTGGAGGTCGTAGCGCCGCTCGTTCTCCTCGTGCTCCTGGGGGAGGGCGTCGATGATGTCCTGCTCGGTCTTCACCATCAGGTCCTCGAGGCGGTCCTCGCGGGCCACCGCCGAGAGGTCCTGCCGACGCAGGAAGAAGTCCCAGCGGCCGGCCGCGAGCGGGATGTCCCCGGCCAGCGTCCGCATGGCGGCCGGGCTGAGCAGGCAGCGGAACTCGTTGCCGTTCCACTCGATCGGGATCTCGCGCTCGGCGCCGTGCGCCCGCGAGCGGACCACCAGGTGCGCGTCCTGGTACTCCCGAGGCGAGAGCCGGTCAGCGGCCAGGTACCGGCCGTGGATCTCCAGCGAGCCGTCCTCGCGCCAGGCGAACGCCGTCGCCGTGGGCAGGGTGGCCCGCTCGAAGAGCACCAGGTAGCCCGAGCCGTTGCGGTGGACGACGACCTCCCGGTCGCCCTCGCGGGTCTGCAGGGAGGCGGGCATGCGGTAGTGCCCGTCCGGGGTCTCCTCGGCCATGACCGGGTAGATGGCCGCCTTGCGGCCCTCCACGTGGAGGGTCGTCTTCCAGCCGTTGCTGCCCATGCTCCAGGACTGCGGGATGTCCGTGTCGGCCTGGGCGTCGGCCCGGAAGGCCGGCACCAGCGAGCGCAGTGGCAGCCTGGCCGCGAAGGTGCACCAGCCCTCGCCGCCCGGGGTGAAGTACACCCGCCCGTCGTGCTGGCCCGAGCCGCTCAGGCTGGTGACGCGCAGTTTGCCCCACTCGGGCACCTTCGGGCCGAGGTACACCCCGCGCAGCTCCAGCTGGTCCCCGACCACGCGGTGGCCGGTGATCCGGCAGCGCACGATCTCCACCCGCAGCTTCAGCTTGCCCTGGAGGAAGACCGGGAGGATGCGGGTGTTCTTGTCGACGTACCGGTACGGGGGGTTGGCGGCGCTGCCCGCGCCGCCCCGGTCGATGCCGCGGTAGCGGAACAGCCCCCGGCTGAGGACACCGGCGGCCACGTCCCAGGTGCCCTCGACCCACTGGCCCTTGCGCTTGAGGCGGGTCGTGTCGATGCGGGCGTCGAAGCCGGCCCAGTCGTAGCAGTAACGATTCTGGTTGGAGGACTCGGTGGCCTGCGGCGCGTAGGTGGTCTTCGCCGTGGTGATCACCATGCGGCCCTGCTTCTTGTTCCGCAGAGCGATGGCCTTCACCGACATGTGCCGTTTGTGCACGTTGATGTAGCGCACGTACGCGGTCCCGGTGAGGGTCAGCAGGTGGCCGTTGGTGCTCCAGCGGGCCCCGCTGAGCGAACCGTGCAGGGAGAGTTCCTTGTCGAGCCGGAACGCCTTCTTGTCGAGGCCGACCCCGCGGTCCCCGAGGTAGGGGTACTTGAGATAGCGGTGGAAGCGCCGCTGGACCGGCATCGGGCCGCCCCGGCGCTCGAACTCGATGACCTCCATGAGTTCGGGCAGTCGCCACTCGCGCACCAGGAGCCACTTGACCCGGGCGTCCGCGGGCAGTTCGTCGATGATGGTGAGGTCGGTCTCGTCGAGGAACTCGTTGGCCCACTGCATGAACGACTGCCGGTACTCCTCGTCCGCGTCCGGCAGCACCTTGAGGTGCAGCATCAGGTCGGACTTCAGGCAGGCGAGGTCGTACTTGCGCTTGCTCTCCTCGTACTGCCGCGAGCGCCGCTCCGCCAGGAAACGGCTGACCGACCGCACCGCCGCGACCCGGTCGCGCAGGTTGGACAGCTCGGTGTGGCGCTGGGTGATCGACGGCGCGGCCCCGCCCTCGCGCCGGCGCCAGAAGTAGACGATGTCGGTGATGACGTCGACCTTGGCGGCGCGGAAGTGGGCGTACATGTTGACCCAGGAGTCCTCGTACATGACGCCCTCGGGGAACGCTATGTAGTGGTAGTCCCAGAAGGTCCGCCGGAACATCTTGTTCCAGACGGTGCGGTCGTAGATGAGCGCCTCGAACCTGGTGATGTGCGTGCCGCGCCGGTTCTTCTGCATCGGGCCCTTGTGCAGCGGCGACTGCCACTTCTTGGTGGAGTTCATCATCTGCACGTTGCCCGAGACGAAGTCCGAGTCGGACCCCTCCAGGGTGCGGACCAGCAGTCCGTAGGCGTACTCGGGGATGACGTCGTCACCGTCGACGAAAGCCAGGAACTCGCCCTGGGGGTGCATGGCGCGCAGCCCGGTGTTGCGCGCGTGCCCCGGGCCCTGGGGCTCCTGGCGGATCATGCGGAAGCGCGGGTCGGCGGCGCAGAAGTCGGCGGCGATCCGCGAGGAGCCGTCGGTGGAGCCGTCGTCGACGAGGATCACCTCGAAGTCGCGGAACGACTGGCGCGCGATCGACTCCAGGCATTCGGCGAGATAGGCCTCGACGTCCTGAAAGGGCACGACGATGCTCAGACGCGGACGATCCACCAACTCGTACTCCTACCAAGACATTTCGCCCAGCGGGCTCACCAACAGTCCCTACTGGACACCCCACCCCTACCTGGTGCACCCGCGGCCCCCTCAACCGCCTCGGCCTCACCGGCACCCCTGACCGTCGGCGAAGCCCCCCTCACCACGGTTCACAGGCCCGCCACATCTTATGTCACCCTTAAGGTTGGTCAAGGCCAGTTAATGTGGTGTCCATCGCTGTAACGCGCTATGGTTCCGCGCTCGCAAATTCCGTAGGAGTAGGCGCATATAGTTCTCGCACCGACATGACCGCATAGTGGACCGGCTTCCCCCCACCCGGGCCCTGCGACTCCGCCGCGCGGAGCCCGTGAGGAGAGGAACCGAACACCATGAGCCACAGCGCCACCACGGAGCCCCGGCGTGCCCGCCGGGCCGCGCCAGGCGGCGGTCGCCGAGCGCCACGCCGCCGCAGGCGCTGGGGACGGATCGTCCTGCTGTCCCTCGTCGTTCTCCTGCTCGCCTCCGGCGGCACCGGCTACTGGCTCTACAGCGGCCTGAACGGAAACATCGACGGGGTGGACCTGAACAAGGCCCTCGGTGAGGACCGCCCCGAGAAACTGCCCACCTCGGGACAGAACCTGCTGGTCCTCGGGTCGGACTCGCGCGCCGGAGCCAACGCCTCGCTCGGCACCGGCAAGGTCTCCGGCGCCCGTTCGGACACCGCCCTGGTGGTGCACATACCCGAGGGCCGCAAGCAGGCCGTCGCCGTGAGCATCCCCCGCGACACCCTCGTCACCCGCCCGGAGTGCGCCAAGTCCGACGGCTCCGCCCTCCCGGAGGCGAAGCGCGTGATGTTCAACTCCGTGTACTCACTGGCGGGACCGGCCTGCGTGGTCAAGACGGTGGAGAAGATGTCCGGCGTCCGCATGGACCATTACGTCGAGATCGACTTCGCCGGCTTCAAGGGACTGGTCGACGCGATCGGCGGCGTGCCCGTCACCATCGACGAGCCCATCAAGGACAAGGCCAGCGGCCTGGACCTGAGCGCCGGCACCCACACCCTGGACGGCGCCGAGTCCCTGGCCTTCGTACGGACCCGGCACGGGGTGGGCGACGGCAGCGACCTCGGCCGCATCGGGCTCCAGCAGGAGTTCCTGATCGCGCTGCTGAGCGAGGTCAAGAAGCAGGACCTGCTGGGCAGCCCCACCAAGACGTACAAGATCGCCGACACGCTGACCTCGGCGCTCACCACCGACTCCGAACTGGCCTCGCTGACCAGCCTGGCGGACTTCGCACGCAGCATGAACGGGGTCGACCCCGCCACCATGGAGACGATCATGCTGCCGGTGGCGTACGACAAGACCGACCCGAACCGGGTCGTCGCCGCCGAGCCTCAGGCGACCGAACTGTGGAAGGCCGTCCGCTCGGACTCCGAGATTCCCGAGTCCGCGAAGAAGTCGCCCGCGACGGGCGGCTGACCTCGGGCGCCACGGCGCCGGCCGCTCAGTGCCCGAGGGTGTGCCACCGGGTGAAGGAGAGGCCGGCGCCGTCGTCCTGACGGGCCACCTTCGGTGCACCCTCGGGTCCGATCAGCGCCATCACCACCCGCCCGCGCCCGTCCCGGGCGAGAGCGGGTACGCCCTGGCAGGACTCGGCCAGCGCGTACCACCAGAACCCGCCGGCCTCGTTCTCGGTGCCGCCCATGCCGAGCACCACGGAGCCGTCCCGGTCTCGGTGGGCGAGTACGACGCAGTCGTAGCCGTCGACCGCCGTGCGCAGCGACGCGTACCCCTGCCCGGCCGGCGATCCGCCCAGCACGGCGGGCCAGTCGCCGTCCCGCCACGCGGCCGCGCCACCGCTCTCGGCGTCGGTCCAGAAGAACGTCGCCCGCTCCGGCCCCGTCTCCAGTGCGCTGACCGTCCCCGGCACGGGACGCAGGGCGAAGCCGCGGGGGCCCGCGAAGTCGCCGCCGGCCGCCGTCTGGCGCCAGACGAGGACACCCGACGCGGACGCGGCGCAGACCTCCAGCCGTCCCCCGGAGAGGGCGACCGGCGCCGGCAGGTCGTCGGTCTCGGCGCCCCGCAGGTCCTCCCAGGCCCGCCACTTGCCGTTCGGGGACTCGCGACGCAGCGACAGACCACCGAGCGCGTTCCGTACGAAGACGTGCACCGTGCCGTCGGCCGCGACGGCCCCGACCGGCGGCCCCAGTTCCCGGGCCTGCTCACGGTCGCGGTGCGGATTGCCGAGCGAACGCCATTCGGTGAAGGCCAGTCCCGTCTGGTACTGGATCGCGTGCACGACGTCCAAGCCGAGCCCGCCGTCGGCGCGTTCGCGCTCCCTGCGGCCGAGGAAGTGGACATAGGTGTCCGCTCCCTGCACCACCGTCAGATGGGTCAGTCCCGCCACGGGCACGAAATGCGGCCCGCTCCAGTCGGGGCCGCCCGCGACGGTCTCCGTCCAGCGCACCAGACCGCCGTCGGCGGGCACGTAGAGGCTGAGCCGGCCGTCCCTGCCGAGGGTGAGCCAGTCGCCGTGGGCCGGTCCGGACGCACCGCCCCGTGTTCCCTCCACGGTGCCGGGCCCGACCTGGCGGGCGGCGCCGTCGGGGCCTGCCGACCTTCTCCGCATGGCCTGCTGCACCTTCCTGAAACCCGCCGTGTCACGGACAGGGACCCTCGAACGCGGAACATCATATGCCGTTCGTTCACCCGTTCCCCATGGCTCGGCCACCGGGCCGTCGAGGGCCCGTCAGACGGCGTGCCAGGGACCGAGCGCGAGGCCCGGTTCGTCCTTGCGGCGGGTGAGGCGGAGCTGTCCGGTGGACGGGGAGAGCGTGGCCGCCACCAGCCGGCCGTCGGCGTCCAGCGCCAGGGACACCACCGCGTCGGCCGGCAGCTCCGGACCCGACTCCGTCCACGCGGCGCCGAGCGCCTCCTGCTCCGAGGGGTACGCCGCGAAGGCGACCCGGCCGCTCGTTGCCGAGCGCTGGGCGACCAGCGTGCAGTCGTGGCCGTCGATCTCGCAGCGGACGGCGGAGACGGGGCCGGGGCCGGCCGCGGTCACCAGCGGCATCGGCTTCTCGCCGGGGCGCCAGGCGCACAGCTCACCGGTGTCGTCGTCGGTGAAGAGGACGGTGGTGGACCGCTCGGAGGTGGCCAGCGCGCGCAGGGTGCCCGGACGGACCGCCGCGTCGACGCCCTCCCCCGGTACCGGCCGCGCGCCCGGCTGCTCCTGCCGCCAGTGCCGGATGCCGCCGGTGACCGCCGCGTAGAGCTCGACCCTGCCGGACTCCCCCGTCACAGCCGCGGGCGCCTCCTGGACGCCGCGTCCCTTCAGGTCCCGCCACGGCTCCCAGCCGCCCTTCTCCTTCTGGGCCACCATGCTCATGCCGCCGCCCCCGTTGCGGACGAAGACGTGGGCACGTCCCTGCGCGTCGACCGCGACGGCCGGTGTCCCGGTGCGGTCGCCCTGCTTGTTGGGGTGGCCGGCCGGCTGCCAGTCGAGGGGCGCGAGCAGCGGCCGGAAGTGCGTGGTGTGCACGAGGTCGGACCGGCCGGTCCCGACGGGCCGCCAGGCGGCCAGATGGGCGTAGCCGTCGGGGCCCCGGCCGACCGCGAGGCCGGGGTGCAGTTCCTGGTCGCCGCCGAGCCTGCGCGGCGCCTCCCAGGGCCCGGCGGGCGCGCGTTCGGCACGCCACAGGGCGGCACCGTCCGACGGGAGGTAGACACAGAGGCGGCCGTCGCGGCCGAGGAGAAGCCAGTCGCCGTTCACCGCTTCACTCTAAGCGGGGCCGCCGGGTCCGCGTCGATCGGGTACGGCCCGCGCGACGGTGCCGTGCGACCCTGACGGCATGAACGACGACGGCGTGGACGACCACGCTCCCCTGCTCGTGATCGTCGACGCCGCGAACGTCGTCGGGTCGGTGCCCGACGGGTGGTGGCACGACCGGCGCGGGGCGGCGGAACGGTTGCGGGACCGGCTGGCGGCGGACGGTGTGCCGGGGCGTACCGGCCCGGTGGAGGTGGTCCTGGTCGTCGAGGGCGCGGCCCGAGGGGTGGACTCCGTGCCCGGCGTACGGGTGGAGTCGGCACCCGGCAGCGGGGACGACCACATGGTCGACCTGGTCGCCCGGGCCACCGGCGACCGCCCGGTCCTGGTCGTGACGGCCGACCGCGAGTTGCGCCGCCGGGTGAGCGAGCTGGGCGCGGAGGTGGCGGGGCCGCGGACGGTGCGGCCCGCGTGACGGCGCCCCCATCGGCGTACGCGGACCGGCCCCGCGGCCCCCGGGCGGGGGTGCGGGGCCGGAGCGGAAGCCGACGGGCCTACGGGGTGTCTCCGCCGGACGGGCCGGACGGGCCGGTCGTGCCGGGCGTGCCGGCCGGTGCCTCCTCGCCGCGGGCCATGCGGCTGTGGGTGCGGCTGTAGAGGAAGTACACGACGACGCCGATCGCCATCCAGACGCCGAACCGCACCCATGTCTCGGCGGGCAGGTTCAGCATCAGCCACAGCGAGGCTCCCACCGACACGATCGGCAGCAGCGGCACCAGCGGGGTGCGGAAGGCGCGCGGCAGGTCGGGGCGGGTCCGACGCAGGATGATCACGCTGAGGGCGACGATGACGAACGCGAACAGCGTGCCGATGTTCACCAGCTCGGCCAGCTCGCTCAGGCTGGTGAAGCCGGCGACGATCGCGATGATCACGCCGAGCAGGATGGTCGGCCGGTACGGCGTCCGGAACTTCGGGTGGACGCGGGAGAAGAAGCGCGGCAGCAGCCCGTCGCGGCTCATCGCGAAGAACACCCGGGTCTGGCCCAGCAGCAGGATCATGCACACCGTGGTCAGGCCGACGGCGGCGCCGAAGCTGATCACACCGGCGAAGAAGGGGTGCCCGGTGGACTTGAAGGCGTCGGCGAGCGGGGCGTCGATGGACAGCTCGCTGTAGTGCTGCATGCCGGTGACGACGATCGACACGGCGACGTACAGCGCGGTGCAGATGAACAGGGAGCCGAGGATGCCGCGGGGCATGTCGCGCTGCGGGTTCTTGGTCTCCTCGGCGGCCGTGGCGACGATGTCGAAGCCGATGAAGGCGAAGAACACGACCGAGGCCGCGGTGAAGATGCCCATCACGCCGAAGTTGGCCGGCGCCCACCCGAACATCAGCTGGATCAGTGGCGAGTCGAGGCCCGCTCCCGCCTCCACCGGCTGCGCCTTTGGGACGAAGGGGTCGTAGTTGGAACCCTTGATGAAGAAGGCACCCGCGATGATCACGATGAGGACGACGGTCACCTTGATGGCGACGACGACCGAGGTGACCCGTGCCGACAGCTTCATGCCGAGGACGAGGATGCCGGTGAGCACCAGCACCAGGACGGCGGCGAGGATGTCGAAGCCGAAGCCCTCGGCGCCGTCCCGGCCGCCGAGCGAGGCGGGCAGCTGCCAGCCCGCGTTGTCCAGCAGTGAACGGATGTAGCCCGACCAGCCGACGGCCACCACCGCCGTGCCGAGCGCGAACTCCAGGACCAGGTCCCAGCCGATGATCCAGGCGGGCAGTTCACCGAGCGAGGCGTAGGAGAAGGTGTACGCGGAGCCGGCGACCGGGACCGTCGAGGCGAACTCCGCGTAGCAGAGCGCGGCGAGCGCGCAGACGACACCGGCGACGACGAAGGCCAGCGCCACCGAGGGCCCGGCGTTGTTCTTGGCGACCGTGCCGGTCAGTACGAAGATGCCGGTGCCGATGATGACACCGACACCGAAGACGGTCAGATCCAGAGCGGACAGGGATTTCTTGAGCGCGTGCTCCGGCTCCTCCGTGTCCCGGATGGACTGCTCGATCTTCTTGGTCCTGAAGAGACTGCTGTTGCTCACGGGTACCTCCGAGCTTGTCGTCCCCGACATGATCGAGAGGGGGGCGTACTGCGCATGCCCCGGCGTGAGCGGATTCACGCGGACGGGCGGGTTTCACCACCGCAACGAGTGGTGAAACCTGCCCATCCGGTGGTACGTCAGTCGCGCGCGGCCTCCACCGAGTCCACCTCGGAGCGCTCGTACCGGCCGTCGAGCTTGGCGACCAGACCGGTGACCTGGCGGGCGATGTCGGGGGCGGTGAGCCCGATCTCGGCCATCACCTCGGCGCGGGAGGCGTGGTCGAGGAAGCGCGGCGGGATGCCGAAGTCGCGCAGCGGTACGTCGACGCCCGCGTCGCGCAGGGCCTGGGCGACGGCCGAGCCGACACCGCCGACGCGGGAGTTGTCCTCGACGGTGACGACCACGCGGTGCCGCTCGGCGAGCGGGGCCATGGCCTCGTCGACGGGCTTGACCCAGCGCGGGTCGACCACGGTGGTGGAGATGCCCTGCTTGTTCAGCAGGTCCGCCACCTCCAGGCACATCGGCGCGAGTGCGCCGACGGAGACCAGGAGGACGTCGGGCGTGTCGGTGCCGGGGGCGCGCAGGACGTCCATGCCGCCGACGCGGCCGACGGCGGGTACGGCGGGGCCGACGGCGCCCTTGGAGAAGCGCACCACGGTCGGCGCGTCGTCCACCTCGACGGCCTCGCGCAGCTGGGCGCGGACCTGGTCGGCGTCGCGCGGGGCGGCGAGGCGCAGGCCCGGGACGACCTGGAGGATCGACATGTCCCACATGCCGTTGTGGGAGGCGCCGTCGGTGCCGGTGACACCGGCGCGGTCCAGCACGAACGTCACGCCGCACTTGTGCAGGGCCACGTCCATCAGCACCTGGTCGAAGGCGCGGTTGAGGAAGGTGGCGTACACGGCGAAGACCGGGTGCACCCCGCCGTGGGCGAGGCCCGCCGCGGAGACCGCGCCGTGCTGCTCGGCGATGCCGACGTCGTAGACGCGGTCCGGGAAGGCCTTGGCGAACTTGTCGAGGCCGACCGGCTGGAGCATGGCGGCGGTGATGGCGACGACGTCCTCGCGCTCCCGGCCGAGCTTCAGCATCTCGTCGCCGAAGACGGAGGTCCAGTCGGCGCCGGAGGTGGAGATGGGCAGGCCGGTGTCGGGGTGGATCTTGCCGACGGCGTGGAAGCGGTCGGCCTCGTCCGCCAGGGCGGGCTGGTAGCCGCGGCCCTTCTCGGTGAGGCAGTGCACGATGACCGGGCCGCCGAAGCGCTTGGCGCGGGTGAGGGCGGACTCCAGGGCCTCGAGGTCGTGGCCGTCGATCGGGCCGACGTACTTCAGGCCGAGGTCCTCGAACATGCCCTGCGGGGCGATGAAGTCCTTCAGGCCCTTCTTGGCCCCGTGCAGGGTGTCGTAGAGCGGGCGGCCGACGACCGGGGTGCGCTCCAGGACCTCCTTGGTGCGGGCCAGGAAGCGCTCGTAGCCGTCGGTGGTGCGCAGGGTCGCCAGGTGGTTGGCGAGGCCGCCGATGGTGGGGGCGTAGGAGCGCTCGTTGTCGTTGACGACGATGACCAGGGGGCGGTCCTTGGCGGCGGCGATGTTGTTCAGCGCCTCCCAGGCCATGCCGCCGGTGAGGGCTCCGTCGCCGATCACGGCGACGACGTGGTCGTCGCGGTCGAGGACCTGGTTGGCCTTGGCGATGCCGTCGGCCCAGCCGAGGACGGTCGAGGCGTGGCTGTTCTCGATGACGTCGTGCTCGGACTCGGCCTGCGAGGGGTAGCCGGACAGGCCGCCCTTCATCTTCAGCTTCGAGAAGTCCTGACGGCCGGTGAGCAGCTTGTGCACGTAGGACTGGTGGCCGGTGTCCCAGAGCACCTTGTCCTTCGGCGAGTCGAAGACGCGGTGCAGGGCGAGGGTGAGCTCCACCACGCCGAGGTTGGGGCCGAGGTGGCCGCCGGTCTTGGAGACGGCGTCGACGAGGAAGGTGCGGATCTCCTCTGCCAGGCCGCCCAGCTCTTCCAGGCTGAGCCGGTCCAGATCGCGCGGTCCCGTGATGCGGGTCAGCAGCGGCACCCGTGCCTCCTTGCAGTAGAGCTGTTGCCGGGCCTGCCCGAGTCTAATGTTCCGCCGTGGCGGAACGTGTCCGGGCGGTGCGTCGTACGTCACGCGTTCGGCCTTACCCATCGGCGGTCCGTTCTACGACAGCCCCGCCGGCCGTCGTCCTCGGCACCCTGACACGCGTGGCCGTCCGCGCGGCGCCCTCGGGCAGCCCACCGCCCGCCCGAGGGCTCAGCTCGGGCGGGCGGTGGGGTGGTGCGCCCGGGGCGGGCGGGTGGTGCGCCTAGGCGCGTCCCGCCGTCTTCTGGGTCTTGCGGGTGACCGCGTCGATGACGACGGTCGCCAGCAGCACGCCGCCGGTGATCATGTACTGGACCGGCGAGGCGATGCCCTCCAGGGCGAGGCCGTACTGGATCGAGACGATGACCATCACACCGAGCAGCGCGTCCCAGGTGCGGCCGCGGCCACCGAAGAGGGACGTGCCGCCGATCACGGCCGCGGCGATGACGTTCATCAGGAACTCACCGGTGCCCGCGCCCTGGTTGGCGGACGCGATCTTCGACGCGACGAAGAGTCCGCCGATCGCGGCGAAGGTGCCGGCGATCGCGAAGACCGAGATCCGGACCAGCTCCACGTTGATACCGGCACGGCGGGACGCCTCGACGCTGCCGCCGAGCGCGAAGACCTTGCGGCCGTAGGACGTGCGGCGCAGCACGAAGTCCGTGAGCAGCAGGAACCCGAGGAAGATCACCACGGCCAGCGGCAGGCCCTTGTACTGGTTGAAGACGATCGCCACGACGAAGGCCAGGACAGCCAGCAGCACCGTGCGGACGATGATCTCGTTCAGCGGCCGGGACGGCACGCCCGCGGCCTCGCGGCGGCGGTTGTCGAAGAAGGCGGAGAGGAAGTACCCCGCGGTCACGACGATCGCCAGGCCGTAGGCGGCGGCCACATCGCTGAAGTAGTAGCTGGTCAGCTTGACGACTATGCCGTCGGAGTTCAGGTTGATGGTGCCGTTGCTGCCCAGGATCTGCAGCATGAAGCCCTGCCAGAACAGCAGCCCGGCCAGCGTCACCGCGAAGGCCGGGACACCGATGCGGGCGAAGAAGAAGCCGTGGATGGCGCCGGCCACCGTGCCGGTGAGGATGGCCAGCACCAGGGCCAGCACCTCGTTCATCCCGTGCGTGATGTTCAGCACCGCGAAGGTGGCGCCCGCGACACCGCTGACCGAGCCGACGGACAGGTCGATCTCGCCGAGCAGCAGGACGAAGACGATACCGACGGCGATCATGCCCGTGCCGACCATGGCGACGGACATGTCGGAGAAGTTGCCGGCGGTGAGGAAGTTGGAGTTCAGGCTGGTGAAGATGGCCCAGATGACCAGCAGACCGACGACGACCGGGATCGACCCGAGGTCGCCGGCCTTCATCTTGCGCTTGAACTCGCCGAGGTAGCCCGCGAAGCCCTGCTCGCGGACCAGCAGCCGGGGGTCGACCACGGTGGTCGCGGCGGCGGGTGCGTCGGGGTTCTCCACCGTGTGGTCCTCGGCGGGTGTGGAGGTCTTGTCGATGCTCACTTCTTGATCTCCCCATTGGTGCGCGCCGCACGACGGGTCACGGCGTTCTCCGTGGCGCCCGTGATGGCGGAGATGATCTCTTCCTGCGAGGTCGACTTGACCTCGAAGACGCCGTTGTTGCGCCCGAGGCGCAGGACGGCGACCTTGTCGGCCACCGCCTTCACATCGGCCATGTTGTGGCTGATGAGGATGACGGCGTGGCCGCGCTCGCGCAGCCGCTCCACGAGGTCGAGGACCTGGGCCGTCTGCTCGACGCCCAGGGCGGCGGTGGGCTCGTCGAGGATGACCAGCTTGGGCTCGCCGAGCATCGACCGGGCGATCGCCACGACCTGGCGCTGACCGCCGGAGAGCGAGGCGATCGGGATGCGGACGCTGGGGATGCGGATGGACAGCGTGTCCAGCAGCTCGCGGGAGCGGCGCTCCATCTCCACCTCGTCCAGGACGCCGCGCTTGATGATCTCGCGCCCCAGGTAGAGGTTGCCGACCACGTCGATGTTGTCGCACAGCGCGAGGTCCTGGTAGACGGTCGCGATGCCCAGGTTCTGGGCGTCGTGCGGCCTGTTGATCGAGACGGCCTTGCCGTCCCATTCGATGGATCCCTCATCGATGGGGTGCACGCCGGCGATCGTCTTGACCAGCGTGGACTTTCCGGCTCCGTTGTCGCCGACCAGGGCGACCACCTCACCGGCGTGGACCTCAAGCTCTACGTCGGTGAGCGCCTGGACGGCACCGAATCGCTTGGAGACCCCGCGCAACGCCAGCACGGGCGTAGCGGACACGTGAACCATCTCCTTCGCCGCCTGACCCGGCGGGAGGTTGTGCAGAAGTTTTCGGGGGGGGGTTCCGTCCGGCGCCCCGCCTAGCTTGCGGGGCTGTTGGCGCGGGGCGCCGGAGGAAGCTGCGTGCAGCCGGTCCCGTACGCGCTCAGGCGGTACGGGAGGCGGGGCTGCTTACTTGAGACCGATCTTGTCGCACGCCGCCTTGTACTTGCCGCCACAGATCTCGTCGATCGTGTAGAAGCCCTCCTTGACGACGGTCTCCTTGATGTTGTCCTTCGTCAGCGAGACGACCGGGACCAGCGTCGTCGGGATGCCCTTGGTGGTGGCGCTGTCGGCCTTGTCCTTGGCGATGGAGTCGAGCGACTTGCCCTGGGCGAGGGCGACGGCCATCTCGCCGGCGACCTCGGCCTCCTGCGGGTAGGACTTGTAGACGCTCATGTACTGCTCACCGGTGACGATGCGCTGCACGCCCGCGAGTTCGGCGTCCTGGCCGGTGACCGGGATGTCGGCGATGCCCGCGCGCTTGAGGGCGGTGATGATGCCGCCCGCCATGCCGTCGTTGGCGGAGTAGACGCCGATGATCTTGTCCTTGCCGAGCGCCGAGATGGCGGCCTGCATGTTGGAGTTGGCGTTCTCCGGCTTCCACTCCTTGGTGTCGTAGGAGCGGCCGATGTTCACCTTGCCCTTGAGGACGGACATCGCGCCCTCCTTGAACTGGGCGGCGTTCGGGTCGGTGGAGGACCCGTTCATCATGACGATCTGGCCGTCCTTGGCCTTGTCGCCCAGCGCCTTCAGGAGTGCCTCGCCCTGCGTCTTGCCGACGGTGACGTTGTCGAACGAGGTGTAGGCGTCGATCGGGCCCTCGGCCAGGCGGTCGTAGGCGACGACCGGGATGTTGGCCTGCTCCGCCTTGGTGATCGAGCCGGCGATGGCCTTGGAGTCCACCGCGTCCACGATCAGCACGTCGACCTTGTTGGTGATCATCGTGTCGACCTGCTGCGCCTGCAGCGTGGCGTCCTGCTTGGCGTTGGCGTAGACGACCTCGCCCTTGTTGTTCGTGAGCTCCTTGACCTTCTTCTCGATCAAGGGCTTGTCGAACTTCTCGTAGCGCGCGGTCTGGTTCTCCGGAAGGAGCAGACCGACCTTGATGTCGTCGCCCTTCTTCTCGGCGGAGCCCGAGGAGTCGCTGTTCCCGTCCGACTCCGCGGCGCTGCCGCAGGCGGCGAGCGAGACCGCCATGGCGGTGGTGGCAACGGCGACGGCGGCACGACGCATACGCGTGTTCACTTCAGAAACCTCCCTGACGAGGCCGCGTCGTTGCGGCCGAGGTGGCTGGAAGTCAACTCGGCCACACGTGCGACGTCAAGAAGTAAATCCTTAACGAGATGACAACGGTGCCATCCGTGCTCTAAGTGAAGGCAGGGGTGGCCGCCGACAGAGCGCCGGTCGCACTTCCGTCCAAAAGCGTCGAATCACCCATCTCGCTGAGGGCGAGGGCGAGCGCCCCGAGTACCTCCGCACGCCCCCCAAGTGCCCCGGGCAGAACGGAGAGTTGACGCGCCGCACTGGGGATCGCGTAACGGCCGACGGACTCCCGGATCGGGCCGAGCACCAGCTCGCCGGCCTCGGCGAGATCGCCGCCGAGGACGACGCGGCTCGGGTTGAGCAGGTTGCAGAGGTTGGCGACTCCACTGCCGATGTGGCGGCCGACGTCGGCGATCACCCGACGGCAGCCCGGGTCGCCGTCCCTCGCCAGCCGCACGACGCCTTCCATCGTCAGGTCGGTGCCGTGGCTCGGCTGGAGCAACGGGAGCACGTAGCGTGCGGCGGCGAAGGTCTCCAGGCAGCCCCGGTTTCCGCAGCGGCAGACGGGACCGGCTTCGTCGAGTGTAATATGTCCGATTTCACCGGCGGTGCCGCCGGGACCGCGGTAGATCTTCCCGCTGATCACCAG
The DNA here is from genome assembly GCF_044763415.1 of Streptomyces sp. NPDC096048. Lineage (NCBI taxonomy): Bacteria > Bacillati > Actinomycetota > Actinomycetes > Kitasatosporales > Streptomycetaceae > Streptomyces > Streptomyces sp. NPDC096048. The sequence goes on from NZ_JBIWGG010000011.1 coordinate 110,720, forward strand.
CCCCGCGCCGACGCCGCTGGCGACCTTGATGTACGCCAGGTCCCGCACCCCCCGGCCGCTGCCCCAGACCAGCTCGCCCAGGGCGCCCAGATTGGCGTCGTTGTCCACGTGCACCGGCACGCCGAGCCGCCCCCGCAGCTCCTCGGCGGGCCGGGTGCCGCCCCAGCCGGGCAGGATGGCGGTCGAGCCCAGGGTCCCGGACTCCACGTCGATCGGGCCGGGAACGCCGAGGCCCACTCCGGCGATCTTCGTGCGGTCGATGCCGGTCGCCGCGATCAGCCGGTCGACCAGCTGCTCCGCCCGGTCGAAGCCCTGCGCCGCGGACGCGTCGACGTCCAGCGGCTCGGACTCCTCGGCGAGTACCTGGTGGGCGAGGTTCCCGACCGCGACCCGCAGATGCGTGTGCCCGAAGTCCACGCCGATGACGATGCCAGCGTCCCCGCTCAGCGAGACGCTGCGGGCCCGGCGGCCGCCCGCCGAGGTGGGCGTGACCTCGACCGTTCCGCCGTCCTTCAGTTCCCGGACGATGTTCGAGACCGTCGCCGCGGACAGGCCCGTCGTCCTCGCGATCTCCGCCTGCGTGAGCGACCCGGCGAGCCGTACCGCTCGTACGACCCGTTCCAGGTTGGCTCGGTGCAGCGACGACTGCGACCCGGGAGTCTCCACGACGACCTCCTGCGCGAGGGGCCGCTTCGATGAGGCCCCTTCCATGTCCAACTAGTGAACTCTAAGCTGAGCCGTTCGGGTCGCCTCCCGTCAAGAGGTTGAACCGCATCCGGGTGCCCGCCACACATATCGGCACACACGTGTGCGTGCCGCTCCGGGATGCCCGGAGCGGCACGCGGACCAGTGCGGAGGTGCTACTTCAGGGCGCCCGCCGTGAGCCCCTGGACCACCTGGCGCTGGAAGATGATGTACGCGGCCAGGACCGGCAGCATCGCCATCACCAGGCCCGCGAACAGGCCCGACCAGTCGCCCTTGTAGCCCTGGCTGACCGCCAGCTGCACCAGGCCCTGGGTGAGGACGTGCTTGTCCGGGTCCGTGTTCAGCACGGTCGGCAGCATGTACTGGTTCCACTGCCCCAGGAAGTTGAAGATCCCCACGCTGATCAGGCCCGGCTTGGCCATCGGCAGCATGACCTGGAAGAACGTCCGGGTGTGCGAGGCCCCGTCCACGAACGCGGCCTCCGCCACCGAGCTGGGCAGGGTGCGGAAGAACCCGGTCAGGAAGAACACCGTGAAGGGCAGCGAATAGGCGATGTAGACCAGGATCAGCCCGTGGATGGTGTTCAGCATCCCCATGTTGTCCACCACGTAGAACAACGGGACCAGCGCGAGCATGATCGGGAAGCTCATGCCGGCGATGAACAAGTAATAGATGAACCGGTTGCCCGGAAAGTCGAACCGGGCCAGCACATAGGCCGCCATGGAGCCCAGCACCAGGGTGCCGACGAGCGAGCCGCCCACCACCATGACGGTGTTGAGGAAGTAGTCGCTCATGTGGGCCTGGGACCAGGCCCGCGACCAGTTGTCGAAGTTCAGCTTGTCGGGGAGCGACCAGGGCGAGCCGAAGATGGAGGCGTCGTCCTTGAAGGAGGTCATCACCGCCCATACCAGCGGCATGCCGACCATGATCGCCCAGATGACGAGGACGCCGTGGGAGAAGACGTTGAGGGGGGTGCCCTCCTTCTTCCCCTTGCGTGGTCCGCTGGGCGGTGCGTCGCTCTTGCGGACGGGCGCGCCGGACTCGGCCGGTACGGGGGCGGGGGTCTCGGTCGTCTTCATCTGATCAGTACTCCAGCCGCTCGCGCCGGCCCAGCCGCATCACGACGGCCGCGAAGGCCAGCGTGACGACGAGCAGGGCGACGCCGATGGTGGTGGCGTAGGCGGCCTGACCGTCCCGGAACGCCTTCTGGTACACGTACAGGACCATCACGGTGGTCGAGTAGTCGGGTCCGCCGGGCCCGGTCGTCATGATCTGCACGACCGCGAACGACTCGGCGCCGAGCGCGAGGATGCCCATGTAGACCCAGCCGGACTGCACGGTGTCCCACAGCAGCGGCAGGGTGACCTTGAAGAAGGTGGTGGCGCGGTTGGCCCCGTCGAGCAGCGCGGCCTCGTACAGCTCCGCGGGGATGGAGGCCATGCCCGCGGAGAAGAGGACCACGAAGAAGCCGACGGTGGACCAGACGAGCACCGCCATCACGCACCACAGGGCGATGTTCGGATCCCCGAGCCACAGCGGCTGGACGGAGTCCAGGCCGATGCCGCGCAGCAGGGAGTTGATCGCGCCGCTGTCCGGGTTGTACGCGAACTGGAACAGCAGGGCGACGATCGCGATGGAGAGGACCTGCGGGAAGAAGTAGACGATCTTGTAGAAGCCCGACCCGCGGACCCCCGTGATCGCCGGGCCGCCCCGGCGGCGGCGTCCGCCCACGTTGATCATGAAGGCGAAGAAGAGCGCCAGGCCGAGGGTGACCAGCGGCACCAGCAGGGCGAACATCACGCTGTGCTGCAACGACTTCCAGAAGATGTCGTCGTCGAGCATCCGCGAGTAGTTGTCGAAGCCGACCATCGAGAACTCGGGACTCAGGCCCGTCCAGTCCGTGAACGAGTAGTAGATGGACTGGATGAACGGCCAGATGACGAAGAGCGCGTACAGCCCCAGGGGGGCCGCCAGGAACCCCACGATGAACCGGTACTTGCCGTGCTGCATTGCTACCGACCCCGATCTGCGCGCGGGTGGCGCCGCCAGGGCCTGTCCGGCGCGGTGGCGCCGGACAGGCCCTGGTGACGCGTCCTCACTGGTGCTTGTAGTGCTTGATCGACGAGTCCTTGGCGGCGTCGTCGGCGTAGCCCTGGATCTTCTTGATGGTCTCGGCCGGGGTGAGCCGGCCGGCCATCATCTCGCCCAGGCAGGAGACGCCGATCTTCTCCTTCTGGAGCTGCACGTACCAGTCCTGCATACGCGGGTTCACCACGTTGTCGCCGGCCAGTTCCAGCGCCGCGACGCCGGACTTGAGACCCGGGGTCAGCTCGATGCCGTCGGTGCCGCCGTTGTAGGCGCTCAGCGACTTCACCTTGCTGGTGAAGTTCTTCGAGGAGGCCTCGCTGAGCATGATGCGCAACTGCTCCATGCCGCCGGCGCCGTTGGCCGCCTTGGCCGGGACGATGAAGGGCTCGCCGCCGGACGCCCAGATGGTGCCGAAGGGCATCTTGTCGCTGTCGTCGATACCGGGCGGGGCGGAGACGGTGAGCTGGAAGTCGGCGGGGATGACCTTGGCCGACTCGTTCTCCACCCAGGAGCCGTTGGGGATGAACAGGGCGTCGCCCTTGGCCCAGGCGGTCTGCGACTGGATGTGGTCCAGGCCCGGGGTGCCCTTGAGGATGTAGCCCTTCTTGAACAGCTCGTACCAGGCCTCGAAGACCGTCTTGACCGCCGGGTGCTTCCAGGCGTTCGGCTCCAGGTTGTCGATGGCGTTCAGCACCTCGACGCCGCCGACCTTGGCGATCATCGGGGACATCGAGAAGGGGATGTAGTACGGGTACTTGCCCGCGTACGTCCAGCCGGCCATGCCCTTCTTCTTGGCCTTCGCGCAGACCGCGAGCATCTCGTCCCAGGTCTTGGGGTACTCCGCGTCGAGGGAGTCCAGGGCCTTCTGCGAGTACCAGTTGCCGTACACCGTGTACGCGTAGTACAGGATCCAGACCGGGTCCCCGTCGAACTGGCCCATCTCCACGATGCCGGGCCGCAGCGTGTCGCGGACCTTCTTGTCCGGGTCGTCGTAGGACGGGGCGTCCAGCAGCGGGGTGAGGTCGGTGAGCTGCTTCTTGCCGACCAGGACGCCCATGTCCATCTGCTCGGCGCCGGAGTTGTCGACGAGGTCGGGCGGGTTGCCGCCGTTGAAGCGCGGCTGGAGGGTGGACTGGATCTTCTGCGTGGCGGAGAACTTCACCTTCGCCTCGGGGAAGGCCTTCTCGTACAGCTTCACGGCGTCCTCGGCGTACTCCTTGCCGAATCCTCCGTCGAAGAGGACGAACTCCATCTGGGCGCTGTCGTTGACCGCGAGCGGGTTCTCGGCCGACTTCTTGCCCGCCTCGGCCTTCTCCTGGTCGTCCCCGCCGCCGCTCGCGCAGGCGGAGAGGAAGCTCATGGTCGGTACGGAGATCAGGCCGAGCGCGGCGGAACGCTTGATCAGATCGCGGCGGCCGACGCCATTACCGTTGTTCTCGGCGGAAGTGGATCCCATGCTCAAGTCCTCGCCTTCTCCAGGACTCAGGCGGTGAACCGGATCCTCCCCGGCACCGCGATCGGGTCACGCTGGGTCGTGCAGGAAGTGCTGTTCGGACGCTTGGGAGGTCCCGAATTCGCGGTTCCCCCCTGAACCCCCGATGGCCGACAGGTATAGTCCACTTCCCGCCAGCTGAGCAAGATCGAATGCAAGGTTGGCGGTACGTCTTTTCCGAGTTGAGACCTCCCGGAAATATGAGTGGCCTGCGCATCACTTGCCGGAAGAATCCCCGGCATAAGCCCCGAACGCCACATCCAACGCCCTTGACATCACATGCCACTTGACCCCTACTGGTCCTTGCGCAGTTGAGTTGACAACGTTGTCCCCAGCGCAGGGAGGGTGGCCAGGGCATGCAGTACAGAGTTCGGCACAGATGGGGTCCGGCGGTCGTGATGACGACCGCCTTCGCTTTGGCGGTGGGTTCGCAGGGTGCGGCGGTCGCGCTGCCCGCCGCGCCCGCCAAGGCCGACCGGGAGTTCGCTTCGTCGTTCGAGGCGGACGACCCGGTTCCGGACTGGCTCAGCACCGTGGACACGGGCCCGGACGGCGGCAAGCGGTCCGCGGGCGTGGACGGCGGCTACAGCACCGGCATACCGGGCAACGTGACCGACCACGTCACCGATGTGCGGGCCAGCGCCGAGAACACGGGCGGCGGGGAGGTGAAGGAGAACCTCGTCGACGGCGAGCCGGGCACCAAGTGGCTGGCCTTCGAGAAGACCGGCTGGGTCGAGTTCGACCTGGACGAACCCGCGAAGATCACCAGATACGCGCTCACCTCGGCCAACGACCACGACGAACGCGACCCCGCGGACTGGACGCTGAAGGGCTCGACGGACGGCGAGAACTGGCAGACGCTGGACACCCGCTCCGGGGAGTCCTTCGACGAGCGGTTCCAGACGAAGACGTACGACCTCGCCGAGGCCGCCGAGTTCCAGCACTTCCGGCTGGAGATCACCAAGAACAACGGCGCGGACGGCGTGCTCCAGCTCGCCGACGTCCAGCTGGCCACCGCGGCCACCGACACACCCGTCCCCGAGGACATGCTCTCCCTCGTCGACCGCGGCCCGAGCGGCTCGCCGACCGCCAAGGCGGGCGCCGGCTTCACCGGCAAGCGGGCCCTCAAGTACGCGGGCCGGCACACCGCGGACGGCCGGGCCTACTCGTACAACAAGGTCTTCGACGTCGATGTGAAGGTCGACCGCCGCACGGAGCTGTCGTACAAGGTCTTCCCGTCGATGGCGGACGGCGACCTCGACTACGACGCCACGAACGTCTCCGTCGACCTCGCGTTCACCGACGGCACCTACCTGAGCGACCTCAAGGCGACGGACCAGCACGGCTTCCCGCTGACACCGCGCGGCCAGGGCGACGCCAAGATCCTCTACGTCAACCAGTGGAACAGCGTGAGGTCGGGGATCGGGTCGGTCGCGGCCGGCAAGACCGTCGACCGGATCCTGGTGGCGTACGACTCCCCCAAGGGCCCGGCGAAGTTCCGCGGCTGGCTGGACGACGTGGCCATCGAGCGCGCGAAGCCGGAGCGGCCGAAGGCCCACCTGTCCGACTACGCGCTGACCACCCGGGGCACCAACTCCAGCGGCGGCTTCTCCCGCGGCAACAACTTCCCCGCGACCGCCGTGCCGCACGGCTTCAACTTCTGGACGCCGGTGACCAACGCCGGTTCGCTGAGCTGGCTGTACGACTACGCGCGCGGCAACAACGCGGACAACCTGCCGACGCTCCAGGCGTTCGGCGCGAGCCACGAGCCGAGCCCGTGGATGGGCGACCGACAGACCTTCCAGGTGATGCCGTCCGCCGCCTCCGGCACCCCGGGCACCGGCCGCGAGGACCGCGAGCTGGCCTTCCGCCACGAGAACGAGACCGCCCGGCCGTACTACTACGGCGTGCGGTTCGAGAACGGCCTGAAGGCCGAGATGGCGCCGACCGACCACGCGGCGATGATGCGCTTCACCTACCCCGGTGACGACGCGAGCGTGATCTTCGACAACGTCGAGGACAAGGCCGGCCTGACCCTGGACAAGGAGAACGGCACCTTCAGCGGCTACTCGGACGTCAAGTCCGGGCTGTCCACGGGCGCCACCCGCCTCTTCGTGTACGGCGAGTTCGACAGCAAGGTCACCGGCGGCGACGCCGAGGGCGTCAAGGGCCACCTGCGCTTCGACGCTGGCAGGGACCGCACCGTGACGCTGCGCATCGCGACCTCGCTGATCGGCGTCGACCAGGCGAAGGACAACCTGCGCCAGGAGATCCCGGAGCGCGCCTCCTTCGAGAAGGTCAAGCGCGACGCCCAGCGGCAGTGGGACCGCATCCTCGGCAAGGTCGAGGTCGAGGGCGCCACGCAGGACCAGCTGACCACGCTGTACTCCAGCCTCTACCGGCTGTACCTGTACCCGAACGCGGGCCACGAGAAGGTCGACGGCACGTACAAGTACGCCTCCCCGTTCTCCAAGGCGGTCAAGGAGGACACCCCGACCGAGACCGGCGCCAAGATCGTCGACGGCAAGGTCTACGTCAACAACGGCTTCTGGGACACGTACCGGACCACCTGGCCCGCGTACTCCTTCCTGACGCCGTCCAAGGCCGGTGAGCTGGTCGACGGCTTCGTGCAGCACTACAAGGACGGCGGCTGGACCTCCCGCTGGTCCTCCCCCGGCTACGCGGACCTGATGACCGGCACCTCCTCGGACGTGGCGTTCGCCGACGCCTACGTCAAGGGCGTCGACTTCGACGCGAAGGCGGCGTACGACGCGGCCGTCAAGAACGCCACCGTCGTGCCCCCGTCCTCGGGCGTGGGCCGCAAGGGCATGGCGACCTCGCCGTTCCTCGGCTACACCAGCACCGAGACGCACGAGGGCATGTCGTGGGCGCTGGAGGGCTACCTCAACGACTACGGCATCGCGAAGATGGGCGAGAAGCTCTACAAGGAGACCGGCGAGAAGCGGTACAAGGAGGAGTCGGCGTACTTCCTGAACCGCGCCCAGGACTACGTCAACATGTTCGACGCGAAGGCCGGCTTCTTCCAGGGCAAGGACCTGGCGGGCGACTGGCGCGTGGACTCCGAGAAGTACGACCCGCGCGTGTGGGGCTACGACTACACGGAGACCAACGGCTGGGGCTACGCCTTCACCGCCCCGCAGGACAGCCGGGGCCTCGCCAACCTCTACGGCGGCCGGGACGGCCTCGGCGACAAGCTCGACGAGTACTTGTCCACCCCCGAGACGGCCTCACCGGAGTTCAAAGGTTCCTACGGCGGAGTCATCCACGAGATGACCGAGGCGCGGGACGTCCGCATGGGCATGTACGGGCACTCCAACCAGGTCGCCCACCACGCCCTGTACATGTACGACGCGGCCGGGCAGCCCCACAAGACGCAGAAGAACGTCCGCGAGGTGCTCTCCCGCCTGTACACCGGCAGCGACATCGGCCAGGGCTACCACGGCGACGAGGACAACGGCGAGCAGTCGGCCTGGTTCCTCTTCTCCGCCCTCGGCTTCTACCCGCTGGTGATGGGCAGCGGCGAGTACGCCATCGGCTCCCCGCTGTTCACCAAGGCGACCGTCGAGCTGGAGAACGGCCGCAAGCTGGTCGTCAAGGCCCCGAAGAACAGCATGAAGAACATCTACGTGCAGGGCCTGAAGGTCAACGGCAAGCGCTGGAACTCGACCTCGCTCCCCCACTCGCTGATCGCGAAGGGCGGCGTCCTGGAGTTCGACATGGGCTCGAAGCCCTCCTCGTGGGGCACCGGCAAGAACGCTGCGCCTGTGTCGATCACCAAGGACGACGAGGTGCCGACCCCGCGCGCGGACGCCATCGAGGGCGAGGGCGCCCTGTTCGACGACACGTCGGCGACGGAGGCGGCCGTGACGTCGGTGGACCTGCCGGTGTCCCAGAAGGGCACCGAGGCCCTCCAGTACACGCTGACGTCGCCGGCGGACCACGCGAAGGCCCCGACCGGCTGGAAGCTCCAGGGCTCGGCCGACGGGACGACGTGGCGGACGCTGGACCAGCGCTCCGGCGAGTCCTTCGCCTGGGACCGGCAGACCCGGGCGTTCTCGGTGAAGTCGCCGGGGACGTACGCGAAGTACCGGCTGGTGCTCGACGGCGAGCACACACTGGCGGAGGTGGAGTTGCTGGCGTGAGGGTGAGGGTGACCGTGTAATGACGGTGCGGGGTACGCCGGGTGACCGGCGTACCCCGCAAAAGGTTGTACGCCCCACGTTGCGCTTGCGTACCTCTTCTGTACCGCTCCTGTCCCCCGCCGTAAATCTGATTGACGCGTGAACGTCATGTGTAAGGATCACGAAGTACCCGGGGATCATGCGGTCTTACCCGTCCGCGATCCCTTCCACATGACCAAATGGAGGACTCACGTGGCCAAAAGCTCCGGCCTGAACACGCGTCGCGCCCTGGCGCGTGCCACGGCTGCGGCGCTCACCGCCGCTCTGGTGGCGACCGGCGCGGGCAGCGCCGTCGCTGCGGACAACCCCGGGCGTTCCGCCTCCGAGGCACCTGTCGACGTGAAGCCGTCGGACGCATCGAAGTTCGGCGCAAGCGCCGCCGAGGACGAGTACGCCCCCGTCAACGCGCTGTACGGCGTGGACGGCGCGGGCGACCTCTGGGCTTACGTGCCCAACGGAGAGGGCGGCCTCGACTCTCGTATCGACAACGGCTGGGGGTGGGAGACCTCCACCTTCCTGACGCAGGTAGACCACGACGACGACGGCTCGTCGGACGGCCTGTGGGACGTCACAAGCGGCACGCTGTCCTACTACGGCTGGCTCGAGGACGGGGTGACGGTCGGCAAGGGCTGGGGCATCTACGACCGCCTCACCTCCGCCGGCGACCTCGGCGGTGCCGCCGCGGACGACCTGCTCGCCCGGGACAAGTCCGGTGTGCTGTACCTGTACCTCGGCTACGGCAACGGCAAGCTGACCCAGCGCTACAGGGTCGGCGGCGGGTGGAACGCCTACACCCACATCACCGGCAAGGGCGACCTCACCGGTGACGGCAAGGCCGACATCGTCGCCAAGGACAAGTCGGGCGTCCTGTGGCTCTACAAGGGCACCGGCGACTACAAGGCGCCGTTCACGTCCCGCTCCCGGATCGGTGGGGGCTGGAACGCGTACAACAACATCGTCTCCGTCGGCGACATCGACATCGACGGCATCACGGACCTGGTCGCGCGCGAGAAGAACGGCGCGCTGTACCTGTACAAGGGCACCGGCAACGCCGCGTCCCCGTACAAGTCCCGCGTGAAGATCGGCAGCGGCGGCTGGAACACGTACCGCCTGCTGTTCTGACAGGCGAGCAGCAAGGGCGAGGGCCGCACCCCCGGCGACGGGGGTGCGGCCCTCGGCCGTCGTGCGGTGCGGCCTACTTGCGGATCAGGCTGCGCAGCACGTACTGCAGGATGCCGCCGTTGCGGTAGTAGTCCGCCTCACCGGGGGTGTCGATGCGGACGACCGCGTCGAACTCGACACCGGTGTCGGTGGTGACCTTCACCGTGCGCGGGGTGGTGCCCTCGTTCAGCTCGGTGACGCCGGAGACGGAGAAGGACTCCTCGCCGGTCAGGCCGAGGGAGGCCGCCGACTGGCCCTCCGGGAACTGGAGCGGCAGGACGCCCATGCCGATGAGGTTCGAGCGGTGGATGCGCTCGTAGGACTCGGCGATGACGGCCTTGACGCCGAGGAGCGCGGTGCCCTTGGCCGCCCAGTCGCGGGACGAGCCGGAACCGTACTCCTTGCCGGCCAGGACGACGAGCGGGATGCCCTGCTCGATGTAGTTGCGGGAGGCGTCGTAGATGAACGACACCGGCCCGTCGGCCTGCGTGAAGTCGCGGGTGTAGCCGCCCTCGGTGCCCGGCGCGATCTGGTTGCGCAGGCGGATGTTGGCGAACGTGCCGCGGATCATGATCTCGTGGTTGCCGCGGCGCGAGCCGTAGCTGTTGAAGTCGCGGCGCTCGACGCCGTGCTCCGTGAGGTACTTGCCGGCCGGGGTGTCGGCCTTGATGGCACCGGCCGGGGAGATGTGGTCGGTGGTGACCGAGTCGCCGAGCTTGGCGAGCACGCGGGCGCCGGAGATGTCCTCGACCGGGGCCGGCTCCATGCCCATGCCCTCGAAGTACGGGGGCTTGCGCACGTAGGTGGACTCGGCGTCCCACTCGAAGGTGTCGCCGGTCGGGATCGACAGCGCCTGCCACTGGGCGTCGCCCGCGAAGACGTCGCTGTAGGACTTGGAGAACATGTCCTCGCCGATGGCGCTGGCGACGACCTCGTTGACCTCGGCCTCGGTGGGCCAGATGTCCTTCAGGTAGACCGGGTTGCCGTCCTGGTCGGCGCCCAGGGCCTCCTTGGTGATGTCCACCTTCATGGAGCCCGCGAGCGCGTAGGCGACCACCAGCGGCGGGGACGCCAGGTAGTTCATCTTGACGTCGGGGTTGATCCGGCCCTCGAAGTTCCGGTTGCCGGAGAGGACCGAGGTGACCGCGAGGTCGTGGTCGTTGACGGCCTTGGAGACCTCGTCCGGCAGCGGGCCGGAGTTGCCGATGCAGGTGGTGCAGCCGTAGCCGACGAGGTTGAAGCCGACCTTGTCGAGGTAGGGGGTCAGGCCCGCCTTCTCGAAGTAGTCGGTGACGACCTTGGAGCCCGGGGCGAGGGTGGTCTTGACCCACGGCTTGCGGGTCAGCCCCTTCTCGACCGCCTTCTTGGCCACCAGGGCGGCGGCGACCATGACGTACGGGTTGGAGGTGTTGGTGCAGGAGGTGATGGCCGCGACCGTCACCGCACCGTGGTCCAGCTCGTAGGTGGTGCCGTCGGGGGCGGTGACCGGGACCGGGTTGGACGGGGCGCCGTTGGGGGCGACGGCCGGGGCGTCGGAGGCCGGGAAGGACTCCTGGCCGGCCTCGTCCACGCTGTCCACGTAGTTGCGGACGTCCTGCTTGAACTGCTCGGCGGCGTTCGCGAGGACGATGCGGTCCTGCGGACGCTTCGGGCCGGCGATGGAGGGGACGACCGTGGAGAGGTCCAGCTCCAGCTTCTCGGAGAAGTCCGGCTCGGCCTTCGGGTCCAGCCACAGGCCCTGCTGCTTGGCGTACGCCTCGACGAGCGCGACCTGCTGGTCGCTGCGGCCGGTCAGGCGCATGTAGTTCAGCGTCTCGTCGTCGATCGGGAAGATCGCGGCGGTGGAGCCGAACTCCGGCGACATGTTGCCGATGGTGGCGCGGTTGGCGAGGCTCGTGGCGGCCACACCCTCGCCGTAGAACTCGACGAACTTGCCGACGACGCCGTGCTTGCGCAGCATCTCGGTGATCGTGAGCACGAGGTCGGTGGCGGTGGTGCCGGGGGTCAGCTCACCGGTGAGCTTGAAGCCGACGACGCGCGGGATCAGCATGGAGACCGGCTGGCCGAGCATCGCGGCCTCGGCCTCGATGCCGCCGACGCCCCAGCCGAGGACGCCGAGGCCGTTGACCATGGTGGTGTGCGAGTCGGTGCCGACCAGGGTGTCGGGGTAGGCCTTGCCGTCACGGGTCATGACGACGCGGGCCAGGTGCTCGATGTTCACCTGGTGGACGATGCCGGTGCCGGGCGGTACGACCTTGAAGTCGTCGAAGGCGGTCTGGCCCCAGCGCAGGAACTGGTAGCGCTCCTTGTTGCGGCCGTACTCCAGGTCGACGTTCTGCTGGAAGGCGTCGTTGGTGCCGAACTTGTCCGCGATGACGGAGTGGTCGATGACCATCTCGGCCGGGGAGAGCGGGTTGATCTTGTTCGGGTCGCCGCCCAGCTCCTTGACGGCCTCGCGCATGGTGGCGAGGTCGACGACACAGGGCACGCCGGTGAAGTCCTGCATGATCACGCGGGCGGGCGTGAACTGGATCTCCTGCGACGGCTGGGCCTGCGAGTCCCAGCCGCCGAGGGCGCGGATGTGGTCGGCGGTGATGTTCGCGCCGTCCTCGGTACGGAGCAGGTTCTCCAGCAGCACCTTCAGGCTGTAGGGAAGGCGCGCGGAGCCCTCGACCTTGTCCAGCCGGAAGATCTCGTACGACTCGTCGCCCACCTGCAGCGTGCTGCGGGCGTCGAAGCTGTTCGCCGACACGACAGTCTCCTTCATTTATGTGCGCGTACCACCGCATCCTGCCGCCACGCCGCCCTGGCCGATCCGCTAAGGTGGGGCTAAGTTAGGTAACCCTTACTACCGGACCCGATAGCGGCCTGCGGCTGCGGTGCGCCTCGGCAGATATCTCGATGTCGAGATAACTCTAGTACATAGGGGCGGACTGGTCATGCCCGGGCGCGGTGTGGCGTACGCCCCACCCGGCACCCGTCCCGGGTGACCCGTACGGTCACCACTACGCGGAACCGCGGCCATCACCGCGCGGAACGGGGGTATCCGACTTGCGCCGGGAACGCCCGGCGCGACTCGGAAGGAGGCGCGATGCCCCTCACGTTCCGCAAGAGCTTCCGGATCCTCCCGGGAGTACGACTGAACATCAACAAACGTTCCTGGTCCATCACGACCGGCGGCAGGAACGGCCCGCGGCACACTCGCAGCAGCACGGGACGTCGTACGACATCAATGGATTTGCCCGGACCTTTCGGATGGCGGCGCACCCGCTCGACCAGGCATCGCTGATGCGGTGTTGACGGCCCGTCACTCCAACGGACCCCCCGAGAGGTGCCATCTCATATCTGAGATAGCCTCAACCTCATGGCAGACGACTACCTCGTACGCATCGGCAAGCTCATCCGTGACGCCCGGCAGCACCGTGGCTGGACGCAGGCCCAGCTTGCCGAGGCGCTCGGCACCAGTCAGAGCGCCGTCAACCGCATCGAGCGCGGCAACCAGAACATCAGCCTTGAGATGATCGCCCGCATCGGCGAAGCGCTGGACAGCGAAATCGTCTCTCTCGGCTACGCGGGCCCGATGCACCTGAGGGTGGTCGGCGGCCGGCACCTCTCCGGCGCCATCGACGTCAAGACCAGCAAGAACGCCTGCGTGGCACTGCTGTGCGCCTCGCTGCTCAACAAGGGGCGCACGGTGCTGCGCCGGGTCGCCCGCATCGAGGAGGTCTACCGCCTCCTGGAGGTGCTGAACTCCATCGGCGTACGCACCCGCTGGATCAACGACGGCACCGACCTGGAGATCGTGCCGCCGGCCGAGCTGGACATGGAGGCCATCGACGCCGAGGCCGCCGTCCGCACCCGCTCCATCATCATGTTCCTCGGCCCGCTGCTGCACCGCATGGACCGTTTCCGGCTGCCCTACGCCGGCGGCTGCGACCTCGGCACCCGGACCATCGAGCCGCACATGATCGCGCTGCGCCGGTTCGGTCTGGACGTCGCCGCGACCGAGGGCCACTACCACGCGGTGGTCGACCGTCAGGTGCGCCCGGACCGCCCCATCGTGCTGACCGAGCGGGGCGACACGGTCACCGAGAACGCCCTCCTCGCGGCCGCCCGCCACGACGGTGTCACCGTCATCCGCAACGCCTCCTCCAACTACATGGTCCAGGACCTCTGCTTCTTCCTCGAAGCCCTGGGCGTCCGCGTCGAAGGCATCGGCACCACCACCCTCACCGTCCACGGCATGCCGGTCATCGACGCCGACGTGGACTACTCCCCCTCCGAGGACCCGGTAGAGGCGATGAGCCTGCTGGCCGCCGCCGTGGTCACCGAGTCGGAGCTGACGGTCCGCCGCGTCCCCATCGAGTTCCTGGAGATCGAGCTGGCGGTCCTGGAGGAGATGGGTCTCGACCACGACCGCACCCCGGAGTACTTCGCCGACAACGGCCGCACGCGCCTGGTGGACCTGACCGTCCGGCCGTCGAAGCTGGAGGCGCCCATCGACAAGATCCACCCGATGCCCTTCCCTGGCCTGAACATCGACAACGTGCCCTTCTTCGCGGCCATCGCCGCCTCCGCCCAGGGCCAGACCCTCATCCACGACTGGGTCTACGACAACCGCGCCATCTACCTGACCGACCTCAACCGCCTCGGCGGACGCCTCCAACTCCTGGACCCGCACCGCGTCCTGGTCGAGGGCCCCACCCGCTGGCGTGCCGCGGAGATGATGTGCCCGCCGGCCCTGCGCCCCGCCGTGGTGGTCCTGCTGGCGATGATGGCGGCCGAGGGCACGTCGGTGCTGCGCAACGTGTACGTCATCAACCGCGGGTACGAGGACCTGGCCGAGCGACTGAACTCGATCGGGGCGCAGATCGAGATCTTCCGGGACATCTGAGCGCCGGGGCCGCCGTCGCGGGCACCGATGGTGGTCGTCACCGGCCGCGCGATGCGAGGCCGTGACCGGTCCCCCGTGCCGGTCACGGCCTCGCTGGTGTGGCGGTCGGTCATCGGTGGATCAGCAGCATCCGTCCGCGGCGGCGGGCTCCTTCGCCTCGGCTCCGTCCGCGCCTGTGCGGCGGGTGGCGCCCCGCTGCTTGGTGAGGGTGTCCGCGTCGGCCTTGACGACGTACACCTCCCAGGGCTCCCGGCCCGGGCCGTGGACCCAGACCTTGTCCTGGAGGGCGTAGCAGCAGGCCGTGTCGTTCTCCTCGACCGTGGCCAGGCCCGCCTCGCCGAGGCGGGTGGTGGCGGCGTGGACGGCCTCCGCGCTGTCGACCTCGACGCCGAGGTGGTCCAGGTGGGTCGTCCCATCCGCCTCGCCTTCGATGAGGACGAGCTTGAGCGGGGGTTCGACGATGGCGAAGTTGGCGTAGCCGTCGCGGAGTTTGGCGGGCCCGGTGCCGAAGAGCTTCGTGTAGAAGGCTACGGAGTCGGCGAGATCGGGGACGCGGAGGGCGAGTTGTACGCGGGACATGGCGGACCTCCTTGCGTGGGAGAGGGTCAGCAGCCGCCGGATGCGGCCGGGGCGCCGGCGCCGATCTGGAGGGTGGCCGGGGCCGCGCAGCAGCCGCCGCCCTCGTCGCTCTGCGCGGCGTCGGGCTCGTCGAACAGGCCGGCGCCGCCGCAGACGCCGGTCTCCGGCAGGGTCAGCTCGACGCGCTCGGCCGCCTCGTGGTCGCCGGCCAGGGCGGCGGTGATCGAGCGGACCTGCTCGTAGCCGGTCATGGCGAGGAACGTGGGGGCGCGGCCGTAGGACTTCATGCCGACCAGGTACACGCCCTGTTCCGGGTGGGACAACTCCTTCACGCCGTGCGGGTAGACCGTGCCGCAGGAGTGGGCGTTCGGGTCGATCAGCGGGGCGAGCGCGGTCGGTGCCTGGAGCCGCTCGTCGAGACCGAGGCGGAGTTCGGAGAGGAAGGAGAGGTCGGGGCGGAAGCCGGTCAGGACGATGACCTCGTCGACCGCGTCCAGGCGGCGGCTGTCCTCGGCCACGAGAACCAGCCGGTCGCCGTCCCGCTCGACGGCCTCCGTGCGGAATCCGGTGACGGCACTCGCGTGCCCTGCCTCCACCGCCGCCTTGGCGCGCAGGCCGAGGGCGCCGCGGGCCGGGAGCTGGTCGGCCTCGCCGCCGCCGTACGTGGCGTCGCCGATGCCCCGGCGCAGGATCCACACCGCGTGCGTGTCCGCCTCCTCCCCGGCCAGGTCGGCGAGCAGGGCGAGGGCGGTGAAGGCGGAGGCGCCGGAGCCGACGACCGCTGTGCGCTTGCCGGCGTACCGGGCCCGTACGGCCGGGTCCCTCAGGTCCGGGACGCGGTGGGCGATGCGGTCGGCCGCCGCCCTCTCGCCGAGGGCGGGGAGGCCGTCGGCGCCCATCGGGCCGGGTACGGACCAGGTGCCGGAGGCGTCGATGACGGCTCGGGCGGTGATCCGCTCCTCGCCGCCGTCCGAGGTCCGGAGGTGCACGGTGAAGGGCTGCTCCTCCCGGCCGGCATCGACGATCCGGTCACGGCCGGCGCGGGCCACGCCGGCGACCCTCGCTCCATAGCGAACCTTGTCGCCGAGGACGTCGGCGAGCGGCTGGAGGTAGCGCTCGGCCCAGTCACCGCCGGTCGGGTAGGTCGTGCCTTCGGGGCGAATCCAGCCGGTCGGGGCGAGGAGCTTCTCGGCGGCCGGGTCGGTGACCTCGGCCCATGTCGAGAACAGGCGGACGTGCGACCAGTCACGGACGGCACTTCCGGCGGACGCGCCGGCCTCCAGAACCAGGGGTTCCAGGCCGCGTTCGACGAGGTGTGCGGCGGCGGCCAGGCCGATCGGGCCGGCTCCGATGACCACGACGGGCAGGTTCTGCTTCTCCATGGCGGATGGTTCCTTCGATTCCTCGCGGGGCGGGGTGGGAGGGGGTGGAGACGCCGTGGATCCGGGCGGCGGCCACCTTTCGTCTCCCTGTTTTGATATTCGTCAATGGCTTGTGCGGCCAGCATGGCACCTGTTTCGATGAGCGTCAAGATAGACGTTTATCGAATCTGGAGGTCGAGATCCGTGGAGCACGTCGATGTCGCAGTGATCGGAGGAGGGCAGTCCGGGCCGGCCGCCGCTCACGCACAGCGCGGGCGGGGACTGGAGCCGGTGATCCTGGAGGCGGGGCAGGCGTCCGGGTCATGGCCGCGGTACTACGACAGCCCGACCCTGTTCTCCCCGGCCGGCCACAGCTCGCCGCCCGGCCTGCCCCCCTGCGCGGGGTCGGCAGGGACGCCGCTCGCGTCGCCGACCGGCTCGCCGTTCATCTCCGGGCCCGCCGAACCCGGGCACACTGGTTCGACGTGTGTCAACATAGACGTATGTCGAATGTCAAGGCGCTGCCGCTTCTGGAACCCGAGGCCCCCGAGGCCGCGGTGCCGTGCTGCCCCCCGCTGAGCGAGCGCCCCTTCACCGCCGAGGAGGCCGAGCGGACCGCGCGGATGTTCAAGGCACTCGGGGACCCGGTACGGCTGCGACTGTTCTCGGCCGTCGCCTCGCACGAGGGCGGTGAGGCGTGCGTCTGCGACATCTCCGACGTCGGCGTCTCCCAGCCGACGGTCTCCCACCACCTGAAGAAGCTCAAAGAGGCCGGGCTGCTCACTTCCGAGCGGCGCGGAACCTGGGTCTACTACCGCGTCGAACCGTCGGTGCTGGCGGCCATGGGGCAGTTGCTGGCCGTCCGGTAGTCCGGCAGTCCGCTCGGCCGCACCGCCCCGCGCTCCGCGCCCCCGGACGGATCATCGTTCGGCGAGGAGTTCGGCGATCGCACGGGCGGCGTCACGAGCCGGTCGTCCGACGCCGATGAGCGTGGCGGAGGCGGGGCCCGTCCAGTCGCCGTAGCCGAGGAGATGCAGCCGAGGCTCCTGCGCGGACCGGGTGCCCTGGGTGACGATGTGGCCGCGCGGGCCGCGCAGGCCCAGGGGCGCCAGGTGGGAGAGGGCCGGGCGGAAGCCGGTGCACCAGATCACCGCGTCGGCGGGCACCCGCGTGCCGTCGGCCCGGACGGCACCCTCGCGGTCGAGGCGTTCGAACATGGGCGACGCCTTGAGCCGCCCGGCATCGCGAGCCTCACGGACCGGCGGTACGGCGACGATGTCGCCGAGCGAGGCGACGCCTCCCGTGTCGGCGCGGCCGGCATCGAGGGCACGGCGGCGGGCGGTGGCCGCGTCGAAGAGGGCGCGGCCGTCGATGTCGTCGGCGAGGTAGCGGGGCGGGCGCTGGGTCACCCAGGTCAGTTCGGTGTGGTGGGCGAGGTCGGCGGCGATCTGGGCGCCGGAGTTGCCGCCTCCGACGACGATCACCCGCCGGCCCGCGAAGTCCTGCGGGCTCCGGTAGGAGACGGTGTGCAGGTGACGGCCCGCGAAGTCCCCGCGGCCGGGTACGGCGGGCAGGAACGGGCGCCACCAGGTGCCGGTCGCGCTGATCACCGCGCGGGCGTGCCAGGTGCCGGAGTCGGTCTCCACCCGCAGCAGCCGGCCGTCGTCGTGCACGCCGAGGACCTGAACCGGCCGCTGCACGGGAAGGTCGTACCGCTTCTCGTAGTCGCTCAGGTACGTCACCACGTGCCCGGCGTCCGGGTATTCCTCGCCCGGCTGTGTGGGCATGAGGCGGCCCGGGAGGGAGGAGAAGGCGGCCGGGGAGAACAGGCGCAGGGAGTCCCAGGTGTGCTGCCAGGCCCCGCCGGGGGTAGCCTGGGCATCGAGGACGACGAAGTCCAGGCCCTGGCGGCGCAGGTGGTAACCGGCGGCGAGCCCTGCCTGGCCGCCGCCGATCACCACCACGTCGGCGTGCTGGGTCATGCCGCCCGCGCCGCGACGTGCGTGGTGCAGGTGGTGCACGCCGTGCACCGCACGGTGCGGGCCGTCGCCTCGTCGGACTGTCCGAGGAGCCGCCCCCGGCGCACGGCCCCGTGCGCCACGAGCGTCTGGTCGTGGCAGACGGCGGAACCGCGGTCGCGGCAGCGCATCAGTAGTCCCTCCCGGCGGTCGTGACGGCGGACGGGGCGAACCTCTTGCGCCAGGCCAGGGACACGTAGACCAGGCCGATCAGGACGGGAACCTCGATCAGCGGTCCCACGACGCCGGAGAGGGCCTGGCCGGAGGTGACGCCGAAGGTGGCGATGGCGACGGCGATGGCCAGCTCGAAGTTGTTGCCGGCGGCGGTGAAGGCGAGGGTGGCCGTGCGGTCGTAGGCGAGGCCGATGGCCTTGCCCAGCAGGAAGGTCCCGGCCCACATGACGGCGAAGTACACCAGCAGGGGCAGCGCGATGCGTACGACGTCGAGGGGCTGGGAGGTGATGGTCTTGCCCTGGAGGGCGAAGAGGATGACGATCGTGAAGAGCAGGCCGTAGAGCGCCCAGGGGCCGATCTTCGGTAGGAACCTCTGCTCGTAGCTCTCGCGGCCCATCCTCTTCTCGCCGATGCGACGGGTGAGGAAGCCGGCGAGGAGCGGGATGCCGAGGAACACCACGACGTTGAGCGCGATCTTCCACACGGACACGTCGAGGCCCTGTCCGTCGCCGAGGCCGAGCCACTGGGGCAGCAGGTCGAGGTAGAACCAGCCGAGCAGACCGAACGCGATGACCTGGAAGACCGAGTTGAGGGCGACCAGCACGGCCGCCGCCTCACGGTCGCCGCACGCCAGGTCGTTCCAGATGATGACCATGGCGATGCAGCGGGCCAGGCCGACGATGATCAGGCCGGTGCGGTACTCGGGCAGGTCGGGGAGGAAGATCCATGCCAGCGCGAACATGATGGCCGGGCCGACCAGCCAGTTGATGACCAGCGAGGAGACCATCAGCTTGCGGTCACCGGTGACGGCGTCGAGCTTGTCGTAGCGGACCTTGGCCAGCACCGGGTACATCATGACCAGCAGGCCCAGGGCGATCGGCAGGGAGATGCCGCCGACCTCCAGGTGGGCCAGGGCGTCGTTCATGCCCGGGATCAGGCGCCCCAGGCCGAGCCCGACGGCCATGGCGATGAGGATCCAGACGGCGAGGAAGCGGTCGAGCGTCGACAGCTTCGCGACGACGGAGGACTCCTCGGCGGTCGTCTCGGGTGCTTCGGTGCGGGTCACGGACAGGCCCTTTTGTTCTCGGCGGCGGTACGGGCGGACTCGGCCAGGTCGGCGAACCGGCCCGCGAGCGAGGCGATGACGTCCGGGCGCAGCCTGTAGTACGTGTAGCGGCCGCACGGCTCCGTCTCGACGACACCGGCCTCGCGCAGCACCCTCAGATGGTTGGAGAGGTTGGTCTGCCGGGCACCGGTCTCCTCCACGAGGTGGGTGGTGCACAGCGTCTCTTCGGCGAGCAGGGTCACGATCCGCAGCCTGAGCGGGTCCGCCAGAACCCGGATCAGGTCAGTGTCGACTGACGTCATCATGTACTGATACTTTCACATCAGTGGTGGCTGACACCACCGGGTGCTGAAGTCATCGGCGCCTGATGCCGTCGCGAGACAAGAGAGACCTCCTGATGTCCGACAAGCCCTCCGTGCTGTTCGTCTGTGTCCACAACGCCGGCCGCTCGCAGATGGCCGCCGCGTGGCTGACCCACCTGGCCGGGGACCGCGTCGAGGTCCGCTCCGCCGGCTCGAACCCGGGCGAGAACGTCAACCCCGCCGCCGTCGAGGCGATGCGCGAGGTCGGCATCGACATCTCCGCCGAGGTGCCGAAGATGCTGACCGTGGACGCGGTCAAGGAGTCCGACGTCTGCATCACCATGGGCTGCGGCGACACCTGCCCGGTCTTCCCCGGCAAGCGGTACCTGGACTGGCGGCTGGAGGACCCGGCCGGCCAGGGCGTCGAGGCCGTCCGCCCGATCCGCGACGAGATCAAGGTGCTGGTCGAGGGCCTGATCAAGGAGATCGCGCCGGATCCGCGGTCATGAGTACGGCGATTGAGGTCCGCGCCGTCGTCACCGTCGCGGCCTGCTCCTGGGGGACTCTCGGCGACTCATATATCGTCTTCCGATATCGGGGGCCGTAAAGTACGGACCTCGGTCGCCGAGGAGTGTGCCCATGAGCAAGCCATCGACCGCCACCGGTGTACCGGACGGGCTGCGGCGCCGGCTCGGCGTGCCGGACGCCGTGGTGATCGGCCTCGGATCGATGATCGGCGCGGGGATCTTCGCCGCGCTCGCCCCGGCGGCCCAGGCGGCCGGTTCCGGTCTGCTGCTCGGCCTGGCCCTGGCCGCCGTGGTCGCGTACTGCAACGCGACCTCCTCCGCCCGGCTGGCCGCCCGCTACCCGGCCTCCGGAGGCACCTACGTCTACGGCCGTGAACGCCTGGGTGACTTCTGGGGCTACCTGGCCGGCTGGGGATTCGTGGTCGGCAAGACCGCCTCCTGCGCGGCGATGGCGCTCACGGTCGGCTCATACGTGTGGCCCGGCCAGGCGCACGCGATCGCGGTCGCGGCGGTGGTGGCGCTGACGGCCGTGAACTACACGGGCGTGCAGAAGTCCGCCCTCCTCACGCGCGCGATCGTCGTGGTCGTCCTCGCCGTGCTCGCCGCCGTGGTCGTCGCCGCCCTCACCTCCGGCGCGTCGGACGCCGGGCGGCTGCGGATCGGCTCGGACGCCTCCTTCGGCGGGGTGCTCCAGGCGGCGGGCCTGCTGTTCTTCGCCTTCGCCGGGTACGCGCGCATCGCCACGCTCGGCGAAGAGGTCCGCGACCCCGCCCGCACCATCCCCCGGGCGATCCCACTCGCACTCGGCATCACCCTGATCGTCTACGCCGTCGTCGCCGTGGCCGCTGTGACGGTGCTCGGCACGAAGGGACTGGCGGACGCAACGGCGCCGTTGTCGGACGCGGCAGAGGCCGCGGGCGCCGGCTGGCTCGCGCCGGTCGTACGGGTCGGCGCCGCGGTCGCCGCGCTCGGTTCGCTGCTCGCGCTGGTCCTCGGCGTGTCCCGCACCACTTTGGCCATGGCCCGCGACCGGCACCTGCCGCACGCGCTCGCCGCGGTCCACCCGAGGTTCAAGGTGCCGCACCGGGCCGAGCTGGCAGTCGGCGCCGTAGTGGCCGTGGCCGCGGCGACGGTGGACGTGCGGGACGCGATCGGGTTCTCGTCCTTCGGCGTGCTGGCCTACTACGCCGTCGCCAACGCCTCCGCCTGGACCCTCGGGCCCGGCGAAGGCCGCCCGCACCGCCTGGTCCCCGCCGTCGGCCTGGCCGGCTGCCTGGTCCTGGCCTTCGCCCTGCCGTCGGCCTCGGTCGTCTCCGGAGCCGCGGTGCTGGCCGTCGGCGGCGCCGCCTACTGGATACGCCGGTCGATCGCCGCCCGCAGACCGTAGCGCCGGTCGTTCGGATCATGCCGGCGTCGCGGGGCGTGGCTCGCACATCTGCCGCGTTGTCGTCGGTTACCAGGGCTCCGGACGGGTGCGGCCGCGGCCACGCCCCGTCGACTGCCGACGGGGCTCCTACGGCAGCTCCGCGCCGAGGACTTCCCGGGCCAGCTCCGCCAGGGCCCTGCGGTCCTCGGCGAGGGCCTGCTTCCCCGCCTCCGTGGCGCGGTAGACCCGCCTGGCCCGCCCGTCGACGACGCGCTGCTCGGAGACCAGAAGCCCGGCGCCCTCCAGCCGGTGCAGTGTCGGATACAGCGTGCCGGGGCTGATCCGGTAGCCATGACGGGCCAGTTCCTCGGTCATCCACGCGCCGTGGATGTCCTCCTCGGCCGCGTGGTGAAGGATGTGCAGCCGCACCGCGCCCCGCTGGAACTCCCGCACCCTGGCCCACCTCCGGCAGTGACGAAGCCGATATCGGGGCCCGATTCTACGCCCGGGGCCGCCGCCCTGGCGGACCTCCCCGCACGGCACGGCTCCGCTCGGGGCACGGCCGCCGGGGCACGACCGTCGCTGCGGCCGCCGTCGGGGCACGGCCGCCGTCGCGGCCACCGTTGGGACACGGCCGCCGTCGCGGCCATCGGCGGCGGCCTCGACGCTCAGTGGCCGCCGGTGAGCTGTCCGGCCAGCCGCTGGTGCATGTCGGCGCTGGGTTCGTTGAGGCCGGTGATGGTGACCTTCTTGCCGCGCTGGGCGTACTTGGTCTCGATGGCGTCCAGGGCGGCGACGGAGGACGCGTCCCAGATGTGGGTGCCGGACATGTCGATGACGACGTCGTCGGGGTCGTCCTTGTAGTCGAACTGGTAGACGAGGTCGTTGGAGGAGGCGAAGAACAGCTCACCGGTGACCGAGTAGACGACCTGCTTGCCGTCGGGGTCGACCACGCCGGAGACGTTGGCCAGGTGGGCGACCCGCTTGGCGAAGATGATCATCGCGGTGACGGAGCCCACGACGACGCCGATGGCGAGGTTGTCGGTGGCGACCACGACGACCACCGTGGCCGCCATCACGATGGTCTCGCCCAGCGGCATGCGCCTGAGGGTCCCGGGCTGGATGGAGTGCCAGTCGAACGTACCGACCGAGACCATGACCATGACGGCGACGAGGGCCGCCATGGGGATGTCGGAGACGACCGGGCCGAAGACGATGCACAGCACCATCAGGAAGGAGCCGGCCAGGAAGGTGGACAGGCGGGTACGGGCGCCGGACACCTTAACGTTGATCATGGTCTGGCCGATCATGGCGCAGCCGCCCATGCCACCGAAGAAGCCGGTGACGATGTTGGCGACGCCCTGGCCGACGGACTCGCGGGTCTTGTTCGAGCGGGTGTCGGTGATGTCGTCGACGAGCTTGGCCGTCATCAGCGACTCCATCAGGCCCACCAGCGCCATGGCGAGGGCGTAGGGCGCGATGGTCGTCAGCGTGTCCATGGTGAAGGGGACGTCCGGCAGGCCGGGCACCGGCAGCGAGGAGGGCAGCTCGCCCTTGTCGCCGACCGTGGGGACGGCGATACCGGCCGCGACGGTGATCACGGTCAGCACGATGATGGAGACCAGCGGCGCCGGGACCACCTTGGTGACCTTGGGGAAGAACACCATGAGGGCCAGGCCGGCCGCGATGAGCGGGTAGACGGCCCAGGGGACGTCGTGCATCTCCGGCACCTGGGCCATGAAGATCAGGATGGCCAGGGCGTTGACGAAGCCGACCATCACCGAGCGGGGAACGAACCGCATCAGCTTGGCCACGCCGAGGGCACCCAGGATCACCTGGAAGACACCGGCCAGGATGACGGCGGCGACCAGGTAGCCCAGCCCGTACTCATGGTTGAGGGGGGCGATGACCAGCGCGACCGCGCCGGTGGCGGCGGAGATCATGGCCTTGCGGCCGCCCACGACGGAGATGACGACCGCCATGGTGAAGGAGGCGAACAATCCGATACTGGGGTCGACACCGGCGATGATCGAGAAGGAGATCGCCTCGGGGATGAGCGCCAGGGCCACGACCAGGCCGGCCAGCACTTCGGTGCGCAGGACCTTCGGGGAGGCAAGCCAGTCGGGCTTGGACATGCGGAACCTGGGAGCTGCGGACAGCGGTGAGGACATGCAACCGTTCCTGTTCGGGCGCACGCGTCCGTTGTCGCTGGACACGCGCGCAGGGTGTTCGTGATCCCACGAGAGGTGCGGAATCCCCCGGCAGCCCGGCCACCTCGGCGAGGGCCTTGCCGGACAGGGCGGCAACCCCTCGGTCGCCGGTCGGGCATCATTGCCTGGAAGTCTTCGGTGCCGCCAGGGGCCCGTCGGGGCCTGTGCCGCGGCGGTTCGACCCCTGCCGCGCACTGAGCAGCGGGGGCGAACACGTCCGGAACTCTACCCTAACGTGAGGGAAGAGTGCGAGCGGCGGCTTGTGACGCACAGGCAAGCAGGCGGGAGTTCCCGTGAGGGTTCTCACGCAGGCTGGCGCGCTCGACCAATTCGAAATCAGGCCGACGACAGGAAGATGGCGAAGCGATGACGGAACACCGGCAGATGCAGATCGGCGAGGTGGCCGAGCGGACCGGTTTGTCGTTGCGCACCATCCGTCATTACGAAGAAGTCGGCCTGGTTATTCCCTCGGCCCGCAGCAAGGGGGGCTTCCGGCTGTACACCTCGGCGGACGTCGACCGGCTGATGGTGATCCGCCGCATGAAGCCGCTCGATTTCTCCCTGGACGAGATGCGGGACCTGCTGGACATCACCGACCGGCTCGCCGCGTCCGACGACGCTCCCGCCGGAGAGGACAGGGAGCGGCTGCGGGAACGGCTGGACGCCTACCGGGAGATGGCCGACGCGCGCTGCGAAACGCTGCGCGCCCGGCTGGCGATGGCCGAGGACTTCGCCGCCACGCTCCGGCAACGACTGGAGAACGAGCCCGGGAGACCGACTCAGCGGTAGCGGGCCTCGCCGCCGCACACCATCATCCACACTTTCCTGAATTCACGTTTCCCTGTACTGTCATGCCGTGCTGACCGTTGCCTCCGACATCGACGTGCTGGCCCGTTTCGGCCGCGCGCTCGCCGACCCCATCCGCTGCCGCGTCCTGCTCGTCCTGCGCGAGGCGCCGGCCTACCCGGCGGGCCTAGCGGAGGCCCTCGGCGTCTCCCGTACCCGTATGTCGAACCACCTGGCCTGTCTGCGCGACTGCGGCCTCGTCGTCACCGTCCCGGACGGGCGCCGCACCCGTTACGAACTCGCCGACGAGCGCCTCGGCCACGCCCTGGAGCACCTCCTCACCGCGGTGGTCGCGGTCGAGTCGGACAGGACCTGCCCCGACGCCGCAGACCAGGGATGCTGCTGATGACCGCGACATCCCTGGGTCCGTCACCGGCCCGCCGGGACACGCTCACCAGGCGGATACGGCTACTGGTCGCCGCGACGATCGCCTACAACGTCGTCGAGGCGATCGTCGCGATCACCGCGGGCACCCTCGCCTCGTCGACCGCACTGGTCGGCTTCGGCCTCGACTCCGTCATCGAGGTCTCGTCCGCCGCCGCGGTCGCCTGGCAGTTCTCCGCCCGCGACCACGCCCTGCGCGAGGCACGCGAGAAGACGACCCTGCGGATCATCGCCGTCTCCTTCTTCGCTCTCGCCGCCTACGTCGGCATCGACGCCGTCCGCGCCCTGGCCGGCACCGGCGAGGCCGACCGCTCCGTCCCGGGCATCGTCATCGCCGCCCTCTCGCTCGCGACCATGCCCTTCCTCTCCGCCGCCCAGCGCCGCACCGGACGCGAACTCGGCTCCGCCAGCGCGGTGGCCGACTCCAAGCAGACCCTGCTGTGCACCTACCTCTCCGGCGTCCTCCTCGTGGGGCTGATCCTCAACGCCGCCCTCGGCTGGTCCTGGGCCGACCCCGTCGCCGCCCTCGTCATCTCCGCCGTCGCCGTCAAGGAAGGCCGCGACGCCTGGCAGGGGAAGGGCTGCTGCGCGCCCACAGCCCACCCGGCGGTGGACGCGTGCGGCTGCGGGCCGGGATGCGCCTGTTGCTCGTGACCCCCTGCGAACCCCCGTGAACCCCGCACCACCGCACCCCGCACCCCGCACCCCGCACCACCGCACTCCGCACTCCGCACTCCGCACGCGGCATTTCCCGCTTTTCGTACAGCGCTACTTTCGAGCCGGTGTGAATTCGGGATTGGGTAAGTATCGCAGAAACCGTTCACTCGACTGCCGCGCATCCGACGGAGTAGGCAGACGTTACTTCGGATATGACAGAGGAATACGGGGAATTGGTGACGCTTGGCCCCTACATTTACAGGCCCGGCAGAAACCACTGTCCGTCACCGAGCGACGGAACTCTGACCAGAGGCGGGCTCCCCGTCCCGCTCCGTGTGACCGAGCCGGTACTGCAACGCTTCCTGGATGTCATGACCGAACTGGAGACCAGCCTCGCCGAGCGGTGGAGGCGGTCCCAGGGGTCCCTGAGCCGCACCCGGGCGGAGTGAACCGGGCGTCGTGCACGAGGAACAGACCCACCACCACATGCCCTACGGCGAAGGCGCGTTCCGATCGACGGGTGGCACCGGACGGCACCGGGCGCCCGAGGAAGCGTTCCAGGAGACCCTGGTCCCGCCGGACCCCGGCTGGGACCCGGCCGAAGAACTCGCGTTCCTGCTCCAGGACGCGATGGAACAGCGGACCACCGTCGTGCACGGGACGACGGAGACGTCGGCGATCGCCCCGGTGCCGGGCACGCCGCTGAGCAATCTGCAGGAAATCACGGCGGAACTGCCACCGTTGAGAGAATCCCCCGCGAGCCACCGCAGAGTCCGCAAGGGGAAGGTGAGCCGGCTGCGCGCCGCGAGCCTTTTCGTCGCGGCGCTCGCCGCGGTCATCGCGGCCTCCGTGAGCCTGTTCGGCGGCATGGTGGCATACGAACCGCTGCGCCTGGCAGCCGTGACCCGCACTCGCGGCAGCGTCGTGTCCTGGTGGCCGCTGCTGGTGTACGGACCCTGGCTGGTGGCGTCGCTGGCCGTCCTGCGGTCCGCGTTGCACCAACGCCGCGCGGTCCACTCGTGGGCGGTGGTCCTGCTGTTCTCGGCCATCGCAATGCTGCTGTGCATCGCCCAGGCGCCCAGAACGGTCAGCGACGGTGCGGCCGCGGCCCTGCCGGGACTGGCGTCGCTGGTCTGCTTCCAGCAGATCGTCCGCCAGATCACGCTCACCCGTCCGCCCCGGCGAGCGGTGCCGCGCCACCGCCAGCGCCCCCCGTCCTCGTCTGATCCGGGCGACGACGCGGGGAAGGCCGCGGCCCCGGATGCGGTGTCCCTGCCCAACCAGCGGCGGCCTCCCCCGCACTCGTCGCGGTCCGACGGGGCCCAGGAGCGGCCCTGAGCGGGAGACGGCGCCCGGTTCCTCCGCAATCGGCGCCGTCGGTCCGCGCGGCCCGATGTCCCCTGCGCCCGGGACCCCGAAGCCGGCCGGCCCCCGGTCCGGGGCCCGCCGGCTTCGGC
Organism: Streptomyces sp. NPDC096048; assembly: GCF_044763415.1. Lineage (NCBI taxonomy): Bacteria > Bacillati > Actinomycetota > Actinomycetes > Kitasatosporales > Streptomycetaceae > Streptomyces > Streptomyces sp. NPDC096048. The sequence continues at coordinate 138,209 of NZ_JBIWGG010000011.1, forward strand.
CGGTCGGGGTCAGCCCTCGGTCAGGGTCACGTCCTGGCCGTGCCGTGCGTGGAAGCTCGGGAGCGGCAGACCGCCCAGGGGCCGCAGTTCCATCAGGGTGGCCTCCACGTGGGCCGCGCCGGGCTTCAGGGCGTTGCCGGAGGGCGTGCCCGTGTTGACCCAGCGGTGCTCCAGACCGTCGCAGACCGCACGGGTACCGCCGATGCCGTGCCGGACCGACGGGTCGCTCTGGCTCACGGTGGAGCTGACGAAGACGGGGCCGGTGCCGGCGGTGCACCGGTAGGTGCCGGAGAGGGTGACGGTGCCGTCCGCGGCGAGGCGTCCGGTCGGGTCGACCGTCACCGACTCCGCGACGAAGCGGGCGTCGTGGGGGGCCGCGGTCGCGGCGGGGGCGGCCAGCAGGAGCAGGGCGGCGCCGGCGGCCGTGGCGAGGGCTGCGGATCGTACGGGCATGGGGTACCTCCCGGTCGGTCGGAATGGGGGGTTCCACTGGTACCGGGCGGACGGGCCGACGGCGGTGACCGTCACCCCTTCGGTGGCGAGTCCGCGTCGGCCGTCGTGGAACCGTCGCCGGGTTGTCCGGGTGTTGTCACGCTTGCCGTCCGGGTATTGGCGATGACTTCCCGCCGGGCGCACGGTCTTCTCATGCGACGGTCCCGACGACGGGACGGTCTCCGACGTGGAGGTGCGCCATGTGTACCCACCGGCCTTCCTGCCCCGCGGTCGACTCCCCCGCCGCGCGGGGCGTGACCGCACACGTCGTCGCCGCCCATCCCGAGCAGGGGTGGAACCTGCTGTGCGACGGCACGATCGTCTTCGACGACACCGGTGAGCTGCGACCCGACGGCCGGGCCGTCGCGCCGCACCGGTTGTCCGCGGGGCGCCTGACGATGGCGGCCTGACCGCCCCGGACCGCCCCGCCGGGCGCCGCTCAGCCCTTCTCGGCGATGAACTCCCGCAGCAGGGAGGCGAGCAGTTCCGGCTGGTCCTCGGCGATCAGCGTCCGGGCGTCCTCGACCTCCACCAGCCGTCCCTGCGGGAGTAGTTCGGCCAGGCGGCGGCCGTGGGCACGGGGCATCATCAGGTCCTCCAGGGCCCAGACGACGAGCGCCGGCCGGTCGAACCGCCGCAATCCCTGGGCGGCCTCCAGGAGTTCGTCGCGGCGGACGTGCGTGCCGTAGTGCCGGAAGTCGCGCCGGATCGCCGGGTCGGTGCGCAGCGGGCGCAGCCAGCCGTCGACGATCTCGTCCGGCACGGGCCGCTTGGTGAGGGCGCCGATGCCGACGGGCAGGCGGCGCAGCGGCTTCAGCCCCAGGGGGCGCACCAGCAGGGACACGCCGCCGGGCACCCGGCAGGCGGCGCCGATCATCTTCCCGGGCAGTCCGGGCGGGTAGTTGTCGAACGCCTCGCACGCCACGAGCGCCAGCCGCGCGAGGCGCTCCGGATGCCGCGCCGCCACCGTCTGGGCCCGTCCGCAGTCGTTCTCGACCAGGGTGACGTCTGTCAGGTCGAGGCGGTCGAGGAACTCCGCGACCAGTTCGTTGACGAGGTCCGGCGTGGGCGGCCGGGACATGGGCCGGCGGTGGGCGCCGTAGGGCAGGGTCGGCGCGATGACCCGGTGGTCGGCGCGCAGGTCGGCGAGGACCCCGCGCCAGACGGTCGCGATGGGGGCACCGCCCGCGCGAGCGAAGCCGAGCGTGGGGGAGGACGAGGCCGTGGAGGAGGACGACGACCGGGCCGTCACCGCCGGTGTCCTCGTACTCGATGGTTCCCGCGCTCAGTTCGATGTCCGGCATGGCGGAACTCTAGGGCGGGCACGGGATTTACGGCAGTGGGGCCTACGGCAGTACGGCGAATCCGTCGAGTTCCACCAACGCCCGTTCGTCCCACAGGCGTACGACCTCCACGACCGCCATCGCCGGGTAGTCGCGGCCCGCCAGCTCTCGCCAGGTGCGGCCGAGGTCGGCGGCGTGGGCGCGGTAGGCGGCGACGTCCGTGGCGTAGACGGTGACGCGGGCGAGGTCGGCGGGGGTGCCGCCGGCGGCGCGCAGGGCGGTCAGGAGGTTGGTGAGGGCCAGTTCGAACTGGGCGTGGAGGGTGTCTCCCGTGACCTTGCCTTCGGTGTCGAGGGCGGTCTGGCCGGCCAGGAACACGACGCGGGTGCCGGTGGCGACGACGGCGTGGGAGAAGCCGGTGGGCGGGGAGAGTTCGGGCGGGTTCACCCGTTCGGCGGTCATGTCCCGGCCTCCTTCGTCGTCGCGTCCAGCGTTCGGTACAACTCCTTGGCGATGATGCCGCGTTGGACCTCGCTCGCGCCCTCGTAGACGCGGGGGGCGCGCACCTCGCGGTAGAGGTGTTCGAGGAGGTGGCCGCGGCGCAGGGCGCGGGCGCCGTGCAGTTGGACGGCCTGGTCGACGACGTACTGGGCGGTCTCGGTGGCGAGGAGTTTCGCCATCGCGGCGCGCCGCGGGACGTCCGGTGCGCCCTCGTCGTACGCCGTCGCCGCCGCGTACACCATCAGGCGGGCCGCCTCGGTGCGCAGGGCCATCTCGGCGACCTGGTGGGAGACGGTCTGGAGGTCGCGCAGCTTGCCCCCGAAGGCGTCGCGGGCCGTGGTGTGCGCGAGGGTGGCGTCCAGGGCGGCCTGTGCCATGCCGACCGCGAAGGCGCCGACGCTGGGCCGGAACAGGTTGAGGGTGTCCATGGCGACCCGGAAGCCGCGGTCCGGCTCGCCGAGCACGTCGTCCGCGGTGACGGGCACGCCGTCGAAGGCGAGGGCGCCGATGGGGTGCGGGGAGAGCATGTCGAGGGGGGTGCCGGTGAGGCCGGGACGGTCGGCGGGCACGAGGAAGGCGGTGACGCCGCGGGCGCCGGCGCCCGGAGTGGTACGGGCGAAGACGGTGTAGAAGTCGGCCTCGGGGGCGTTGGAGATCCAGCACTTCTCACCGGTGAGCCGCCATGCGGCGGAGCCGTCGCGGTCGGCGGCCAGAGGTCCGGGAGCCCGGGAGGCGCCCGGCCGAACGCCGGGCTGTGGCGGCTGCCCGGCGGACCCGGCGGAGGGCCGCGCCGCGTCCGGGGCCGGTGGATTCGGCTCACCGCCGTGCCCGGCGACTCCCGATGACCCGCCGTGCCCGGCGCCACCCGACACCCCGCGGCGCCCCGCGTCACCCGACGCCCCGCCGGCAGCCCGCCCCGTGTCCGGTTCCGCGCTCAGCCTCAGCGCCGCCGCGTCCGAGCCGGCGTCGGGCTCGCTGAGGGCGAAGGCGGCCACCGCGCTGCCGTCGCTCACCCGGGGCAGCCAGTGGGCGCGCTGGGCCTCGGTGCCGTGGGCGTGCACCGGGTGGGCGCCGAGGCCCTGGAGGGCGAGGGCGGTCTCGGCCTCGGTGCAGGCGTGGGCGAGGGACTCCCGCATCAGGCACAGGTCGAGCGCGCCCGAGGTGAACAGGCGGGGCAGCAGGCCGAGGGCGCCGAGTTCGGCGAGGAGGGCGCGGTCGACGCGGCCCGGTTCGCTCTTCCCGGCCAACGGGCGCAGCCGTTCGGCGGCGAGGGCGCGCAGCTCGGCGCACCAGGCGAGTTGTGCCGGTTCGAGCGAGAATGCGGTCATCGCCGGTCCCTTCCCCTGCTCCCCTGCCCGGCTCCCGTGCCCGCTGGGCCACGCTCAAGGTTATCGCGCACCGTTGACTGTCGTCACCAACACGATACGCTCGTTGCGCGAGCCCACCACGACAAAGGGGGCGAACCGCCATGGCAGATCCGCACCGCGCGGACCCGCACCGTTCCGCCCACGTCGACACCTTCGCGCGCGAGCACCTCCCTCCCCCGGACCAGTGGCCGGAGCTCCGCTTCGACCTGCCGGAACTGCGCTACCCCGCCCGGCTGAACTGCGCCGCCGAGCTGCTCACCGGCCCGCCCGACGACCGCCCGGTCTTCCGCACCGCGTCCGGCGGCGACTGGACCTACGGGCAGCTGCGGGCCCGCGTCGACCGGCTCGCCCATCTCCTCACCGGCGACCTCGGCGTCGTCCCGGGCAACCGGGTGCTGCTGCGCGGCCCCACCACCCCGTGGCTGGCCGCCTGCTGGCTGGCGGTGCTGAAGGCGGGCGCGGTGGCGGTCACCGTGCTGGCCCAGCAGCGCCCGCACGAGCTGCGCGCCATCTGCGAGATCGCCCGGGTGCGCCACGCCCTGTGCGACGTCCGGGCCGTGGACGACCTCGCCAAGGCGGAGATTCCAGGGCTGCGGATCACCGCGTACGGCGGGGACGCGCCCGACGACCTGCTGACCCGCGCGGAAGACGGCACGGCGCCGGACGCCCCGTACACGGCCGTGGACACCGCGGCCGACGACGTGGCGCTGATCGCCTTCACCTCGGGCACCACCGGGCGCCCCAAGGGCTGCATGCACTTCCACCGCGACGTGCTGGCGATCGCCGACACGTTCTCCCGGCATGTCCTCAAGCCGCACGCCGACGACCTCTTCGCGGGCAGTCCGCCGCTCGGCTTCACCTTCGGGCTCGGCGGACTGGTGGTCTTCCCGATGCGGGCCGGGGCGAGCGCGTTGCTGCTCGAACAGGCGGGTCCCAGGCAGCTGTTGCCGGCCGTCGCCGAGCACCGGGTGTCGGTGCTGTTCACCGCGCCGACGGCGTACCGCGCGATGCTCGACGAGCTGGACGCGTACGACGTGACATGCCTGCGCCGCTGCGTCTCGGCGGGCGAGAACCTGCCCGCGGCCACCTGGCGGGCCTGGCACGAGCGCACCGGCCTCTCCATCATCAACGGCATCGGCGCCACCGAGCTGCTGCACATCTTCGTCTCCGCGGCCGACGGGGACATCCGGCCCGGCACGACGGGTGTTCCGGTGCCGGGGTGGCACGCGCGCGTGCAGGACGAGAACGGCGCGCCGGTGGCCGACGGGGAGCCCGGGCTGCTGGCGGTGCGCGGACCGGTGGGCTGCCGGTATCTCGCCGATCCGCGGCAGCGGGAGTACGTGCGCGGTGGCTGGAACATCACCGGGGACACCTACGTCCGCGAGCCCGACGGGTACTTCCGGTACGTGGCCCGCGCCGACGACATGATCATCTCCGCCGGGTACAACATCGCCGGACCGGAGGTGGAGGACGCGCTGCTGCGGCACCCGGACGTGGTGGAGGCGGCCGTGGTGGGCCGGCCCGACGCGCACCGCGGACAGGTCGTGGTGGCCCACGCCGTGCTGAAAGAGGGCGCCGAGCGGGACGCCGACGCGCTGCGCGCGTTCCTCCGCGCCGAGCTGGCGCCGTACAAGTGCCCGCGCGAGATCGTCTTCCTGGAGGCGCTGCCGCGCACGGCGACGGGCAAGCTCCAGCGTTACCGGCTCCTGACCCCACCCGATCGTCCCGGGGGCGACCAGGGGTAAAGCCGAGGACATAAGCCGAGGACATAAGATGATCAACGTGTCCGACCAGCACGCGCAGCACGCCCCGAGATCCCTGATCGTCACGCTCTACGGCGCGTACGGCCGTTTCGCGCCGGGCCCGGTGCCCGTCGCCGAGCTGATCCGGCTGCTGGCCGCGGTCGGGGTGGACGCCCCCTCCGTGCGCTCGTCGGTGTCCCGGCTGAAGCGGCGCGGGCTGCTCCTGCCCGCCCGTACCGCCGAGGGTGCCGCCGGGTACGAGATCTCCACCGAGGCACGGCAGTTGCTGGAGGACGGCGACCGGCGCATCTACGCCACGGCACCCTACGAGGACGAGGGCTGGGTGCTCGCCGTGTTCTCCGTGCCCGAGTCGGAGCGGCAGAAGCGGCACGTGCTGCGCTCCCGCCTGGCCGGCCTCGGCTTCGGCACCGCGGCCCCCGGCGTGTGGATCGCCCCGGCCCGCCTGTACGAGGAGACCCGGCACGCGCTGAGCCGCCTGGGCCTGGACTCCTACGTGGACTTCTTCCGCGGTGAGCACCTGGGCTTCACGCCGACCGCCGAGGCGGCGGCGCGCTGGTGGGACCTGGCCGCGATCGCCAAGGAGCACGAGGCGTTCCTCGACCGCCACGCGCGCGTGCTGCACGACTGGGAACGCCGGACCGACACCCCGCCCGAGGACGCCTACCGCGACTACCTCCTCGCCCTGGACTCCTGGCGCCACCTGCCCTACGCCGACCCGGGGCTGCCCGACCGGCTGCTGCCCGAGGACTGGCCGGGCAGGCGCTCGGCGGCCGTCTTCCGGGCCCTGCACGAGCGGCTGCGCGACGCGGGCGCGGCCTACGCGGCGCCCGGGGCGCCCACGAACCCCGGCGAGTGACTCACATCACACTTGTCCGCGATCAGGGAACCCTCAGCCTCCTCAGACCCTCTTCTCAGGTTTCTCACCTACCGTGCGGACCCATGAGTCTCGCGCGCAACTTGAACCGGGCCCTCACCGCCACCACCGGCCTCCAGGTACGGAGAGCGCCCCGGGCGGCGAAGGGGAAGAGGTCCGCCCCGCCGGAACCCGCGGAGCGGCCCACGGTCACGTACCGATGTCCGTCGGCCGGGGAACTGGCGACCGAACGGCTGCTGCGGCAGCCCGTCTTCATCATCTCGTCCATCCGCTCCGGCTCCACCCTGCTGCGCATGATGCTGGGCGCCCACCCCCGGCTGCACGCCCCGCACGAGCTGCACATCGGCCGGCTGGAGGTCACCTGCACCAACTGGTTCTCCGAGCGCGCGATGGGCGCCCTCGGTCTGGAGCGAGGTGACCTGGAGCACCTCCTGTGGGACCGCGTGATGCACCGTGAACTGGTCAAGGCGGGCAAGGACTTCATCGTGGAGAAGACCCCGGCCAACGCGTACATGTACCGGCGCCTCAAGGACGCCTGGCCCGACGCGCGCTTCGTCTTCCTGCTGCGCCACCCCGAGTCGATCGCCCGTTCCTGGCACGAGACCGACCCCGTCAAACGGCCGCTCGACACCGCCGTCACCGACGTACTGCGCTACATGACGGCCGTCGAGGAGGCCCGCACCGCCGACCCGGACGGCTTCGCCGTGCGCTACGAGGACATCACCGCCGACCCCGAACGGGAGATGCGCCGCCTGTGCGCGTTCCTCGGCGTCGACTACGCGCCGGCGATGCTGAACTACGGCAGGAGGACCGGCCGCGAACTGGTCCGCGGGCTCGGCGACTGGCGCGACAACATCCGCACCGGCACCGTGCAGCCGGGGCGCGCGCTGCCGAAGGAGGACGAGATCCCCGAGCGGCTGCGCGCGATGTGCGCGGCCTGGGGCTACACGTCCTGACGCGGGCCGTGCAGCGTGAGCCGGGGTTTGGGGACGTCGGTGCGGCCGGTCACCGGGCGGCGGCTGCCCGCCCGGTACGGCGCGGGCCACACGACACCCGGCCCCGCGTAGCCCTGCTCGGCCGCCGCGTGCAGCGTCCAGTGCGGATCGTAGAGGTGGGGCCGGGCGAGTGCGCACAGGTCGGTGCGGCCGGCCAGGATCAGCGAGTTGACGTCGTCCCAGGAGGAGATCGCGCCCACGGCGATCACCGGAACGCCCGCCTCGTGCCGGATACGGTCCGCGAACGGCGTCTGATAGGACCGCCCGAACTCCGGCCGTTCCTCGGCCACGACCTGCCCCGTGGACACGTCGACGGCGTCGGCGCCGTGCGCCGCGAAGGCGCGGGCGATCCGCACGGCCTCCTCGGCGCTCGTACCGCCCTCGGCCCAGTCGGTGGCGGAGACGCGGACCGTCATCGGCCGCTCCCGGGGCCACACACCGCGTACGGCGTCGAAGACCTCCAGCGGGAAGCGGAGCCGCTTCTCCAGTGAGCCGCCGTAGGCGTCGGTGCGGAGGTTGGTGAGCGGGGAGAGGAAGCCGGAGAGCAGATAGCCGTGGGCGCAGTGCAGTTCGAGCAGGTCGAAACCGGCCCGGGCGGCCCGGACCGCGGCTGCCGTGAACTGCTCCCGGAGGTCCGTCAGCCGCGCCCGGGACAGCTCGCGCGGAATCTGGCCGCCGGGCTTGTACGGCAGCGGGGAGGCGGCGACGAGGGGCCAGTTGCCGTCGGGGAGCGGTTCGTCCATGCCCTCCCACATCAGCCTGGTCGACCCCTTGCGGCCGCTGTGCCCGAGCTGCACGCCGATCGCGGTGCCGGGCGCCTGCGCGTGCACGAAGTCCGTGATCCGCTTCCACGCCTCGGCCTGCCGTCCGGTGTACAGGCCCGCGCAGCCGGGGGTGATGCGGCCCTCCTCGCTGACGCACACCATCTCGGTCATCACCAGCCCGGCGCCCCCGAGGGCCCTGGCCCCCAGGTGGACCAGGTGGAAGTCGCCGGGCACGCCGTCGGTGGCCGAGTACATGTCCATCGGGGAGACGACGACGCGGTTGCGCAGGGTCAGGCCGCGCAGCCGGAACGGGGTGAACATCGGGGGGGTGCCGGGCGGGCAGCCGAACTCGCGCTCGACGGAGCCGGTGAAGCGGGCGTCGCGCAGCCGCAGGTTCTCGTGGGTGACGCGGCGGCTCCGGGTGAGCAGGTTGAAGGCGAACTGGCGGGGCGGCTGTCCCAGGTACCGGGAGATGTCCTCGAACCACTCCAGGCTGGCCCGGGCCGCCCGCTGGGTGGAGGCGACGACGGGGCGCCGCTCCGCCTCGTAGGCGGCGAGTGCCTCGGGGAGCGACGGCCGCTCCTCCAGGCAGGCGGCGAGCGCGAGGGCGTCCTCCACGGCGAGCTTGGTGCCGGAGCCGATGGAGAAGTGGGCGGTGTGGGCGGCGTCGCCGATCAGGACGGTGTTGCCGTGCGACCAGCGTTCGTTGACCACCGTGCGGAAGGTGGTCCAGGCCGACTTGTTGGACCGCAGCGGCCGGCCGCCGAGGGCGTCGGCGAAGATCTTGGCGCAGCGGGCGGTGGATTCGGCTTCGTCCAGTGCGTCGAAGCCGGCCGCCCGCCAGACCTCCTCGCGCATCTCCACGATGACGGTCGAGGCGTCGGCCGCGTACGGATAGCCGTGCAGCTGCATCACGCCGTGTTCGGTCTCGGCGATCTCGAAGCGGAAGGCGTCGAAGGCGAAGTCGGCGGCCAGCCAGACGTAGCGGCAGCGGTGGCCGGTGAGGGTGGGCCGGAACGCGTCGCGGTAGGCCTCGCGGGTGGCGCTGTGCACCCCGTCGGCCGCGACGACGAGGTCGTAGGCCTCCGCGAGCCGGGCCGGGTCCGGGGCCTCGGCGCGGAAGCGCAGCTCGACGCCGAGGGCGTGGCAGCGCTCGTGCAGGATCTCCAGGAGGCGGTGGCGGCCGAGGGCGGCGAAGCCGTGCCCTCCGGAGGTGTGGCGGGTGCCTCGGTGGACGATGTGGATGTCGTCCCAGCGGACGAAGTCGGCCCGCAGGGCCGCGTAGACCGCCGGGTCGGCGTGTTCGATGCCGCCCAGGGTCTCGTCGGAGAGGACGACGCCGAAGCCGAAGGTGTCGTCGGGGGCGTTGCGTTCCCAGACGGTGACCTGGCGGTCGGGGTCGAGGCGTTTGAGGAGGGCGGCGGTGTAGAGGCCGCCGGGGCCGCCGCCGATGATCGCCGCGTTCAGGGGGTGGCTTGTCCTCGCGTGCGGCTGCGGCGCCGTTGTGGTGGCTCGCGCCCCGCGGCGGAGCCGCTGATCGACACCGCCCCGCGCCCCTGGGTCGGCTGCACTTGCCCGGGTCGAGAGCATCCGCCTACCTCCCTCGCCATTTCGGGGGGCGCTTCTCCGTGAAGGCGGCGTGGAATTCCGCGTAGTCCTCGCCGTTCATCAGGAGGGCCTGGGTCGCGGCGTCCAGTTCCACCGCTGCCGCCAGCGGCATGTCCAGTTCCGCGGTGAGGAGGGCCTTCGTCTGGGCGTACGCCAGGGCCGGGCCGTCGGCCAGGCGGCGGGCCAGGGCGTGGGCGGCCTCGTCGGCGCGGCCCTCGTCGGTCAACTCGCTGATCAGGCCGATCCGCTCGGCCTCGGGCGCCCGGACCGGTTCGCCGAGCATCAGCAGCCGGGTGGCGTGGCCGAGGCCGACGACGCGGGGCAGCAGATAGGCGGCGCCCATGTCGCCGCCGGACAGGCCGACGCGGGTGAAGAGGAAGGCGAAGCGGGCGGACGGGTCGGCGACCCGGAAGTCGGCGGCCAGGGCGAGGACCGCGCCCGCCCCGGCCGCGACGCCGTGCAGGGCCGCGATCACCGGGAACGGGCACTCCCGTACCGCCCGCACCACCTGGCCCGTCATCCGGTTGAAGTCCAGGAGCTGGGCGGTGTCCATGGACAGGGTGGCGCCGATGATCTCGTCGACGTCACCGCCGGAGCAGAAGCCGCGTCCCTCGCCGGCCAGCACCAGGGCGCGTACGGATCTCGACCGCGACAGCTCGGCGAGGAGGTCGCGCAGGTCGGCGTAGGCCTCGAAGGTCAGCGCGTTGAGCTTGTCGGGGCGGGCGAGGGTGACGGTGGCGACGCCGTCGGTGAGATCGACGCGCAGGTGCCGCCAGTCGGGGGTGGGGGCGGCGGAGCCGGTGAAGGGACTCATGACGGGCGGCCTCCTAGGGCGGGCACGGCCTCGGCCTCACTGAGCGCTACGTCTGGCTGCATGTCGATACGACTCGAAGCTATCACCTCTTCGTGACTGTCGTCACGAGTGCGCGATAGCCGGGTCCGCCGGAAGTCACCGGACGTCAATAGCGCGGTAACAGCGGGAGCATCCGTGCGGGGGACGGCGTTCACCTGGGTAGGCAGCCCGGTATCGGCAGCCCGGTACCGGGGCCGAAGGTCCCGCGAGGTGCCCGTCGAACGGCTCTGCCGGGCGGCGCCGTACCATTCCTAAGGTTGAAAGCAGGACAGGACGACAGCCTGCTCCGGAACGGACCAGCCGTGCACGATCGCTCCCATGCCCCCGCCTCCTGGCGCATCGCACTGCCGCACTCCGCCGCGGCCGTGCCGGTGGCCCGTGCCCTGGTCCGTACGGCGCTGGCCGAGCTGGAGCACACGGCCGACGGCGACACCGCGGAGCTGCTCACGGCGGAGCTGGTCGCCAACGCCGTCGAGCACACCGCCGGCGGGTCGCCGATCGAGCTGGTGGTGGAGCTGATGCCGACCGGCTGCCAGGTCGAGGTGCACGACCCGGACCCGGTACCGCCCGGCGACCTCACCCTGCCCGGCGTGGAGCCGCCCGACCCCTGGCAGGAGCACGGGCGCGGTCTCCTGCTGATCCGCGCCCTGAGCTCGTCCTGCGGCCACCGGCCCACCGGGTCCGGCAAGGCCGTCTGGTTCAGACTTCCCGCGGTACCCGCTCAGCGTCGCTCTCCGGAGTGACCTCCGCCCGGGCGAGGCGGGAGTGGCGGCGCCCGTAGGCGGTGTACACCAGCAGGCCCACCGCGAGGAACACCGCGAACTGGAGCCAGGTCGCCGCGCCCGTCTCGTAGATCAGGTACAGGCAGAAACCGACCCCGAGCAGCGGCGTCACCGGGTAGAGCGGCACCCGGAAGGTGCGGGCGAGGCCCGGCTCGCGGCGGCGCAGCGCGATCACGGAGACGTTGACGGCGGCCATGGTGGCGAGGGTGCCGATGGTGCACAGGTTGACCACCGCGTCCAGCGGGGCGAAGGCGGCCGGGAGGGCGAAGACCACGCCGACGATGAGCGTGCCGGCGACGGGGGTCGCGGTGCGCGGTGAGACCTTCTCGAAGACGCGGGGGATCAGGCCGTCGCGGGACATGGACATCAGGATGCGGGTCTGGCCGTACATCACGGCGAGCACCACCGAGGCGATGGCGACGACCGCGCCGAAGGCGACCACGCCGCCACCGACCGTGGAGCCGGTGACCTCGTTGACGACGTACGACAGCGCGGCGGGCCGGTCGCCGACCGCGTCACCGCCGACGGCGCCGATCGCGGCGACGGCGACCGCGCAGTAGAGCAGGGTGACCAGGCCGATGCAGACCAGGATGGCGATGGGGATGTCCCGGCGCGGGTTCTTGGCCTCCTCACCGGCGGTGGTGATCGCGTCGAAGCCGATGTACGAGAAGAAGGCGGCGGTGGTGCCGGCGCCGATGCCGCCGAGACCGGCCGGGGAGAACGGGCTGAGGTTGCCGTCCTTGAAGGCGTAGAAGCCGACGGCGCAGAAGGCGATCAGGACGGCCAGTTTGAGGACCGCCATCGCGGCCGTGGCCCGGGCGCTCTCCCGCACGCCGCGCACCAGCAGCACACAGGCCAGGGCGATGACGATCACCGCGGGCAGGTTGACCGCCCCGCCGTCGCCGGGACCCGCGGAGAGCGCGTGCGGCAGCTGGATACCGAGGACGCTGTCGAGCAGTTCGTTGACGTACTGACTCCAGCCGACCGCGACCGCGGAGACGGACACGCCGTACTCCAGGAGCAGGCACCAGCCGACCAGGAAGGCGGTCCGCTCGCCGAGTCCGGCGTAGGCGAAGGAGTACGAGGAGCCGGAGACCGGGATCGCGCCGCCCAGCTCGGCGAAGGCGAACGCGGTGAACACGCAGGTGATCGCGGCGAGGATGAAGGAGACGACGACGGCGGGGCCGGCTTCGGCGACCGAGTCGGACAGGCCGACGAAGATGCCGGTGCCGACGATCGCGCCGACGCCGAAGCAGACGAGCTGGAACAGTCCCATGGTGCGCTTCAGGCCATGGCCTTCGCGGTCGGCGCCGGATTCGGCGACGAGGAGGTGGGGGGACTTGATGCGGGAAGCGGGCATTGCGGGTGGTGCTCGTTTCTGGTGGTGCGGGGGGCGCGACGGTGGTCGCGGCCGACGGCACCGGAAGGGGTGGCTCCGGGGCCGCCGGTCAGAATAGCCGGGCTGGTCAGGCCAGCGTGGCGACCAGGACCGCCTTGATGGTGTGCAGCCGGTTCTCCGCCTCGTCGAAGACGACCGAGTGCGCGGACTCGAAGACCTCGTCCGTGACCTCCAGGGAGTCGAGCCCGTGGGCCTCGAAGATCTCCTGGCCGACCTTGGTGCCCAGGTCGTGGAAGGCGGGCAGGCAGTGCAGGAACTTCACGTCCGGGTTGCCGGTGGCGCGCAGGACGTCCATGGTCACCGCGTACGGGGCGAGGGACTTGATCCGCTCGTCCCAGACCTCCTTGGGCTCACCCATGGAGACCCAGACGTCGGTGACGACGAAGTCGGCGCCGCTTACGCCCTCGTCCAGGGTCTCGGTGAGCGTGATGCGCGCCCCGCTCGACTCGGCGAGCGTCTTCGCCCGGTCGACGACCTCCTGGGCGGGCCAGTAGGACTTCGGGGCGACGATGCGTACGTCCATGCCGAGCAGGGCGCCGGTGACCAGGTAGGAGTTGCCCATGTTGAAGCGGGCGTCGCCGAGGTAGGCGAAGGTGATCCCGGTGAGGGGCCGGTCACTGTGCTCGGTCATGGTCAGCACGTCGGCGAGCATCTGGGTGGGGTGCCAGTCGTCGGTCAGGCCGTTGTAGACGGGGACGCCGGCGTAGGCCGCCAGTTCCTCGACCTTCTGCTGGCTGTCGCCGCGGTACTCGATGCCGTCGAACATGCGCCCCAGCACGCGCGCGGTGTCCTTCACGGACTCCTTGTGACCGATCTGCGAGCCGGCGGGGTCGAGGTACGTCGTCGAGGCACCCTGGTCGGCGGCGGCGACCTCGAACGCGCAGCGGGTGCGCGTCGAGGTCTTCTCGAAGATCAGCGCGATGTTCCTGCCCTGGAGATACCGTGTCTCGGTCCCGGCCTTCTTCGCCGCCTTCAGCTCCGCGGCCAGCTCGACCAGGCCGCGGAACTCGTCCGCGGTGAAGTCGGTCTCCTTGAGGAAATGGCGGCCGGCGAGGGCGGTCGGGACTGTCGCCATGGGGGCGCTCCAGAGGTACGGGTCGGGGACTGACTGTTGGAAGTCTATACGAACTTCTGAATTTATATACAGCCCGCTGGGCAGTCCGCTGTGCTGCCCGCTATACCGGCTCCCGCTCCACCGGGCAGCTCATGCAGCGCGGGCCGCCCCGGCCCCGCCCCAGCTCACTGCCCGGGATCTCGATCACCTCGATGCCCTGTTTGCGCAGGTGGGTGTTGGTGGTGGCGTTCCGCTCGTAGGCGACGACGACGCCCGGCTCGACGGCCAGGACGTTGCAGCCGTCGTCCCACTGCTCGCGTTCGGCGGCGTGGACGTCCTGGGTGGCCGTCAGGACCCGGATCTCCCCACGGCCGAGCGCGGCGGCGATCGCGCGGTGCATGTGCTCCGGCGGATGGTCGGTGACCTTCAGGTCCTTCTCCCCCGCGCCCGGCTCGATCGTGTACGAGCGGAGCATGCCGAGCCCGGCGTACTGCGTGAAGGTGTCGCCGTCCACCATGGTCATCACGGTGTCCAGATGCATGACGGCCCGCCGCTTGGGCATGTCGAGGGCCACGATCGTGCGCGCGGAGCCCGCCGCGAACAGTTTGTGGGCGAGCATCTCGACGGCCTGCGGCGTGGTGCGCTCGCTCATGCCGATGAGTACCGCGCCGTTGCCGATGACGAGGACGTCGCCGCCCTCGATGGTGGAGGGGTAGTCGGCCTGTCCCTCGGACCACAGGTGGAACGTCTCGTCGCGGAACAGCGGATGGTGCCGGTAGATCGCCTCGAAGTGGACCGTCTCGCGCTGCCGGGCGGGCCAGCGCATGGCGTTGATGGAGACGCCGTCGTAGATCCAGGCCGAGGTGTCCCGGGTGAAGAGGTGGTTGGGCAGCGGACCGAGCAGGAAGTCGTCCAGCTCCATGGCGTGGAAGCGCACGGAGGTCGGCTCCGGGTGCGCGTCGAGGAACTCCCGCTTGGTCATGCCGCCGACCAGGGCCTCGGCGAGTTCACCGGCGGGCAGGGTCTCGAAGGCGGCCCGGAGATGGTCCGTGGCCAGCACTCCGTACTCCTTCTCGTCGAAGACCCGGTCCAGGACGAGCCGCCGGGCCGCCGGGACGTCGAGGGTCTCGGTGAGCAGGTCGCCGAAGAGGTGCACGGCCACTCCGCGGTCGCGGAGCACGTCGGCGAACCCGTCGTGCTCGGCGCGCGCCCGGCGCACCCACAGCACGTCGTCGAAGAGAAGGGCGTCCTTGTTGCTCGGGGTGAGCCTTTTGAGCTCGAGATCCGGCCGGTGCAGGATGACGCGGGTGAGCCGCCCGGCTTCGGAATCGACTGTGAATCCCATGCCTCCATCCTGACCATTCGGGCGCCTGTTCACCCCCTGCTCGGGCAGACCCGTGCGCCCGGGTTCAGCCGCCGGGCCGCGGCTGGAGCAGTTCCGGGCGGGCGAGCGGACGGCGGGTGGCGTGGCCCGGGTCCAGGGCCGCGCGGGCGACGATCCAGCCGGACAGCGCCCGGGGGTCGGCCGGGTCACGGGCGAGATCCTCGGCGTAGCCGTCCAGCGCGGTGGCCGGGTCACCGGCGGCGAGGTGCTCGTCGGGGGTACGGGGTGCGGCGGGGCGGGTGGCGAAGGCGTGGGTACGGGGGTCGGGCCAGAAGCCGCGGTCCGGGCGGAACCGGAGGACGCCGTCCGGCCCGGCCGACGCGGCTACGTTGCGCAGCCGCCACTGGGTGCGGTGCAGGGAGGCGGCGGTACGCGCCCGGAACAGGGCGGCCGGGTCGACGGGGACGCGCAGCCAGCCGTCCAGGGTCCGCGCGAGGCCCTCGACGAGACGGTGTCCCGGCGCGGTGAGCCGGGCACTGGTCAGCAGGGTCCGCACGACCAGCCGGCTCTGCAGCCGGCGCAGCGCGAAGTGGTAGGCGGCGGCCTCGGCGTGCTCCGGCTCGGCCAGCCGGTCCCGCCAGAAGCCGGTGACGCCGGTGAAGGCGTACGCGCCGTGCAGCAGCCCGGTGAGGTGGCGCGGGTCCGCGCGCCAGGGGGCGTAGAAGCGCTCCTCCCGGTCGTCGTCGAGGAGGGGGAAGAGGTGGAGGAGTGCGGCGAGCTTGCTGTGCTGGAACTCGTGGACCAGGGTCTCGGCGAGGGCGAGCGGGGATCCGGGACGGGATATCAGCATGGCGCCGAAGGAGTCGCCGCTGGAGGCGGAGACGGCGACGGCCGCTGGAGCGGGCGGGGTGAGGGCGGTACGACCGCAGGGCACGACGGCGCGTATCAGCGCCGGGTCGAGCCGCCCCGGACCCTGGCCGCCGCCCGCCCGGGCGAGTATCCCGACGGCGCCGTCGAAGACCCGCTGCCACTCCGCCGCCTCGTCGTCGTCGAGCCGGCCGGGCGGGACCGGGTCGTCGAGGTCGCGGTAGGGATCGAGGTCGTCGAGCGGTATGGCCACGGGGCCGGCGGGGGTGGCGTGGGTGAGTGTGCGCAGGGGGAGCCAGGGGATGGGCGTGGGGGCGGCTGCGGGAGCGGGGGTGGCTGCGGGGACCGCTGTGGAGGCGGGGGTGGCTGCGGGCGCCGCCGTGGAGACCGGGGTGGCTGTGGAGACGGGGGTGGCTGCGGAGGCTGCATCCGAGGCGGGGGTGGCTCCGGGAACTGCTCCCGAGCCAGGCACGGGGTCGACGACGACCGCTCCCGAGGCAGACGCGCCCGCAGACGCCGTAGCCGAGCCGGTCTTGCGGCTGGCGACCGCACCCGAGCCGGGGGTGGGGCCGGCGACCGCCCACGAGACGGACACGCCCGCGGACGCCGCACCCGAGGCAGACGCGCCTGCGAAGGAGGGCGCCGCTCCGGAAGCGGGCGCCGATGCGGAAGCGGGCGCTCCCGAGGCGGGCGCCGCTCCGGAAGCGGCTGCGCCTACCGAGGCAGGCAGCGTTGGGGGGCCGGGCCTGTATCCGTCCCGAATGGGGCCGGCCGGCCGCATGCCCGGCCTGGGTCCCGCCGGCCGGGGTTCGGTCGGCCGGGGACCCTCCCCCCGGGGTCCCGCCGGCCCGGGCCCCTGCGCCCGAGAGCCCTCCACCCGAGGTATTTCCGCCCGGGTTCCCTCACCCCGAAGCCCCCCTGCCCCCCACCCGTCCGCCGGTGCCGTCGTCGGGCGGCACGTCACGGTGGGGCGGGTGCCGTCGTGGCCCGGTGGGCCGGTGAGGGTCAGTTCGCCCGCTCTCGTCGTCGCCCGTGCGACGGTCGGACCCGATGGCGTGGCCGGGACGTGGAGCAGGCCCAGGTGCGGCAGTTGGAGACCGCCGTCGGCCAGGGGGACCGTGAGGGACGTGTCCGTACCGGCGTGCAGGGCCGCGGTGATCGCCAGGACGTTCAGCCGGCCGGCCTCCACCCACAACGGCGGCCCGGTGGCGGTGCCGTGCACCCGGCGCAGCATGTGGGCGATCCAGCCACCGGTCGTCGGGGCGAGCAGCAGCCGGTCGACCGCCTCGGGCGCCCGCTCGGCGGCCCCCTTGAACGTGGCCCAGGCGTCGGCGACCGGTGTGAGGGGCGTGGGCAGTTCCGCGAGCCGGTCCAGCAGCGTCCGCAGCAGGAGCAGCCGCCGCGCCCGCTCCCCCCGTTCCAGGAAGGCGACGGCCTCCGCGGAACCGCCTCCGGCGGCCAGTTCCGCGAAGAGCCGGTCGGGCACGCGGAACGGGGCGGGGCGCGGCTCGCTGGTCATGGGCGGGGACCTCCGGTCGGGGGCGGGCATGCGGGGGCCCCGGCGGGCGCGTGGCCTCGTCGGGGCTCCGTCGTCGGGGCGGCTCTGTCCTCGGGTGCGGCGGCGGCTATTCGGCCCGGGCGCCGCCCCCGCCGCCCTCGCCGCCGCCTCTGATGCTGCCGCGTGCGCGCAGGACCTCTTCGAGAAGGCGGGCGGTGGGGCGGAGCGGCGTGAGGCCGTCCACAGCGGTCAGGGGCAGCGCCGCGACGTCCGCCAGATCCGACTCCCAGACATCGGTACGCCCGAGGGCGACCTGCCGTTCTCGGGTGGCGGCTTCGGCATGGCGCAGAGCGGGCGGCTGGTCCAAGATGCTCCCCCTTCTCGCACGGTGGCACTCGATGCCCCGTGTCCTTTCCATCATGGCCATTGCGACCCATGTCGAAAACCGTACGATCACGCCACCCGATCTTCCCCGGGTGCGCGGTCACCTCTTACGGTCGCCCAACTCCCGTAGCGCGGCAGCGAGTTCTTCTCCTCTTTCCGGGTCGTCGTCGACGGACACCACGGCGTCGAACAGTTCCCACAATGCCTGCGGGCTGCGCCGGGCGAGCCCGTTGAGGATGTTGGTCGCGTCCGTACGCGCCTTGGTGTGGCGGGGCAGTATTCCGGTGACGCGTGGGTCGAGCGTGGCGACCACCGTCTGCCGCTCGGCCGGGTCGCTCATCAGCGGATAGGCGAGGAGGGCGTCCACGGCCCGCAGCAGCGGGGAGAC
The DNA here is from genome assembly GCF_044763415.1 of Streptomyces sp. NPDC096048. Classification (NCBI taxonomy): domain Bacteria; kingdom Bacillati; phylum Actinomycetota; class Actinomycetes; order Kitasatosporales; family Streptomycetaceae; genus Streptomyces; species Streptomyces sp. NPDC096048. The sequence continues at coordinate 156,405 of NZ_JBIWGG010000011.1, forward strand.
CTGCCGTTCGCGGCCGTTCGGCGCCGCCGGGGCGAGGATCTCGGTGCGTTCGGGGCTCTGCAGCCGGATCTCGGGATACTGCAGAGTACGACCCGCGTCCCTGAGGGCAGCGATACGCGCTCGTACGGCCGGAAACAGTTCCTCCGCATCGGGCGGGGCCGGCAGTACGGCCGCCCGGTCGGCCAGCAGGGCGAGCAGGACGTCGGAGAACAGGCCCGTGGCACGCACCGGGTCGTTGGCGGCGGCGCGGCCCCGTCCGGCGGCCCGGAGCAGGGTCTGCCGGTGTGCGGTGCTGCGCCGCCCCACGGGCAGCGCGTCCGGTGGCAGCGGCTCCCGGAAGGCGAGCGCCTCCTCGAAGGTCTCGCAGGCGTCCACGATCCACAGCTGGTCGGCGAAACCGGACACGGCGTCCCCGGCGTACCGTTCGAGCGCGGAGTCCAGGTCGATGCCGAGCTTGTCGTCGGTGGTGGCGTCCGCGCAGAACAGCCGCAGGTGCCCGGACCGGTCGAGGACGCCGTGGCCGCCCCACCAGACCCAGAGCACATCGCCCCGGGCGACGGAGAGTTCACGGACGAGCACCCGGCGCAGCGTGGCGTGGTCGGCGGGCGCGTACGGCACTTCGGGGACGTACGGCGCCAACGGAGCCAGGTGCAGCCGGATGTTGGCCTCCGGTACTCCGGCGGCGCGCAGCAGGCGGTAAAAGCGGACGGCGTCCCGGGCGGGCCCGGGCAGGTCCCAGCCGGTACCGGCGTCATAGGCCTCGACGCCGACGACGAGCGCGTGCACGCGCGCCGGGTCCACGCCCGGGGCGGGGAGCGGGCCGGTCACGGGAGCCGGTCCACGATGTGCCGGTACACGGCCGGGTCGGTCCAGTAGGCGCTGTGTGCGGCCGGGAACGGCTGACGGCTGTCGACCGCGATGTCGGTGACGCGGCCGGGGAACAGGTCGCCGCCCAGGTAGCCGAGCAGGTCGCGGGGGTCGTACAGGTTCAGCCAGTCGGGGAAGTGGGCCGGCAGGGGTGCGGGGTGTTCGAGGGAGGGCAGGGACCCGGACTCGTACAGGAACGGTCCCTGGGAGCCGGCGGTGACCAGCAGCCGGACCTGGGGCAGCGGAGTGAGGATCAGGGTGTCCAGGGCGATGATGCCGCCGAGGCTGTGGGCGACGATCGCGACGGGCGGCGGCAGCCCGGCCAGCAGGGTGCGCAGTCCCGCGCGGACCGCCTCGCCGCGGCTGAGGTAGCGCAGGACGTCTCCGGCGGCCGGGTGGGCGGCTTCGGTGAGGGCGCGGCGACGGCGTACGACGGCCCGGGAGGCGGCCGAGCCCGCGACCCTCAGTGCCAGCGAGCGCACGCCCCGTTCCGTGCCCGGAGCCGGTGCGCCGAGGGCGCGGGCGAGCCGGTCGGTGACGGCGTCCCGGGTCGCGCCGACCGGCACGAGGGGTGCGTCGGAGTCGAGGGCGCCGGCGATGACCTGGGCGGTCAGGCTGCGGGCGACGAGGCCGGGAAGGCCGTCCGGGTGGAGGGCGGCGGCCGCGGCACCGAGCAGCGGGTGGGCGGCCAGGTCGGTGGCGGCGCGGGCCAGTCCGGGGCCCAGGTCGGCCGCCGGTGCGTCGCCCTCGGCGGCGAGCGCGGCCAGCCGTGCCCGGATCCGCTGGTCCGGTGGCGGGGAGCCCGGTGGCAGTTCGGCCGCGGGGGCGGATCCGGCGGCGGCGAGGGCGAGTTCGGCGTACGGGTCGACGTAGAGGGCGGCCCAGAGGGCCGTGTCGTCGTCGGCGTCCGGTGCGGCGGGGCCCCGGCTGGTGCCGGTGGCCGGCGGGAGGCTCGCTCCGCCGGCGGCGAGCGTGGCCCCGTGCTCGCCGCCCCAGTAGTACGGCACGACGCGCAGTCCATCGCGCAGGGCCGTCACTCCGGCGGAGAAGCGCCCCGCGAGCGCAGAGAAGCCCGGTTCGCGAACGCCTGTGCCGTGGATGAAGACGACCGCCGTCATGTGCCCCCCGTGACCCTGGTGAAAGTTCGTGTACGACTTTCGATGCTCCGTCACATCGCTTCTATTCTAGGAACGTTGGAGCTCGATCGCGGCGGACGATCCGAACCCGGAGCCGCCGGACAGCGGACCGTCGAACGGGCCTGCCACCGGGCGGCCACCGGACCAGCGGGGAGACACCATGAGCCCGGACGCGGTGATCACGCACTTCGTGGGTGCCTCGGCTCTCGTCCTGGTGGTCGCCCACGCGGGCGGCTGGCTGGCCCGTCGGCTGAAACAGCCGTACATCGTGGGTCAGCTGTCGGCGGGCATCGCGCTCGGCCCCTCCCTGCTCGGAGCGCTGGCACCGGACGCGTACGCGTCGCTGTTCCCGCAGGAGATCGGCCCGGCGCTGACCGGCTTCGCACAGTTCGCTCTGGTGGTCTTCCTGTTCGCGGTGGGCTACGAACTGGACCTGAAGATCCTCGGTGACCGTGCCCGCACCTCGCTGACCGTGGCGCTGGCCTCGTTCGTGGTGCCGATGGCCGTGGGCTGCGGGGGCGCGCTGCTGTTCCGGGAGCAGTTGCACGGCCTGGGCATGCCGCGGGACCCGTCCACCGCGATGGTGGTGTTCGCCGGGATCGCCCTGTCGATAACGGCGGTGCCCGTGCTGACGGCCATCGTGCGGGAGAACGAGCTGTCCCGGTCCGTGCCGGGTGTGGTGGCGGTCTCCGCGGCCGGGGTGCTGGACGCGGTCTGCTGGACGGTGCTCGCCGCGGCGCTGATGGACGGCGGCGGCTCGGGGACGGCGTTGGACTGGCCGTGGCGGGTGGCGCTCGCCGTCGGCTTCGTCACCGTGATGGCGGTCGCCGCCCGGCCGGTGCTGCGCCGGCTGCTGTGGCGGACGCGGCTGGAGCCCTCACTGCGGCTGGCGCTGCTGATCGGCTTCGCCCTCGGGTCGGCGTGGGTCACGCACTCCCTCGGACTGCACGTGATCTTCGGTGCGCTGCTCGCCGGGGTGGTGGTCCCGCGCGAGGAGGGTGGCACGCTCGACCCCGACCTGCTGCGGCCGCTGCACGACGTCAGCTCGCTGCTGCTGCCCTTCTTCTTCGTGATCTCGGGTCAGTCCGTGGCGCTCAACAGCATGGACGGCACGGGCTGGACCGTGCTGCTGGTGGTGACCGTGCTCGCCGTCACGACGAAGGTCGGCAGCGGGACCCTCGCGGCCCGGCTCGGCGGTCTGGACCGGCACGACGCGCGGACCGTCGGCGTACTGCTCAGCGCGCGCGGCCTCACCGAGCTGATCGCCCTCAACGCGGGCCTCCAGGCGGGCCTGCTGAGCGCCCAGCTCTACACGGTGCTCGTCTTCATGGCCCTCGCCACGACCCTGTTCACCCAGCCGCTCCTGCTCCTCACCCGTCGCCTGGCCGAACGGGACCGGGCGTCACGGCCCTCCCCCGGCCCCACGGCGCCCCCGCCCTCCCAGGACGGGACGACGACGGCATCGGCGGACGTGGGCTAGGAGGCGCCGTTCGCACCCTGCCAGGGTCGCGGGGCCTGGCGACGGACCGTGCCGCCGACGCCGGGACCGCACGCCGGTCCGCACCGATGAGGTGCCGTGACTCCGACAGGACCGCCCCGCCGGGCCGGGCGCCCGGCCGCCCGGCCGTCGGAGGCTACAGCGGCATCGGGGCCATGTCGCACTCGATGCGGCGGCGCTGGCGCGCCGCGGCGAGCCAGGGGTGGTCGGCGCGGACGACCCCGGCGAAGCCCTCGACGGCCCGGCGCTGCAACTCGTCCGCCTCCGCGCCGCGGCCCAAGCCGCGCAGGTCGAGGGAGAGGTTGGCGGTGCAGGACAGGGTGAGCGGGTGGTCCTCGCCGGCGACCTCCGCGAGCAGCGGCAGGTTGGCCTCGTCGATCTCGCGGGCCCGTTCGAAGTCCAGCCGGGCGTAGGCCGTGTTGGCCTGCCCGATGGCGGTCGTCAGCGTGGTCACGTGCCGCTCCCCCACCGTCTCGGCCAGACGTCGCGCCGCCTCGTCCTCCTCTTCCCGCGCGCTGTCCAGCGCCCCGAGCGTCCGCAGTGTGGCCGCCAGATTGGCCCGGGTCAGCAGGGTGTACAGGTGGTTCGCACCGAGCCGCTGCTCGTAGCGCCGCACGGTGTCCTCGGCCAGTTGCCGGGAGCTTTCGAGGTCCCCGGCCAGGCGCCGGTCGACCGCGAGGTTGGTCGCCGTCGCCAACGAGTCCGAGTGGTCGCTGTCGTAGCGGTTGACGAAGCGCCGCAGCGTCTCCTCGGTGAGCTTGGCCGCCTCGGCGAGCGCGCCGTCGCGGCGCCGGCACACCGCGAGATTGCGGGCGATGCGCAGGGTGAGCGGGTGCTCGTCGCCGAACGCGGTGCGCGCTCTGCGGTACACGTCCTCCTGGAAGTCGCGGGCGCCCGGGTAGTCACCGCTCTCGCGCATGTCGATGGCCAGGCCGTTGAGCGTGTTCAGGGTGAAGAAGCTCGCCGGGCCGAAGAGCAGGTCGCGCAGCCGGGCGTTCTCCTGGTCCAGCGGCAGCGCCTCGCGGAACTCACCGACCAGTCTGAGGTCGACGCCCCACGAGTGCGTGGCGCGCAGGGTGGCGGGGTCGTCGGAGCCGAACAGGGACCGGGCCAGCTCGGTGGCCTCCCGGCTCACGCTCCGCGCCTCCTCCATCCGGCCCTGGTAGCGGCGGGCGTCGGCCATCTCGCACAGGGAGTCGATCAGTTCCTCGGGTTCCACCTCCAGCCGGCGGGAGGTCTCCAGCGCCTTCTCGATCAGCGGGATGGACTCGGACACCTGCCCGGTCTGCCGCAGCAGGAACGAGAAGCTCTTCGTCATGCGGATGACATGGATGTCCTCCTCGCCGGAGGCCGCGAGCCAGCGGCTCCAGGCCTCCCGCGCGTAGTCCGCGGCGCCCTGGTGGTCTCCCCAGTAGTAGAGGAACCAGATGGTGTCGGCGACCAGGTCCCGCACCCAGGTGTCGGAGCTGGTCACGGCCTGCGAGGCGAGTACGTGGGGCAGCAGCGCCTGGTAATCGGGCCATTCCAGGGAGGATCCGTAGGCGCCCGGCTTGGCCGCCGACAGCAGCTGGTGCGCGGCGCCGCGCATCCGCTCGCGTTCGTCCTCGCCCAGCTTGGCCAGGAGCACGGTCTGCAGCAGGCGGTGCATCTGCAGGGTGTCGGCGCGCGGGTCGACCCGGATCAGGGAGAACTGGCTCAGGTCGCGCACCGCGCGGTTCAGCCGGATCGACTGGCGCAGCAGCGGGTCGACCTCGGGCGTGATGCTCACGCCCCGGCTGCCCCGCAGGATCGAACGCGGAATGGGCTCGGGGGCCATGCTGGCGCAGATGTCGAGGAGCTGCCGGGCGCCCGGGTTGTTCCGCTGGATGCGCTCCAGCGAGAGGTCCCACGCGGCGGCGACGGAGACCGGGTAGTCGGGCGTCGGGTCGAGTTCCAGGATCTCGGGGCTGCGCTGGGCGAGCAGGTCGAGGTACTCGTCGACGAGCATGCCGGTGACCGCGCGCCAGGCACCGGCCTGCTCGACGGCGAGCGGCAGGTCGCCGAGCGCGTCGGCGAGCCGGTCGGCGTCCTCGGTGCTCAGGTCGGGCGAGCGCCTCTGGAGCAGTTCGATGGACTCGGACCGCTCGAAGACGTTCACGGGCAGGGGCGTGGCCACTCGCTCCCAGGCCCGGTTCCGGGAGGTGACGATGACCTTGCCCGGCCCGTTGGTGGGGAAGTACTGGCGTACCGCCTCGACGTCCTCGGCGTTGTCGAAGACGAGCAGCCAGTCGTTGTACGGCGCTCCGTTGCGCAGCGCCTCCAGTACGGCGGGCACGGCGGTGTTGGCGGTGGGCGCGCCCAGGCGGTCCTGGCTGGAGGGCGCGACGCCGAGCTGGGCGGCGAGGGTGCCCAGCGCGGCCAGGATGAGGCTCTCCCGCTCGGCGGGGACCCAGCAGATCACCTTGTACTCGTGCTGGTGGGTGTAGATGTACTCCAGGGCGAGCTGGGACTTGCCGACGCCGCCCAGGCCGTGCAGCGCGTGCGGCAGCACCGCGGCGGTGTCCTGGGCACTCAGTTGCTCCTCCACGGCCCTCAGCAGCCCCTGCCGGCCGACGAACGAGGTGTTCCGCAGGGGAACGTTCACCAGTAGGGCGGGCGTCGCGGTCGTGGTGCTCTGCATGAGCTGCTCAGCCTCCGGGGCTTCGGGTGGGTTCGCGTCGGTTACCAGGGGCGGCACGTGGTCTCCAGGTTCGTCGGGGTTGCTCGACGCTGGATCACTGCCTTCTCGGCCGCCGGATGATCCCCCGCCGCCCGCAGGGTTCACCTCAGTGGGTGTACCCGCGGGCAAACCGGCGCCCACCCGTTCGGCCGCACCGGGCGGCACGCGCCCGGAGAGTTGGGGTTCGATGCGCCTGGCCCGTTCGGAGTAGGGCCCTGAGAGGGCGCGCATCACGGCCAGTTCGCTGCGCACCCAGCCGCCTTCGGCCGGGTCGGGCAGGGCGGCTCCGGCCGGGTCGTGCAGGGCGGCGCGCAGGGCGACGCCCCGCGGTCCGGCAGCGGGCAGCTCACCCACCATGCTGACCGTGCGCGCCAGTTGGCTGCGGGTCGTGGTGGCGAGCAGGGCCTCGCGGACCCCGTCGGCGAACTCGGGGCGTCCTTCGCCGCCGCTGTTCCAGTCGATCAGCCCGCCCATGAGGATCTCGGCCAAGTGGTCGGGGCCGGTCTCCGGCATCGTGCGCCGCCGCATCTGTTCGACGAGGTCGAACTCGAAGGGAATGGCCGCCAGTTGGGTGGCGAGCCGGCGTGCGGCGGGGGTGGCGAGGGTGAAGAAGCGGCGTACGGCGGCGGTGGCGGCGCGGGGCAGGCGCGGGGCGCGCAGACCGGGCGCGGGCGCGCCCTTGGCGAGGGCGCCGGCGAGGACGACGGGCAGGGACCGGCGTACGCCCCGCTCACCGGTGACGAGGTCGGCCCAGGTGCCGAGGGAGCCGGGCTTGAGGGACAGCACGGGCACCGGTACGGAGCCGTCACCGGCCTCGGGCAGCGGGCGCAGCGGGTCGGGACCGCCGGGCGGCGCCCAGTGCCCGAGGCCGTCGTTGGGCGCGCCGAACCCGCCGGCCTCCAGGACCGCCTGGTACGGGTAGAGGGAGGTGCGGTGACGCAGGTGCGGCGGCAGCAGGTGGACGAGGGCCGTGGGGCCGGCGTGGCCCAGCCGGCCGAGCAGGTCGTCGGCGGCCGGGGACGCCCAGCCGTGGGCGAGCCCGTCGGTGACGACGAGGAAGACCCGGCCGCCCCGGCCGTCCAGGAGTTCGGCGGGGTCGGCGGCGGCGCGGTCGGCGGGCCGGCGCAGGGTGGCGGGGCCGGCCCGCGGCACGTGCACCCGGACGGCCCGGACGCCGCGGAAGGCGCCGCTGTGCTCGGCGGCCTCGGTGAGGCGGGCACAGGTCTCCTGCCAGATCCGCATGGTCGGTGCGTCGTCGACGAGCAGGACGAGGTCGAACGCGGTCGCCCGGGCGGGCCGCAGGAAGGGCAGCCAGAGGCCGTCGGACACGCCCTGCTCGGCGGTGGCCTCCTCGTCCAGTTCCAGGGTGTGGCGGGAGGGGATGCGCCGGGCCAGTCGGTGCAGGGCTCGGGCGAGCAGCGCGGTGGTGCGGCCGGGGCCGGGCTGCGGGCGCTCCTCGGTGGGCAGCAGCGGCCGGCCGACGTGCAGCGCGAAGGTGCCCTCGGCGTCGGGTAACAACCTTGGGCGGGTGGCCTGTTCGGCGGGCGTGGCGCCCGGCGGGTCGGTGGGCGTGGCCCGGTCCGCGGGGTCGTGCGGCGGTACGGGCGCGTCGTGGGAGCCGGTGCCGGGGGCGGTCGGGGGCGGGGCCGGCGCGGGATCGGCGGCGGGTGTGCCGTCGTCGGCCGCGGACGGTTCCGACGGCCCTGCGTCCCCGGCCCCGGTCTCCGTCTCGCACTCCGTCCCGCTCTCCCCCTCGGTCGCCTTCTCCGTCTCGGTCGTGCGGGCGGGCCGCGGGTGCGCGGGGGCGGGGCCCCGTGCCGGTGCCGGGTGATCGCTGCCCGGGCCGCCGTGGCGGTCCCAGTACGCGGCGAGCCAGACCGCTTCGGCGACCTCCCGCCAGTGGGCGTCGGACGGCTCCGGACCGTCCGGCGGCGGCTGGTCGCGGGCGGTCGCCACCTGGGCCGGGGCAGCGGTGACCTCCGCTCCGTACCCACTCGCGCCTTCGACGGACTCGGGAAACGCCGACGGAGGCGACGTCCCTGATACGGGATCACCGTCGCCCGGTCCGGATGCGCGCTCCCTGGGAAAGCCGGTCATTCAGCGGCCCTTCGCGAGGTCGCGGAGCAGCATTTCCACGAGCTTACGCCCGTCACCGTTCGCCTGGAAACCACCCGCGGTAGTCATCTGGACGGCGTTGAGCAGCTGGTCCAGGGAGTGGGTGCCGCCGGACCGGATCCTCCCGACGAACTCGTCCACCAGGCGCTCGGTGCCCTCGGGCCGGACGCCCAGGTGGCCTTCCACCAGGGCGAGCAGCTGCTCGCGGCTGGGGGTGCGCAGCTCCAGCGGCAGGCAGCGCCGACGGAAGGCGGCGGGGAACTCGCGTTCTCCGTTACTGGTGATCACCACGACCGGGAACTCCCGGCACTCGACGCGCCCGCCCCGTACCAGCGCCTGGCCCGCAGGGTCGCTGGTGTGGACGCGCGCGGTGTCCACGGCGTCGCGCACCAGTTCCGGGACGTCATAACTTCCGTTCTCCAGGACGTGCAGCAGGTCGTTCGGCAGGTCGATGTCGCTCTTGTCGAGTTCGTCGACAAGGAGCACCCGGGGACGATCGTAGGGCAGCAGGGCGGTGCCCAGGGCGCCGAGAGTGATGAAGTCTCCGAGAACGGGCGGGAGTTGACTGTGTGTTGAGACGACCGCCGGGTTGACGTCGTCCGGTACGGGCGCCGCGCCCTCCTCGTGGGCCGGGGCCGGCCCGGTCCCGGCCGGTTCCCGGGCGGCACCGCCGCGCAGTCCGGCCTGCCAGGCGGCGATGGCCTGGGCGCGGCCCATGGCGTCGTGGACGTACAGCCCGTCCCGCAGCGTGGTCCGGCTGACGATGCTCCACTCCAGGACCCTGCCGAGGCCCAGTTCCCGGGAGATCACGTAGGCGAGCGTGGACTTGCCGATTCCGGGCGGTCCGGTGATCAGCAGCGGCCGGCGCAGCAGCAGCGCGGCGTTGACGGTGTCGATCTCGTCGGGGCCGAGCTGAGGGGTGACGTCGCCCGGGCCCAGCCTGCGTACCGCGGCCTCCGGCTCGTCCGGCGGGGCGGGCTGGGACGGTGCGCCGAGGAACCGGCGCCAGGGCGGCGCCTGGGGCAGCGGGGGTGGGACGACCGGCGGCCGGCCGGTGCCGTGGAACACGCGCCAGCCGTTCGGGGACGTCTGTTCCTGCGTGTTCATGCCGGTGCCTCCTCGCCGGCGAGATCGCCGGGGTCGCTTGTGTGCATGTCGACGATTCGGGTGGGATCATCCCAGAAGAATCCGATGTGCCGCCCCAGGAGCCGGCCGGGACCCTGCTGGTTCAGTTCGGCGTTCTGGCGCAACCGGTGAATGGCGAGCGGTATCTGACCGGGTGTCGGGACCGCGGCGAACACGGCCGTCACCACCTCGCGCCGCTCCTCGGGGAAGGCTCCTCTGCGGTCCCACACCGCCAGCCCGATGCCTTCCGCTATGGCGGCCTTGAGTGCCTCCATGGCGGAGACCCGGGCCGGGGCGTCCAGCACCACGGCCGTGTGCCTGGTGTCCCCCGCGAGTGTCGCCTGCCACGCGTCGAGCCGCCGCGCGTCCGGCTCGCTCCAGCCGTGCACGCCGACCCCGTGCTGCCGCAGCGCGTGCCAGCGCTCCTGCCACTGGTGTCGCACCAGCGCGTCGTCGGTCCGCATCCGCTCCAGGCTCCGTAGGTGCACCCCGTACTTCAGCCCGAGCGGCAACGGTCGCCCGTCGCCGATCCGGTACGTCAAACTCGCCACATCGTGGTTGAGGAGGTCGTACGGAAGGACGAACTCCACGTACGCCGACGGCTGCCTGTGTCCACCGGAGGCCGGCTCACCCGGCCCGGCCCACAGCCGGGCGCCCTGCCGCAGCGCGTCGTCGACGGCCGGGCCGAGCGCGTCCAGGGTGGTCACGGCCGGTGCGCCGGGCTGCGGATCCCAGTGGCCCGGCACGGTGTTGAGCCAGGGGCGCACGACGACGTCGTCGGAGCCGTCCCGGGCGGGCTCGACGGCGACGATCAGGCAGCGCGGGATGTCGGGGTCCCGCACGGCGAGGGCGCGGGCCTCCCGGCGCCGTTTCAGCTCCTGGGCGAGGCCGGCCCGCTTCGCCCAGTCGTCGGCCCAGTCGGTCAGGGCGGCGCGGTGGCCGCTGGTGGCGGCGAGCGGGGCCGCCCGGTCGAGGAGGAGGACGGCGGGCGGCAGCCCGTCCGGCTGGGCGTTCCACGCGAGGACGTGGAGGAAGAGCTGGTCGGGTAAGAGTCCGGTGGGCAGATCCAGGCCGTTGAGTTCCTCGGCGAGGTCGTCGCGCAGCCGGTCGGCGGGGAGCTCGCCCCTGGCGAGGACGGCACGCGCGCCGGTCTCGTCGTCCCGGCCGAGCGGGCCCGGCGGTGCCTCGGGCGCGGCGGGCGGGCCGGGGGTGATCAGCCGGTCCAGTTCGTCGCCGGCGAGGGGCCCTTCGAGGATGCGCACCACCGCGACGAGTACGTGCTCCCCGCCCGCCACGTTCAGGGCGGTGCGGACCAGGGTGACCACGTCCTCGCGCTGTTTGACACCGCGCAGGTCGACGGGGCGGCCCAGCTGGTCCCCGAGCACCGCGGCGAACTGGCCCCGCCCCTGCGGGTCCTCCGTGCAGCTGAGTCCGCACAGCGCCTCGGTCAGCTCCAGCAGCAGTGCCAGCCCTCGCGCATGCCCGGAATCGCCATCTCCGCCGAATCCCGCGCCTGTCTCCACCGACTGTCCCCCATGAGTCGGTACGTCTGCCTGACCGACCTGCGAAGTTAGCACGGGAACTGACGGTTAACCAGGGACGTGTGGGGTGTGCGGATCCGGAGTCCGGCCGAGCCGCCCATCGGGGCGACTCGGCCGGAAACACCCCCTAGAGCCGCGGGTCCACCGGCTCGGACTCCAGTGCGAGGACGCCGAACACCGCCTCGTGCACCCGCCACAGCGGCTCACCGTCCGCCAGACGGTCCAGGGCCTCCAGCCCGAGGGCGTACTCGCGGACGGCCAGGGACCGCTTGTGGTTCAGGAACCGCCCGCGCAGCCGGGCGAGGTTGTCCGGGCGCGTGTACTCGGGGCCGTAGACGATCCGCAGGTACTCGCGCCCGCGGCACTTGACGCCGGGCTGCACCAGACGGCCCTTGTCGTCGCGGACCAGGGCACCGATGGGCTTGACCACCATGCCCTCGCCGCCCCGGCCGGTCATCTCCAGCCACCAGTCGATGCCCGCCGCCACCGACTCGGGGTCGCCGGTGTCGACGTACAGCCTCCGGGTGGTCTGCAGCAGGCCGCTGCCGTCGTGCTCGACGAGCCGGTCGAGGAGGGCGAGCTGCTCGTCGTGGGGCAGTGCGGCCAGGCTGCGGCCCTGCGCGGCCAGGATCTGGAACGGGGCCAGGCGGACGCCGTCCAGGCCGTCGGTGGGCCAGCAGTACCGGCGGTACGCGGCCGTGAACGCGGCGGCGTCGGCGGACCGGGCTCGCTGGCGGTCGAGCAGGTCCCCGACCTCGACGCCGCGCGCGGCGGCGCCCTCCAGTGCTGCCAGTACGCCCGGGAACACCGCGCCGGAGGCGGCGCCCACGGCGGCGTACTGGGAACGCAGCAGCCCGGAGGCCTTGAGGGACCACGGCATCAGCTCGGCGTCCAGCAGCAGCCAGTCGGTGGCCAGTTCCTCCCACAGGCCGGCTTCTCCGATCGCGGTGCGCAGCCGGTCCAGGACCGTCTCCGAGACGCTCGCGTCGTCGAGGAACGGGCGGCCGGTACGGGTGTAGAGGGAGCCGGTGGGGCCTCCCCCGCTCCCGGCTGCGCTCGAGCGTGAGGTGCCCCCGACCCCGAACCGGGCGCGCGCCGCCTCGGCGTCGCGGCAGACCAGCACCACCGCGCGCGAGCCCATGTGCTTCTCCTCGCACACGACCCGCGTCACGCCGTCGGCCGCGTACTGCGCGAACGCCTCCTTCGGGTGCTCCAGGTACCCGTCCACCCCCGAGGTGGGGGTCGGTGCCATGGTCGGCGGGAGGTACGGCAGCAGCCGGGGGTCGGTGGCGAAGCGGCTCATGACCTCCAGGGCCGCCGCTCCGTTCTCCTCGCGTACGGTGATCCGCCCGGCGTGCCGGGTCTCCACCACTCGGCGGCCGTGCACGTCGGCCAGGTCCAGCGGGCGTCCGTCGTGTCCGCCGGGCGCCTCGGTGCGCAGCGGCTTGGCCGGCTCGTACCAGACCCGCTCGGCCGGTACGTCGACCAGTTCGCGCTCCGGCCAGCGCAGCGCGGTGAGCTTGCCGCCGAAGACGGCGCCGGTGTCCAGGCAGAGGGTGTTGTTGAGCCAGCCGGCCTCGGGGACCGGGGTGTGGCCGTAGACGACGGCCGCGCGGCCCCGGTAGTCCTCGGCCCACGGGTAGCGCACCGGCAGCCCGAACTCGTCGGTCTCTCCGGTGGTGTCGCCGTACAGGGCGTGGGAGCGGACCCGGCCGGAGGTGCGGCCGTGGTACTTCTCGGGCAGACCGGCGTGGCAGACCACGAGCCGGCCGCCGTCGAGGACGTAGTGGCTGACCAGGCCGTCGATGAACTCCCGTACCTCGGCGCGGAACTCCTCGCTCTCGCCGTCCATCTGCTCGATGGTCTCGGCGAGTCCGTGGGTGTGCTGGACCTTGCGGCCCTTGAGGTGGCGGCCGTACTTGTTCTCGTGGTTGCCGGGGACGCACAGGGCGTTGCCCGACTTCACCATGGACATCACGCGGCGCAGTACGCCGGGGCTGTCCGGGCCGCGGTCGACCAGGTCGCCGACGAAGACGGCGGTGCGGCCCTCGGGGTGGACGCCGTCGGTGTAGCCCAGCTTGCCGAGCAGGGTCTCCAGTTCGGCGGCGCAGCCGTGGATGTCACCGATGATGTCGAAGGGGCCGGTGAGGTGGGTGAGGTCGTTGTACCGCTTCTCGGTGACGACGGTGGCGTGCTCGGTCTCCGCCGTGCCGCGCAGCACGTGCACCTTGCGGAAGCCCTCGCGCTCCAGGTGGCGCAGGGAGCGACGGAGTTCGCGGGTGTGGCGCTGGATGACCCGGCGGGGCATGTCGGCCCGGTCGGTGCGGGTGGCGTTGCGCTCGGCGCACACCTCCTCGGGGACGTCGAGGACGATGGCGATGGGCAGCACGTCGTGCTTCCTGGCCAGGTCGATCAGCTGACGCCGGGCGTCCTGCTGCACGTTGGTCGCGTCGACGACGGTGCGGCGGCCGGCCGCGAGCCGCTTGCCCGCGATGTAGTGCAGGACGTCGAAGGCGTCGCGGCTGGCGCTCTGGTCGTTCTCGTCGTCGGCGACCAGGCCCCGGCAGAAGTCGGAGGAGATGACCTCGGTGGGCTTGAAGTGGCGCCGGGCGAAGGTGGACTTGCCGGAGCCGGAGGCGCCGATCAGCACGACGAGGGACAGGTCGGTGACCGGCAGGGCGCGGGCCCGCACGGGGGAGCCTGTGGTGTCGGTGGTGCCGGTGGTGGTCATGCGGCCTTCGCCTCCTTCTCCGTCACGGTGCTGGTGGTGAACACGGCCATCTGGGTGGGCGGGCCCACCTCGGGGTCGTCGGGGCCGACGGGGCGGAACTCCACGGTGTACCCGTGCCGTTCGGCCACCGTCCGCGCCCAGGCGCGGAACTCCTCGCGGGTCCACTCGAAGCGGTGGTCGCGGTGGCGGACGTGGCCGGCCGGGAGGGTCTCCCAGCGCACGTTGTACTCGACGTTCGGCGTGGTGACGACGACGGTGCGGGGGCGGGCCGAACCGAAGACGGCGTACTCCAGGGCGGGCAGCCTGGGCAGGTCGAGGTGCTCGATCACCTCGCTGAGCACGGCGGCGTCATAGCCTCCCAGCCGTTTGTCGGTGTAGGCGAGGGAGCCCTGGAAGAGGTGCACGCGCGCGGCCTGCCGCTCGCCCATGCGGTCCAGCTTGAGACGCCGGGAGGCGATGGTGAGCGCGCGTACCGACACGTCCACGCCGACGATCTCGGTGAACCGCGGGTCCTTGAGCAGTTCCCGCACCAGGTACCCCTCGCCGCAGCCGAGGTCGAGGACGCGGGCGGCGGCGTTGTCCCGGAGCGCGGTGAGGATCGCCTCGCGGCGCTGCACGGCGAGCGGGGTCGGCCTCTCCTCCCGCTCGGCCTCCGCCCCGACGGCGTTGTCGATCTCCTCGACGTCGCTGTCGTCGGTCTCGGCCAGCCGGATCAGCTCCAGCCGTTCCATCGCGTCACGGGTCAGGGACCAGCGGCGGGACAGGTAGCGGCTGGTGATCAGCTTCTGCTCCGGGTGGCCGGGCAGCCAGCCCTCGCCGGCCCGCATCAGCTTGTCGACCTCGTCCGGGGAGACCCAGTAGTGCTTGGCGTCGTCGAGCACCGGGAGGAGGACGTAGAGGTGGCGCAGGGCCTCGGCGAGGGTGCGGGTCGCGGACTCCAGTTCGAGGCGGACGTAGCGCGAGTCGCCCCACTCGGGGAACTCGGTGTCCAGCGGGACGGCCTCGACGGTGACCGCCCAGCCGAGCGGCTCGAAGAGGCGGCGTACGAGGTCGGGGCCGCCGCGGGCGGGCAGCGCCGGGACCTCGACGCGCAGCGGCAGCGGCTCGGCCGCGCGCTCGGGGCGGCCCTTGCACACGCCGCGCATCGCGCTGGAGAAGACGTTGCTCAGCGCGACGGCGAGGAGCGAGGAGGCCGCGTAGGGGCGGTCGTTGACGTACTGCGCGAGGGCCGCGTCCGGAGCGCCGCCCCGGCCCTTGCCCTTGCCGCGCCTGACCAGCGCCACCGCGTCGACCTCCAGCAGCAGCGCCGCCGTGCAGCGCTGTTCGTCCGCCTCCGGGTAGAGCACGTGGGCCGTGCCGAAGGAGGTGGAGAACGCCTGCGCGTTGTCGGGATGCTTGTGCAGCAGGAAGCCGAGGTCGGTCGCGGGGCGCTCGGGAGTACCGGTGGTGGTGATGGTCAGGAACATGCGGAGGGCCTCTCCGGCCGGTGGATGCTGACGAGACGCCGTACGCGCGGGAGCCCCCAGGGCGGTTGATCCCGGGGGGCTCCGGCAGGACGACGCCCACACCATCGCACAGGGCGGGTGACCGGCGCCTTCGGTTATTCGAGGGGCGGCGTCAGCGCGTCACGACAGCTGCGACTGCACCTGGGAGGAGATCAGCTCCAGGTGGTCCAGGTCGTCGAGGTCGAGGATCTGGAGGTAGATCCGCTGCGCGCCGGCCTCGGCGTAGCGGCCGATCTTCTCGACCACCTCGGCCGGGGAACCGGCCAGGCCGTTGGCCTTCAGCTCCTCGACCTCGCGGCCGATCACGGCGGCCCGGCGGGCGACCTCGGCGTCGTCCTTGCCGACGCAGGCGACGAGGGCGTTGGAGTAGGTCAGCGCGTCCGCCCCGCGGCCGGCCTGCTCGGCGGCGGCCCGGACCCGGCCGAACTGGCGCTCGGTGTCCTCGACCGAGGCGAACGGCATGTTGAACTCGTCGGCGTACTGGCCGGCCAGGCGCGGGGTGCGGGTGGCCCCGTGGCCGCCGATGAGCACGGGCACCTTCGGCTGCGCGGGCTTGGGCAGCGCGGGCGAGTCGGTGAGGTCGTAGAACTTGCCGTGGAAGTCGAAGGTCTTGCCGGTCTCGGTGGCCCACAGACCGGTGACGATGGCCAGTTGCTCCTCCAGGCGGCCGAGCTTCTCCTTCGGGAAGGGAATGCCGTACGCCTTGTGCTCCTCCTCGAACCAGCCGGCGCCCAGGCCCAGCTCGACCCGGCCGCCCGACATCTGGTCGACCTGCGCGACCTGGATGGCGAGGACGCCGGGCAGCCGGAAGGTGCCGGCGGTCATGAGGGTGCCGAGCCGGATGCGCTTGGTCTCACGGGCGAGGCCGGCCAGGGTGATCCAGGCGTCGGTGGGTCCGGGGAGGCCGTCCACGGAGCCCATGCGGAGATAGTGGTCGCTGCGGAAGAAGGCGTCGAAGCCGAGGTCCTCGGTGGCCTTGGCCACGGTGAGCAAGGTGTCGTATGTGGCCCCCTGCTGGGGCTCGGTGAAGATACGGAGATCCATGTCTCCATCCTGCCTGCTCGGCGGGGGAGCGTCGGACAGGCTCCGCCCGTCGGCCCGGCGCGTTCCCGGCCTCCGGCGGGTGAATTCGCGTCGACTCCGGCCCGGTGCGGGGTCGGTCCGGTGACCGGTCCGGACGGTGATCGTTTGCCGGGGCGGAGCCGGATCGCCCGGCGCCCGCGCCGGCCGTGTGCGCCGGTGCGTCACCGGTGCCGGGCTCCCCGTGGGGGCCTCGGGGCCGAGGAGGCCGTCATGTCCGAAGAGACCGTGCCGCAGGAGGGCGGGGCGGATGCCCGGCCGACGGGGCTGCTCCAGCGGATGGAGGAACTCATGGCGGCGCTGAACGCGGACCTGTCGGCTCTGGACGCCGACCTCCGGTCGGCCGGGGACCAGGGGCCGCCGTCGGGGGCGGGGGGTCGCGCCGACTGAGGCGGGCGGGCGCGCCGACTGAGGCGGGCGGGGGTGCGGTCGGCGGCTCGCGGTGTCCTGGCTAGCCGGCCTCCCGCTCCGGTAACTCCGCGTCGCGGTCCGCCAGTCTGCGCAGCATCTCCATGACCCGGTCCCTGGACTCGTCCGCCGCGTCGATCGCCTCCATGCACTGCCAGTACGTGGCCTCGTCGTCCGCGGCGCAGGCGACGCCGACGAGGGCTATGCCGGTCTCGCCCAGCAGGGTGCCGAGGCGCATCAGGGCCTGGCGGGCGTCGCCCAGTTCGGTGAGCTGGGCGGCGCGCAGCTCGCCCGGGGCCAGGTCGGGGGTGTGCAGCACCCCGCAGCCGCGGCCCGCCAGCTCGGTCAGTCCCAGTGCCTCGCCGCGCAGTTCGGGTGGTCCGGAGACCGCCAGCCGGCTGCCGATCGCCTGCGCCAGAGCCTGCACCTGCCACACCTCCGTCAGGATGTCCGGCACCTCGCCGCCGGCTGCCAGGGCGCGTCCACTCGTCACGATGAGCCGCACAGCGTCCATGCGCTGCCCCCGTCTGTTTCCGACGCGCTCAGGGCGCGTCCGCCCGAACTCCGTACTCCACTACCCAGAGTGAGGGCGTGTGGGACGAAAAGCCAGAGGAAGACCGAAATCTTCGGACAACAAATTGATTTCTGGCCCGTTCTCAACTGCGGAGAGTGATAACGGAGTGAGAGACTCCTCTCTCCCTCGCCTCTCGGCGCCGGTCAGCCCTCCCGGTCCTTCCGCACCGGGAACCGGAGCTCGTTCCGGTCGATCTTCGCCTCCAGCGCGGCCAGTGGATCGACGTCGAGCACCTCGCAGAACTGGAGCAGATACGCCAGCACGTCGGCGACCTCGTCCCGGACCCGGTGCGCGGTGTCCGGGTCGGCCATCACGCGGGCCGACTGCTCGGGCGTCAACCACTGGAAGATCTCGACGAGTTCGGAGGCCTCTACGCTGAGCGCGGCGACGAGGTTCTTGGGCGTGTGGTACGGCTGCCAGTGCCGCGCCGCCGCGAACTCGGCCAGCCTGCGCTGCAACGCCACGAGGTCCCGGGCGGGGTGAGGGTGATCGGTCACGGCACCAGGTCTACCACCGTGACGCCCTCCGCCCCGGCCGCCCAGGTGGCGTCGGCGACCGCCGCGACGAGGCGGATGTGCCCGCGGTCGCACATCCGGGCCGCCAGCCGGAGCAGTTCCGCACGCTGCCGCACGTCCAGGCCGCGGTCGAAGCCGTCGGCCAGGACGGTGAGCGTCTGCAACGCCGCGGGCACCTCGCCGGCCGGGTCGACCTCCAGCACGCCGGGGCCGGTGAACAGCACCAGGGCGAGGGCGAGGTAGCGCAGCTCGCCGTAGCCGAGGCGGGCGAGGCCGGTGCGGATGCCGTCGCCCCGGTCCAGCAGCGCGCGCACCACCCCGCCGGCGACGGGCTCGGCCAGGACGTCCGCGACGGGGCCCGCACATCCGGCGTGTACCGCCGCGACGAACTGCGCGTGCCGCCTCCCGCACTCGGCGCGGGTGCGCCACAGCACGTCGGCGAGGTTGTCGCAGCCGCCGAGCAGGCGCCCGGAGCCGGTGGGCACGGGCTCCCGCATCCGGCCGGGCCGCGGATCGCAGGCGAAGACGGAACGCAGGGCGACGACCATCTGCTCGGCCGCGGCCAGCACCCTGCGCTGCCCGTCCGTCTTGCCGGCCACCCGCAGCGGCAGCAGCGGGGTGCCGAGCCGGTCGTCCGGCAGCGGGGCGCGGGTCACGGGCGCGGACCCGGCCGTGTGCCAGGCCGCCTGCACGGCACGCCGGCCGGGGTCGCGCAGGGCCGTCTGCAGCAGGACGACGCCGTCCGCCGTCAACCGCTCCCCCACGATGCGCAGTTCCGGTTCGGCCTGTACGGCGACGTCCAGGTGCACCGGGCCCGCGGCGCCGTCGGCCGTGCAGCCGATGCGGAAGCCGCGCCGGTGCTGGGCGTCGGGCCGGGCCCGCTCGGGCACGCAGGCGACCGGGTCGGGGAACACCGCGCCGAGCTGGGCGCCACCCCCGAGCCGGGCCAGCGCCTCGTACGCCAGGAGCGCACTGGTCTTGCCGCAGCCGCTGGGCCCGGCGAGCACGGTGAGCGGCCCGAGCCGCAGTACGGCGCGCCGGTGCCCGGCGAACGCGGACAGCCGCAGCTCCGTGATGCGGGGCCGGTCCGGGTGGGGCGGGGCGGGAGTGGCGGACACCGTTGACGCAGTTGACGCGGCCATATGCGGACCGTAGAAGTCCGACGCATGGCGAACCGTTCCACCCGGAGGACGTTCCTACGATCGGGGGACGGGACCGTCAGGGCCGGGGCGCCCGTCACACCTGGGAGGTTCGGGAGGCGTCCGCGACGGCCGGCGCCGCGCGCCCCCGTCGCCCCGTCACCCCCCGGGGACCTCCGCCGCGTCCTCCATCAGCCCGTTCACCTCGGTCCCGGCCGGTGTCAGCAGGAAGATGTTGCGGTCGACGCGGTGCATACCGCTGGCCAGGCCGAAGACGACGCCCGTACTGAAGTCCAGTACCCGCTTGGCGACCTCGCTCTCGGCGCTGGTCAGGTCCAGCAGGACCGGAATGCCCGCCATCAGGATCTCGGCGACCTCGCGGGCGTCCGCGAACACATTGACCCGCAGAACGACGAAACGGCGACGCGTCTCCGTCTCCGCCTCCGGCATCGCCCGGTGGCCGACCGCGGACGGCCATGCGTCACGCCCGCGCAACGGAACGACCTGGGCGAGCCCTTCCCACTGTTCATCGGTGACGTCGTGGCTGTTCACCGGCTCCCCCGATCTCACTCGCCTTCATTGCCTGCACCAGCCAATTCTTACGCCAAGTCACCCGTTCGGCCCAACAGCGACACGGTTCGCGACGCTCCGTGTCCGGTGATTGCCGCCGCGACCACCGGGGTACTCAGCGACGGCCGCTCCGCACGCGCGGGCGCCCCCTAGCCGTGCCGACACCCGAAGGAGAGCTCATGGGTGCGCTGGACCTGCCCGGACCCGTCACTCGCGAGGGGGCGGCGCCGCCGGTCGACACCGTCTCACTCCGAGCCGCCCTGCGCGAACGGGTCGACGGTGAGATCCGATTCGACGCCGGGAGCCGGGCGGCGTACTCCACGGACGCCTCGAACTTCCGGCAGACGCCCATCGGCGTGGTCGTCCCGCGCACCCCCGAGGCCGGCGCGGAGGCGGTGGCCGTGGCCCGGGAGCACGGTGCGCCCGTGCTGTCGCGGGGCGGCGGGACGAGCCTGGCCGGGCAGTGCACCAACGCGGGCGTGGTGCTCGACTGGTCGAAGTACTGCACGCGCGTGGAGTCGGTGGACATCGACGCCCGCACCTGCGTCGTGCAGCCGGGGATCGTGCTGGACGACCTCAACCGGCAGCTCGCGCCGCACGGCCTGCGCTACGGGCCCGAGCCCGCCACCCACGCCAACTGCACCGTCGGCGGCATGATCGGCAACAACTCCTGCGGCGCCACCGCGCAGGCGCACGGCAAGGTCGTCGACAACATCGCCCGCCTGGAGGTGCTGCTCTACGACGGCACCCGCTTCTGGTGCGGCGAGACGAGCGACGAGGAGTACGCCGAGATCGAGCGCCAGGGGGATCTGCGGGCGACCGTCTACCGACGGCTGCGTGCCCTGCGCGACACCTACGCGGACGAGATCCGCCGCCGGTTCCCGGACATCCCGCGCCGGGTCTCCGGCTACAACCTGGACTCGCTGCTGCCGGAGTACGGCTTCGACGTCGCCGGGCTGCTGGTCGGCAGCGAGTCGACGCTGGTCACCGTCCTGCGGGCGGAGCTGGAACTGGTGCCGGTGGTGAAGGAACGCACCCTGGTGGTCCTCGGGTTCGACACCATCGACAAGGCCGCCGACGCGGTGCCCGACATCCTGCCGCACGAGCCGATCGCGCTGGAGGGCGTCGACGCCCGACTGGTCCGCGACGAGCGGATCAAGCACCTCAACGAGAAGGCACTCGCCGAGCTGCCCGACGGGAACGCCTACCTGCTGGCGCAGTTCGGCGGCGACACCGTCGAGGAGGCGGACGCGCGGGCCCACCGGATGCTCGACGGGGTGCACCGCTCCGAGCACGACGCGGACTGCGCGTTCCTGAACGATCCGGCGAGCGAGCGGGCCCTGTGGCAGGTCCGCGAGGCCGGTCTCGGCGCCACCGCGCACATCCCGGGCAAGCCCGACACGTTCGAGGGCTGGGAGGACTCGGCGGTCGCCCCGGAGAAGCTGGGCGACTATCTGCGGCGGCTGCGCGCGCTGTTCGAGGAGTTCGGCTATCTGAGCGAGACGGGACCCAGCCTGTACGGGCACTTCGGGCAGGGCTGCGTGCACACCCGGATTCCCTTCGACCTGTACACCGCGGACGGGGTGGCGACGTACCGGAGGTTCATGGAGCGGGCGGCGGACCTCGTCGTCGAGTTCGGCGGCTCGCTGTCCGGTGAGCACGGGGACGGGCAGAGCCGGGGTGAGCTGCTGCCGCGGATGTTCGGGGACGGTCTCGTCGAGGCGTTCGGGCGGCTGAAGGCCGTCTTCGACCCACTGGACCGGATGAACCCCGGAAAGGTCGTCGCGCCGTACGGACTGGACGAGAACCTGCGCCTGGGCGGCGACTGGGCCCCGTACGAGCCCCGCGACCTGCACTTCCGGTTCCCGCACGACGGCGGTTCGTTCTCCCAGGCGGCCAACCGGTGCGTGGGCGTCGGAAAGTGCCGGCAGCACACCAGTGACGGCACCGTGATGTGCCCGTCGTACCAGGTGACGCGGGAGGAGGAGCACTCCACCCGGGGCCGGGCCAGGCTGCTGTTCGAGATGCTCGACGGGCACGGCGACGGCGCCATCGAGGACGGCTGGCGCTCCGAGGCGGTCAAGGACGCCCTGGATCTGTGCCTGGCCTGCAAGGGGTGCAAGAAGGACTGTCCGGCGGACGTGGACATGGCCACCTACAAGGCGGAGTTCCTGTCCCACCACTACGAGGGCCGGCCGTGGCGCAGGCCGCGCTCGGACTGGTCGATGGGCTGGCTGCCGGCGCTCGCCCAGGTGGTGGGCCGCACTCGGCTGGCACCGGTCGTGAACGCGCTCACCCACGCCCCGCTGCTGTCGAAGGCCGCCGTGCTGGTCGCGGGGGTGGCGGACCGTGAGGTGCCGCTGTTCGCGGAGCGGACGTTCGAGCAGTGGTTCGCGTGCCACGAGCCGGAGGGCGACGGGCGGCGCGGGACTGTGCTGCTGTGGCCGGACACCTTCACCAACCATTTCCACCCGCACATCGGACGGGCGGCGGTACGGGTGCTGGAGCAGGCCGGCTGGCGGGTGGAGCTGCCGGCCGAGCCGCTGTGCTGCGGGCTGACCTGGATCTCCACCGGGCAGCTCGGAATGGCGCGGAAGGTTCTCGGCCGGACCGTGCGGGGCCTGGCGGAGCACGTGCGGGCGGGCGGCCTGGTGGTGGCGCTGGAGCCGAGCTGCACGGCCGTGTTCCGGGCGGACGCGGGCGAGATGTTCCCCGGTGACCAGGACGTGCGCCGGCTGGCGGAGCAGACGGTGACGCTGTCCGAGCTGCTCACCGAGCACTCCCCGGGCTACGAGCCGCCGCAGGTGCCCGACCGGTCCGCGAAGGCACTGGCCCAGGTCCACTGCCACCAGCACGCGATCATGGGCTGGGAGGCCGACCGGGAACTGCTGCGCCGGGCCGGGGTGGACGCCGAGCGGCTGGACTCCGGCTGCTGCGGGCTGGCCGGCAACTTCGGCTTCGAGCGCGGCCACCTGGACGTCAGCGAGGCGTGCGCGGAGCGGGTGCTGCTGCCGCGGCTGCGGGAGGAGGACGAGGCGACCGTCGTACTCGCCGACGGCTTCAGCTGCCGGACGCAGATCCACGAGTTCGACAGCGGCGGCCACGAGGGCGTGCACCTGGCGGAGCTGCTGGCCTCGGCACTCCCCGGCGCCGCGGCCGACACGGACGTCCCCGGCAGCGCGTACGGCACCGCGCCGGGCGCCCGGCCGGTGGCCCCGGGGCGCATGGCCAAGGCCCTGGCCCTCGCGGGCACGGGGCTGGCCGCCGTCGGCGCGGCGGCGGCACTGGCGCGAGGCCTGCACCGTCGCTGAGTCCTCACGTGCCGGGCGCCGGGGCGCCCGGCCGCGGAGGTTCAGGCAGCCTGCTCCTGGCTGCTGGCCAGCGCCCAGATCACGAACACGTCGATCGCCATCATGATCACGGCCCAGACGGGTGCGTACGGCAGGAAGAGGAACTGGGCGATCAGGCTCAGCGAGGCCAGGAAGATGCCCGCGAAGCGTGCCCAGGCCATGCCCTTGAGCAGGCCGTAGCCGGTGACGAGGACCACCGCGCCCAGGATGACGTGGATGATGCCCCAACCGGTGAGACTGAATTCGTAGACGTAGCTGCCGACACGGGCGTAGACGTCGTCCTCGGCGATGGCCGCGATGCCCTGGAGGACGGCGAGGGCGCCGTTCAGCAGCATCAGTACGCCCGCGAAGACGACGCCGCCGGTCACCCAGCCGCTGGTGCGGTCCGTCGGCCGCGGGGCGCCGGTGCCGTGCGTCGGGCTGCCGGGAGAAGGTGCGGCGTGCTGGCTCATGAGCGGAGTCCTTTCCGGTGTTTCCCCGTACGGGCCTGCCCCCGCCGGCACCGCGTGACGCCGACAGGTCACTCCGAGCCTGCGGGTGTCCGCCCCGCGCGGCCATGCGGGTCCGCCGCACGGGTGAACCGGACCCGACCGCGCCGCGGCGCCCGGTCCCCGGAACGGAACGGTGCGCGTGCGGCCCTCCCCCGCCTCGCGTTTACTGAGGCGCACATGCGAACGCGCGCGACGGACCGTCGGACCAGGAGGGCCCGTGACCACTCAGCCCGCGCCGGCGAACGCGGTGCCGGCCCGGGCCGAGCAGTCCCTGCGGCGCACCCTGCTCAGCCCCGGCTACCTGCGGCTGTTGCTGCTGTGCGTGCTGCTGGGCGTTCCCATCGCGCTGGCCTGCTTCTTCTTCGTCGGCCTCCAGCACGAGTTCCAGCACTGGGTGTGGTCGTCACTGCCCGAGGCCGCCGGGTACGACGCCCCGCCCTGGTGGTGGCCGCTGCCCGCGCTGGTGCTCGCCGGGCTGATCCTGGCGCCGATCGTGACCCGGATGCCGGGCGGCGGCGGCCATCTGCCGGTGAACGGGCTGGGCGGCGCGCCCGTCGGCCCCCGCGCGCTGCCCGGCGCCGTCCTGGCGGCGCTCGCCACGCTGCCGCTCGGCGTGGTGCTGGGCCCCGAGGCCCCGCTGATGGCTGTCGGCAGCGGGCTCGCCCTGCTGGCGGTGCGGCGGGCGGGGGCGGCGGGGGACCCGAGGGCGAGCGCGATCCTGGCCACGGCCGGCTCCACCGCCGCGATCTCCACCATCCTCGGCGGGCCGGTCGTCGCGGCCGTCCTGCTCATCGAGGGGGCGGGGCTCGGCGGCGCCCAGCTGGTCGCCCTGCTGCTGCCCTGTCTGCTGGCCAGCGCGGCGGGCGCCCTGGTCTTCACCGGGTTCGGGGAGTGGACCGGCCTGAAGATCGGCGCGCTGGCCCTGCACGACGTGCCGCCGGGCGCCAACCCGGACGCGGGCGACTTCCTGTGGGGCGTCCCGACGGCGGCGCTGATCGCGGTGCTGATCACGCTGGCCCGCGAGCTGGGCCACCGGACCGTCTCCTGGACGCGGCACCGCACGGCCCTGCGTACCGTCGCCTGCGCCACGGCGGTCGGCGGCTGCCTCGCCGCGTACGCCCTGATCACCGGCCGTTCCCCGGCGGAGGCGGCGCTGTCCGGTCAGGCGACCCTCGCGCAGCTCGCCGCGCACCCGCACGCCTGGCCGGTGGGCGCGCTGGTCTCGCTCGTCGCCTGCAAGGGGCTGGCCTGGGGCATCGCGCTGGGCAGTCTGCGCGGCGGCCCGATCTTCCCGGCCGTGCTGCTGGGAACGGCGACGGCCATGGCCTGCTCCGGCCTGCCCGGCTTCGGCGCGACCCCGGCCCTCGCCCTCGGCATCTCCGCCGCGGCGGCCGCGGTGACCGGGCTGCCGCTGGCCAGCGCGGTGCTGGCGGTGCTGCTGGTGGGCGGGGACGCGTACGACCAGATGCCGCTGATCGTCACGGCGTCGGTGGTCGCCTTCGTCGTCACCCAGCTGGTACGCCGGACCGAACCGGGGGCGGAGGCGCAACCGCCGGAAGCGGCGCCGGGGACGGCACGGTGACGGAGCGCCGGGCCACCACCACGCGGACGGACGGCGCCCGATGGCGTACCGCCTGGCGCACGGCCCGGCCCTGGCTCACGCGGGCCGGCATCGCGGCGGGCACGGTCGTGGCCTACTTCCTCCTTCCCCTCGACCATCTGGGCCCCGGGCGTCCGGTACTGAGCTGGCTGCTGTTCGCCCTGGTGTTGACCTTCGTGGCCGTGCTGCTGCTCCGCCAGATCCGCCACGTCCTCGTCGACCGCCCGGAGACCCGGCCGGGTGTGGTCATCCCGCTGCTGATCATCCTGTCCGTGCACGCCTTCTCGGCCGCCTACTACGCCCTCGCCAAGCAGCCGGGCGAGTTCACCGGCCTGCGCACCCGCGTCGACGCGCTGTACTTCACCGTGGTGACGCTCGCCACCGTCGGCTACGGGGACATCACCCCGCGGGGTCAGGCCGCGCGGGTCGTGACGGTTCTGCAGATCGTCTACAGCTTCGTCTTCCTCACCGCCGCCGCGACCGCGCTGACCACACGCGCGCGCGACATGGTGGTCCGGCGGACCGAGCGGGACCGGCGCGGCTGACGGGGCCGTGCCGAGGCCCACCGGCCCGGAGGCCCGCTTGTCACTGCCCCGGTGGGAGCACTACTGTCGCCACGCCTTGGTGAACGGGAAATCCGGTGTGATGCCGGTGCGGCCCTCGCCACTGTGAATCGGGAAGTCCGGCTCCGGCCCTCGCGGGCAGCCACTGGATCCTTGCGATCCGGGAAGGCGGAGCACGGGCGGTGGTACCCGTAAGCCAGGAGACCGGCCAAGGCGCGTCGTCCATCCACGAGGTGCTGGAGAGGGTCTGCTGAGCCATGCACATAGCCGAGGGCTTTCTGCCACCGGCGCACGCGATCGCCTGGGGTGTCGCGTCCGCGCCGTTCGTCGTCCACGGAGTACGGTCACTCACCCGTGAGGTCAGGGAGCACCCGGAGAGCACCTTGCTCCTCGGCGCCTCCGGAGCCTTCACGTTCGTTCTGTCGGCCCTGAAGCTGCCGTCCGTCACCGGCAGTTGTTCGCACCCGACCGGCACCGGTCTGGGCGCGATCCTCTTCCGTCCGCCGATCATGGCGGTGCTGGGCACCATCACCCTGCTCTTCCAGGCGCTGCTGCTGGCGCACGGCGGGCTGACCACACTCGGCGCCAACGTCTTCTCGATGGCGATCGTGGGACCCTGGGCCGGCTACGCCGTCTACCGGCTGCTGCGCCGCTACGACGTGCCGCTGATGGTCGCGGTGTTCTTCGGGGCGTTCGTCGCCGACCTGTCGACCTACTGCGTCACCAGCGTGCAACTGGCGCTGGCGTTCCCGGACCCGAGCAGCGGGTTCCTGGGCGCGCTCGGCAAGTTCGGGTCCATCTTCGCCGTCACGCAGATCCCGCTCGCGGTGAGCGAGGGCCTGCTCACGGTCATCGTGATGCGGCTGCTGGTGCAGTCCAGCAAGGGCGAACTGACCCGGCTGGGCGTGCTGCTGACCAAGGCCGGCAAGAGCAGCACCGACGAGCCGGAGGCGGTGGCCCGATGAGCCGCGACACGAGGATCAACGCCCTGCTGCTGCTCGCCGTGGCCGCGCTCGCGGTGCTGCCGCTGGTGCTGGGTCTCGGCGACCACAAGGAGGAGCCGTTCGCCGGTGCGGACGTCGAGGCGGAGACGGCGATCACGGAGATCGAGCCGGACTACGAGCCGTGGTTCTCGCCGCTGTACGAGCCGCCGTCCGGGGAGATCGAGTCGGCGCTGTTCGCCGTGCAGGCCGCGATCGGCGCGGGCGTACTCGCCTACTACTTCGGGCTGCGCCGGGGCCGGCGGCAGGGCGAGGAGCGGGCCGCGGCGGCGCCGCGGGGCGTCCCCGAAGGGGACTGAGTGCTGCCGATCGACGCGGCGGCGCACAGCAGTCGCTGGCGCCGCCGCCATCCCGTGGACAAGGCCGTGCTCGGGCTGGGGCTGACCGTCCTCGCGATCTCGCTGCCGCCCTGGCCGGGCGCGGCGCTGGTGCTGGTGACGGCGCTCGCCGTGCTGCTCGGCCCGGCGGGTGTGCCCGGGCGCCGGCTGTGGCGGGCGTACCGCGTGCCGCTGGGCTTCTGCGTGACCGGGGCGCTGCCGCTGCTGGTGCAGGTCGGGGGCCCGGACGGGTTCCTGACGGCGGCGGACGGCGGCCCGGTGCTCGCCGGTGAGCTGCTGCTGCGTACCTCGGCGGCCTCCCTCGGGGTGCTGCTCTTCGCGTTCACCACGCCGATGTCCGACCTGCTGCCCCGCCTGGTGCGGGCCGGCGTGCCCGCGCCGGTGGTCGACGTGGCGCTGGTGACGTACCGCATGAGCTTCCTGCTGCTGGACTCCGTGCGCCGGGTGCGGGAGGCGCAGGCGGCGCGGCTGGGCCACACCACCCGGGCCGCCGCCTGGCGTTCGCTCGGCGGACTCGGCGCCACGGCGTTCGTACGGGCCTTCGACCGGGCGGCACGGCTCCAGTCGGGGCTCGCCGGGCGCGGCTACGACGGCACCCTGCGCGTCCTGGTGCCCGAGGCCCGCGTGTCCGTGCCGTTCACGGCGGCGAGCGTCGCGCTGCTGGCGGCGCTGGCCGCCCTCACCCTCGTACTGGAAAGGCCGCTGTCGTGAGCGAGACGATCGAGAGGGGGGAGGCGGCCGCGTCGTCCCTGGTCGCCCTGCGGGGCGTGTCCTTCGCGTACGAGGAGGGCCCGGACGTGCTCACCGGTCTGGACTTCGCGGTGCGCGAGGGGCGTGCGCTCGCGCTGCTGGGCCGCAACGGCAGCGGCAAGACCACGCTGATGCGGCTGCTCAGCGGCGGACTCCGGCCGCGCGCGGGGACGTTGACGGTGGACGGGGAGCCGGTGACGTACGGCCGCAGGGGGCTGACCCGGCTGCGGACCACGGTGCAACTGGTGGTGCAGGACCCGGACGACCAGCTGTTCGCGGCGTCGGTGTCCCAGGACGTGTCCTTCGGGCCGTTGAACCTGGGCCTGTCCGGCGCGGAGGTCCGCTCCCGGGTCGAGGAGTCGCTCACCGCGCTGGACATCGCGGCGCTCGCCGACCGGCCCACCCACCTGCTGTCCTACGGGCAGCGCAAGCGGACCGCGATCGCCGGGGCCGTCGCGATGCGCCCCCGGGTGCTGATCCTCGACGAACCGACCGCCGGGCTGGACCCGGACGGCCAGGAGCGGCTGCTCACCACCCTGGACCGGCTCCGCGCGGCCGGCACCACCGTGGTGATGGCCACCCACGACGTCGACCTGGCCCTGCGCTGGTCCGACGACGCCGCCCTGCTCACCCCGGCCGGCGTGCACACCGGCCCGACGGCCCCGACGCTGGCCCGCGCCGAGCTGCTGCGGCAGGCCGGGCTGCGGCTGCCGTGGGGCGTCGCGGCGGCCCGGCTGCTGCGCGCACAGGGCCTGCTGACGGACTCGGCGACGGGCCCCCGTACGGCGGAGGAGCTGGCCGCCCTGACCGACTGACGGGGGTGGGAGGCGGGGCGACTCGACCGCTACGGCATGCTCGTCGCCCTCGCCCAGTACGGGGGCTTCGGACAGCGTGATCGTCGCCCGGCTCGGCGCGGCGCCGGGGGCACACATGCCGTACGGGCGGCTCCCGTACGGGGACGCGAGCCGCGGCTCACTCGTCCGCGACGCCCTCCGCGGTCGCCGTCGGGGCCACGTCCGCGACCACCGCCCGGGCCCGCTCCTCCGGTACGCCGGCCGCGATGAGCTGGGCGGCCGCGACGCGGGTGCCGTCGTCCTCCAACGCGCCGGTGTTGACCTGCTCCAGCAGCGCGACCGTCATCGCCTCCAGGCCGGCGCTCAGTACGGCGGGCGGCAGGTGGCCGGGGAAGACGCCGTCCCGCTGCCCCCGCTCCAGGATGGCGGTGACCTCGGCGCGGGCCGGGGCCAGGATCTCGGACACCCGCTCCACGCCCAGGTCGTGCCGGGCCAGCGCCAGCAGCATGCGGTAGCGGTCGCCCACCGGCCACATCAGCAGCACGAAGTGCGCGAGCGCACGCTCGGCCGGCTCGTCGGGCCCGACCCGCTCCGCCCCGGCGGCCATCGCGCTGCGCAGCACCTCGGACGCCTCCTCGGCGAGGGCCTCCAGCAGCGCCGCGCGCCCCGGGAAGTGGCCGAAGAGGGTCCGCCGTACGACACCGGCGGCACGGGCCAGTTCCTCGAGGGTGGTGTCCGGGTTCCGCCCCAGTTCCCGGCGGGCCGTGGCCAGGATGCGCGCCCGGTTGGACCGCGCGTTGCGTCGCTGCGGCTCACGGGCAACGGACTTGGTCACGGGGAACCTCGGGGGCGGGAAGGCGGGGCTGCTGGGGCGTCCATTCTGGCACGGTGCCCCCGGCCCCGGCCCGACCGGTGGCGCACCCTCCCGAGCGTCAAAACGGCACTCTCGTGACCGACGGCCGCGCGGCCGGCGGCTCCGCTACCGGTCGCCCGCGCCCGGGTCGCCTCCGTCCGAACCGTCCGAACGGTCAGAGGCGTCCGGACCGTCCGGACCCCTGGACGCCCGCCGTGCGGCGGCGAGCGCGGCGAGCACCGTCCCCACCGCCACGACCAGCAGCCCGCGCACCCACACCTCGGCCTCGATCTGCGTGGCGAGCGCCACGCAGGACAGGGCGCCCAGCACGGGGAGGACGGTCGGGGCACGGAAGTGGTCGGCCTCGCCCTGGTCGCGGCGCAGCACGAGTACGGCCGTGTTGACCATGAGGAAGACCACGAGCAGCAGCAGGACCAGGGTGGACGCCAGGGTGGCGACACTGCCGGTCAGGGCGAGCAGCATCGACAGCAGGGTCGTGACCGCGATCGCGGCCCACGGCGTGCGGCGGCCGGGCAGCACCTTGGTCAGCGCGGCGGGCAACAGCCCGTCCCGGGCCATGCCGTAGGCCAGGCGGGAGGACATGATGCCGGTGAGCAGCGCGCCGTTCGCCACGGCGACGAGCGCGATGGCGCTGAACAGCCGGGTCGGGACGCCGCCGGCCGCCTCGACGACCTCCAGCAGCGGCCCGCTCGACCCGGCCAGCCGGGCGGTCGGCACGGCCACGGACGCGGCGAGACCCACCAGCACGTACACGGCGCCCGCGGTGGCGAGGGCCCCGAACAGGGCGCGTGGGTAGGAGCGCCGGGGGTCGCGGGTCTCCTCGGCGACGTTCACGGACGTCTCGAACCCGACGAAGGAGTAGTACGCCAGTACGGACCCGCTCAGTACGGCCGCCGCGGCCCCCTTCTCCGGCGTGCCGAGCTGCCCGAGCCGCGCCACGTCGCCGTCGCCGCGCAGCAGGAGCCAGGCGCCCAGGACGACGATGACGAGGAGGCCGCCGACCTCGACGACGGTGGCGGCGACGTTGGCGCGGGTCGACTCCTTGATGCCCCGCGCGTTGACCAGCGCGAGCAGGGCGAGGAACAGCACGGCGACCAGCCCGACCGGCAGCGTCACGAAGGCGGAGAGGTAGTCGCCCCCGAACCCGCGGGCGAGCGCGGCCACGGAGACGATGCCGGCGGCGAGCATGCAGAAGCCCGCGACGAAGCCGGCGAACGGCCCGAAGGCGCGGGTGGTGTAGTGGGAGGCGCCGCCCGCCCGCGGGTACTTCGTGGCCAGCTCGGCGTAGGAGGCGGCCGTCAGCATCGCCAGCAGCAGCGCGACGACCAGCGGCACCCACACCGCACCTCCGGCGTCGGCGGCCACCTGCCCCACCAGGACGTAGACCCCGGCACCGAGCACGTCGCCCAGGATGAAGAAGTACAGCAGCGGGGTGGTCAGCGCGCGCTTGAGCGCCGGGCTGCCCTGCCCGTCCGCAGGTCGTTGCTCTCCGAGTCTCGCCATGGCGTCCCAGGTTTCCCGCAGGACGGGAAACACGCCATGATCTCGCCGCTCACCGCGCCGGGAAAGCGCTCGGGTGGGTGGCATGTGCCACCCACCCGATGCGTCGACGCGCCGCCCTCAGCTCTGCGGACGGCTGCCGTGGTTCGCGCCGTTCTTGCGGCGGGCCTTCTTCTTACGACGTCGCTTCGAGGACATCGAACTCTCCTCTCCCTTGGCTTTCACGTACTATCCACCGGTTTGTCACCGCGATGGATCACAGAGCCCCTTTCCCGTCGACGCGGCGGCAAACACCCCGGCGCGAAATGCACACGGGTGGCTCACGTCACGGCTGTGGTGCCGGGGCATCCCAGGTGAACGGCGACAGGCTGCCGGCGGCACAGCGACTCGGCGTCTCCCGCACGACGACCTACCGCGAGATACGGGCCTACGGCGTCACGCCGCCCGCGCGCCGTGGGGTTTCGGCGGCCGGCCCGTCGCGCGGTGGCGGAGGTAGACGACTCTCGAGTTGAAGGTGCGGGTCTCGACGAGTTCGAGATCCACCCGGCGCTCGTGCCGGGGAAAGAACGGAATGCCACCGCCGACCAGCACCGGGTAGACCACGGCCCGGTACTCGTCGATCAGGCCCAGCGCGGCCGCCTCGGCGGCGAGGACCGCGCCACCGATCGCGATGTCGCCCTCCCCCGGTTCGGCCCGCAACCGCTCGATCTCCTCCGCCAGACCGCCGGAAGCCAGCCGGGCATTGCCCCGCACCGCCGACAGCGTGGTGGAGAACACCACCTTCGGGAGCGGGTTCCAGAGCGCGGCCCACTCGAGCCCGGAGTCGTCGAGCGACGGGTCCTGATCGGCGGTCTCCCAGTACAGCATCGTCTCGTACAGCCGTCGCCCCAACAGGTGGACGCCGACCTCGCGGATCTCGTCGATCCAAAAGCGGAAGACGTCGTCGTCCGGCGCCGTCCAGTCGAAGTCTCCGTCCGGCCCGACGATGTAGCCGTCCAGTGAGACGCTCATCGAATAGGTCACGCTGCGCATCGGAAGCCCTCCTCAGCCCTCCTCGGTGACGGGTCGACAGTACGACCGCCGAACACCGCGCGACCGTCGCGACTCGTGGGGTCCTCCGGGCCGAGTCACCTCACGGGATCATTCGTCGAGGAAGCCTCGGTACCAGTCCGCCGCCGCCGCCAGCCGTGCCAGCGGGCCGGGGCCGGGGTCGCACCCGGCCCGCCGCCAGATGGAGTCGCTCCGGTACCAGTGGTCCTGGGCCAGCAGGTGGAACTGGCGGGCGCTCAGGCCGCGCGGGTCGGCCGCGAAGAGTTCCAGGCACTCGTCCCAGGTGCGCGCTTCGCTCGGCCAGGGCGGGAGGATCTCGAGTTCCGCGAGGGCCTCCATGAGGTCGCCGACACGTACCGGCCGGGGATGGCTGGCGTGGACGACCTGGGGCCCGGGAAGCAGGGGTGCCAGCGTGGTGCGTGTGATCAGGCGGGCGAGATCCGACACGTCCACCAGAGAGAGCTCGGCGTCGCCCCCGGCCCAGCGGTAGGGGACGGATGCCAGGAGCCGGGCGAGCGCCGGAACCACCCAGCGGTCACCGGCACCGAGCACCAGTCCGGCGCGCAGGACGAGACCGCCGGCCTCGAGCGTGTGACGTTCGCCGGCGAGGCGCGTGGTGCTCGCGGCCGAGACCGGGGCGGGCACCAGGTCCTCGACATCCTGGCCGGAGTGCGGGCCTGCCCCGTAGACCGCCGAGGTGGAGAGGTGCACGAAGTGCCGGACGCCCGCGGCGGTCGCGTCCTGCACCAGGGCGGCCGTGCCCTCCTCGTTCACCTTCCCGCACTGCTCGGTCGTACCGGAGACGAGCGAGGCGAGGTGCACCACGACGTCGGCGTCGCGGCACACTCCGCGCAACGACGCGGGATCGGTGAGGTCCGCCGGCGTCCAGCGCACGCGGTCGTCGGCGGCGCCGGGCGGCCTGGTGCGCCCCACCAGGCGCAGCTCGACTCCGTCGTGCTCCAGGAGTTCTCCGACGGTCCGGCTCCCCACGAATCCGGTGGCGCCCGTCAGTACGACGCGTACCGGATTCACGAGTGCTGCCCCCTGCTCGCGAGTGCGCCGTCGAGGGTGAGGCGGGCATGGACGTCGGGCGGGGCGAGGGCAGGCAGGAGGTAGCGCCACAGGGCGGTGACGCGCTCGGTGAGATCGGCGCGCCCCGTGGTGATCTCGGACATCACCTGGGTGCCGGTGAACGCCCCCACCAGCGTCCGGGCGAAGTCCTTCTCGTCGACCTCCGGGCGCAGTTCACCCGCCTCTCGGGCGACACGTAGTTCCCTCTCGAACAGCTCGGCCCACCAGGCGTAGATCGAGTCGTCGTGGCGGGCCGGGCCACCCGGGTCCACCGCCAGCCGGACCCCGGCACGGAGCATCCGGTTGTGCTGCAACTCGACCGCCAGCATGCGCGTCACGTCCATCAACTGCTGGAGGCCCTGGGGTTCTTCGGGCAGGTTCAGGTCGGAAGCCTGTTCCAGCATCACGGCGCGGGCGAGGTCCTCCTTCGACCTGAAGTGGAAGTACATCGCGCCATGGGTCAGCCCCGCCTTCTCCAGGATGCGGGTGACGCCCGCGCCCGAGTAGCCCGCCTCGTCGAAGACTTCGGCCGCGGCGCAGATCAACGCTCTGCGGGTACGGACCGCGCGCTCCTGTGTGCTGCGAGTCACGTTCAAGATCACCAAGCTCTCTCGACAAGAAACAGATCAATCTCTATGTTATTTCGAGATCAGACATCGCTCAACTACCGCGGCGATGTGAACTCATACGGAGGAGAACGGATCACGTGCCCGCACGCGAAACTGTCGGCAACTGCATCGCTGAGCCCGTCAGGGGCCGGGTGCCACAGCACTACGTACACAAGACGAACGCCTCCGAGGTCTACCTGAGGAGCTGGACCGGGTTCGGCGAGGACCGCTTCCGGATAGAGGCGCTGTGGCCGGACGCCCACCCCTTCTACCGGGCGGCGGACAGTCTCGACCCGCTGCTCCTCTCCGAGACGATCCGGCAGACGTTCCCCCTGCTGTGCCACGCCGCGTACGGAGTGCCGCTCGGCGACCAGCTCATCTGGGAGCGGTTCTCCTACCTGATGCTCGAACCCGCCGACGCTCCCGCGCGCGGACGGGACGTCGACCTGCACGTGCGGTGCTACGACATCTCCTACCGCGGCAGCCGCCCCACCGCACTGTCGATGTGGGTGACCGTCACACGGGGCGGCGTCCCGGTCGCCCGGGCCGAGACCCGGTTCGCCGTGCTGGCCAAGCGGGTGTACCAGCGCCTTCGGGGCGCGTACGCGGACATCCCCATGGCGATGAGGAGTGCCGTGCCCGTGCCCCTCCCCGTCCCCGTACGTCCCGCGAGGTTCCACCGCGCGAGCATGGACGACGTGCTCCTGACAGCCCCGGACGCGGACGGAGCGCAGTGGCTGCGTGTCGCCACCGACCACCCCGTCTTCTTCGACCACCCGGTGGACCACGTGCCGGGGATGCTCCTGCTGGAAGCCGCGCACCAGGCGGCGATAGGCGCGAGCAGCGCCCCGGGCCCGGCGGGAACGGGCGCGCCGGGGGCCGAGATCGTCTCGCTGTCCTGCGCTTTCGAGCGGTACGTGGAGCTGAACTCGCCCTGCGCGCTGATCACCGAGGAGCTGCCCGCGGACGCGTCCGGGAACCGGCGGACGGCGGTGAAGGCCGTACAGAACGATCTGGTGGCCTTCACCGCCGAACTCACCACCACCGCGCCCTCGGCCCCTGCGATCCCCTCCCTCCGGCAGGCGCCCTGTGGGGCCGCGGGAGCGTCACGAGGCGGCGCCCTGTCATGACACGCCAGTTCGGGGGATCTGGCCGGCCGCCGCAGCACCCGTCCGCGACGCGCCTCTCCGACATCAGCCTGCGCCATCTGAACGCCTTCCTCGCCGTCGCCGACGCGCTGAGCTTCACGGACGCGGCCCACCGGCTCTCCAGCAACCAGCCCGCGCTGACCCGCTCCGTCCAGCGCCTCGAAGAGCACATGGGCCTGCGCCTGTTCCACCGCACGACCCGTCAGGTGTCGCTGACCCCGGCCGGCGAGAAGCTCCGCGAGGAACTCCTGCTCCTCCTGCCCCTGTTCGAGAAGGCCCTGCGGCCCGAGAGCACCGGCGCGCCCCTGCGCCTCGGGTTCTCCTGGCTGCTGCCGGACGTCTGGGTCCACGACGCGATCAACAGGTTCGAGGAGGAGACCCGGGTGCGCGTGGAGCTCAAGGGCCGGGACGACATCGGCGCCGGGATCGCGACCTCGGCGCTGGACGTGGCGATCCTGCGGGGACACGCGCACCGGGCGGGCATCCGCGCGACCAGGGTCAGCAGTGAGCAGTACGTGGCGGTGGTGCCCAACCGGCACCCCCTGGCCGCACGGAGCCGGCTGGACTGGAGTGAACTCGCCGAGCACACCGTGATCGTCAACGAGGCGGTGGGGCCCGTCACGGAGGGCGACTGGGGCGTGAGGCTGCCCCGGATCGCCCTGCGGTGCCACAACTTCGACGAGTGCATCGAGTCCGCGGCCGCCGGTAAGGGCCTGGGCGTGGTGCCGGAGCTGGCGCTGCGGCGGACGGTGCACCCCTCGGTCACCTTCGTTCCGCTGCGGGGCGGGCCCCGGGTTCCCGTCTCGCTGATCCAGCCGGTCCAGGGGAGCCACCCGCTGGCCGGACGGTTCGTCCGCATCGCCCAGGAGATCCTGGCGCCCGGCTACCGCCGGGACTTCACCCCGGGGCTGCGGCACGCCCGTCCCCTTCCCCACTGAGCCCCGGCACCCGCTGTGGGGGTGCCGACCCTCCGGTCGGCACCCCCACAGCCGCTCTCCCGGCGTACGGCTAGTGCCGCCCCGCCCGGGGGGAGCCACCGATCGTGCGGGGCCGTTCCAGGACGGCCGGGTTCACCGGGTACTCGGGCCGTTCACCCGACAGCACGCGCAGCACCGCCGACACCGCGTCCCGGCCGGCCCGCTCCTGGGCCTCCTGTGTCCCGGCGCCCAGGTGCGGGGTGGCCAGCACGTTCGGGAAGTCCAGGAGCGGGTTTCCCACCGCGGGTTCGATCTCGAAGACGTCGAGCGCCGCCCCTGCCAGACGCTCCTCCTTCAGGGCCACGGCCAGGGCCGTCTCGTCGACGATGCCGCCGCGTGCGGTGTTGACGAGCAGCGTCGACGGCTTGGCGAGGCGCAGTTCCCGGTCGCCGATGAGCCCGGTCGTGGCCGGGCTCTTGGGCAGGTGGACGGTGACGACGTCACTGCGGGCCATCAGCTCGTCGAGGTCGGTCAGCGTCACCCCCACGGACCGCGCGTGGCTCCGCGCAACGTAGGGGTCGTACGCGATCGCCTCGACCTCGAAGGCGGCCAGCCGGCGGGCGACCAGGGTGCCGACGTGGCCGAGCCCCACGATCCCCACGGTGCTGCCCGCCAGTTCGACGCCCTGATGACGGGCTCGTTCCCAGCGCCCGGCACGCAGCGCGGAGCCGGCCGGCACCACCTTCCTCATGAGGGTCAGGATGAGTCCGATCGTCAGCTCGGCGACACTGAGGACGTTGGACAGGGGCGCGTTGGCGACGAGGACGCCGTGCCGGGTGGCCGCCTCGACGTCGACGTTGTCGAGGCCGACGCCCGCCCGTGCGACGACCCGGAGCCGGGGTGCGGCGGCGAAGGCGGCCTCGTCGACCCGCGTGCCGCTGCGGATGAGCAGGGCGTCGGCCTCGCGTAGCGCCGTGTGCAGGGCGACCACGTCGCGGCCGTCGCACGTCCTGACCTCGCAGGCGTGCAGGTCCTTCAGTGTCTCGGGGTCCAGTGGATCGGCCACGACGACGACGGGCTTGCGCACAGGCTGTTTCCTTTCGTGCGGGCGAGGGGCGGAACCGACGAGCGGCGAGGGGCCTTTGCCGGTCGATGAGGTGTGCGGGCCTCCGCCGGCCGGGCGGGCGCGAGGGCCTCGCCGGCCGGGGACGGGCCGGCCGCGGCGGAGGGTGTCACGCGGTGGCGGGAGCGAACGTGCGGGGCAGGGCCTCGGACTCCCAGATGGCGTCGAGCGCGCGGGCGAATCCCGCGATCTCCTCGTCACCGTGATGGGGCGTGGGAGTGACCCGCAGCCGCTCGGAGCCCACCGCCACGCTCGGCGAGTTGATCGGCTGCACGTAGTAGCCGTGCTGGTCCAGCAGCCGCCGCGCCACGTTCTGGCACTTGACCGCGTCCCCGACCAGTACGGGCACGATGTGGGCCGCTTCCGAGACGACCGGGATGCCGTGGTCGCGCAGCAGCCCCTGCAGCAGAGCCGCCTTCCGGACCAACTGGGTGCGCTCGTGCTCGGAACGCTTGAGGTGGCGCACCGCGGCCAGCGCTCCGGCCGCCACGGCCGGCGGCAGCGACGTGGTGAAGATGAAGGCCCCGGCGAAGCTGCGGATGGCGTCCACGACGGACGCCGGTCCCGCCACGTAGCCGCCGGCGGTGCCGAACGCCTTGGCCAAGGTGCCCTGGACGACGTCGAACCGGTCGGCGATGCCGAGTTCGGCGGCCTTTCCGGCCCCGTGCGGGCCGTACATGCCGACGGCGTGCACCTCGTCGAGGTAGGTGAACGCGCCGTACTGCGCGGCGAGTTCCGCCACCCGCTCCAGCGGGGCGACGTCGCTCTCCATGGAGTAGACGCTCTCCAGCGCGATGATCTTGGGCAGCGAGGGGTCCGTACCGGCCAGCAGCTCCTCCAGGTGATCGATGTCGTTGTGCCGGAAGACGTGCTTCTCGGCACCGCTGTGCCGGATGCCGGCGATCATCGACGCGTGGTTGAGCTCGTCCGAGAGCACGACGCAGTCCGGCAGCCTGCTGCCGAGAACCGTGAGCGCGGCGTCGTTCGCCGCGTAGCCGGAGGGAAAGATCAGCGCCGACTCCATGCCGTGCAGATCGGCGAGTTCACGCTCCAGCCGCACGTGGTAGTGGTTGTTGCCGGAGATGTTGCGGGAGCCGCCGCTGCCCGCGCCCGTCTCGTCCACGGCCTTCTTCATGGCCTCCAGCACCAGGGGGTGCTGCCCCATTCCCAGGTAGTCGTTGCTGCACCAGACGCTGATCCTCCGGCCGTCCCCGGGGCCGAACTTCAGCGCCGCGGGGAAGGCGCCCGCCCGCCGTTCGATC
Organism: Streptomyces sp. NPDC096048; assembly: GCF_044763415.1. Taxonomy (NCBI): domain Bacteria; kingdom Bacillati; phylum Actinomycetota; class Actinomycetes; order Kitasatosporales; family Streptomycetaceae; genus Streptomyces; species Streptomyces sp. NPDC096048. The sequence goes on from NZ_JBIWGG010000011.1 coordinate 194,347, forward strand.
TCCAGGAAGGTGCGGTACCCGCCCTGTTGTTTGAGGGCGTCTATCTGTGACGAGAAGAAGTCTACGTAGCCGAACATGAAATCTCCCGTGAAATATAGCGACGTCGATTACTTGTCGCGCCGCACCGAATCTAGAGGGGCTCGGACGCGCAGGGAAATACCGAATCCACGACCTCATGGGGTATCCGTATAACAAGAGGTCACAGCAGGGCCGGCGTCAGTTATTCACGAACCGCATAGGCGAGCGGGACTGCCATTTCTCTTTCATTCCGCAGGCTTCTAAAGTCTCTCGACATGAGTTCCCAGGACGACTTGAAGCCGCGCTCGGCAACGGTGGAGGACATCGCGGAGCTGGTACGTCTGCGGGCCTTGCTGCTCAGTTCGGGGACCGCGGTGTACGCGGCACGCGACGAGGCGGAGGACAAGGCGTGGAAGCGGGACTACCGCACCTGGCTCGGCCGGGTTCTCACGGCGGCCGACGACCAGGTGCACGTCGCCGTGCTCGGCGAGCCGGATGAGCTCCTCGCCTGCGCCGTCGCCGTGGTGGACCAGCGCGCCCCCACGGTGGCCTGTCCCAGCGGGCGTTCGGGCTGGGTGCAGGCCGTAGTGGTCGATCCGGCTGTGCGGAAGCAGGGCCTGGGGGGCCTGGTCATGGACCACGTGCTCGGCTGGCTGCGCGGGGCCGGCGCCGACGCGGTGGCCCTCCAGACGACAGCCGTCGGCGCACCGCTCTACCGGAAGCTGGGGTTCCAGCCATCCGGCGAGGAGCTTCTTTCACGCCCTCTCGGAGGAGGCCAGACATGAGAGTCCTGATCGTGGGTCTCGGCTATGCCGGTACCCGGTTCCTGAACGCGTTCTCCCGTACCGCCGCGGAGACCGAATTCGCCTATGTGGGCCGCAGCCCGAAGGAAACCTCGCTTCCCTATTACGGTTCCACAGCCCGGGCCCTCGCAGAATTCCGGCCCGACGTGGTGGTCGTGACGGTGCCGGACATGGCGCACGCCGAGATCCTCTCGGAACTGGACGGTTATCAGGGGTTCGTACTGGCGGAAAAGCCCTTGGCGCTGCCCGGCGAGGACCTGGGGCAGATCGAGTCCCACCTGCGCGCGGTCTCCGGGTTCTGCATGGACCTGGTGGAGCGGTATTCCGACGCCACCCGGGCCCTGCGCACCCATGTCCGGGAACGGGACCTGCGACTGGTGCGGGCGCACTTCACCTGGGGCAAGGACCGCATCAACGACCACCGTCCGACCAGCGGAGTGCAGAGCGAGGTGATCCACCCGCTGGACCTCGTCCAGTGGATCGCCGGCCGCGGCGCAGCGCTGACGCTGGATTCCGTGCTCGGCACCCGGTCGGACTTCTCCGTGTCGGGCGACGCCGTGCTCGACAGCGTCGCGCTGTCCGCACGGCTGGACGGTGGCAGGGTCACCGGATACAGCAGCTTCGTCAACATCACGCGCTCGCGTGCGATCGACTTCGTCTTCCGCGACCCGCAGGGGGAGTTGAGCTACGCCAGCGCCGTGTACGACACACCCGCCTGGGACGCCGACCGGCTGCGCGTGTGGCGCCGGACGTCCCTGGGCGACGAGGTGTTCCGAGAGGTCGACACCCGCGAGGAGCCCGTACCGGCCGAGGCCCGCACCATCGTGAAGCTGAGCCGCATGGCCGAGGACGTCACGGAGTTCGTGGTGCGGGGCCGGCCGCCCGCGTCGCCCTTTCCCGGACTGGCGGACGCACTCTCCCTCCAGCGCCTGCTGAACACGATGGACGCGCAGGTGGACGCGGCGGCCCCGGTCGCCTACTTCCCGGCAGGGCGCACGGTGCTCCAGGAAGCCGACCTGGAACGCCTGGGCTGACGGCTGACGAGGCCCGGCCGCCAACCGCCTCCGGCCCCCTCGAACACCTATCCTCGCCCCCCTCATCACCCCACGCAGAGAAACACCCACAGACAGACACAGGGAGACACCATGTGCGGAATAGCAGGCTGGGTCAGCTATGCCCAGGACGTACGCCTGGAACAGGGCACCCTGGAGGCGGTGACCCAGACCATGGCCTGCCGCGGCCCCGACGCAGGAGGCATGTGGACGGACCAGCACGCCGCCCTCGGACACCGCCGGCTGTCCATCATCGACCTGGACGGCGGCAGGCAGCCCATGGTCGCCGACGGCGACGGCCGCGAGCTGGCCTGCCTCACGTACAGCGGCGAGGTCTACAACTTCAAGGAGCTGCGCGCGGACCTGATCTCCCGGGGCCACGCGTTCCGTACGCGCAGCGACACCGAGGTGGTCGTGCGGGGCTACCTCGAATGGGGCGAGGGCATCGTCGACCGGCTCAACGGGATGTTCGCCTTCGCCCTGTGGGACCTGCGCACGCAGACACTGCTGCTGGTGCGCGACCGCATGGGCGTCAAGCCGCTCTACTACTTCCCCACTGCCGACGGCGTGGTGTTCGGGTCGGAGCCCAAGGCCCTTCTCGCCCACCCGTCGGTGCCCCGCCGGGTCGGCCAGGACGGTCTGCGCGAGGTCCTGGAGATGGTGAAGACCCCCGAGCAGGGGATCTTCAGCGGCATGAACGAGGTGCGTCCCGGCCAGTTGGTGCGGGTCGACCGCTCGGGCCTCACGAAGCGCACGTACTGGGCGCTGGAGGCCCGCGAGCACACCGACGACCTGGCGACCACGGTGGACACGGTCCGGGGTCTGCTCGAGGACATCGTCGAGCGCCAGACCGTCTCGGACGTGCCGCTGTGCTCACTGCTCTCGGGCGGCCTGGACTCCTCCGTGATCACCGCGCTGGCCTCGCGCACCCTCGCGGGCCGGGGCGAGGGCCCCGTCCGCTCCTTCTCGGTCGACTTCGAGGAGCACGGCGCCGACTTCGTCGTCGACCCGGTGCGCGGCTCCTCCGACACCCCGTTCGTGCACGACCTGGTCAAGCACGTGGGCGCCGACCACAGTGAGATCATCATGAACAGCGGCGAGCTGGCGGACCCCGCGCTGCGGGCCAAGGTCCTCCAGGCGCTGGACCTGCCGCCCGCGTACTGGGGCGACATGTGGCCCTCTCTGTACCGCCTCTTCCAGTCGGTCAGGGAACGCTCCACCGTCGCGCTCTCCGGCGAGTCCGCCGACGAGGTGTTCGGCGGCTACCGGTGGTTCTTCGACAACGAGGCGGTCGGCGCGGACACGTTCCCCTGGCTCACCTCCGCGACGGGTAAGTACTTCGACGGCAAGTCGCTGTTCGACCCCGGTCTCATCCAGAAGCTGGACATGCCGGGCTTCCTCAGGGACAGCTACGCCCAGGCGATCTCGGAGACCCCCGAGCTGACCGGCGAGGACGCCGTCAACCGCCGTATGCGGCAGATGAGTTACGTGAACCTCACCCGTTTCGTGCAGACCCTCCTGGACCGCAAGGACCGCATGAGCATGGCGGTCGGCCTGGAGGTGCGCGTCCCGTTCTGCGACCACCGGCTCGTCGAGTACGTCTTCAACACCCCCTGGGAGATGAAGTCGTTCGACGGACGCGAGAAGAGCCTGCTGCGCGCCGCCACCAAGGATCTCCTGCCCGAGTCGATCGTGCAGCGGGTGAAGAGCCCTTACCCGACCACCCAGGACCCGGCGTACGAACTCGGCCTGCGCGCCTCCCTCCACGAGGTGCTCGCCGACTCCTCGTCCCCCGTGCTCCCGCTGCTCGACAACGCCGCGGCCAAGGCCCTGCTGGACCGTCCGGTCGGGGACATGAGCGCGCAGTACGACCGTTCGGGTCTGGAGATGGCGCTGGGACTCAACTCCTGGCTCTCCGCCTACGACATCGAACTGGCCCTCTGACCCGAGCCTCCGCCTGCCGCACGGCACCCACAGCCCCGACGCCCGCCCCCCGCGCGAGCCCCCCGTCAGTCGCGGGGGCGGGCGTCGGCCGAGGTGTAGCCGCACTTCACGGCGAAGCCGAGGAGCTGGTCCAGCAGACCGGGAAACCGCGCCTCCAGCTCCTCCAGGCGCAGCGAGTTGTAGCAGCGCGTGCCCTCGGACCGCACCCGCAGCGTGCCCGCCTCGCGCAGCACCTTGAGGTGGTGGGTCATCGTCGACTTGGCCAGGGATCCGCCGAGTTCACCCGCGGTGCGCTCGGCGCCGTCCGCGAGCGCGACGGCGATGCCCAGACGGGTGGGGTCGCTCAGCGCGAACAGCACGTCGGGCAGGCAGACGTCTTCGATCTCCGGGTGGAAGTAGTGGCGCACCCCTCAAGAATCGCACAACCGCTCACCCCGCCTCCTGCTCCCGTCCCTGTCGCACGTGGCCGGAATCCATCGTTCCCGTTTGCCCTGCCGCGCCCGACCCCGCAATGTACCGATGTACCGGAAGTTTCGAACAATGGGGAATCAGTGAAACTCGTCTACCTGCTCGGCCTGGGCGCCTTCGCACTCGGGCTCGACGCCTACGTCACCGCGGGTCTGCTGCCCTCCATCGCGGCGGACTTCGACGCCAGCGTCTCCTCCACCGGCCAGATGGTCACCGCCTTCACCCTGGCGTACGCCATCGCCTCCCCGATCTTCGCCACCCTGCTCTCCGCCTCTCGCGTACGCACCGGACTGCTGGCCTCCCTGGCCGTCTTCTCCCTGGCCAACGCGGGCTCGGCGCTCGCCACCTCGCTCCCGGTGCTGCTGATCACCCGCGCCTTCGCGGGCGTCGGCGCGGGCCTCTACCTCGCGCTGGCCGCGGCGGCCGCCGCCTCGCTCGTCGAGCGCGAGCGCCGGGGCCGCGCCCTCGCCGTGATCATGGGAGGCATGAGCTCGGGCACCGTCCTCGGCGTGCCCGCCGGCGTCTACATCGCCCAGCACTCCAGCTGGCGCGCCACCCTGTGGCTGGTCACCGGCATCGGCGTCGTCTCGCTCGCCGGACTGCTGCTGCGCCTCCCGCAGCTCCCCGCCACCGAGACGGTGAGCCTGCGCCAGCGCGCCCAGGTGGTCACCGACCCCCGGGTCGCCTCGGTCGTCGGCGTCTCCCTGCTCGCCGCCGTCGCCAGCCTCGGCCTCTACACGTACTTCGTCCCGGTCATGGCCACCGGCGCGATGGGAAGCGTCGACAACATCACCCCGTACCTCTGGGCCTGGGGCATCGGCGGCGTACTCGGCAGCATCCTCATCGGATCCCTCGTCGACAAGGTCCGCCGGCCCGCCACCCTGGTCGTCGGCATCCTGGCGATCCTCACCCTCTCCCTGCTCGCCTTCCGGCTCACCGCCTCCATCACCCCGCTGCTCGCGCTGATCCCCATCGCCGTCTGGGGCGCGGTCGGCTGGGCACTCCAAGTCCCCCAGCAGAACGACCTCCTCGCGGCACGCGGGGAGCGCGGCGGCCCGGTCGCCGTCGCCCTCAACGAGTCCGCCCTCTACCTCGGCAGCGCCATCGGCTCCGGCCTCGGCGGTGCGGCCTTCGCCTTCGGCTGGAGCGGCTCCGTACTCCCGCTCTGGGCGGCGGGCTTCGCGGCGGCCGCGCTGCTCCTCCAGCTCACCGCCGTACGGGCCGCGGCGAAGCGGACCACGGCCTCCGCCGAACCGGGCACCGCGCTCGCGGCGACGTCCACGACGGACTGAGCACACCGACGCCTCCCCACGGCCGCTGAGCCCTGACCGGTTTCGCGGCCACCGAACGCGGTGGCCCCGTGGCCGGACCGCCCGATGAGCGAAGCGGTCGGCTGTCGGGTTCGTTCGAGCGCCGAGGGGTGGCGGCCCGGGCGGGGCGAGCGCCGGTCCCGGCCTACAGGTCGTGCACGGCGTTCGTCACGAGCTCGCGTGCGTACGCGGCGTCCAGCCGGCCGGGGCGGAAGAGGACGCGGTACATGATCGGCGCCACGACACGGTCGATCAGCAGTTCCGTCTCGGGCACCGGCTCCCCCCGCCGCACCGCACGGGCCAGCACGACGTCGATCTGCTCTGCGGCATACGCCGAACACTGACCGGCGTTGGTGCCGTCGGGGTCGCCGAGCAGGGCGTCCCGGATGTAGGCGCGCCCGGGCGGCGAGGCCATCTCGTCGAGGAACTGTTCCGCCCACGCGTCGAGATCGGCCCGCAGGCTTCCGAGATCGGCCGGATCCGTTTCCGGGCGCAGCCGTTCGACCGCCACGTCGGACAGGAGTTCCTGCAGGTCGCCCCAGCGACGGTAGATCGTGGAGGGGGTCACGCCGGCCCGAGTGGCCACCATCGGGACCGTGAGCGCGTCGCGGCCCGCCTCCGCTACGAGTTCACGTACCGCCGCGTGGACGGACTCCTGTACGCGTGCGCTGCGCCCGCCGGGGCGGGCCATGGGCTTGGGACTCATGCGATCCACCTTAATGCGAATTCGTAGCTTCTAAGCGGTGGGCGGCGTCGGCGACCCGCAGGGCCACGCGTCCGGGCGCCCGGGTACGGCGGACGCCCCCGCGGCAACGCGACCGCCCGTCGGCTGGAGTCCGGCTCCCCTCAGGCAGCGAGGGGAGCGAGCCGCCCCGCGCCGGCCACCGACTCCTCGTAGACCCGGCCCACTCGGAGCACCGTCGCGTCGTGGAAGGCGCGCGCCATCAGCTGCATACCGATCGGCAGTCCGGCGCGGTCGTGTCCGACCGGCAGGGTGAGGGCCGGGACGCCGGTGATGTTGGCGGGGGCACAGAGGCGGACGTAGCTGTCCGACACGGCCTCGGTCGTGCCATCGCCCCACTCGACGGCTTCCTGCCCCGCCTCGGCGGCGGTCATCGGCACCGTCGGCGCGGCGAGGACGTCGACCGCGTCGAACAGACGAGCCCAGGCGTCTCGCATCAGGGTGCGGGCCCGCTGGGCGCGGAGGTAGTCGCCCGCGGAGGTGAGTTCGCCGGCCTCCAGCAGGATGCGGACGTCCGCCGCGTACAGGTCGGGCGTGGCCCGCAGGGAACGCTCGTGGTAGGCGGTGGCCTCGGGGACCATCAGCCCCCACTGCACGGCCTGGATGTGGCGCGCCATCGGGATCTCGACGTCGACGAGCTCCGCCCCCAGCTCCGCCAGCCGCTCGATCGCGCCGCGTACGGACTCCTCGACCTCGGGCGTGACCCGGTCGAAGTAGTGGTTCCGCGGTACGCCGACCCTCAGTCCTCGCAGGTCGCCTCCCGGGAAGCGGTCCGGCGTGGGGCCGGACACGCTCGCCGGGTCGCGCGGGTCGTGGCCGGCGGTCGCCGACAGCACCAGCGCGGCGTCCTGGACGGTGCGGGTGAGCGGGCCCACGTGGTCCAGGGACCAGGACAGCGAGGTCACGCCTGTGCGGGGGACCAGGCCGTAGGTCGGCTTGAGGCCCACCACGCCGTTCAGGGCCGCGGGCACCCGGATGGAACCGCCCGTGTCCGTCCCCATGGCGAACGTCGCCCCGCCGGCGGCGACCGCTACCGCCGAGCCTCCGCTGGACCCTCCCGCGACCCGGCCGTGGTCCCAGGCGTTGCTCGTCTGCGGCGTGGTCAGTCCGTAGGCGAACTCGTGCGTGTGCGTCTTGCCCAGGAGGACGGCCCCGGCGGCGCCGAGCCGTTGGGCCACCTCGCTGTCGTGCTCCGCCAGGTGCCCTGCCCGGACGTGCGAGCTCGCCGTGGTGGGCAGCCCCGCCGCGTCGATCAGGTCCTTGAGCGCCATGGGGATCCCGTGCAGCGGCCCGCGCGGTCCGCTTCCGGAGATCTCCCGCTCGGCGCGGACCGCCGCGGCCAGGGCCGCGTCGGCGGCGACGGTGACGTAGGCGCCCAGCCGTCCTTCGACGGCGGCGATACGGGCGAGCACCGATTCGGTGAGTTCGACGGGGGACAGCCCACCTGCGCGCACCGCACGGGAGGCTTCGGTCAGCGACAGCTCAAACGGTTGCATCGGTGTTCCCCTGGCCGGCTCGGTAGGAGGACGCGGGAGGGGTCTCGCCGAAATCGAGCTCGCGCAACGTGCTGATCACGGAGTGGATGTGGTTGGCCGTCATGGCCACGTCCACGTGTCGGCCGTCCCCGAGGGGGAGCCCCGCCCGCAGCGCCCCTCGGGCTGCCTCTTGGGGGGTGAGTTCGCTGGTCATGGCTTCCTTCCGGATGTGTGCGGCGCGACGGGCGGGGGATGGCACAGAACCCCGGCCACCGCAAAAGCGAATCATTTGCTTTAGTCGACCGTAGGGCCTACGGTGACTTAAAGCAAACCAATCGCTTTTAGGCGGGAGGGGCCTTCATGCCAGGGAGGTGACCTGGACCGCGAGCGCGCCCAGCACCCGCGTGCCGCAGACCGCAGGGCATCGCGACCGGCCCGGCGCCGAGCAACCACACATCCGCCTCACCCGACACGCCCGCTCCGGACATCTCCGTCACGCGCGGCCCACCACAGGTAAGGAACATCGCCTTGTCCACCTCATCGCGGACGACCGAGCCCACCACTCCCCCCGCCCCTTCGTGGACGGTGGGCGACCACACCGTACGACGTGTCGACGAAGTGCTCCTGCCCGCCCGGACCGGTCCATGGCTGCTGCCCGGGGCAACCACCGACCTCGTGCGCCGGACTCCCTGGCTGAGCCCCGAATTCGCCGACGAACAAGGCGTCCTGCGCCTGGCGAGTCACAGCTTCGCCGTCGAGGTGGACGGCATGCGGGTACTGGTGGACACCGGCATCGGAAACGGGAAGCCGCGCGCCAACCCCGCCTGGCACAACCTGAACAGCGACTACGAAGCACGGCTACGGGCGGCGGGCTTCGCGCCGGAGAGCGTCGACGTCGTGGTCCTGACCCACCTCCACGCCGACCACGTCGGGTGGAACACGCGCGCCGAGGGCGACGCCTGGGTGCCCACCTTCCCGAACGCGCGCTATCTCACCTCACGCGCCGAGTGGGACTACTGGGCGGGTGTGGACATGGAGGAGGCGCGTCGGCAGATGTTCCGGGACTCGGTCCATCCCGTGCGGGAAGCAGGTCTGTTCGACCTCATCGATGTCGCGGACGAGGGCACGGACGTCGCGCCGGGCATCCGTCTGCTGCCCACCCCCGGCCACACACCGGGACAGGTGGCGGTGGAACTGAGCAGCCGTGGCGAGACCGCACTGGTCACCGGCGACAGCATCCACCACCCGGTCCAGCTGGCACATCCGGAGCTCAGCAGCTGTGTGGACATCGCTCCCGAACTCGCTGCCAGGACCCGCGACCAGGTGCTCGGCTCACTGGCCGGTACGTCGACTCTCCTGCTCGGCAGCCACTTCCCGCAGCCGACCGCCGGACACGTGCGACGCGAGGACGGCGGATACCGACTGGTCCCGGCTCCCTCGGGAGCCACGCCCATCGGCGGCTGAAGCGGACCGGAACGCCCGGGGACGTGCCGCGCACCGAGTCGCACCGAGTCCGTGCGGGTGACGTCCGGGCCGTCCGCGACCGGACGGCCCGGGAGCCGGAACCGTCGTCATCGACCCCGTCCGCGGAACCCCGCGAAGCCTGCGCGGTTGTCTGTGCGGAATCAAGACCGGTTGTGGTGTGGCGAGGTCAGGTAGTGCTGACGCAGCAGTTCCTTGCCGTAGTCGTTGCCGTTGGGGGTGCGGATGATCGAATGGACATGGAGCTGGGTAGGGTCGCCGCCCTGGGTGGCGCCGTACGCGCCGGCGAGCGGGCCGGGCCCCTGGCAGTCGACCTCGACCCAGACGACGGGGCTGTGCACACGGACGTAGAAGGCCGAGTCGTCGGCGATCCCGCCGGCCCAGGTGACATAGGTGTCGGCCACGTGCCGGGAGATCTCAGCCATCCTGGCCCTGGCCACGTCGGCCTTGGCGCGGCTGACGAACACCTCGACGATGGCGAGAAGCCTCTTCTTCTGCACGGTGGTCAGCTTGTCCCCGCGCAGGCCCTCGTACGCCTGCACCGCGTTGTCGGAGAACGCCCCCGCCTTCATCGACTCGTTCGAGGAGGCGATGGCGACCTTCCGCTGAGCCGCAGTGAGGGAGTTGATGAAGGCCAGACTCGCGGCGACCTCCTCATGGCAGACGGTGACCGTCTCGCCGTCGACCTTCATCGATGTCGGTTCCGAGCCCCAGAAGCAGGGGCTCATCACGACCTGGTCACCAAGGACGAAGTAGTTGATGACCAGGTGGTGGCCGTCGAACTGGAACCCCCAGGGTTCCGTGGCGGACGGGGTGCCCATGACGGTCCAGAAGTAGGCGTCCTCGTTGAAGGATTTCGTGTTGCCGATCGCCTCACCCGCCGCCTGGTTGATCCTGCGGATCCTCTCCGTGGTCTCCAGGCCGTCGGCGCTCAGCGCCGCCTTGAGCAGTGCGGAGCCGAGGGCCTTCTGGGCATCGCTGAGGTCTGCGAGGGAGACTCCCTGGCGTTCGTAGGAGTCGACGTTGCTCCACAGGCGCCACTCGGTCGAGTGGACGGTGAACTGGGTCGACGTCCTCTGATCGTCGGTGAGGCCGGCGAGGAACGCCTTGGCGGCGCTGATGACGGGAGCGGTGGCGACACCGGTCGAGTGGATCGTGAACAGGTCGTCGACCCGCCTGCCGTCGGTGGTCAGGCCGAAGAAGTCCTCGGTGACGGCCTGGTTGCCGGGACCTCCGGCACCTCCGGGAGCGCCGCTGGGGGCACCGCTGGGGGCGCCGGTGGCGCCGGTGCTGTCGTCGGCGAGGGCCGCCCAGGCTCCCGCGCCGCCCATCGTCGCCACAGCGGTGGCTCCGGAGGCGAAAAACACTTTGCGCATGAAGGTGCGGCGGCTCGCGTGGGCCCGGCGCCCGGCCTCCCGCTCGGGCTCGTGCGCCTCGGTCTTCCCCGCGTCGAGCTCGGTCATCGTCACTGACTCCCCTGGTCATGGCCCGGCCCCCTTGGCCGGTCGCCTGACGACGACAGTGGACGATCAGCCTGAGAGTGCGCTGTGTCGGAACCCGTGACCAGTGCGCGCAGCGGCCGTAGCGGCGCATCTGACCTGGCTTTCTGTGGTTGTACTTAGAGTGCGGAGAGCACGTGTTCGAGGTCGGGACTGCTCGGCGCGTGGAGGCCGTGGACGACCAGTTGGTCGGCGGGCCGGCGGGTCTGCGGGCCGGGCTCGGGGCCGAAGGCTTGTGACGGACCGGCGAGGGAGCGTCCGCGGGTTCGATGGTCAGGTTGACTCCGTCGCAGCCGTCGGGCCGCGAGGAAGAAGGGCAGGGCCTGGGTGGCGGCCTCCTCGGACTTCTCCTCCCGACCCGCACGGATGTCGATCAGGGCGATCCGGGCGGCCGCCGCTCCGTCACCAGTTCTTGTACCGCACGTCGCCGAGGTCGCAGAAGGTGCAGCCGGTGCTCAGGAAGTCCTCCGTGCGACGGAACTCCTCGTCGGCCAGGTGCCACCGCAGCCAGGCGGTGATGATGTGCTGGCCGTTGCGGGTGGCGAGGATGTGGTCGGTGCCGTCGAGGATGTTGAACCACACCGGCACATCGGTGTTGGTGTAGTCGCGCTCCATGTTCGCCGTGGCGAAGTCCTCGTCGCCGCCTATGTACAGGGCGGGATTGCGCAGGCTGTCCGGGCCGTTGCCGTCGAAGGAGCCACCGGCCACGTGGACGGTGGTTTCCAGCCGCTGCTCGTCGGCGACGTCGAACGTCCCGATGGACCCGCGGGAATGCCCCCCGAACGCGACCTCGTTGACGTCGAGGTCCTGGTACAGCGGGCTGCCCGGCCTGGCGTTCTCATCTTCCAGCCAGTCGAGGGCGTCGACCATGTAGTCGCCGTTGCTGGAGGAGACTTCGCTGTAGACGACGAACCCGTGCGAGGCCCACTGCCTCAGCATGTCCTCGTAGTCGGCGGGGTCGGACCCCGCGCCCGGGCCCCAGACGAGGATCGGGTGGTCCACACCGTTCTGGCCGGCGTTCGTCGGGTGCACCAGCCAGCCGTCGTCGCCGGGGCCGGCGGAGCTGTCGACGGTCACCGCGAACGGTCCGGGTCCGGTGACGTCGTCCACCGGGGGCAGCGACCCCGCCGGCGGGTCGGTCGGGCCCCCGTCGCCCCCGGCCTCGACGAGCACGTCGTCGACGGTCAGCGTCTCCAGAACGCTGCTGGCATCCAGCGAGAACCGCAGGCGCAGCGTGTGGTTCTCGACCGAGTCCGGGAGGCTGAACGACGCCGCGCCCGTGGCGGTACGCGCCGATTCCAGCGTGGTGAACGAGCCGCCGTCGACCGAGTAGGCCACGGAGAAGGACTCACCGAGATCCAGTCCGGACGCCGCCCGGGTGTAGGACACCCTCACGTCGCTGTACCCGCCCAGGTTGATCGCCGCGGAGGTGATGGACGGGTCGGACAGCAGCGATCCGCTCAACCGGGCACCATAGGTTCCGGTACTGACAGAACCGGAGGCGGTGAAGGTGCCGAGCCCGCCGGAGAAGTCCTCACCGTAGACCGGGGTGGCGGCGGAGGCGGGGGACGTGAGAGCGCCCGTCGAGCCCATGACCATGATGCCGAGGGCCACCGCGCCGAGCGCTCGCAGGCGCCCGCTGATGTGAGACATGTCTGAGATCACTCCTGACCGCGCCGATCGAGTGCGCCGGCGCATCGATGTGGCGGTCGCGCGAGTTGTGCCTGCTACCGATCGCCGAAGACCGCTCTTGAATCAGTCGCGGTCCATGTAAGCCGGACCTCGGGACGAGGGCATCGGTACAATCACCGGTGCGGGAGCCGCTCCGATGACGTCGCGGGTGGCGCTCCGGCAGAAGCGCTGGGCACCGCTCCCGCTGCGTGGAGGTGGCCGCCCGCCGCCCCTCCGCCTTCTGGCTCCAGCACGCACCGAGCCGGAACCCATACCGGGGCTCGAAGTACTGACTTGCCCTCACCCGGTGACCCGCTCGTCGCCCATTCGGCCCGCCCCGTCCACCTCACCCCGCATCCGCCGCGCACGTCGGACGACGTGCCGCACAGACCCGTCAGTTCGAGCGTGTGCTCGACACGGGCACCGGCGCGCCCCCGCCGCGCCTCACGTGTGCTTCGGCGAGCAGGAGGTAGCTACTGGCGGTCCAGGTGTAGGCGCGGTCCCGCAGGCCCGTTCCGGTCAGGGCGTCGAAGTTCTCGGCGAAGCCATGGTTCTCGCACAGGGCGCGGAAGCGGGCGCTGATCTCGTCCGCCAGCCGGTGCTGTCCGGTGCGGCGCAGCCCGTCCTCGATGAGGACCGTGGCCGGGGCCCAGATCGGGCCGCGCCAGTAGCCGTCGGAGAGGTAGTGCGGGGAGGTCGGCAGTTCGGTGGCCAGTCCGTACGGGGTCAGGTGGGCCTCGATGCGGGCGGCCAGCACACCGCTGACGTCATCGGGCAGGTGCTCGCCCAGCACGATGGGCATCAGGTCGAGGAGGCTGTCACTGTGCCAGGTGTTGCCGCTGTCAACTCCTCGGGCGACGAACCGATCGCCGCTCCAGAGCTGGTCGAGCATCGCCGCCTGCGTCGTCTCGGCGGCTCGCGTCCACCGGTGGGCATCCTCCGGAATATCCAAGTGAGTCGCGAGATCAGCCAGTTCGCGAAGCTGGAGCACGAAGAAGGCGGCCAGGTCCGCGGTGACGACCACGCGTTCGGGGTCGAAGGTGGTGGCGTTGTCCCAGCCGCTGTCGTTGCCGTGCTGGTAGTGGGGCAAAGCGGCCCCGGGTGCACGTCGTCCGGTGAGCCAGAAGTCCGTCCAGCGTGTCAGCCTGTCGTACGTCTCAGCCAGCTCCGCCGGGCCGGGCGGCATGCTCAGCCGACGTCGCAGGTGGCCGAACGCCCAACCGTGGATCGGCGGTTTGACGAAGTTGCGGAGAACCTCGGAGTGGGTGACCGAGTCGGGCAGTGCCCCGGCCCCGTCCTGGTGGTCGAAGGGCAGGTGATACTGGTCCCACGCCAGTTCGGGCTGTCCGGGTGCCAGAGCCAGGGCGTTGAAGCAGTGGTCCCAGCTCCAGACCTTGTCCATCCAGTGCTTGGACATGAGGACGCCGGGCCGGGTGACCAGCCCCGCAGGATGGACGGTCGCGGACCACACGACGTAGACGGCGAGTTCGGCGGCCGGGGTGGCGGACGACCGCCAGGGGGCCACCGTGTCGAGGAAGTCCGCGAAGGAACTCCGCGCGGCTTCGACGATCTCGTCGAAGGCTGCCGCCCGGGCGTACGCGGGGCGGGCGGTGTCGAGTTCCTCGATCGCGATCTCCCATGAGCCGTCCGCGTCGGCGGCGACGGTCAGGCCGCGGTCACGGCTGCCCAGGGCCTGGCTGCCGAAAGTATCGGTGACCGTGCCGGAGAGCACGGTGACGCGGTAGCGGCGGCCTGTCTCGTACGAGGTGAACACGTATGCGTCGGCGGACGCGTCGTGGAAGAAGTAGGTGCCGCTGAACGGGGTCAGCATCCGGGCCGCCGCGGAGACGCGCAATGGCAGCCCCGCACCGCGCAGGCGCACCGTGTCCGGTGACTCGTAGGCGAGATCGACACGGTCGGCGGCGCCGATCCAGCTCAGCAGGCTCGGCGTCGCCGCCACACGGGTCTCGGCCCGTTCCCCCGTCGCGGCGTCCAGCGGCACAAGGCGCAACACGGCGTGCATGCCGTTCTGGTGCGAGACGAGGTGGAGGTCCTCGGCCATGGTCCTCTGCGACAGCACCGGGGAGATGTCGAACCAGGAACCGTACGTGCTGAACGGGATGTCCTGGACGGAGAAGGCCGGACCGGGTCGGGCGGCGGTCATGAGATGTCACTCGTTTCTCGGGCAGGGGGCGCCGGCCGTCCGGCGGACGGGCACGGCCGTGGCGAGGGGGAAGGAGTGGTGAAGGAGGTCAGTCCTTGACGGCACCGGCTGTCACACCGGCGGCGACGTAGCGCTGGGCAAGGACGAGGATGACCGCGGCCGGCAGCGAGGCCACGACCGCGGTGGCCATGATGGCGTTCCACTCCTGGTTGTTGTTGCCGATGTAGTGGTAGATGCCGAGGGTGATCGGCTCGTGGGGGCCGCCGTTGACCAGAGTTCCGGCGAAGACGAAATCGGACCAGGACCACAGGAACGCGAACAGGGACACCGTGACGACGGCGTTGCGGCTCATCGGCACGACGATCGACCAGAAGGTACGCAGGGGCCCGGCGCCGTCCGTCTTCGCCGCCTGCATCAGCTCGCCGGGGATGCCGGACATGAACGCGGTGAAGATGAGCACCGCGAAGGGAACGGCCAGGGTCGAGTCGGCGACGATCAGGCCGGGGACGGACTGGAGCAGGCCGAGACTGAGGTAGATGGCGTAGAAGCCCATCGCCATGATGATGCCGGGAATCATCTGGGCGACCAGCAGGACGAAGCCGAGGACGCCGCCGCCGCGCGGGCGCAGCTTGGCCAGGGCGTAACCGGCCGGAGCGGACAGGGCCACGGTCAGGACGACGGTCCCCAGGCCGATGACGAGGCTGGTACCCAGATAGGGCAACTGCTCGGCGAGGACGGTGCGGTAGCCGTCCAGGGTGCCGTCGACGGGAAACAGGTCCGGTGGGCTCTTGCGCATGTTCTGGTCGCGTGTCAAGGAGACGTTCAGCATCCAGTAGACCGGGAAGAGCATGATCCCGGTCAGCAGCAGACCGACGGCCGTCTTTCCCCAGGTACGCCTGCCTCTTCCCCGGGTGGGCCTGGTGTCTCCCCGCGTGTGCGTGGTGTCTCCTCGCGTGTGCGTGGTGTTTCGGTTCATGACCATCCCTGCTTTCGCTGCACCCGGATATACACCAGTCCGAAGACCAGGGCGGCCACCACCAGCAGGTTGCCGACGGCCGCGCCCGGGCCGAAGGCAGGAAGCAGGTTGCCGAATCCGAGTTGGTAGGACCAGGTGGCGAAGGTGGTGGAGGACTCCGCAGGGCCGCCCTTGGTCATGATCCAGATGATGTCGAAGACCTTGAGCGTGTAGACCAGGCCCAGGAGCAGGGTGATCGCGGACACCGGGCGCAGCAGCGGGAAGGTGATGCTCCAGAACCGCCGCCAGGCACCCGCCCCGTCCAGGGCCGCGGCCTCGTACAGCCCTGCCGGAATGGACTGCAGGCCGCTGTAGAGCACAACGAGGTTGAACGGTACGCCGATCCAGATGTTCGCGATGATCACCGAGGTCAGCGACCAGCTCGGCGAGGTCAGCCAGTTCACCGGGGCGATGCCCATCCCGTGCAGAGCGGCGTTGACGATGCCGGAGTCGCTGTTGAGCATCCACGACCAGGTGGAGGCCGACACGATCAGGGGCAGCAGCCAGGGCACCAGGAACAGGGCCCGCAGCGTGGCGGAGAGCCGGAAGTGCTGGTGGAAGAAGACCGCGAGCGCCAGCCCGATGGCGTACTGGAAGGCCAGGCACACCACGGTGAAGAGGACGGTGTGGAGCAGGGCGGGGAGGAAGGTCGCGTCGGCGAGGACGGTCCTGTAGTTCTCCAGGCCCGTGAACGGGGCATCGCCCTGGACGAAGGAACGGACGGTGTAGTTGCGCAGGCTCAGGTCGATGTTGCGGTAAAGGGGGTAGGCGTAGAAGAAGATGAGGTAGAGGGTCACCGGGGCAAGGAAGGCCCAGGCGGCCCACTGCTGGGATCTGGGGCGGCGCCGGGTCCGGGACGGTGCGGCAGGGGCCGCCTCGCCGGCGCCGGTCTCGGACCCTGAGAGCGGCATTTGTGTCATGTGACTCATCAACAGTCCCTGACGTCCGGCTACTTGGCAGCGGACTGAGCGGCGGCAAGCGCGTCCTTCGGAGACTTCGAGCCACTGAGGGCGGACTGGACTGCCTTCCACAACTGCTCGGAGATCTTCGGGTACTTGGTGCCCAGATCACCGCTGGTGCGGCCCTTGGCCGCCTTGACCGCGTCCACCCACGGCTCGAGCTCCGGGTCGGCTGCCATCTGCTTGCCCTGCACCTCGGCGGTGGGGGCGACGTAGGAGAGGGTTGTGTCGGTGTCGTACAGGTTCTGCGTGCTGGTCAGACAGGCCGCGAGCTTCTGCGCGGTGGTGTAGCGACCGGCGTCGCCCTGCACCGGGAGGGTGACGAACTCTCCGCCGATCGGGGCCGCGGCGCTGCCGCCGTCGGAGCCCGGTATGGGCAGGACGCCGTAGTCGAATCCCGCCTTCTTGGCGTTGGCGAGCTGCCAGGTGCCGTTCTCGGCGAACGCGTAGTCGCCGGTCGCGAACTCCTGCCAGCTGGTGGTCTGGGTGTTGTTGAGCACGGAGTTGGGGGCGTAGCCCTTGCCCAGCCAGTCCGTCCACAGGGACAGCGCGGAGACGGCCGCGGAGGAGTCGATGTCGGTCAGTTCCGCGCCCGAGCCCCAGAACCACGGCAGGAACTGGAAGCTGCCCTCCTCCGTGCCGATCGCGGAGAAGGTGATGCCCTTCTTGCCCGCCTTCTTGACCTTCGCCAGCGCCGCCGTCATGGTCGGCCAGTCCTTGACCGAGGCGATGTCCACCCCGGCCTCCCGCAGGACCTCCTTGTTGTAGTACAGGGCAAGGGTGTTGGCGCCGATCGGAGTGCCGTAGGTCTTGCCTTTCAGCCGGCCGGCCTCGAGCAGGTTGGGGTCCACGCCCGAGGTGTCGAGCTTGTTCTCGTCAGTGGTCGTGAGGACGCCGGCCTCGGCCAGGGTCGACACCACCGGGTTGTCGACGATGAGGACGTCCGGGGAGTTGTCCTGCTGCGCGGCAAGGAGTGCCTTGTTCGCCAGGTCGCTGGTGTCGAAGCCGGTCCGCTTGATCTGCACATCTGCCTCGGCACCGCAGTCATCAAGGAGCTTGTCCCAGGCCGAGCCTTCGGCGAACTGCGGGTAGGGGTCCCAGACGGTGTACGTGCCGGCGTCGGCTTCCTTCGCCCCGGTGCCTCCCGAACCGCAGGCAGTGGCGCTGAGGGCGACGACCAGGGTGGTCGCGGCCGCGGTCGTCAGACGGCGCTTTCTGGCGGAGCTGTTCATCGCGGGTTCCTTTGTCTTGAGCATGCGGGTGCCGAGGGCGGTGAGCAGGTGGAGAACGCGGGCATGCCGAACGGCGCGGGTGACCGGTTCGGGTGTCCAGTGGTCTGACGCGTAGGGGGCGATCAGGGCGTACGGGGCCCAGTGTCCGCCGGGGGTGTGGCGCCGGCCGGCCCGGTGCTGGCCCGCAGGGACACCGGTGGTACGAGGAGGTGGTGCCGGGGCGGTGCGCCGGGGTTGTCGAGCCGCTCGACCAGGAGGTCGACGGCGAGACGGCCCAGCTCCGCCGCCGGTACGTCCGCAGCGGTGAGCTGCGGGGTCACCGTCTGGGCCCAGCGGCTGGCCACGACGCCGGTGACGGAGAAGTCACGCGGCACATGGCGGCCGGCCTCGACCAGCCCTCGGTAGAGGCCGCCGAGCGCGGCCTCGTTCAGGGTGACCAGGGCCGTGGTGGCCGGATCGTCGTGCAGGATCTGTTCCAGACACGTCTGGCCCGAAGCGGGGTCGTCCCCACAGCAGTACGTCCGGACCGTCAGCCCGCGTTCGGCCGCGGCCTTCGTGAAGCCGTCCAGGCCGCGGTGCGCGGACTCGTACCCGCTCCGCAGCAGGTGCTCGGGGCGGTTGACGAAGGCGACCCGGCGGTGCCCGAGATCCGCCAGATGGTGCACGCACGCCTCCACCAGCGCGGTGTGGTCGAGGCCCGCCCACCAGCCGCCCTCGGGACGCGCGGTACGGCCGATGGCGACGAACGGAAAGTCCACAGCGGCCAGATGGTCCACCCGGTCGTCCTCGAGACGGATCTCCATCAGGATCGCGCCGTCGACCCGCCGCTCCCCCAGCAACCGCTGGAAGGAGCGGTCGCTGTCCACGCCGCTGGGGGACAGCAGTACGTCGTAGTCGCAGGCCGCAGCGGCCTCCACCACACTGCCGATGAAGTCCAGTTGCATGCCCGTGTAGTGGTTCCCGGCCGGCGGGAAGACCAGCCCGAGCGTGCTGGTCCGCCCGTTGGCCAGGGCGCGGGCGCTGGCGCTGGGTTGGTAGCCCAGCTCGTCCACGACCTGCTGGATCCTCCTTCGGGTGTCCTCCGAGACCGGACGCTTGCCGCTCAGCGCGTAGGACACGGTGCTCCGCGAGACACCGGCCCGGCGGGCGATCTCACCGATGTTCACGGCGACTCCTTCGTCGAACCGGTTCGCATGAAGCGAAGTTAGGAATCGCCGGAGCGGCTGTCAATACTCGGGACGCAACTCACCAAACCCCATGAGGGATAAGGACAGTTCCTTGTGTCGGGGGGATTGCTGGCCGCTTTGCCCGGTGCTAGCTTCGCCGAACCGGTTCGATGAAGCGATCCCTCCGCCGAACCGACGGGGCAAGAAGCCCCCTGCGCGATCCACCTCCACCCCGGACCCGAACCCGGAACCCGAACCCGGAATCCGGAGCCTGGAACTGCCTTTCCGCTCCTCGGAGCGCAGCCGACCGAACGGGTTCGGCGTACTCCTCCCCAGGCTCTCCGCACGGAACGGCATGTGGACGAGCTGCCGACCGAGGAGGGCCGACCGGATCCCGGAACCCCTGACTGAAGGATCGAGGACGCAATCCATGCCATCCGCTGACAGATCCGCCCGGCGCCGAAGCTCGGCCGCCGTGGCCCTGGCTCTCGGCGCGGGCCTGCTGGCCACACCCGCCGCGCCGGCGCAGGCGGCCGACGTGCCCCGGCCCGCCGCTCACTACACCTTCGACCAGGACGACCTCGCCTCCGGAAAGATCAGCGACAGTTCCGGCCACGGTCTGACCGCGAGCCTGCTCAACGGATCCGGCGCGCAGTCCGTCACCGGCACCGGCGGAGGCAGGGCGCTGGCTCTGCCGGGCGGGGCGCCCGCCTCCGACGGTACGTACGTCCGCCTTCCTCGCGAAGTGGTCGGCGGAGCGGACGACCTGACGGTGTCCGCCCGCGTGAAGTGGGGCGGCGACACGTCGGCCTGGCAGCGGATCTTCGATCTGGGCAGCAACGACACCAAGTACCTCTTCGTCACCCCGTCCAACAGCAGCGGCCTGATGCAGACCTCGGTGACCACCGGTGGAGGAGGCGCGGAGGCGCAGAACCGCGGGTACGCGATGCTGCCCGCGGACGAGTGGCGGACGGTCACCGTCACCCTCGACTCCACCGCGGGCCGGGTCACCACCTATCTCGACGGTGTGGTGGTCTCCTCCGCCGCGACCAGCATCAAGGCCAGGGAGCTGCTGGGCACTTCGGCCACGACAGCCGGCTACATCGGCAAGTCCTTCTATCCGGACCCCCTGTTCAAGGGGGCCATCGACGACTTCACCGTGTGGCACGCGGCGCTCAGTGCCGAGCAGGTGGCCGGTACGGTCGGAACCCTGCCCACCCTCGAGGAGCTCTCGAAGACGTCCTTCGAGGTCCGTACGACGTCCGGCACCGCTCCCTCCCTCCCCGCCGCCGTCCGCTCCTCCTTCTCCGACGGCTACGACCGCGACACACCGGTCACCTGGGACGACGTACCGGCCGACAAGTACGCCCGGCCGGGAGCGTTCACCGTGGCGGGAACAGCGGCCGGGCGCGCCGTGGAGGCGGCCGTCACGGTGGTCCGCGAGGGGCAGCTCACCGTCGACCTCGGCTCGGACACCGGCGCGTTCCACGGCGGCGCCTCCGGCACCCTCTACGGCGTGTACGGGCCGGACGTCCCCACCAACAACCTCATGGAGGGCATGGGCCTGCGCACGGTCTCCACGAAGGCACAGGACGGCCCGCAGCACCCCGGCGCCGACGCCCTGGAGGTGGTCAAACCGCTGGCCGACGCCACCGACGGTGACGTGTACATCTACATGACCGACATCCACCGCGGCTTCCCGTACCAGTGGCCGGGCGACACCCCCGAGCAGAAGCTCAAGCTCTACCGGGAGAAGATCGTCAAGCAGGTCGACCAGGTTCTGCAGCTGCCGAAGGAGTACCAGGACAACATCGTCTTCGTGCCGTTCAACGAGCCCGAGGGCAACATGTTCGGTACCGGCGAGTGGAGCTACAACAAGGTCAGCTGGCTGAACGACCCGGACGACTACTTCGCCGCCTGGGACGACTTCCACCGGCTCATCAGGAGCAAGATGCCCGAGGCCCGCATCGCGGGTCCCAACACCAGCATCCTCTTCGACCAGGTGAAGGGCTTCCTCACGCACGCCCAGGCCGCCGGTACTCTTCCCGACGTCATCACCTGGCACGAGCTGAGCCACCCGGAGGCGGTGCGCGACAGTGTCGCCAGGTACCGGGGGTGGGAGAAGGACCTCTTCGAGGGCACCGCCGAGGAGGGTACCCAGCTCCCCGTCAACATCAATGAGTACGCGTTCAACTACCACACCTCCGTGCCCGGCCAGATGATCCAGTGGGTGTCCGCGATCGAGGAGTCCAAGGTCGACGCCGACATCGCGTACTGGAACATCGACGGCAATCTCTCCGACTCCGCGGTGCAGTCCAACCGCGGCAACGGCCAGTGGTGGCTGCTCAACTCGTACGCTTCGATGAGCGGGCACACGGTGAAGGTGACCCCGCCGTTCCCGGGCGAGAACTACACCATGCAGGGCGTCGCCACGCTCGACGAGAAGAAGAGGCAGGCCCGGCTGCTCTTCGGCGGGTCCACCGGCAAGGGCCACATCACCTTCGACAACGTACCGGAGAAGCTCTTCGGCGACCGGGTGCACGCCTGGGTGCGGGAGATCGAGTGGAGTGGCCAGCTGGGAGACTCCCCCGGACCGCAGCTGCTCGCGGAGCGGGACGTGCGGGTCGGTGACGACGGCACGGTCGTCGTCGGCTTCGGCGACGGCGGACTGCCGAAGCTGAAGGAGTCCTCGGCGTACGAGATCATCCTCAGCCCGGCCGGGAAGGCCGCCGGCACACAGTCACCGTCCACGCGCTGGAAGTCGTCGTACGAGGCGGAGGACGCCGCCCACACCGGGTCCGGTTACTCGAAGAACGGCCCGGAGGGTTCGCCCCGAGACGTGTCGAAGTTCTACACCTCCGGCGGCTACGACGTGGGGGGCCTGCGCACCGGCTCGGACCTCACGCTCGACTTCACGGTGGACGTGCCCGAGGACGGCACGTACGACCTCAGTGTCTTCGCCAACTCTCTCAACACCTTCGACAAGGTGAAGGAACAGGGCCCCACCAACGTCTTCCTGCGCGTCGACGGCAAGGCGGCCGGCGAGCAGGAGCTGCACCTTCCGCTCGGCTACAAGTGGGTGGTGTGGGACCACACCGACACCAAGGTGAAGCTCACCAAGGGCAAGCACACCCTGACGCTCGCCGCGAAGAGCGCCGACGGCAAGCGCGCCACCCGGGGCGATGCCATCGTCGACCGCCTCCTCCTCTCCCTCCCCGGGACTTCGGCCACCGCCCAGGTGTACGAGGGCGAGCTGGCCTGGCCGGCCGGCGGGGCGCGCACCGTGTACGAGCTGCCGGAGCAGGCCGGGACCCCCGCCACCGGCTCCGGCGCGGTCCGGCTCGGGAAGGGGCAGACCGCCACGTTCTGGGTCCATTCACCCGCCGACCGCGAGGCCACCCTCAAGGTCGACACTCTCCGCGGCGCGAACGCCCGGCTCACCGTCAACGGTCACGATGTCCTGCGCCTGTCCCAGGGCGGGAACAGCGTGGCGGTCTCCCTCTCGGGCGGCGTCAACAAGGTGACGGTAACCGGAGGTTCGTCCAGCACGCTCGTGGACCGGCTCACGGTCACGCCCACCCAGGGCGCGCTTCCGACTCGTACGTACGAGGCGGGCGACGCCGAACTCGCGGGCTCGGCCACGCTCGCCCCGCTCTCCCTGGCCACCGGCGGCTCTGCCGTCACCGGCATCGGCGGCGAGCCCGGCAACGGCAACACCGCGACGTTCACCGTCGGCGCCGACCGGGCCGGCCTGTACGCGCTGCGCGTCCGCTACTCCAACCCCGAACAGTCCGAAGCCACCCACTACAACCCGGACCCGCTCGGCCGCCACGCCGACATCACCGTCAACGGCGAGCAGATACGCCGCGTCGGCTTTCCGCACAGCTTCCACCGCAACAATTTCTGGGAGCTGACCATCCCGGTCCACCTCAAGAAGGGACAGAACACGGTCTCCTTCAGCTCCGAGGAGTTGCCGAACTTCGACGGCACCACCTACGCCTCGGACACCTTCCCCGGCGTACTGCTTCGCTCCCGCTACGCGCCGCTGATCGACCGGATCACGGTCGCGCCGTACGCGCGGAAGGTGCGATGAGGCCGTCACCACCAGCGGCACGGTGACCCGCACGGTGGTCGGGCAGCAGGGGCGCCCTGCCCTCACCCTGTCCGGCAGGGCGCACCCGCTCGACCATCGATGCGCAAGCAGGCGCCCGGGACCGACACAGTCGGCGGTCCCGGGCGCCGGCCTGATCGACGTCATGGGCCACGACCGAGACCCCGTCCGTCAACGACCGCCACCGCGCCACCGAAGGCCGCTCGGCCGGCTTCGCCGTACGTCCCTCACCGCGGTGCGACAGCCACCGAAATCGCCCCGGGATCGCCCCAGTGACCAGAGCAACGCGACCGGCCCAGGGCCCTGAGGCGCTCGTACATCTCCTCGTACTCGTCCGGGGCGTTCTTCTTGAACTTGCGGTGCGGCGGTGTGATCACCCGGCCGCCGGTCTGAGCGCCCAGGCCCTGGTAGTCGGCGTCGGCGAGGATTTCCACCGCGGGCCCGTCTGCCAGGAGCTTGACCAGCCCAAGCTGGCGGGCGTGGGTGATGTCCGCGCAGCTGCCGGGCCTGGTCGGGCTGCAGAAGAGCAGGCGGCCGTCCCCGTCCGTGACGACCATGGTCTTGACCGCGTTCTGCTTGTTCTTGCCGGAGATGAATCTGTCCCGGTCTTTGCGCCCGGCGGCCGGCCGGCGGACCCGGATCTCGGTGCCGTCGATGATCCCGGTCTTCCCGCTGGCGCCCAGATGGTCGATGGCCTCTGCCAAGGTCCGCAACCGCACTCCGGGACTGACGGTGCAGCCGCGCTCGGCCAGCAGGGGCCGCACCTCACCGACGGCGCGGGTGATGGTGGAGCGGTCCACCTCGAACCAGCAGGCCAGCACGTCGTGGGTGACCCCGTGTCGGAGGTGCACGAGGGCAGCCAGGAGCCGGTCGACGAAGACCAGCCGGTGCTTGGCGCCGACACCGATCGCCCGCTTCCGCGACCTGGACGCAAGCCTGTCCTGGTGCCGTTCATGCCACAACGGGTCGAGTTCAAACGCGAGTTCAGCGATCACGTCGGCCGACAGGCCCGTGATCCTCCGGTCGCTGATGATCGCTGTACGAGACGTGATCCTCACCACACGACCATGATCAACGATCAGAAGCTCAACGCCTCACCGCTTACCGTGCACGAGCTCGTCAGGCGAAAGGTGCTGGGAGGCGACCAGCATGGTCAGGCTGGCCGCCTCCCGTGGAAATTCAGGAGATGAACTTCATTACGCTCCAACCGCCGGTCCCGACGACTGCCGGTGGACCGACCTGACCAGTCCGCCGGCCGGGTACGAAGTGGAGTCCGGCTGTGGAGTTGGAGGTCGTGGTCCACAGGTCGGGGATTCCGTCGCTGTTGGAGTCTCCTGTAGCGGTGATCAGCGGGCGAGCGGCGGTTGTCCAGCCGGTGGCGTAGGCGGTGCGGTTGGCCATGGCTCCCAGGGATGCTGGTTCGGTGCCAGCGGTGTCGGGAGTGCCGTCTCCGTCAGCGTCGCCACTGCTGCGACCATGGTAAATCCAGAGTTCTCCGTTGGAGGTGTCCCGGGCGATGAGGTCAGTGAATCCGTCACCGTCGATGTCTCCGGACGAGGTGATCTGCATTCGGGACCAGCCGCCGGTGCCGATCAGGTACCCGGACTGGAGTTTGTTGCCGAACCAACCCGGCAGAAACCAGAGTCGGTCGCCGATGACTGCGACGACGTCGGGATAGCCGTCGTCGCTGATGTCACCAACAGAGACAATCTGCCTGATGCCTGTCGTGTCAGTCGGGACGCCTTCCGGGTCAGCCAATACGGTCAGACGCTGGCGGGTGATATCGGTGAACTCTCCTTGTCCACTGTTGGGGTAGACCCACAATGTGCCATCACCATGGCGGGCGATCAGGTCTTCGTAGGGGTCGTAGGTCCAATCACCGCGGTGTGTCAGAAGCGCGGCGTCCCACTCGCCCTTGTCGGACAACGGCACCTTGGTAGCAACGGCACCGTCCCCGGTACCTCCATAGATGAGCAGATTGCCGGTGTCGTCAATGGCGAGCATGTCGGGCAGCCCATCCCCATTCAGATCGCCGGGCTTGTCGGCGATTTCGGGGCTCTTGACGTAGAAGCGGTAGGGGTAGATCGGACCGGCGTTGCCTCCTGCGTCATAGGCCCGTACATAGAGTGTGTGTGGGCCAGGCGTCAGGGGTGTGATCTTCTGCTTGACCGACCCGCCCTTGGTTGCAGGTTTGACCGAGTTGTTCGGCGGGGTGCGATCGAGCCCCCACCGGTATTCCACGGTGTCGGACACGCCGTTGGCGCCGAACTCGAACTCCCCCTCAGTGCGCGCCAGCGCTCCTTCGATGGCCTCCCCTGCCAGCGACTCGGGGTACAGACTGTCGGCCGAGGCGACCTTCGGTGTCACTGCCGGGGCCACGGGGTCGAAGCCGAAACGGCAGCCGGCCGCACCCACGGTTGGAGTCCAGTCGGAGGCCAGCGATGGGCTGGTGACGTCTTCGGCCTGGGCCTTCCATGAGAACTGACCGTTACTGGCGTCCTTGTATTGGCTGAGAAGGCTCTTTGGCACGGTGATCCGTGCTTGCGCGCCCTTGGTGTTGCTCTTGCTTACGGCGACCTTCACCCGCTTGTCGAAGAGGATGCCGGGCGCCACGTCGCTCTTGCCTGTGGCCCACAGGAGGAACTGGACGTTCACGTCGCCGCCGTCCGGGTCCCACACCTGAGCGGTCAGTGTCACGTCGGTGTTACCGACGGTCACATAGGTCGAGCCGTTGCCGCACGCACTGCTGCTCACCTTGGTGCTGGGGATGGTGTCGAGCGCCCACGGCGCCTTGGGGGGGCGGTTGAACTCGACGATCAGCTTGGCGTCCGGCTTGAACTTCTTCCAGCTGTAGACGTCTTTGTTGTCCTCAGCACTCTGCGGGGCACGGAGGCCAAAGGTGATGTTCGTCCATTCACCGGCTGCCGCCTTGACCGCGGCGTCCATGGCTTTGAAGTCGACGGCCTTGTCGGGACAGCCATAGGACTCGTTACCGTGGGCGTAGTCCCGTTTGTCCTGCCGTGTTGACCAGACGGGTTGGTTGTTCCATGTGGTGGACGAGTTGATGCCGCCGGTGAGGTACAGCTCCACTGGCTTGGCCGTGCAGGACCAGGAGTGGGTCTCGGTGATCTGGAACTGCGCGTCTTCGACCTTCACACCGCCCACGAGGAACTTGGAACTGATACGGAAGAAGGAGCGGGCCGTGCCTTTGGTCGATGACTCGTAGCCGACACGCGCCTCGCTGGTGGTGCCGCCGCTCCAGCCGGTTCCGTTCCAGTAACTGTCGTTCGGGTGTGGCTTGTAGGCGATGGTCCACGCTTCTCGTGTGCCGGTCATTCGCGGGTCGATGTACACGGGGTACGTCGTATCCGGGGCATCCAGCAGCTCTTGGTCGGGGGTCAAGCTGATGCGGCCGTCTGCGACCTGGACATCTACCTGGCTGCTCTTCGTGCCGGAGCCGAGTGGGTCGGCTTCGGCGCCGCTCGTGCCCTCGGCCGCACTCGCGGCAGCTGACTGCCGGGCGGGAGCTGCTGATGACTCGGCGCCGGAGGAGTCCCACATCCGGGCGGTGGAGGATGCGAAGAGTGTCTGACCGGCCGGGTTGACGGCCTTTAGAGATCCCGTACCGGTGTCCTGCCGCAACTCGAGGCCCTCGGTGCGCAGTCCGAAGTCGATCCGTTCGAGTTCAGGGTGGCTGGCGGCTTCGGGGGTTTTGACGATCAGCGCCTGGCTGAAGCCGTCCACGCTGGCCTGAACCGACAGATCCACATCCGGGAAGACGTCGTGGTAGGTCGCGACCGGCCCGTCCAGTGCCGGTTTCGGCAGCGGTTCCGGCCAGGCCAGCGAGAGCGTGCGGCCCTGGTCGACAAGCGTCACCAGGCGGTTGTCGCCGCCGGCGGAGAAGGACACGTTGCCGGCGGCTGCTTTGGGGACCACGCGGTCGGCGACCTCGGCGAGCGTGGTGTCCACCGGAGTCCACGTGCCGTCCCGCTTCACACGGACGGGCAGGGTGTGCTGGGTGTGGCGAAGGTTGCCATTGGGCAGGGCGTGCGTCTCGCTGGTCTCGGTGCGGGCGGTCTCGATCTCGACGGGTTCACCCGTACTGGCCGCTTGCTGAAGCGCACCTTCCTCGGCATCCGTCACGCTCGTCGCGGCGTCCGCTGCCGGGGCCGCTGACGCGGCCAGTGGTGTCACACCGAGCGTCGCGGCGGCGAGCGACGCCGCCAGCGCGCACCGCAGGAAGCTCCCGCCGCGGCGTCTTCTTCGTGGTATGTCACGCATGCGTAAATCCCCCCGGATCGTCGCTATACAAGCCTTTGTTGAGGTGGGTGGTATCGCCCGAACAGTACATGACCTTGGAAATGTCTTTTCCAGACATGCACAGCCCCGAGGTTGTCTGATTGCCTTCCCTTTGCTTGCCGACATGATCGACTCAATCTAATGTCTGATCGTTATCGCTCGGCCACGCTCAGATGCCGGCCGGACCAGGGTGAGGGGGGAGGTCCCTGGTGGACCAACTCATAAGACAATTGCGCCATGTGGCGCACTGGCACAGATCCGTGTCCATATTCGTCGGTCTCGTACTGTTCATCGGTTTGATACCCGACGATGCGAGCGCCGCCGACGGCAGCACCCGGATCTCCGATGTGAAGCGCGACCCGTCGGTCCCCGGCCGCGACTTCACCAAGAAGCGTCCCGGGGCCCGTGATGAGGCCGCTGGCAACTGGCGACCTACGGCAGCGAAAGTCTCCTCCCATACGTTCACCACGCTGGTGACCGACGCAGACGGCAAGCAGCCGAAGCCGACCCCGCTTCTCTCAGGTGGCGACGCGCTCCGCGACACGGGGGCAGCAGTCCGGGCACCGCTGGTCAAGGTGAAGCCAGTTGGCGCCGACAAGGGCCGGAAGGGGCTGGCCCCCGAAGCTGGCGCCCCTCAGCGACCGTCCGCAGTCTCTGGCAGTGCCGTTGAGGTAGAAGTCAAGGAGCTGTCCGAGGCCCGCAAGGTGGGCCTCCAGGGCGTGCTGCTCACCGCCACGCCCACCGCCACGGCCCTCGCCCCGGCCGCCGCCGGCTCGGTCGAGCTGGAACTCGACTACTCCTCCTTCAAGGACACCTACGGAGGCGACTGGGCCTCCCGGCTCCGTCTGGTCCAGCTCCCTGCGTGTGCGCTCACGTCGCCTACCAAGGCGGCCTGCCGTGCTGCCACGGAACTGCCTGGAGCAAATGACCCTGCCGCTAAGACGGTGAGCGCCACCGTCGATCTCGCATCGGCCGACGCACCGACCGTGCTGGCGGCGACCGCTGCTGCCTCCGGCCCTGGTGGCAGTCACGAGGCCACTTCCCTTTCACCGTCGGGTTCGTGGATGGCCGGATCCTCCTCCGGCGGCTTCTCCTGGACGTATCCGGTCGAGACGCCCGAGGTGCCCGGCGGGCCGCAGCCGGAGATCGCGCTGTCCTACTCCTCCCAGTCCGTGGACGGCCGCACCGCCTCCACCAACGCACAGTCCTCCTGGATCGCCGAGGGCTGGGACTACGACCCCGGCTTCATCGAGCGTCGTTTCCGCTCCTGCTCTGACGACAAGGCCGCGGTCGACGGCAAGAAGCCCAACAACACCGCCGACAGCGGCGATCTGTGCTGGGGCTCCGACCACGTGGTGATGTCCCTAGGCGGGAACACAACCGAACTCGTCAAGAAGGACGGCACCGACGAGTGGCGCCCCGCCGACGACGACGGCTCGCGCCTGCAGCGCAAGACGGGTGCGGAGAACGGTGGCAAGGACGGCGAGTACTGGGTTCTGACCACGACCGACGGCACGCAGTACCACTTCGGCCTGAACAAGCTGCCCGGGGCCCCCACCGGCACGGTCACCAACTCCGCTCTCACCGTGCCCGTTTTCGGCAACCACCCCGGTGAACCGTGCCACGCCACAGCGTTCATGGACTCCGACTGCGCCCAGGTCTACCGCTGGAACCTGGACTACGTCGTCGATCCCCTGGGCGATGCCATGACCCTGTGGTGGGCCAGGGAGACCAACTACTACGGCCAGAACATGAAGGCCGACCAGCAGGCGTCCTACGTTCGTGCCGCCCAGCTCTCGCGCATCGACTACGGACTGCGCGCCGACAAACTGTTCGGTGTCCAGCCCGCCGGGCGGGCGGCGTTCACCACCGCCGAGCGCTGCGTTCCGAACGCGACGTTCGACTGCGCCGCGTCCAAGCGGACTACGGCCAATGCCAAGTACTGGCCGGACGTGCCGCTGGACCAGGCATGTGCGTCCGGTGCCAAATGCACAGACAAGTACTCACCGACGTTCTGGACAACCAAGCGCCTCACGAAGATCAGCACCAGCGTGCTGTCAGGCACAGCCCTGAAGCCGGTCGACACCTTCACACTGGTTCACTCGTTCCCGTCCACTGGCGACGGAACATCACCTGCCCTGTGGCTGAACTCCATCACCCGCAGCGGACACGGAGCCGGCAGCACCGCCGACATGCCGAAGGTCACCTTCCTCGGCACCCAGATGGACAACCGGGTCGACGGCGTCGAAGGGCTGCCGCCCTTCTCCCGCTACCGCGTCTACGCCGTCGACACCGAAACCGGCGGCCGCATCGCGGTGACCTACTCACCCCGCGAGTGCCAGGCCCTGGAACCCAGGAAGATGCCGGCCTCGCCCGAGTCCAACACCATGCGCTGCTACCCGCAGTACTGGACACCCAAGGGCGCGCTGCAGCCGGTCAAGGACTGGTTCCACAAGTACGTCGTCACCGAGGTCCGTGAACAGGACCTCGTCACCGACAGCCCCACCAAGGTCACCTCCTACGACTACGCGGGCAGCCCCGCCTGGGCCTATAACGACAGCGAGTTCACCGAGAACAAGCACCGCACCTGGTCCCAGTACCGCGGCTACGAGCGGGTCCTGACGCGGCTCGGTTCCGGCGACGACGTCAAGCAGCTCACCGAGCACCGCTACTTCCGTGGCCTGCACGGCGACAAGCTCCCCTCCGGCACCCGCACCTCCGCAGTCCGGGACAGCCAGGGAACCAGCCATCCGGACCTTCCGCAGTACCAGGGGCAGATGCTGGAACAGATCACCTACGCATCCGACGGCGGCCCCATCGACTCGGCCACCGTGACCACCCCCTGGTCCGTGAAGACCGCCACCCGCACACGGGACGGCACCACCCCGCTCGAAGCGTGGATGACCCGGCCCGAGAAGGTCGCCACCCGCGAACGGGTCAAGGGCGAAACCTGGCGCACCTCGACAGAGACGACGAAGTACGACAGCTACGGCCTGCCGTACCAGGTCGAGGAAAGGACACTGGGCGGAAAGCTCCGCTGCTCCACGGTCAGCTACGTCCGCAACACGGGCGCGTACCTGATCGAGTCGGAGTCCCGCCAGAAGACGACCCTCGGTGCCTGTGGAACCACGGGCGGAGAGGTCGTCGAAGACACACGCACCCTTTATGACGGCCAGGCGTTCGGCGTGGCGCCCACCAAGGGTCTGCCCACACAGGTGCAGGAGATGAACGCCACCGGCGACGGTTACATCACCATCGACCGCACCGAGTACGACATCCACGGCCGCGAGACCGCGACCTGGGACGCGGACAACCGCAAGACCTCCGTGTCGTACACGCCGGCAACCATCGCGCGACCGGTGCAGCAGGTCTCCACCGACCCACTCGGGCACACCGAGACGACGCAGTTCGACGACGTGCGCGGCATGCCGCTGACCGAGACAGACGCCAACGGCAAGAAAGCCGTGATGGAGTACGACCCGCTGGGTCGTCTTCTGAGAGTCTGGGGAACCGACCGCAACGCGGCGACACAGACACCGTCCGCCACCTATGACTACACCGTGCGGCGCGACGGCCCCACGATCGTCACCACCCGCACCCTGAAGGACAACGGCCAGTACGCCGTGTCCTACGAGATCCTCGACGGCCTGCTGCGCGAGCGGCAAACGCAGGACGAGGCGGTCGGCGACGGCCGGATCGTCAACGACACCTTCCACGACACCGCCGGCCGCAAATGGAAGGAGAACGACGGCTACTACAACGACTCCGAACCCGAGCCGAAACTCCTCCAGGTCGGCGACCATGACGTCCCCTCCCAGAACCGCATCCTCTTCGACGGCCTGGGTCAGCCCACCACCGAGATCACCTACTACCGCGGCACCGAGAAGCTGCGCACCACCACCCAACGCGACGGCGACGTCACCACCTCGATCCCACCCAAGGGCGACACGGTCACCGCGACCTTCGAGGACGCCGAAGGCCGCGTCGAGCGGCAGCGTGAGTACACGAACACGGAACGCACCAAGTGGCGTGACACCGTCTACGAGTACGACGACCTCGACAATCTGGTGAAGGTCACCGCGCCCGGCGGCGCCGCGACCTCCTTCGAGTACGACAAGCGCGGCCGTCAGACAGCCGTCGTCGACCCCGACGGCGGCCGGACGGAGATGACCTACGACAACGCCGACAACGTCGTAGCCACCACCGACCCGCTCAAGCGGACCCTGGTTACCACCTACGACGCCGGCGGCCGCCCGACATCGCTCCGGGAGACCAGCGCGACCGGTCCCAAGCGCATCGAGTGGACCTACGACACCGTCGCCAAGGGCCTGCCCACCGCAGCCATCCGCTACGACAACGGCCGCGAGTACCGCGAGGAGGTCACGGAGTACGACAACGCGTATCGCGTCAAGTCCAGCCGGACGGTCATCCCCACCGAGGAGACCGGCCTGGCAGGTACCTACACGTACAAGTACGCCTACACCCCGACCGGAAACCTCGACTACGTCCAGGTACCGGGCGTGGGCGGCCTGGTCAACGAGACGGTCGTCTTCGTCTACAACTCCGACGACCTGCCCATCGCCATCGGCGGCTCGGCCCCGTACCTGACCAACGTGCAGTACTCGGCCTTCGGCGAGATCCTCCGCACCGATGCCGGACCTGCCGGCAAGAAGGTGTACGGCTCGTACATCTACGACGAGTTCACCCGCCGGCTCCAGACAGCCACCTTCGACCGTTCGGTAGCACCAGTCCGGATCAGCGAAACCAAGTACGGCTACGACGAAGCCGGCAACATCACCAAGATCTCCGACACCCCCGGCGGCGCGACACCCGACTCGGGCAAGACCGACACCCAGTGCTTCGTCTACGACCAACTGCGGCAGATGACCTCCGCCTGGTCGGCGAAGACAGACGACTGCACGGCCACACCCTCCAAGGACACCGTCGGCGGCCCGGAAGCCTACTGGCAGTCGTACGAATTCGACGCTGCGGGCAACCGCACCAAGCTCGTCGAACACGACACCACCGGCGACACGGCCAAGAACGTCACCCGCACCTACACCTACGGCAAGACAGGCGTCGGCGGCCCCAACGCACTGGCCGAGATCAAGTCGGTCGGCCCGCAGGGCGAACGCCTCAACACCTTCGCCTACGACAAGGCCGGCAACACCACCCAGCGCCAGCACGGCGGCACCACCCAGACCCTGGAGTGGGACGTCGAAGGCGAACTGCGCAAGGTCACCGAACCCCTAGAAGGCGGCGGTACCAAGGCCACGTCGTACCTGTACGGCGCGGACGGCGAACGCCTCATCCGCACCGCAGCCGACGGCAGCCGCACCCTGTACCTGGGCGATGCGGAACTCACCGTCAGCGCCGACAACATGACGAAGACGGCAGAGCGCTTCTACGCCCACCCTGACGGCATGACAACCGTCCGGGCGACCGGCGGCGTGCGCCAGCTCATGATCTCCGATCACCACGGCACGTCCCACACAGTCGTGGACATGGCCGACCCGGCCATGGGCGTCACACGACGCAAGTCGATGCCGTTCGGCGAGGAACGAGGACAGCAGCCCGCCTCCTGGCCCGGACAGCGGGGCTTCGTCGGCGGCACCGTCGACCAGGACACAGGGCTGACCCGCCTCGGAGCCCGTGACTACGACCCCGTGACAGGCCGGTTCATCTCCGTCGACCCCATGGTCGACTACGGCAACCCCGCCACGATGAACCCCTACGCCTACAGCAACAACGCACCGGCCACCTTCTCCGACCCCTCGGGCGAGTTCTTCCCGATCGTCATCGGCATCGCGGTCCGGATCGCGGCCCAGGCCGCCATCCGCGCGGCAGCCCGCCGCGCGGCGATCATCGCCGCCCGCAAGGCAGCCCAGGCCGCCGCCCGCCGCGCCGCCGCACTGGCCCGCAAGCGTGCCATCGAGGCCGCCAAGCGAGCCGCAGCCAAGGCCCGCCGAGAAGCCGCACGCAA
This sequence comes from Streptomyces sp. NPDC096048, assembly GCF_044763415.1. Taxonomy (NCBI): domain Bacteria; kingdom Bacillati; phylum Actinomycetota; class Actinomycetes; order Kitasatosporales; family Streptomycetaceae; genus Streptomyces; species Streptomyces sp. NPDC096048. The sequence continues at coordinate 227,740 of NZ_JBIWGG010000011.1, forward strand.
GGCAGCAGCCGCCAAGCGAGCCGCAGCCAAGCGAGCCGCGGCACAGGCCGCGGCCAAGCGAGCAGCCGCCCGCAGAGCGGCAGCTCAGGCCAGGGCTCGAGCTGCCCGAGCCGCCGCGAAGAAGGCAGCCGCCCGACGAGCGGCAGCCCGCAAGGCGGCCGCACGTCCCAAGCCCCGCTCCAAGCCCCGCTCTCAGCCGAAGCCGCGCCCCAAGCCGTCCCAGGTGAAACGGGCAGCGAAGAACACGGCAAAGGAAGCACGCAACGAGGTCAAGGAAACCGCCCAGGAAGAAGCACAGAACGCAGTCTGCGAGACCAACAGCTTCGCGCCCGGCACGAAGGTCTTGATGGCCGACGGCTCCACCAAGCCCATCGAAAAGGTCAAGACCGGTGACAAGGTCATAGCCACCGACCCGAAGACCGGCCGCACCTCCGTTCAGACCGCCACAGCGACGATCGTTGGCAAGGGCACCAAGCACTTGGTCAGGGTGACCCTGTCCCTGCACGATGGATCCGACCGACATGGCACGAAGACCACTACGGTCACCGCAACCGCGGGCCACCCCTTCTGGGTTCCATCACTACGGGAGTGGATCGACGCCGGCGAGTTGAAGCCGGGCCAGTGGCTTCAGACGTCCACTGGCACGTGGGTGCAGGTCTCAGCCGTCGAGGCATGGACAGCCACGAAGGCTACGGTCCACAACCTCACCGTCACCGACGAGCACACGTACTATGTGCTCGCAGGCACAACTCCTGTCCTCGTCCACAATTGCGACGGTGAAGTTCACTGGGTTCAGGAGAACGCCCACATGAGCCCGCAGGCGCAGGCTTATGACAGCGGTGCCACGGGATCACGGGCCGGCCTTGCACCAGCCTTGCAGTACTACAAGCCCACGGGCAGCAAGCTGGCTCAGGTCAAGTTCGATGGCTTCGATGCTACGAACGGTGTACTGATCGACAGAAAGCTCGCCGTGACGCATCGCAACAAGACATACCGACAAGCCCTGAACCAGTCCCAGGCGCTGGAGCAAAACGGTTATTCGGGCAGGTGGGAAGTGCCCAACGCGACTGAAGCCCGGCGGGCCCGCAAGCTACTCGGCGGCCTTCTGATCACCAACATCAGAGTAAGGATTGTCCCTTAATGGAACTCACACACGTTTTGGTTCGGGCCTTCTCAAGCCTGGCCGTGTCCATCGACCTGGCCGATGATGACGACATCGATCCGGACGTCGCTTCGGACATCGTTGAACCGGTCGCCGCGCTGTTCAGGGACCTCTCCGAGCATGACCGCCGGGCGCTGGCCGCGATCATCGTCGAGGTCTCCGAACTGGAGAGCGATCCGGCTCGAAAGAGGTCGATGCTGGAGCTGCCGGAAGAGATCGGCCTACTCGAAGAAGAGTGACCCTGCGCGGCCCGCTCGGGCCCTGAGCTCGCAGCAAAATTTCCGCATGTCAGCAATTGACCAGCCTCGTCCACTGCCTGTGGGTGAGGCTGGTCTCTTTCCCGGTTCGCATCAAATCGAGTCACGGCTGACCTCTGACAGGAGTTCTAAAGGGTGGCTGGCGTGCTTGTCGGTGACAGGTACGTAGTAGGGGTTCGTTGAAAGGGGAGGCCGTCATGCTCGAGGAACGAATCCAGGATCTGTGGGCTCAAGCCGAACGACTCGGCAGACCCGTTGTAGCTCACCGGAAACCTGGAGTGTCGATCGACACCCTCGAGCAATACTTCGGCAGGAGCGTGCCGCCGGAGGTGGCGCTATGGTTCGGGTGGTGCAATGGAGTGGCGTACCACCCGAACCAAACACAGGATGATGCGGCATTGGTTCCGGGTTACGAACCACTAGCGGTCGAGGAAGCAGCCTCCCTTCAGGACGAACACCCAGCTGATCACATTCTTGGGGCGAGATGGTTCCCTATCCTCGGAACCGGCGGAGGTGACTTCTACGCCGTCATCGACGATACGGAATCCAGCCGCCGCGCTGTAGCTAGCGTAACGATTGGAGAGCCCACTAGGATCGCAGCTAACAGCCTGGAGGATTTGCTGGACGTCTTCATTGATTGCTTTCTTTCCGGCATCTTCCATAACGATAGCGACGGCTTCTTCCAGGCAGACGATGAGCGCTGGATTGAGCTTGAGGAGCGAGCGGTAAGCAACCGCAGACGAATGTGAGCGATGGAAATTGTGGCGCAGTCGGTTGGTTTCGAAGTCGACGAAGAAGATGAGGTCCGTGAGGCTGGCTTTTCGGAGGGGGCCGACGAGCCAGGTTTCACACTACTGATTCAGCGATCGGACTATGAGCCTGACGAACAGGACATCTCTCTCGGATTCGACACATATTGCCTCGTCAGCGGCGGAAGAAGTCATTACGGCGGACTCCGGCGCGTGGAACGGGATGCCGAGATGATCCGATTTCTTTTCTCCTCGCAGGCAGCTGCTGTGCTTGGAATCTCTGAGAGCCTTACCGTTCGCTTCGAGGCCCCCACTCAGAGCGTGGAAGCTTATTCGAGCGGTCTGCCAGGAATTCTGGACTGGGGTCGAGAAACGGAACGTCCTATCCTGGTGGGCTTTTAGCACCCGATCCATAACGAGCTGCCCGCCGTCTCGAACGACGGGCAGCTCGTTTCAGGTTATACACAGCGATTAGAGAATTACCTCTCACTGCGCAGCTGCAGCATGCATGACTGTTGGACTCGCCAGCCCTGCACTCAATCCCACTGGCCGTACGAGAAAATTACGCTTTCCGCGCCGCGCTCAAAATCCAGCCTGGAAGGGACCCCAAAGGGTGCTTTTTTGAGACTACAATATGCAGCCTCTACGGGAAAGCTTTGCGAATATTCCGACCGCTCAACGGCTGGACCTAGCGATGAAGGTCATGGACTGGACCATTCAAGTGATCGGTCCCATTGAGGTGGAGGCCGTACGCAGCTACATCAATGTAGGCATGGAGGCGGCACGCAGCGCTGTTCGCTCCGGCCAGGAGACGACCCCGTTGCCCGAGGAAACACTCGACGCATGCACCGAGATCGACGATCAAGCGTACGAGCCTGGCACCTCTCACGTGCTGTCTGCCCTTTTGGCATGTGCTGATGCTCCAGGTGGACTCACGGGAGAAGTTCCCTACGACGTGCTGTCCTACTGCTACGAGGGGGTCCTCGAAAGAGAGGATCTGCCACTCGTGAGCCCTGAAGAAGAACACCGAAATGCTCGATGCATTGAAGCGATCGATTTCCAGCAGCGCTGTATCGCACAAGCTCAACCTGCATGAGCTGAACGGCTCCGGTGGAGGCACGCCAGAAGGCGTGCCTCCACCGAACTTTAGGTCGAAAGCCAGCCGAGGTGTCTGGTTCGCGGTGCGGGTCAGTCATCCCACTCTCGACGCCACTTCCCACCGACCGGAACCAGTACGCGGTCTCTCCACTGAATGAACAGATCTCAGGAAGGCGGAAAACACGGAGCCAGCACCGCTTTCCAGACTCTCCCCACCGCACGACGTCAAACGTCAGGAAACGGGGAACCAGACTGCCAGGCGCTTGGCGATGACCGGTACGTCGACGTTGTCCTGCGCGACATCCTCGACGAACGGGCCGGCCACGGAAACGGGCGGCGGGACGGTACTCGCGCTCACGCCGTTGAACCGCAGGAAGACACGCATGGCGAGCCAGGCGGTGCGCATGTTGCCGTCGATCAGCGCGTGATTGCGGGCAACGGAGTGCAGCAGCGCTGCGGCCTTCTCGTGCAGCGTGGGATACAACTCGGCCCCGAACACGTTCGTCCGGGGCCGTTCGATCGCCGACACCAGAAGGCCCATGTCGCGCACGCTGTGCTCGGTACCGTTGATCGTGCGGGCGATGGCCAGGATCTCGTCGATCTGGACGTAGCGCACGTTCGTCACTTCAGGTAGTCCAGAATTTCCGCATCGCTGCCCATCAGCTCGGCCAGAACGTCATCGACCTTCAGCTCGGCCCGGTTCTGCGCCTCACGGATGGCCTCGATGGCAAGTTCCTGCTTGCTGCGACCCTCCCGACGAGCCCGCTCGGTGAGCTTCGCGTCCAGGTCGTCAGGGAGTCGGAGTGTCATCGCCATACGGCCATGATACCTGGCCGGTATCATGGCTGGCGCGTTCGAGCCGCGCCCCCTGAAAACGTGAGGTCCAAGGCACCTGATGAGGAGGTGCGGCAGAGACTTCCGCTGCGAGCGTCATCCGAGCGTCAAGGATCTCCGGGCGCCCCTCTCAAAGCGTCGCCGACGCAAGCCCCTCGCTCACGAATCCGCGGGTCAGCGGGTCAGCGGGTTGTGGAGATCGATCCGTGCAGGTCAGGAGTCCTTGCCCGCAGGTTCGAGGATCGCCACGCACTCCACATGATGCGTCATCGGAAACAGATCGAACACCCGCAGCATCCGCACCCGGTACCCCCCGTCCCGGAAGTACCCCAGGTCCCGGGCCAGCGCGGCCGGGTCGCACGCCACGTACGCGATCCTCCGCGCGCCCAGCGTCGACAAGTGCTGCACCGTCTTCTTGCCCGCCCCCGCGCGCGGCGGGTCGAGGACGATGAGGTCCACCTCGTCGATGCCGGTACGCGGCAGGACTGCCTCGACCTTGCCCTGTTCGATGCGGACGCGGTCGAAGCCGGCGAGGTTGTGCCGGGCGTCCTCGACGGCGCGCTTGCCGGACTCGATGCCGAGGACCGCGCCCTTGTCGCCGACGCGGTCGGCCAGGGCGCCGGCGAACAGGCCGACGCCGCAGTAGAGGTCGAGAGCCATGTCGCCCTTGCGCGGGAGCAGACCCTGCATGACCGCGAGGACCAGGGTGTCGGCGGCCTTGGGATGGACCTGCCAGAAGCCGCCGGAGCCGACCCGGTAGGTGCGGTCGTCCGCGCGCTCGCGGACGAAGGGGCGGCCGTGGACGCGGTGGACGCCGCCGTCCTTCTCCTCCACGCGCATGACCGACACCGGGCGGTCCAGCTCGACGATGGGGAGCCTCGCGCCCGGGCGGGGGGTCAGGATGACCTGCCGGTCCTGCGAGCCGCTCGCCGCGATCGCCTCGACCGACTCCATGCCGATCCAGTCGCGTTGCTCGATGCCCAGCTCGCTGACGCCCTCGGCGGCGATCATGCAGTGGTCGATCGGTTCGACCTCGTGCGAGCGGTGCTTGCGCAGGCCCGCGTTGCCCTCGTCGTCCACGGCGTACTGCACTCGCGTGCGCCACGACGGGACCTGGCCGGCCGGCACCTTGTCGCCCTCGGCCGGCATCACCGTGCCGTCCCAGCCGGCCTCCTCGGGCGTGAGACCCGCGAGGCGCTTGAGCTGCTCGGCGACGACCTCGCCCTTCAGGCGGCGCTGCGCTCCGGGCTTGGCGTGCTGCCAGTCGCAGCCGCCGCAGCGGCCGGGGCCGGCGTAGGGGCAGGGGGCCTCGATGCGGTCCTTGGAGGCGTCCAGGATCTCGACGGCGTCCGCGCGCAGGAAGCGGGCCCCCTCCTCGCCCTCCGTGACCCGGGCCACGACCCGCTCACCGGGCAGCGTGTGCCGGACGAACAGCACCTGCCCCTCGGACGTACGGGCGATGCAGTGGCCGCCGTGGGCGACGGGGCCGATCTCGACCTCGTACTCCTGGCCCACCAGCGAGACCGCCTGGGACTCCGCCTGCGATTTCTTCGGTTCTGCCTGCATGGCGGGGTGACTCCAGAGAACGGACGACGAGAGACGGACGCCGGAAGACGAACGTCAAAGGACAACAGCCGTCCAGTCTACGTCGACGACGAGGACTCCTTCGCCCGGTCGGGCTGGGCCGGACCGCGCCGGACCGCACCGGGCGCGTTCCAGTCCTGCCGCTTGCGGGCCCGGCGCTTGGCGGCCTCGGAGGACTGCAGCTGGTAGGGGACGGAGGTGACCATGACGCCGGGAGTGAAGAGAAGACGGCCCTTGAGGCGGAGCGCGCTCTGGTTGTGCAGCAGGTGCTCGTACCAGTGGCCGACCACGTACTCCGGGATGATCACGGAGACCGCGTCGCGCGGGGACTCCTTGCGCAGGCTCTTGACGTACTCGATGACCGGCCGCGTGATCTCGCGGTACGGCGAGTCCAGCACCTTCAGCGGTACGGCGATGCCGCGCCGCTCCCACTCGTCGCGCAGCGCCTTGGTCTCCGCCGGGTCGACGTTGACGCTGAGCGCTTCCAGCGTGTCGGAGCGCATGAGCTTGGCGTAGGCGAGGGCGCGCAGGGTGGGGCGGTGGATCTTGGAGATGAGGACGACGGAGTGGACGCGGGAGGGCCGCACCATGTCGTCGCTCTGCGCCTCCTCCGGGTCCTCGGGTGCGGCGATCTCCTCGGCGACGCGGTCGTAGTGCTTGCGGATCGCCGTCATCGTGGCGAAGAAGATGCACATGCCGAGCAGGGCGACCCAGGCTCCGTGCGTGAACTTCGTGGCGAGTACGACGACCAGCACCAGGCCGGTGAAGAAGGCGCCGAACGCGTTGATCGCGCGGGAGCGGTGCATGCGGCGGCGCTTGGCCGGGTCCCGCTCCGTGGCCAGGTGGCGGTTCCAGTGGCGGACCATGCCGATCTGGCTGAGCGTGAAGGACACGAACACGCCGACGATGTAGAGCTGGATCAGGCGGGTCGAGTCGGCGCCGTAGACGAAGACCAGGAGCATGGCCGCGCCGGCGAGGAGCACGATGCCGTTCGAGAAGGCCAGGCGGTCGCCGCGGGTGTGCAGCTGACGCGGCAGGTAGCGGTCCTGGGCGAGGATCGAGCCGAGCAGCGGGAAGCCGTTGTACGCGGTGTTCGCGGCGAGGAAGAGGACGAGCGCGGTGGCGGCGGCCAGGATGATGAACAGGAGGCTGCCCTCGCCGAAGACCGCCTCGGCGACCTGCGAGATCACCGGGTGCTGGACGTAGTCCGAGCCGAGCGCGACGCCGTTGTGGAAGAGGTCGGTGGCCGGGTTCTCCGACATGCGGACGCGGGTCGCGGCGGCCAGCGCGATGATGCCGCAGAACATGGTGACGGCGAGCAGGCCCATCAGCGCGAGGGTGTTGCCCGCGTTCTTCGACTTGGGCTTGCGGAAGGCCGGGACGCCGTTGGAGATCGCCTCGACACCGGTCAGCGCGGCACAGCCGGAGGAGAAGGCGCGCAGGAGGAGGAAGACCAGGGCGAAGCCGGCCAGGCCGCCGTGTTCCGGTTTGATCTCGTAGTCCGCCGTCGGGGCGCGCATGGTGTCGTCCAGCACCAGACCGCGGAAGGCTCCCCACGCGATCATGATGAAGACGCCCGCGACGAAGACGTACGTCGGAATCGCGAACAGGCTGCCCGACTCCTTGACCCCGCGCAGGTTCATCAGCGTCAGCAGCAGGATCACGGCGGCCGCGCAGAGCACCTTGTGCTCGACGACGAAGGGGATGGCGGAGCCGAGGTTCTCGATGCCGGAGGAGATGGAGACGGCGACGGTCAGGACGTAGTCCACCAGCAGCGCGCTCGCCACCGTCAGGCCCGCCTTGGGCCCGAGGTTGGTGTTCGCGACCTCGTAGTCGCCGCCGCCGCTCGGGTAGGCGTGCACGTTCTGCCGGTAGGAGGCGACCACCGTGAACATCAGCACGACGACCGCGACCGCGATCCAGGGACTGAAGTGGTACGCCGACACGCCCGCGATGGACAGGACCAGCAGCACCTCGCCGGGCGCGTACGCCACGGAGGAGAGCGGGTCGGAGGCGAAGACGGGGAGGGCGATGCGCTTCGGCAGGAGTGTTTCCCCCAGCCGGTCACTGCGCAGTGCGCGCCCGATCAGGATCCGCTTGGGCACGTCGGTCAGTTTGGACACAACAGAGGATCGTAAGCGTTCGAACGGGCGCCCGCCCACCCGCCACCCCCGATCGGCCCGCCGTCTGCTCTCCGGGTGAATTCGAGGGCTGCCACGGCTGCGGATTCCGCAGGTCGCGGGGTTCGCATGCCTATATGACAAGCACCGTCCGATTGCCGTTCGCTTCCCGGCCGTTGCCGCCCCTGGAGGTCCCATGCACCTGAGCGCAGAGCTGATCGGCGGCGCCGCCACGCTCGTCGGCCTCGGAATCCTGACTCTCGCCAGCATCCGCAGCATCGGCCGGCGCGGCTCGTCGGCCCGGGGGTGAGACGGCCCCTGCGGGTTCTGGGGGCTTGCCGATACGTTGGGTGCGGACGGGGGGACCCGGCTTCCCGGACGGGGAATCCGGCTTCCCGGGGCCCCGAGAGGCGTCAGCGTCGGTGCTCACCGGCATGATGTTCCCCTGCGGCCCGCACACCGGCCGCGACGTGTCGCCAGGCGAGCCGAAAGAGAGACATGAGCAGGACATCCACAGAGGCCGGCGAGCCCGCGGAAAGCGGGGTGTGAGGCGATGCACATCGTCATCATGGGCTGCGGGCGCGTGGGCTCGGCCCTCGCGCAGACCCTGGAGCAGCAAGGGCACACGGTCGCCGTGATCGACCAGGACCCCACCGCGTTCCGTCGCCTCGGTTCCACGTTCGGCGGCCGTCGGGTCACCGGTATCGGTTTCGACCAGGACACCCTGCGCGAGGCGGGCGTCGAGGAGGCCGGCGCCTTCGCCGCCGTCTCCAGCGGTGACAACTCGAACATCATCGCCGCCCGCGTGGCCCGCGAGATGTTCGGCGTGGAGAACGTCGCCGCCCGTATCTACGACCCCCGCCGCGCCGAGGTCTACCAGCGCCTGGGCATCCCCACGGTCGCCACCGTCCGCTGGACGGCCGACCAGATGCTGCGCCGGCTGCTCCCGTCGGGCGCCGAGCCGCTGTGGCGCGACCCCACGGGCGGCGTCCAGCTCGCCGAGGTGCACACCTCGGCGTCCTGGGTCGGCCACAAGATCAGCCGGCTCCAGGAGGAGACCGGTGTGCGGGTGGCGTTCCTCACCCGGCTCGGGGAGGCCATCCTGCCCACCTCGCAGACGGTGTTGCAGGAGGGGGACCTGGTGCACGTGATGATGCGCGCCGACGAGGTCCACAAGGTCGAGGCGTCGTTCGCCAAGGGTCCCGAAGAGGAAGGCGGTCACTGATGAGGGTCGCCATTGCCGGAGCCGGTGCGGTCGGCCGCTCGATCGCGGGCGAGCTGCTGGAGAACGGCCACGAGGTCCTGCTCATCGACAAGGCGCCGACCGCCATCTCGGTCGAGCGCGTCCCGATGGCCGAGTGGCTGCTGGCCGACGCGTGCGAGATCACGTCCCTGGACGAGGCGGCGCTCCAGCGCTGCAACGTCGTCATCGCCGCGACGGGCGACGACAAGGTCAACCTGGTCGTCTCGCTGCTGGCCAAGACGGAGTACGGCGTTCCGCGCGTCGTCGCCCGGGTGAACAACCCGAAGAACGAGTGGCTGTTCAACGAGTCCTGGGGCGTGGACGTCGCCGTCTCCACCCCGCGGCTGATGTCGGCCCTGGTCGAGGAGGCGGTGAGCGTCGGCGACCTGGTCCGGCTGCTGCGCTTCAGCCACGGCGACGCCAACCTGGTGGAGCTGACCCTGCCGGAGGAGTCGGCTCTGGCCGGCATCCAGGTCGGCGACGTGGAGTGGCCCGAGGACACCTCGCTGGTCACGATCATCCGCGGCACCCGGGTGCTGACGCCGTCCACGGAGGACTCCCTGGAGGCCGGCGACGAGCTGCTGTTCGTGGCGGCCCAGGCCCGCGAGGAGCAGCTGGAGGACCTGCTGTCGCCGCGGAAGGGCAGTACGGCGCGCTGACCGACGCGCGACCCGCGACACGACGGTGGGGCGCCCGGAGATCTCCGGGCGCCCCACCGTCGTATGCCGTCGGCGCCGTCGGCGCTGGGCGCGTCGGCCCTCGGACCCGCCGTCTCCCGGGTGCCGTCAGCCCTTGCGGTGCCTGCCGCCGGGCGCCTGGTCCAGGGCGTCCTCGCCCCGTGCCTCGCGCTCGGCCTTCTCGCGCTCCGCCCGCTCCTCCTCGGCCTTCTCCGCCGCCTCCATCTCCGCGAACACGTCGATGGGGGCCGGCGCCTTCGCCAGGAACACCCAGGTCAGCCACACGGCGAGCAGGAACGGCGGGATCTTCAGGGTGACCAGGACCCAGCCGAGCTGCTCGGTGTCCGCCCACCAGTACAGCGGGAAGAGGATGGCGCTCTTGCCGAGCAGGATCAGGCCCCAGGCGTAGCTGGCCTTGGTGTACGCCTTCTTGCGGCCCGGGTTGCGGGTGCGCCAGGAGAGGTTCTCCTTGAAGACCGGGCCGAGGATCAGGCCGATCAGCGGCACCCCGGCCAGCGAGGTGACGATGTACGCCATGGCCAGGCCCAGGGTGTAGAGCATGCCCGGCAGATAGAAGTTCTTGGCGTTGTCGGTCATCATCGCGAAGACCACGCCGAAGGCGACGCCGAAGACCCCGCTGAAGGCGTGCTTGACGGTGTCCTTCATCGCCAGCCGGACCACGACCAGCAGCAGCGACACGGCGAGCGCCGCGATCGCGGACATGTGCAGGTCGTTGTTGAGGGTGAAGATGGTGACGAAGAGCAGGCCCGGCAGCACCGTCTCGATCATGCCCCGCACGCCGCCGAACGCCTCGAACAGCGCGGCCTCCGTCACCGCCCGGGCGTCGTCGGCTTCCGTGTCTTGGGTGTCTTCGGTCGGCTTGTCGAGCGACGTCACCGGCTACTCCCGTCCGAGGGGTCTCAGTTCGTATTTCGGGTTGAAGAGCACCCGGCGGCCCCGGCTCATCGAGATCCGGCCCGATGCGATGAGCTTGCGCCCCGGCTCTATGCCCACGATGGAGCGTCTGCCCAGCCACACCACGTCCAGGGCGGCGGAACCGTCGAACAGCTCGGCCTCCAGGGCCGGGACGCCCGCACGCGGTCGCAGGGTGACCGTGCGCAAGGTACCAGTAACCGACACGATCTGCCGGTCCTGACAATCGCAGATACGGCTGCAGCCGGCGGTGTCGGCGTCCTCGCGCAGTTCCTCGGACTCCAGGTCCTCCTGCGACGAGGAGAGCCGGTCGAACATGCGCCGGAACCGGCCCACCGGCTTGTCGGAACGCGGAGCAGCACTCATATCTGAAGCGTACCGGGGCGCGCCGACAGCCAGACACCCTCTCCGGCCCGGTATAGCGAGACTCACTTCTCGCTCACTTCTGGCTCACTTCTCGAAGCGGTACCCCATGCCGGGCTCCGTGATGAAGTGCCGGGGGTGCGCCGGATCCGCCTCCAGCTTGCGGCGCAGCTGCGCCATATAGACCCGGAGGTAGTTCGTCTCCGTCCCGTACGACGGCCCCCACACCTCCCGCAGCAGCTGCTTCTGGCTGACCAGGCGTCCGGTGTTGCGCACCAGAACCTCCAGCAGATGCCACTCGGTGGGGGTGAGCCGTACGTCCTTCCCGCCCCGGTTCACCTTCTTCGCGGCCAGGTCGACGGTGAACTCCGCGGTGTCCACGACCACGTCGTCCTCGCCGCCCGGGACCGGCTCGGCCCGGCGGACGGCGGCGCGCAGCCGGGCCAGCAGTTCGTCCATGCCGAAGGGCTTGGTGACGTAGTCGTCGGCGCCCGCGTCGAGCGCCTCGACCTTCTCGTCGGAGGAGTGCCGGGCGGACAGCACCAGGATCGGCACCCGGGTCCAGCCGCGCAGCCCTCTGATCACCTCGACCCCGTCCATGTCGGGCAGGCCCAGGTCCAGCACCACGACGTCGGGGTGGCGGGCCGCGGCGAGCTGGAGGGCGGTGGCACCGTCGTGGGCGGCGTCGACCTCGTAGTGACGGGCCTTGAGGTTGATCACGAGGGCACGCACGATCTGCGGTTCGTCGTCGATCACGAGCACCCTCGTGGAGGTCCGGGGGTCTCCCCCGGTCAGGCTCGGCATCGGGCGGCCTGCCTTTCCGCTGTCGCGTCGTCTGTCGTGAGGTGGGCGGTGCCGGCGGGCGTTCCCGCCGCGCGGAGGGTGAGCACCATGGTGAGACCGCCGCCGGGGGTGTCCTCGGCGTCGAGGGTGCCGCCCATCGCCTCGGCGAAGCCCCGGGCCACGGCCAGGCCGAGCCCCACACCGGCACCGCGCGGGGCGTCGCCGTAGCGCTGGAAGGGCTCGAAGATGCGGTCCTTGGCCTCGTCCGGCACGCCCGGCCCCCGGTCGACGACCCGCACCTCGACGCGGTCCGCAAGGGCGCTGGCGGCGACCAGGACGGTGCGACCGGCGGGGCTGTACTTGACGGCGTTCTCCACCAGGTTGGCCATCGACCGCTCCAGGAGCCCGGCGTCGACGGCGACCATGGGCAGCGTCTCGGGGATGTCCAGTTCGACGCTCCCCTCGGACACCCCGCCCAGAGCCATCGGTACCACCTCGTCGACGTCGATCTCGCGGATCAGCGGCGTGACCGTACCGGTCTGGAGGCGGGACATGTCGAGCAGGTTGCCGACGAGGTGGTCGAGGCGGTCGGCACCCTCCTCGATGCCCTCCAGGAGTTCCGCCTCGTCCTCCTCGGACCACGCCACGTCGTCGGCCCTGAGGCTGGTGACCGCCGCCTTGATCCCGGCGAGCGGGGTACGGAGGTCGTGGCTGACGGCGGCGAGCAGCGCCGTGCGGATGCGGTTGCCCTCGGCGAGCGCGCGGGCCCGGTCGGCCTCCTCGCGCAGGCGCCGCCGGTCCAGGACGACGGCGGCCTGGGCGGCGAAAGCGGCCAGGACCCGGCGGTCCTCGGCGGGCAGGACCCGGCCGGTCAGCGCGAGGGCCATGTGGTCCCCGACCGGCATGTCCACGTCCGCGTCCTCCGGGCGCCGCACCGGCGGTCCCGCCCCGGCGCGGCCGGCGCAGGTCCAGGGGGCCACGTCGCCCTCGCGCTCCAGCAGGGCGGCCGACTCCATGCCGAAGGTCTCGCGGACCCGTTCCAGGAGGGCCTCCAGGCTGGTCTCGCCGCGCAGGACGTTGCCCGCGAGGAAGGAGAGGATCTCGGACTCGGCGCGCAGCCGGGCGGCCTGGTGGGTGCGGCGGGCCGCGACGTCGACGACCGAGGCCACGGAGAGCGCGACGCCCACGAATATGGCGAGCGCGAGCATGTTCCGGGGGTCGGCGATGGTGATCCGGTTGACCGGGGGTGTGAAGAACCAGTTCAGCAGGAGGGAGCCGACCGCGGCCGAGGCGAGCGCCGGGTACAACCCGCCCAGCAGGGCGGCGGCCACGGTCAGCGCCAGGTAGAACAGGACGTCGTTGGCGAGCCCTAGGTGAACGGTGTTCAGCAGCAGCGTCAGCAGCACCGGCCCGCCGAGGCCCGCGAGCCAGCCCCAGACGATCCGGGAGCGGCCGAGCCGCGCCCCCCTGGCCACCGGCAGGCCGCGGCCCTTGGCGACCTCCTCGTGGGTCACGATGTGGACGTCCAGGTCGGGGCCGGACTCGCGGGCGACCGTGGCGCCGACGCCGGGGCCGAAGACGTACTGCCAGGCCTTGCGGCGCGAGGAGCCGAGGATGATCTGGGTGGCGTTGACGCCGCGCGCGAAGTCGAGCAGGGCGGCCGGTATGTCCTCGCCGAGCACGTGGTGGAAGGTGCCGCCGAGGTCTTCCACCAGGGTGCGCTGTACCGCCAGCTCCTTCGGGGAGGCCGAGGTCAGCCCGTCGACGCGGGCTATGTACACGGCCAGCACCTCGCCGCCGGCGCCCTTCTCCGCGAGGCGCGCGGCCCGCCGTATCAGCGTCCCGCCCTCGGGGCCGCCGGTCAGGCCGACCACGATGCGCTCGCGCGAGCCCCAGATCTTCGACACGCGGTGTTCGCTGCGGTACTGCTGCAGGTACTCGTCCACCCGGTCCGCCACCCACAGCAGCGCGAGCTCGCGCAGGGCGGTGAGGTTGCCGGGGCGGAAGTAGTTGGACAGGGCCGCGTCGACCTTGTCCGGCTGGTAGATGTTGCCGTGGGCCATGCGCCGGCGCAGTGCCTGCGGTGACATGTCGACCAGTTCGATCTGGTCCGCGCGCCGCACCACCTCGTCCGGCACGGTCTCCCGCTGTCGCACCCCGGTGATCGACTCGACGACGTCGCCGAGTGACTCCAGGTGCTGGATGTTGACGGTCGAGACCACGTCGATACCGGCGGCCAGCAGCTCCTCGACGTCCTGCCACCGCTTGGCGTGGCGACCACCGGGGACGTTGGTGTGGGCCAGCTCGTCCACCAGGGCCACCCGGGGGGCCCGGGCCAGCACCGCGTCCAGGTCCAGCTCCGTGAAGAGCGCGCCGCGGTGCTCCAGCTCCCGGCGCGGCACCTGCTCCAGGCCGTGCAGCAGCACCTCGGTGCGCGACCTGCCGTGGTGCTCCACGAAGGCCACGACGCAGTCGGTGCCCCGCTCCGTGCGGCGGTGCGCCTCGGACAGCATCGCGTACGTCTTGCCGACGCCCGGCGCCGCGCCGAGGTAGATCCGAAGCTTGCCGCGTCCCATGGCCTCATTGTCTTCCGGTCAACGCTGATTGCGCAGCGTCGACCTTACGGCGAGCAATGCCGACAAATCGGGGCGGGGTACGGGATGGGGGTGCTCTTTGACGGAACTCTGACGTCCGCGGCCGTCAGGGCCCGGCCGTCTCCGCGTCCCGCAGCTCCAGCACCCGTTCGGCGAGGTCCAGCAGTGCGGCGTCGCGGGTGGCCACCAGGGCGGTGACCCGCTCACTGCGTACGACCGCCCGCAGCAGCTCCCTCACGGCGTGGCCGGTCTCCGCGTCCAACCGGCCGGTGGGCTCGTCGGCCACGAGCAGGGCGGGGCCGGCTGTTGGCGAGGGCGCGGGCGGCCCTCCTCGCCCAGCTCCGCCGGGTCGCGGCCGTCGACCTCGACCCGTCCGGCATCGAGTAGGTCGAGACCACCGACGGAGACCACCGACGATGTCGAGCGGCCCCGCCGGAAACCGGGCGCGAGTATCGCGAGCGGACCCGACGCCGTTCCACGGTCCGGTCCGGACCGGTTCGTCGAACGTGAGTGGCTTCCCACGTGAGTGGCCTCCCATGGCAGAAGGGCCGCGCCCCGAGCGGGGCGCGGCCCTTCACGCGCGCGTGCGGACGCTCACGCGCGTACGGAAGACCGTACGGAGACTTTACCTACCGGACCTCGGTGATCTCCGGTCCGCGCTGGAGCTGGCCCATGCCGCCGGCGAAGCGGGAGCCTTCCTCCTGCTGGACGCCCTCGGGGACCATCTGCGCGTCGTTCGGCAGCTTGAGGACGATCGGGTCGCGGGGGGCCATCGGGCCGTCGCCGCGGACCACGACCGTGTCCCGGAAGATCTGCTCCAGCAGCCCGGCGGCCTGCGGCTGCACCGCACCCTGGCCCGAGATCACTCCGCGCAGGAACCAGCGGGGGCCGTCCACACCGACGAACCGTACGACCTGGAAGCCGCCCGTGCCGTCCGGCAGCTGCACCGGGACCTGGGCCCGCAGCTCCCAGCCCAGCGGACCCTCGACCTCGTCGATGATGCCGCCCTGCTGGGTGATACCGGAGCCGATCTCCTCGCGCACCTCGCCCCAGATGCCCTCGCGCTTGGGCGCCGCGAAACCCTGCAGCTGGATGGCGCTGTCGCGCAGCACGACGGTCGCGGCGACGATCGCGTCACCCGCGACCTCCACGCGCAGTTCCATGCCGTCGACTCCGGGTACGAACAGGCCGCCCAGGTCCACTCGGCCCTCGGCCGGGTCGCGGACCTCGGTGCTGTCCCAGGGCCCGTCGGGCCGCGGTTCGGGCTCGAGCCGCACGCGCTCGCGCTCTTCGTCCGCCTCGGTGTCGACGCTGTCGACGACCTGCTCGGTCTCGCCGGCCGCGTCCTCGGCGGCATCCCTCTTCTTGCGACGTCCGAACACGTCACTGTCCTTCCCGGTCGGATACGACCGAAGCGTATCGATTCCCACCCGTCGGGCCGCCCTCGGCGACCTGACCGCTTGTGCCGCTTGCACGGTCCAACCCGGCGTGGCCGCCGGTGGACCCGAAGCCCCCTCCGGCCCGCACCGAGTCGGGAAGCTCCGCGACCTGACGGAAGCGGACCCTCTCGACCTGTTGGACGACCAGTTGGGCAATCCGGTCGAAGCGCTCGAACCGCACGGTCTCGCGCGGGTCGAGATTCACCACGATCACCTTGATCTCCCCACGGTACCCGGCATCAATCGTCCCCGGGGCATTCACGAGGGCGACACCGCAGCGGGCGGCCAGACCGGAACGTGGGTGCACGAAGGCCGCGTACCCCTCCGGGAGCGCCACAGACACACCGGTGGGCAGTACGGCCCGCTCGCCGGGGGCGAGTTCGCAGTCGGCGGTAGTGCGCAGATCGGCGCCCGCGTCGCCGGGCTGCGCGTACGTCGGGAGCGGTACGTCGGGGTCGACGCGGCGGATCAGGACGTCGAGTTCCGGCCTCGGCTCCCGGTGTCCGGAATGCGGGAGGGTCACGGGTTCACCTCGAAGGCGCGCGTGCGGCGGACCTGGTCCGGGTCGTCCATGGCGGCGCGGATCTCCGCCTCGCGGCCGTGGTCGACGAAGTGATCGATCTTGACTTCGATGAAGAGGGCGTCGGCGCGGACGGCCACGGGCCCGTCGGGGCCGCCGATCCGTCCGGTGGCGGTGGAGTAGATCTTCCGCCCGGCCACGGCGGTCACCTCGGCCTCCAGGTGCAGCGTCGTGTCGACGGGCACGGGCCGCAGGAAGTCCGTCTCCAGCCGTCCGGTCACCGCGATCGTGCGCAGCAGCCAGTTCAGCGAGCCGAGGGTCTCGTCCAGGGCGGTGGCCAGCACTCCGCCGTGGGCCAGACCGGGGGCGCCCTGGTGAGCGGGCTGGACGGTGAACTCGGCGGTGATCGACACGCCTTCGCCCGCCCGCGCCTGGAGGTGCAGTCCGTGGGGCTGGTCGCCACCGCAGCCGAAACACTGGCCGTAGTGCGCGCCGAGCAGTTCGCCGGGGGCGGGCGCGTCGGGGTGCCGTACGGGTTTCACGGCGTCGGCGGGAGGCTGAAGACCTGGGGAAGTACCACTCACAGGCGCAGACCTTACCCGCGCGTCGGCCGAACACCGATACCGTGCCAAGCTTGGTTCATGCAGCTCTCCACCGCCCCGTACGATGAACGCCTCACCGCGCCGCGCTCCTGGTGGCTGGTCTCCTTCCTGGTGGGGCTCTCGTTCGCCCTGATCCTGCTGCCCTTCGGCACGCTGCCGATGCTGGGCGGCCTGGCCGGCGGGACGGCGGTGGCGGCGGTGGCCGCCAGTTCGTACGGCGCGGTCCGCATCCGGGTCGTGGGCGGCTCACTGATCGCGGGCGAGGCGAAGGTGCCGGTCTCGGCCCTGGGCGAGGCGGAGATCCTCGATCCGGAGGAGGCCCGCGCCTGGCGCACCTACAAGGCCGACACCCGCGCCTTCCTGCTGCTGCGCGCCTACATCCCGAGGGCCGTGCGCGTGCTGGTCACGGAT
The DNA here is from genome assembly GCF_044763415.1 of Streptomyces sp. NPDC096048. Lineage (NCBI taxonomy): Bacteria > Bacillati > Actinomycetota > Actinomycetes > Kitasatosporales > Streptomycetaceae > Streptomyces > Streptomyces sp. NPDC096048. Next base: position 245,109 of record NZ_JBIWGG010000011.1, read on the forward strand.
CCGGAGGACCCGACTCCGTATCTCTACCTGTCGACCCGCGAGCCGGAGCGGCTGGTGGAGGCCCTGACGGCGGCGAAGGCTGCGGCCTAGCACCCAGCGGGATCAGTGCCCGCCGTCCCCTCCGGGGCGACGGCCGAGCCCTTTCGGGCCGAGCCTCTTCGTGAGGGCGCCCATGTCCAGCGCGTCCCGCGGCCCCTCCAGCTCCGGCAGTTCGCCGAGGGCGCTCCACGGCACCTGCTTCTTGCGCAGGTCCGCCCGGATTCTGGTGGCCAGCTTTCTGGTGTCGCGGCGGTTCATGACGGCGCCCACGGCCGCGCCCACCATGAACGGCATCAGGTTAGGCAGGTCACGCACCATCCGCTTCATGATCTGCTGACGGAGCTGACGCTTCATGTGGCTGTTCATGGCCGAACCGAGAGTCGACGGCTTGGACACGTCGACGCCGCGTTCGTCCGACCAGGAGTTCAGATACGCGGTGCTGCGCTGAGCGAGGCCGCCGGGCGGTCGTACGCCGTAGACCTCGTGGAGTTCGGCGATCATCTTGAGTTCGATCGCCGCGACGCCGGTGATCTCGGCGGCCAGTTCCGCGGGCATCGCGGGCGGTACGGGCATCATCGCGGCCGCGCCGATCCCCGCTCCGACGGTCGCGGTGCCCTTGGCGGCGCCTGCCACCAGTTGGTCGGCGAGTTCCTCTGGTCCGAGATCGGGGAACTGCCTGCGGAGCGTCGCCAGGTCGCGTACGGGCACGCGCGGCGCCAGGTCGATGATCCGGTCGGCGAGGTGCGCCAGGGCGGCCCTGGCGCGCTGACCGCCGTTGCGGACCCCCTGTCCGGCCTTGTGCCGGAACGCCGCTGCCCGTCGCCGGGCAGCGGGTGCCGACGTCTCGGCGGTCGCCGGGAGGTCACCCCGGTCGGCCACTGATTCGAGCGAGGCCGTCCCCGTATCGGTCGGGCCCCGCTCGTCGTCACGCGCGCCGTAGGAACCGTCGGACGGTCCTTGGTCCGCTTCCCGCCTGGAGAAGCGGCGCTTCCAGGGAGGGGTCGAGCCAGTCACGGCCGACCCCGCCTCAGTCGCAGTCGCGGCAGATCGGCTGGCCGTTCTTCTCCCGGGCCAGCTGGCTGCGGTGGTGCACCAGGAAGCAGCTCATGCAGGTGAACTCGTCCTGCTGCTTCGGAAGTACACGGACGGCCAGTTCCTCGTTCGAGAGGTCGGCGCCGGGAAGTTCGAGGCCTTCCGCGGCCTCGAACTCGTCGACGTCGACGGCCGAGGCGGACTTGTCGTTCCGCCTCGCCTTCAGCTCTTCGAGGCTGTCCGAGTCGACGTCGTCGTCGGTCTTGCGTGGAGTGTCGTAATCGGTTGCCATGGTCGCTCTCCCCCTCTGGGTGTCTGCGGTGTCTTCAGCGCACGTAACGCGTGAGAGGCCGGACTTGTGCCCGACCCGAGGCGGAGATTTTGCCTCACATCAAGGTCTGTTACTCAATCGACACCCAACCGGACCCCTCATGAGTGATCGGCTTGGATGGCGATGGGGACCGTACACGGTCCGAATGCCGCACTTCAAAGGCGTCTCACCGTGTACTTCCCGTGATCAGGACCCCTGAAAACCAGGATTTTCCCGGCTTTCCGACAGGGTGCATGATCACGGAGAGTAGATGGCGGGAAAGCCTCCGCTGTGATCGATCACACAGGCGACTCCAGGGCCGATGGCCTGGAAATTCCGCTCAAAGCGAACATCCTCGGGTCTCGGTGAGATGTCGGGGTCATGATCTCAGACGGACAGCGTCACCCGCATCACGAGCCCTCCGCCCTCGCGCGGCTGTGCGTCGATGTGCCCGCCGTGCGCCCGGGCCACCGACCGCGCGATGGAGAGGCCGAGGCCGACTCCCTTGTCGCTGCCCGTGCGCTCGGTGCGCAGCCGCCGGAACGGCTCGAAGAGGTTGTCGATCTCGTACGCCGGCACGACCGGGCCCGTGTTGGTGACCACCAGGACCGCCTGACCGTTCTCCACGGCGGTGGTGACCTCCACCCAGCCCGCCTCGGCCGCGTTGTAGCGCACGGCGTTCTGTACGAGGTTCAGGGCGATCCGCTCCAGCAGGACGCCGTTGCCCTGGACCACGGCGGGCTCGCGCGTACCGCGAAGGTCCACGCCCTTGGTCTCCGCCTCGGCACGCACCTGGTCGATGGCCTGGCCGGCCACCTCGGCGAGGTCCACCGGCTTGCGCTCGACGATCTGGTTGTCGCTGCGGGCGAGCAGCAGCAGGCCCTCGACGAGCTGCTCGCTGCGTTCATTGGTCGCCAGCAGTGTCTTGCCGAGCTGTTGGAGCTCCACCGGAGCGTTCGGATCGGACAGGTGCACCTCCAGGAGGGTGCGGTTGATCGCCAGGGGCGTGCGCAACTCGTGGGAGGCGTTGCCGACGAAGCGCTGCTGGGCGGTGAAGGCCCGTTGCAGCCGCTCCAGCATGTCGTCGAAGGTGTCCGCCAGCTCCTTCAGCTCGTCGTCCGGGCCGTCCAGCTCGATCCGGCGGGAGAGGTCGGAGCCCGCCACCGCGCGCGCGGTGCGGGTGATCCGGCCCAGCGGCGACAGGACGCGTCCGGCCATGGCGTAGCCGAAGGCGAAGGCGATCACGGCGAGGCCGAGCAGGGCCAGCAGCGAGCGGCTGAGCAGCCGGTCCAGGGCGACCTGGCGCTGGTGGTCGATGCAGTCGCTGATCGCGGCGTTGAACTGCGACAGCGACAGGTTGCCGTTGGTGACTCCCGGGCAGTCGTTGCTCGCGACCTGGAGGTCCTGGAAGTCGACGATCTTGTACAGCGGTTGGTTGCCGGTGCGTACCGCCTGGGCGGCCAGCAGGTAGATGATCGACAGCAGCAGGATGCCGGCGATCAGGAACATGCCGCCGTACAGCAGCGTGAGCCTTATCCGGATGGTGGGCCGCAGCCACGGCAGCGGGGTGGCCGACCGCGGGTCCCAGGTGGGCTTCGGAGGCGCCCCTGGGGGCGCGGGTGTCGTCGCCACGGTCGATCAGATCCGGTAGCCGGAGCCGGGGACGGTGACGATGACGGGCGGCTCGCCCAGCTTGCGGCGCAGGGTCATCACGGTCACACGCACCACGTTGGTGAACGGATCGGTGTTCTCGTCCCAGGCCTTCTCCAGCAGCTGCTCCGCGGAGACGACCGCGCCCTCGCTGCGCATGAGGACCTCCAGGACGGCGAACTCCTTGGGCGCGAGCTGCACCTCATTGCCGTCCCGGAAGACCTCGCGGCGGTTCGGGTCGAGCTTGATGCCGGCCCGCTCCAGGACGGGCGGCAGGGGCACGCTGGTACGCCGGCCAAGGGCGCGCACGCGCGCGATGAGCTCACTGAACGCGAACGGCTTGGGCAGATAGTCGTCGGCGCCGATCTCCAGGCCCTCGACCCGGTCGCTGACGTCGCCGGAGGCCGTGAGCATCAGCACGCGCGTGGGCATGCCCAGCTCGACGATCTTGCGGCACACGTCGTCGCCGTGCACGAGCGGGAGGTCGCGGTCGAGGACGACCACGTCGTAGTCGTTGACGCCGATGCGCTCCAGGGCGGCCGCACCGTCGTACACGACGTCGACGGCCATGGCCTCCCGGCGCAGTCCGGTGGCCACCGCATCGGCGAGCAGTTGCTCGTCCTCGACGACGAGTACGCGCACGTCGCTTGTCCTTCCTGTGTCCACCCGCGTAGCGCTTCTGGGGCGCACGGGGGCAGGGGGCTGGTGGGTGTGTTGCCTCCATCCTGCCCTTTTCGGCCATAAGTCGGCTGTAAGGCGGGTGAGGGGCCCGTGACGAACCCGGAACGGCCCGCGCCGGACGGAACGGCCCGCGCCGGACGGGACGGCCGGGAAAGGCGGCGGGAGCGGGAATGCGGGATTTTCTCGCGCGGTTGAGGTTTCCGCGGAAGGGAGCGGGGGGAGGACGGCTTTACACCCCGCGATCACGCTCTGCCTGTACCGCGTTACCGCGCGGTACGCCGCGGTCCGCTTCCGCAGAGCGGGCGTGGGTGTCCGGCACCGTCGCCGCCCGGCAGGGCTGCGCTGGGCACTCCACCGGAGACGTGATCGTCCCTTTCCGAACGGCACACCCCCGTGCCACCGACCCACGACCCAGGACGAGGGGGCGCAGCATGGACGCTTTCACCGCAGGACTTCTGCAGCGCATAAAGACGACCGAGTCCGACCTGTCCCGGGCCCGCGACGAGGGGGACGAGTTCCTCGTCGAGGTGGAGCTGGGAGAGCTCGACGACCTGCGCCGTCTCGCTGCCGAGCACGGTGTGGAGGTCGGCGCGACCAGCGTCTGACCGGCCCGTGAGCGACAAGGCCCCGGCGGGATCCAGCGCCGGGGCCTTGTCGTGCCGGTTGCCGTCCGGCGGTGAGCGGGCGGGGACGTGGACGCCGGGCGCCGTTCCGCCCGGGCGAGGGCCCGCCCCGGCGGAACGGATAACGGGCAAGGCCGGTGTCCGGCAGGTCGCCGTCCGGCGGTGAGCGGGCGGGGACGTGGACGCCGGGGCCGGTCGGCGCCGGGGCGGCGTACAGAGCCGCGTGGCGGCGTCGGGCCGACGGTCGGTGCCGCCACGCTGTGGGACCGCGGGGGCGAGCCGCGGGGCCGTACGGTGCCGGGTGGCGGGGCGGAAGCGAGCCGTGACCGCGCCGAACCGGTGGCACCACCAGAGCGGATGCCGACGCCGAACCCGCAGCCGGAGTCGGCCACCGCACCACCGGAGCCACGAGTACATCGCACGCGACCAGCTACGACAGTGCCGGACGCCCCGGCACGGCAGGCATGGGCGGTGATCGCGCCAAGCCGGGCGGCGCTCAGGTCGAGGCGCTGGGCGGGCGGTTCGGCGTCCGTGCGCGGACACCCGGCCCCGCAGAGGCCGGGCCGGGTGAGCGCGCCGGATCCACAGCCGGGGTCGGCCGCCGCACCGCCAGGGTGTCGCGCGCGGCCGGTGCCTGCGTCGGGCCGATCGTCGCGGTCGGCCGCCGCGTCGGCACGGTCGCGGGTGGCGCCGCGCGGGGCAGTCTGCCGCTGGGCGTGGTGGGTCCGCCGGACGGCGCGGGCACGGAGTGGCACACGCCGCCCGGGGCTGGCCGACGTGCCGTCCGCCGAACCGCCGGAGGCCTACGCGCCGAAGTCCACCAGGAGCCGCTGGAGGGGCTCGAAGACGCCGGGGGTGGCCGCGATGGTCAGGTCTCCGGACGGGCGCTCACCGAGGCGCCCACCGGTCACCGCGCCCGCCTCCCGGGCGATCAGGTCGCCCGCCGCGAGGTCCCAGGGGTGCAGACCGCGCTCGTAGTAGCCGTCGAGGCGTCCTGCGGCCACGTCGCACAGGTCGATCGCGGCCGAGCCGCCGCGCCGGATGTCGCGCACCAGCGGAATGAGCCGCCGCGCGATCTCGGCCTGTTCGGCGCGGACGTCGGCGACGTAGTTGAAGCCGGTGGAGACCAGTGCCCGGTCCAGGGGTGCCGTAGGGCGGCAGGCGAGCCTGCGTTCGCCGTCCCAGGCGCCCGTCGCCCAGGCCCCGCCGCCCAGTACCGCGTGGTACGCCTCGCCCCGCATCGGGGCCACGACCACCCCGGCCACCCTCTCGCCGTCCTGCTCGGCGGCGACGGAGACCGCCCAGGTGGGCAGCCCGTACAGGTAGTTGACCGTGCCGTCGAGCGGATCGATGACCCAGCGGATGCCGCTCGTGCCCTCGGTGGCGGCGCCCTCCTCGCCCAGGAACCCGTCGTCGGGGCGACGGTCGGCGATCAGGCCGGTGATCAGCTTCTCCGCCGCGATGTCCATCTCGGTGACCACGTCGATCGGGCTGGACTTGGTGGCGGCGACCGCGAGGTCGGCCGGGCGGCCGTCGCGCAGCAGCTCGCTCGCGCGGTGGGCGGCCTCCTGGGCGATCTTCAGCAGCTCGGCGTGGAGGGGATGGGGCGTCACGTCGGTCACGGGGCTCCTCACGCGTAGGGGCTGTCGGCGCCCGCGGCGGCGGGACGGGGGGCGCGGGCGGGGCAGCAGCCGGCCGGGCACAGATGGTGGCTCGCGCCGAGGGCGCCGAGGGCGCACGGCGCGACCTCCTGCCCGAGTTCGTCGGCGGCCCGCTCCAGGACGAGGTCGCGGACCGCCGCGGCGAACCGCGGGTCGGCGCCGACGGTGGCCGAACGACGTACCGGCAGTCCCAGCTCCTCCGCCTTGGCCGTGGCCTCGGTGTCGAGGTCGTACAGGACCTCCATGTGGTCGGAGACGAAGCCGATGGGGGCCATCACCACGGCGGGGGCACCGGCCGCGTGGCGCTCCTCCAGGTGGTCGCAGATGTCGGGCTCCAGCCACGGGATGTGCGGGGCGCCGGAGCGCGACTGGTAGACGAGCTGCCAGGGGTGGTCGACGCCGGTGCGCTCGCGGACGGCGTCGGCGATCACCTGCGCCACGTCCAGGTGCTGGCGTACGTACGCGCCACCGTCACCGTGCTCCTCGACCGGACCGGAGGTGTCCGCGGCGGCGGTGGGGATCGAGTGGGTCGAGAAGGCGATGTGCGCGCCGTCCCGGACGTCGTCGGGCAGCTCGGCGAGGGAGCGGACGAGCCCGTCGACCATGGGCTCGACGAAACCCGGGTGGTTGAAGTAGTGCCGGAGCTTGTCGATCTTCGGCAGCTCCAACCCCTCGGCCTCCAGGGCGGCGAGCGCGTCCGCGAGGTTCTCGCGGTACTGCCGGCAGCCCGAGTACGAGGCGTAGGCGCTGGTGGCCAGGACGAGGACGCGGCGGCGGCCGTCGCGGACCATCTCGCGCAGGGTGTCCGTCAGGTACGGCGCCCAGTTGCGGTTGCCCCAGTAGACCGGCAGGTCCAGGCCGTGCTCGGCGAAGTCCTCGCGGAGGGCGTCCAGCAGGGCGCGGTTCTGGTCGTTGATGGGGCTGACCCCGCCGAAGAGGAAGTAGTGCTGGCCGACTTCCTTGAGGCGTTCCTTGGGGATGCCGCGCCCTCGTGTCACGTTCTCCAGGAACGGGACCACGTCGTCCGGGCCCTCCGGGCCGCCGAACGAGAGCAGGAGCAGGGCGTCGTAGGGGCTGGCATCGAGCACGTCTGGCATGTGTCGATCCTGCCACCCGGCACTGACAGCGGGAAAACGGCGGGGTGCCGACCGTGCGTTTCGCCAGGTCCGCGGGGGTGTTTCCGGGCCGCCGGACGAGTAATCTGTATCGACTGCGTTCGCACCTTACTGAGCCCTTTCCGAGCTGTTACTGAGCCGTCCCCGGAGACCTCGTTGCCCAGCCCCTACCGCGCCCTGTTCGCCGCCCCCGGCACCAAGGCCTTCTCGACCGCGGGTTTCCTCGGCCGGATGCCGTTGTCGATGATGGGCATCGGCGTGGTGACGATGATCTCGCAGCTCACCGGGCGGTACGGACTGGCCGGGGCCCTGTCGGCCACCATCGCGCTCGCCGCCGCCGTGGCCGGACCGCAGGTCTCCCGTCTGGTGGACCGGTACGGCCAGCGTCGGGTGCTGCGCCCGGCGACCCTCGTGTCGCTCACCGCGGCGGCCGTGCTGCTGCCGGCCGCGCACTACGGATGGCCGGACTGGGTGCTGTTCCTCGCCTGCGTCGGCATCGGCTGCGTGCCGAGCGTCGGCGCTATGGTCCGGGCCCGCTGGGCGGCCCTGTACCGGGGCACCCCCCAGCTGCACACCGCGTACTCGTTCGAGTCCGTGGTGGACGAGATCTGCTTCATCTTCGGGCCGATCGTCTCCATCGGCCTGTCCACGGCCTGGTTCCCGGAGGCCGGGCCGCTGCTCGCCGCCTGCTTCCTGGCCACGGGCGTCTTCTGGCTGACCGCGCAGCGCGCCACCGAGCCGGAGCCGCATCCGCGCGTACACAAGGGCGGCGGCACCCCGCTGCGCTCCCGGGGACTTCAGGTCCTGGTCGTCACGTTCGCGGCGACGGGGACGATCTTCGGGGCGGTCGACGTGGTCACCGTGGCCTTCGCCGAGGAGGAGGGGCACAAGGCGGCCGCCAGCCTGGTGCTCGCTTTGTACGCGGCGGGTTCCTGCACGGCGGCCATGATCTTCGGGCTGATGCGCTTCGCCGGGCCGCCGGAACGCCGCTGGCTTCTGGGCGTCTGTGCGATGGCCGTGAGTATGATCCCCCTCCTACTGGTCGGAAACCTGCTGTTTCTGGCCGCGGCGCTGTTCGTTGCGGGTCTGTCCATCGCTCCCACGATGATCACGACGATGTCCCTCATCGAAGAGCACGTACCACGCACGCAGCTCACCGAAGGCATGACCTGGGTGAGCACCGGCCTCGCGGTCGGGGTCGCGCTCGGCTCCTCCGCGGGCGGCTGGGTGATCGACGCCTCCGGGGCGCGTGCGGGGTACTGGGTTCCGGCGGTGGCCGGGGCCGTCGCGGTCGCGGTCGGTTTCCTCGGGTACCGCCGGCTCAAGCGGCCGGATCCGCGTCGGGGAGGGACCGTTGAGCAGCACACGCACGGCGAGCGGGAAGACGAGCGGGAAGAACGGCACATGGCGTAACTGGGGCGGCAACGTCTCCGCGCGCCCCGCGCGGGAGGTCACTCCCGCCTCCGTGGACGAACTGGCCGAGGCCGTTCGCAGGGCGGCCGAGGACGGCCTGCGGGTCAAGGCCGTCGGCACCGGGCACTCCTTCACGTCCATAGCCGCGACGGACGGTGTGTTGATACGCCCTCATCTGTTGACCGGCATCCGCGGCATCGACCGCGACGCCATGACGGTCACGGTCGAGGCCGGCACACCGCTCAAGAGGCTCAACCTGGCCCTCGCGCGAGAGGGTCTGTCGCTGACGAACATGGGCGACATCATGGATCAGACCGTCTCCGGGGCCACCAGTACCGGCACCCACGGCACGGGCCGCGACTCGGCCTCGATCGCCGCCCAGATCCGGGGCCTGGAACTGGTCACGGCGGACGGCTCGGTGCTGACCTGCTCCGAGCGGGAGAACCCCGAGGTCTTCGCCGCCGCCCGGATCGGCCTGGGCGCACTGGGCGTCGTCAGCGCGATCACCTTCGCCGTGGAGCCGATCTTCCTGCTCACGGCCCGCGAGGAACCGATGCCGTTCGATCGTGTCCTCGCCGACTTCGACGAACTGTGGACCGAGAACGAGCACTTCGAGTTCTACTGGTTCCCGCACACCGGCAGCACCAACACCAAGCGCAACAACCGCAGCGCCGGCCCCGAGCAGCCGGTGGGGCGGCTCCAGGGCTGGTTCGAGGACGAGTTCCTGTCCAACGGCGTCTTCCAGGCGGCCAACTGGGTCGGCCGCGCGGTGCCCACCACCATTCCGGCGATCGCCCGGGTCTCCAGCAAGGCGCTGTCCGCGCGGACGTACACGGACACGCCCTACAAGGTCTTCACGTCTCCGCGCCGGGTGCGCTTCGTGGAGATGGAGTACGCCGTTCCGCGTGAGGCCGTCGTGGAGACGCTGCGCGAACTGAGAACGATGGTCGACCGGTCACGGCTCCGGATCAGCTTCCCGGTCGAGGTGCGTACGGCACCGGCCGACGACATCCCGCTGTCCACGGCATCGGACCGCGACAGTGCGTACATCGCCGTCCACATGTTCCGGGGCACGCCCTACCAGACGTACTTCACCGCCGCCGAGCGCATCTTCACGGCGCACGGGGGGCGGCCGCACTGGGGCAAGATCCACACTCGGGACGCCGAGTACCTCTCGCGGGTGTATCCGCGCTTCGGCGAGTTCACGGAGCTGCGGGACCGTCTTGACCCTGATCGTCTGTTCCGGAACGACTACTTGCGCCGGGTTCTGGGGCCGTAGCCGAGGCATCGGGGGCCGGGGTCGTGGCGTCGTCGGAGCCGTCGGTTCCGCCGACGTCCGGGGTGGGCGTCGGGCTGGACGCCGTACCGCCGTCCTCGGTGGAGGTGCCGCCCGGCGACGTGCCGTCACCGGTTTCGCCCGGGGTACCGGACGGCGTGGGCGTCGGGGTGTCGTCGCCGGAGCCGGAGCCCTCCGAGCCACCGGGGTCACCGGAGTGCTGATTGTCCTTGTTGTCCTGAGAGTCATCCGATCCACCGGAATCGCCCGACTCCCCTGGATCCGGTGCGGACTTGCCGTGGCCGGTGAAGGCGCTGCCGACGGTAGTGCTGCGGCCGCCGCTCAGACTCTCGCCGGAGGCGAGTTCGTACGCGGTGATCCCGGCCATGGTGACGCCGAAGACGAGGGCCGCCGCGACCACCGGGCGCTTCCAGCCCGTGGTCCGCGCGCGGTAGACGGTGGCCTCGGTGAACTCGCCCGGGCCCGGTGCGGCCGGCCCGCCGGTCCGCACGGTGCCGGCGGTGCGCTTCACCCTCATCTGCTCGCCGGTGCGCTTGAAGAAGTGCTGGAGGACCGAGCCTCCGCACGTGGCGACGACACTGATCAGACCGGCCCCGAGGATCGTGCCGTACACGCCGAAGGAGGAGGCGAGTTTGGCGGCCACCACCGCCGCGAGGGCGCTGCCGGCGACCTGGGGCACGCTCAGGTCGATTCGCTTGGACTTCACCTCCGCACGCGTATCCGTTTCGCCTGCTCCATCGGGCTTTTCACGCATTCCCGGACCTTGCCTGTCTTTCCCGTACGTGATCGATCAACTGCACGAGAAAGGGACGTGGGGGCGAAACCATTAGTTCCGTTTCTGGCGATTCCGTGAAGTACGCCACGTCCAAGATCGCGGGGGTCGCGCCGGGAGCGGCCGGGCGTCACCCCTTGACGGAAGTTGGGCGGCGCGCCAATCCACGCGCGTGGCCCGAATGGAGTACTGTTGCGAGCCCTGGGTCCGGCCTCCCGACAGGGGGTTCAGGACCTTGAAGGACCGCCGGGAGGGGGCTAGTTGCACAGGGTGATGGAGTTGGTCACTTAGCGTTGCAAATAGGTAACCGTGCCATAACGGCGATTCAGGGCCCGTGCCCGACACGCCGGGCAACTCGGCAAGGTTGTGGCAGGCTGCACCCGGGCAGGTCACACTCGACAGAGCGGAAGCAGCGACGCACGTGACGTCGGCAGGCACCACCCGGGAGGTCCCCATGCCCGAACTGCGTGTCGTGGCCGTCTCGAATGACGGCACACGGCTGGTGCTGAAGGCTGCGGACAGCACGGAGTACACGCTTCCGATCGACGAGCGGCTCCGGGCCGCCGTTCGCGGCGACCGTCCCCGCCTCGGCCAGATCGAGATCGAGGTGGAGAGTCATCTCCGCCCCCGCGACATCCAGGCGCGTATACGTGCCGGCGCGACCGCGGAAGAGGTCGCGCAGATGGCCGGCATCCCCGTCGACCGCGTACGGCGCTTCGAGGGGCCCGTGCTGGCCGAGCGCGCCTTCATGGCGGAGCGGGCCCGCAAGACCCCCGTGCGCCGTCCCGGCGAGAACTCCGGACCGCCCCTCGGCGAGGCCGTCCAGGAGCGGTTGCTGCTGCGCGGCGCCGACAAGGACACCGTCCAGTGGGACTCCTGGCGCCGCGACGACGGCACCTGGGAAGTCCTCCTGGTCTACCTGGTCGCGGGCGAGCCGCACTCGGCGAGCTGGACGTACGACCCGCCCCGGCGGCTCGTCCAGGCCGTCGACTCGGAGGCGCGCGCGCTGATCGGCGAGACCGACGACCTCGCCGCGCCCGAACCCAGCTTCCCGTTCGTCCCGCGCATCGCACGGCTGCCGCGCGACCGGCCGCTGGACCGCACTCTCGACCGGGAGCAGCGGGAGCGGCCGAGCCTGCCTCCGGCGCCGTCCGAGCCGGCCGAGGAGCCCACGACCGCGGCGACCGCCTCGGCCGAACGCGACTCGCTCACCAGCCTGCTGGAGGCGGTACCGAGCTTCCGGGGCGACCTGGTGGTGCCCGAGCGCGCTCCGGAGCCGGCGGAGGAGCCGGTCGAGGAGCCCGAGCTGGAGGAGCCCCCGGCACCTGCGGCGTCGGCCGGTGCCGCCTACGCCGACGTACTCATGCCGCGCTCCGTGGCCAGCCACCGCGACCGCCTCACCGGTTCCACCGACCGCCAGGCCGAGGCCGACGGCGTCCGCCCGGGCCGCCGGGCCGCGGTGCCGAGCTGGGACGAGATCGTCTTCGGGACGCGGCGGAAGAAGCAGGAGTAGGCGGTCTTCGCCGGTAGGGGCCGCGCCCAGGTGGGCGCGGCCCCTGCCGTCGGGCCAACCGGGCGGTGGGACCCCCTGCGGCTTCGTCGCCCCGCCACGCCCGACCCCGCCACGCCCTCGCCGGCCCCGCTCGGTGCCGACCCGACCTGCCCGGCCCCCGGCCCCACCATGCCCTCGTCCGGCCTACTGCGGGTCCGGCCCCACGGCGACCGGTCGGTCCGGATCCGAGGACCACTCCGACCACGAGCCCACATACAGTGCCGCCGGGATGCCCGCCACCGCCAGCGCCAGCACCTCGTGGGCGCCCGACACGCCCGAGCCGCAGTACACACCCACCTCATCGTCGTCCGTGGCACCCAACGTCTTGAAGCGGGCGCGGAGTTCCTCCGCGGGCAGGAACCGGCCGTCCGGAGCCACGTTGTCCGTCGTCGGCGCGGACACGGCGCCCGGGATGTGACCACCGACCGGATCGATCGGCTCGACCTCGCCCCGGTAACGCTCCCCCGCGCGGGCGTCGAGCAGCACCCCGGAGCGGGCCAGCGCGGCCGCTCCGTCGGCGTCCAGCAGCCCCGCCGCGCCCGGTTCCGGGACGAAGTCGCCTTCCGCGGGCGCGGGGACGTCGGTCGACAGCGGCGCCTCCCAGGCCGGCAACCCGCCGTCCAGGACCCGCACGTTCGGGTGACCCGTCCAGCGCAGCAGCCACCAGGCGCGGGCCGCCGCCCACCCCTGGCCGCCGTCGTACACGACGACCGGCCGGCCCGACGACACGCCCGCGCGGCGCATCGCCGCGCCGAACACCGCCACGTCGGGCAGCGGATGCCGGCCGCCCCCGCCGGGCGCGGAGGCGAGTTCCCTGTCCAGGTCGACGAAGACCGCACCGGGAAGGTGCCCGGCGGCGTACTCGGCCCGGCCGTCGAACGGCGGAGCGCCGGCCGCCTTGGCCGTGCTCAGCTGCCAGCGGACGTCGAGCAGGACCGGCGGGTTCGCGTCCGCCAGTTCGGTCACGAGTTCGGATGCGGAGATGGTGGCGTTCATGGCCCCATCCTGGCGTACCGAGTGGCCGCCGCGTCGATGTCGGGCTACTCTGCCCGCCGGACAGTACCGATCACGAGGCGTATGGGTTCGGGCACATGCTGTACTACCCGTACAGCCCCGGGCTGCCCCACGGGCGCGCCCGAAGCGCGCGGCACCCGATCCGGTGCCGGCATCGGCGCGAAGGTCCGTCAAAGCGGAATCCGTCAGGCGGAAGCGGACGCACGGCCCGCGGAGGGCCGAGAAGAGAGTGACGATGACCGACGCACGGGGGTCGGCCGGCCGGAACGGCGAGACGAACGCCCGGCACACGCCCGGCACACCCTGCTGGGTGAGTCTGATGGTGCACGGACCGGCCGCGACCCAGGAGTTCTACGGCGCACTGTTCGGCTGGGAGTTCCGGCCCGGACCGCAGCAGTTGGGTCCGTACGCGCGGGCCCTGATCGACGGGCGCGAGGTGGCGGGTATCGGCCAACTGCCGCCGGACCGGCATCTGCCCATCGCCTGGACGCCCTACTTCGCCTCCGACGACGTCAACCGGACGGCCGAAACGGTACGCCTGTGCGGTGGCACGATCGGCGTGGGCCCGCTGGACGCGGGCGAGGCCGGGCGTCTGGCCATCGGCTCCGACCCCTCGGGCGCCGTCTTCGGCATCTGGCAGGCCGCGGCGCACCTCGGCACGGCCGTCACGGACGTGCCCGGCACACCGGCGTGGAACGAGCTGTTGACCTTCGAGTCGGCGAGCGTCGCCAAGTTCTACGAGACGGTGTTCGGTTTCGAACTGGTGCCGGAGGTCTCCGCCGACTTCGACTACGTGACGCTGTGCCTCGAAGGCCGTCCCGTCGCCGGCATCCACGGCGTCGGCAACGCCCTGCCCCGTGACCGGGGGCCGCACTGGGTGACGTACTTCGAGGTGGCCGACGCGGCGGAGTCCCTGGAGCTCCTCGCCGATCTGGGCGGGCATGTACTCAGACCGGCGCAGGACACCGCCCACGGCCGATCCGCGATGGTGGCGGACCCGGAAGGGGCGCGGTTCTCACTGCTGGAGGGCCGACGGGGCCCGGCCGCGGGGTCCCGAAGTCGCTCAGGCGGGTGACACCGGCAGCACGTCCGGTGACAGCGCCGCCGCGCGGGCCGTCGCGGCGGTCGTACGGCGCCGGTGGTGCCGTCGGCACAACACCTCGTAGCCGATCTCGTCGGGGGACTGGGCCACGTCGCCGACGACCACCTGGGCGCCCTCGACGACCATGACGCCGCCCACGGTGCGGGCGTTGTGCGTGGCGCGGGCGCCGCACCAGCACAGGGCCTCGACCTGGAGCACCTCGACGCGGTCGGCGAGTTCGACGAGGCGCTGGGAGCCGGGGAACAGCTTGGAACGGAAGTCGGTGGTGATGCCGAAGGCGTACACGTCCATGCCGAGATCATCGACCACGCGCGCGAGCTGATCGATCTGGTCCGGCGCGAGGAACTGCGCCTCGTCCGCGATCACGTAGTCCGCGCGTCCGCCCTGCGACAGGTGGTCGACGATGTAGGCGTACAGGTCCCGTCCGTCCTCGACCTCCACCGCGTCGGTGACCAGGCCGAGGCGGGAGGAGAGCTTGCCCTCCCCCGCGCGGTCGTCGCGGGTGAAGATCAGACCGGCCAGGCCGCGAGCCGAGCGGTTGTGCTCTATCTGGAGAGCCAGTGTCGACTTCCCGCAGTCCATCGTTCCGGAGAAGAAGACCAGCTCGGGCATGAGGGGTTGAGCACCTTTCGGCAGCGGCAGCGGCGGCGGGAAGCGGGGCGGAGGGGGACGGGACGGGATGGGATGGGGGCAGGGCTTCAGGAGCGTACTTCGAGCAGGGGGACGAGTTGTTCGGCAGGGGTCATCGACCCGTGGTTGCCGACCATCGCCGACTCCTTCGGCTCCCGCTCGGAGGCGATGAGCAGGACGTCGTCCCGCGCGGCGGCGATCACGTCGCCGATGCGGTCGTACACCCGGTCGTCGATGCGGGGGCCGAACCAGCCCGCCGCGATCGCCTCGTCCCGCGACGCCACCCAGAACTGCTCGCCGAGCACCTCGCGCCAGCAGGTCAGCACGTCGTTCGCCGCTCCGGGGACGGCGTAGACGTGCCGGGCGCGGCCCTCGCCGCCGAGGAGGGCGACGCCCGCCTTCAGCTCCCAGTCGTCGTCGAAGTCGATGCGGTGGTCCTCGTCGAAGGGCACGTCGACCATGCCGTGGTCGGCGGTGACGTACAGGGCGCTGCGCGGCGGCAGCTGCTCGGCGAGGCGCTGGACGAGCCGGTCGACGTGCCCGAGCTGGCCGCGCCAGGTGTCGGAGTCGACGCCGAAGCGGTGGCCGGCGCCGTCGACCTCGGCGTAGTACGTGTAGACGAGGGCGCGGTCGGCCCCGGCCAGTTGCTCGGCGGCGCAGTCCATCCGGTCCTCGCCGGACAGCCGGCCGTGAAACGTTCCGCCGCTGAGCGCGACCTTGGTCAGCGGGGTGTTCGCGAAGGTCGGGGAGGAGACCTGGGCGGCGCGCACACCCGCCTCGTGGGCCAGCTGGAAGACGGTGGGGTACGGCTGCCAGGGGCCCGGCGCGGTCCACGGCTGCCAGCGCAGCTGGTTCATCAGCTCGCCGGTGGCCGGATCGCGCACGGTGTAACCGGGCAGGCCGTGGGCGCCCGGTGGCAGGCCGGTGCCGACGGAGGCGAGGGAGGTCGCGGTGGTCGCCGGGTAGCCGGCGGTGATGGGTCGACCGGTGCCCCCGCGTGAGCTGCTCAGCAGCGAGCTGAGGAAGGGGGCGTCCTCCGGGTGCGCCCGCAGCTGCTCCCAGCCGAGGCCGTCGATCAGGAACACGCAGTTCCGGTCGGCGGGGGTCAGTTCCGTGATGCCGGCGGTCATGCCGGGGACGCCGAGGCCCGCGGCCAGGGTGGGCAGCAGGTCGGCGAGCGAGCCCGTGCCGTACTCGGGTACGGGGGCGGAGTCGACGGGGAGGGGCTCCGGGTCGGTGTCCCAGGCGGCGGGCTGCACCATCAGCGGGCGGAATCCGCGGTCGCCTCGGATAGGGCCTGGGCGAAGACGAGCGCCTGGCGCACCGTCTCCGGACCGTCCCCGGCCTCGCTGACGCGCAGGCTGAGGTCGTCGGCCGTCGAACTGCCCGTGTAACCGTGGTCGGCCTCGCAGTTGGGGTCGCCGCAGGCGGCCGGCTCCAGGTCGATGCGGGAGACGGCGCCCCAGCCGATGGTCAGCACGATCTCGCGGGGCAGCGTGCCCGGCTTGTACTGCTCCGGGTTGGCGACCACGCGGCTGACGACGATGGACGAGATCCGGCCGAGCTTGACGGACTCCGTGGAGGTGGTGGCGTACGGCGTCGGGGAGGTGTCGTCGGCGGCCTGCTCGTCGGTGTGGCTGACGATGAAGCGGTTGCCGGTGAGCACGAGCACGGTCACGTGCCGGCGCACCTCGTTCTGGTCGAACGTCGTCTCCTGGTGGACCAGGTACGACCGCACGGGCTCGCCGCCCACGGCGGCCTCCACCGCCTCGGCCACGAGGGCCGGGTAGTAGCCGCTGCGCTCGATCGCCGCTCGCAGCCCCTGGGTCGTCGTACTGGTCTTGGCCATGCCGTCCATCCTACGGGGGCGCACCGACTGCGAGGCACGCTCGTGCGGTACCCGGCTCCGGCCGTGGGCGGTCAGTACGCCGGCAGGGTCCGCGGGCCGAGGTCGTCCCTGGCGGGTGGGGGTGCGAGGCGGACGGAGGCGCTGAGGACGCTCAGGCCGCGCGAAGCGACGACGACCGGTTCCAGGGTGACCGCGACGACCTCCGGGTGGTCGTCGACCAGCCGGGAGACCCGCAGCAGCAGCTCCTCCAGGGCGGCGCTGTCGACCGGGGCCGAGCCGCGCCAGCCGAAGAGGAGGGGTGCCGTGCGGATCGAGCGGATGAGCGAGGTGGCCTCCCGGTCGGTGACCGGGATCAGCCGGTGCGCCATGTCGCCGAGCAGCTGGGTGGCGGCCCCGGCGAGCCCGAAGGAGAGCGCGGCACCGGCCGCCGGGTCGATGACCGCCCGTACGACCGTGTCGACGCCGCGCGGTGCCATGCCCTGCACCACCGGGCGCAGTTCCTCGGCCTTTCCGAACAGTTCGGTCAACTCTGCGTACGCCCGACGCAGTTGCTCCTCGTCCGCGAGATCCAGGCGTACGCCGCCCAGGTCGGCGCGGTGGCGCAGGTGCGGGGCGGTGGCCTTGAGGGCGACGGGGTAGCCGATGGTCCGCGCGGCGGCGACGGCGTCGTCGGGGGTGGGGGCGGGCAGGGCACGGTGGACGTGGATGCCGTACCTGCCGAGCAGGTCGCAGGTCTCCTGCGTGCCGAGGGTGAGCCCCTGCCCGCGCGCCAGGTGCCCGGCTATCAGCCCGGCGGCGCCCTTCTCGTCGATGTCCTCGTACTCCGGCACCTTCCCGGGGTCGGCGGCGTCGCGTCGCCACTGGGCGTAGGCGACGGCCTGGGCGAGGGCGCGGACGGCTCGCTCGGCGGCGGGGTAGGCGGGGATGAGGTGGGCTCCTTCCGGAGCCTGGACGGAGGGCGGCCGCTGTGCCGGGGCTGCGGAGCGGGGCTCCTCAGGGGGACTCGAAGCCGCCTGCGGTGCCGTGCTCGAAGCGGCCTGCGGCACCGTGCCCGCGGTGGCCTGCCCTGTCGTGCCCGCGGTGGCCTGCGGTGCCGTGCCCGCGGTGGCCTGCGGTGCCGTGCTCGTCGCCGCGGACAGGGCTTCCGCCAGGCCGCCCAGTTCCACGTGGACCACCAGGACCGGCTTGCCGGGCTCCGCGGCCGCCGCCGACCGCAGGGCCTCCGCCAGCGCCGCGTCACCGGCCGACCCCTCCCCCACCGTCGGGATGGCCGTCACCACCACCGCGTCGCACGTGTCGTCGGCCAGGGCACGGGAGAGCGCCGCGTGGAAGTCGTCCGCCGAGGCCGCCGTCGTCAGGTCCAGGGGCGAGTGCGGCCGCAGCCCCTCGGAGAGGCAGGCGTCGTATGTCAGAAGGCCCAGTGATTCGGAGTTCCCCAGGATCGCCACCCTCGGCCCCGCGGGCAGCGGCTGGCGGGCGAGGAGCAGCCCCGCGTCGACCAGGTCGGTGATCGTGTCGACGCGGATCACGCCGGCCTGCCTCAGCAGCGCGGAGACCGTCGCGTGGGGCAGCCGCGTCGCTCGAACCGCGTGTCCCTGGGGTGCCACGCCGCCGTGCCGGGCGCCCTGCACCACGACCAGTGGCTTGACGGCCGCCGTCCGCCGGGCCAGGCGGGTGAACTTGCGCGGGTTGCCGATGGACTCCAGGTACATCAGCGCGACGTCGGTCTCCGGGTCGTCGTACCAGTACTGAAGTACGTCGTTGCCGGAGACGTCGGCCCGGTTGCCGGAGGAGACGAAGGTCGACACGCCCGTGACGCCGGTGACCCCGCCGCCGCGCCGGTGCAGCCGGGACAGCAGGGCGATGCCGATGGCGCCGGACTGGGCGAACAGCCCGATCCGGCCGGGCCGCGGCATCTCGGGGGCGAGGGAGGCGTTGAGCCGCACCTGGGCGGAGGTGTTGACGATCCCGAAGGCGTTGGGTCCGATGATCCGCATGCCGTACGTGCGCGCGTGCCGCACGAGGGCGCGCTGCCGTTCGCGTCCGTCGGGGCCGCTGTCGGCATACCCGGCGGAGATCACCACGAGGCCCTGCACGCCGTGCTCGCCGCACTCGGTGACGACCTCGGGGACGTGCTCGGCGGGGACCGTGACGACGGCGAGGTCGACGGGCCCGTCGATCTCGCGCACCGAGCGCCGGGCGGGCACCCCGTCGAGCTCCTTCTGCGCCTCGGGGAGCGCCTTGTTCACGGCGTACAGCCGACCGGTGTAGCCCGCGTCCCGGATGTTGCCGAGGATGCTGCGGCCGACGCCCCCCGGCGTGCGGCCGGTGCCGATGACCGCCACCGAGCCGGGTTGCAACAGCCGCTGAACGGACCGCGCCTCCGCGCGGTGCTCGCGCGCGTACTGCACGGCGAGCGAGCGGTCGGTGGGCTCGAGGTCGAACTCCAGGCGGACCACGCCGTCCTCGAAGCTCCGCTTCTGGGTGTACCCGGCGTCCATGAACACCTTGATCATCTTGGTGTTGGCGGGCAGCACCTCGGCGGCGAAGCGGCGGATGCCGCGCTCGCGGGCGACGGCGGCGATGTGCTCCAGGAGCGCGGAGGCGACGCCGCGCCCCTGGTGGGCGTCCTGGACGAGGAAGGCGACCTCGGCCTCGTCGGCCGGCGCGGAGGCGGGTGTTCCACCGGCGCCGATCCGGTCGTAGCGTACGGTGGCGATGAACTCGCCGCCGATGGTGGCCGCGAGTCCCACCCGGTCCACAAAGTCGTGGTGCGTGAAGCGGTGGACGTCCTTGGCGGACAGGCGAGGGTACGGCGCGAAGAAGCGGTAGTACTTCGACTCGTCGGAGACCTGCTCGTAGAAGCTGACCAGGCGCTCGGCGTCATCAACGGTGATGGGGCGGACGCGCGCGGTGCCGCCGTCGCGCAGCACCACGTCGGCCTCCCAGTGGGCGGGGTACTCGTGCCGGTCCGACGAGGTCTGCATGGGCCCCAGAGTACGGCTCGCGTACGACAACGGCGCGAGGCAGTCTGTGGAGGACGGAAGGTCGGGCCGAGGCCGCGGTCCGACGACCACACGGGGGCGGCGGCAGCCGTCCTCGCAAGCTTCACGATGTGGGAAACTGGTCTAGACAAGACTGGTCTAGACAACCTGAACCCCTGAACACCTGAAGGGCAGCATCACATGGCTGAGCGCCGCGTCAACGTCGGCTGGGCCGAGGGTCTCCACGCCCGCCCCGCCTCCATCTTCGTCCGAGCCGCCACGGCCACAGGCGTCCCGGTGACGATCGCCAAGGCCGACGGGTCCCCCGTCAACGCGGCCTCCATGCTGGCCGTCCTCGGCCTCGGCGCCCAGGGCGGCGAGGAGATCGTCCTCGCCGCCGACGCCGAAGGCGCGGACGCCGCCCTGGACCGGCTGGCGAAGCTGGTCTCCGAAGGACTCGAGGAACTCCCCGAGACCGTCTGAGCAACGGCAACACCGAAAGGCCCGCCCGGACCACCGGGCGGGCCTCTCGCTTTCTCTTTCCGCTTCCCCGGTTTTTATGGGCAGCCGGAAATAGCCCCCTCCCCCGAATTACTCTCTCTTTGTATACGGCGCCCGTGTTAATGTCGCAGGCTCGGCATGTTTACGGGACGTTGCGATTTCCTCACACGCCCCGTCCGCTCGCCGCCGGAGACGAATCGAAGTCTGTGCGCCGGCGTCGACCGCTCGGTGTGCAGCGTCATGAGCGCCCGCGCGCGCTCGCCGTCGCCCCGGGCCACCGCGTCGACGATCGCGCCGTGCTCCGCCCAGCACTCCACGGGTCCGGCCGACGCCTCCACGACGTACATCCAGGCGATCTTGTGGCGCAGCTGGGTCAGCAAGGTCGTCAGCGACGGGCTGCCGGCGGCCTGGGCGAGGGTCTCGTGGAACCACCCGTCCAGTGAGCGCAAATCCTCGCTGTCGCCTTGCCTGGCGCGCTCCTGCCCCAGCCTGACCAGCCCGCGCAGCACCTTGAGGTGCGCCTCGGTACGGCGCCGGGCGGCCCGGGAGGCGCCGAGGGGTTCGAGGAGCGCGCGCGTCTCCAGCAGGTCGGCGGCCTCCTGCTCGGTGGGTTCGGCGACGCACGCGCCCGCGTGCCGCCGCGTCACCACGAAGCCTTCGGCCTCCAGTGTGCGCAGGGCCTCACGGACGGGGACGCGGGAGACGCCGTAGCGGCGGGCCAGGAGTTCCTCGGTGAGCCGGCTGCCGCGTCCGTGGACGCCGGTGACGATGTCGTCCCGGATCGCCGTGCACACCGAGTGCGCCGGAATACGCATGCCGACCTCCGCCTTAATCCCCGTGAAACGTCGACGATTGACGTGTGCTCAGTGACTCTAGGCCAATCAAGCGCATATTCCGACGGCAGGACGGATTTCATGGGTATTTTTTGGACAGCGACGCGTACACCGAGGGAAAGAAAGCCGAAAGCCCCGGCTCGGGAAGCCGGGGCTTTCGAATGCCGTACCGTCCGTCGTCAGACGTTCACGCCGTGGGAGCGGAGGTAGGCGACGGGGTCCAGGTCCGAGCCGTACTCAGGGCTCGTACGGGCCTCGAAGTGCAGGTGCGGTCCGGTGACGTTGCCGGTGGCGCCCGACAGGCCGATCTGCTGTCCGGCGACGACCGCCTGGCCGACCGAGACACCGATGGACGACAGATGGCCGTACTGCGTGTACGTGCCGTCGTGCATCTTGATCACGACCTGGTTGCCGTACGCCCCGCCCCAGCCGGCCTCGACGACGGTGCCGACGCCGACCGCGTGCACGGACGTGCCGCTGGAGGCGTGGAAGTCGATGCCGGTGTGGCTGCCGGAGGACCACAGCGAGCTGCCGGCCTGGTAGGCGGTGGAGACGTAGGAAGCGGTGATCGGCGACACGAAGGTGTTGAGGCGCTTGCGCTCCGCCTCGCGCGCGGCGCGCTCCTTGGCCTCGCGCGCCTCCTTGGCCGCCTCGGCCGCCCGCTCGCGCGCGGCCTCCTGGGCCGCCTCCCGGGCGGCGGCGTGCAGGGCCGCCTGCTCCTGCGCGGTGGCCTGGGCATCGATCTCGTGGGCTACGGAGTCGCCGATGGTGATGACCGGGGTGAGTCCGCTCTGCTCCGCCTGGGGCTCGGCGGCGAGCGCCGGAGCCGCGAGGGTGCCGACGACGCCGGTGGTGGCGAGGGCCGCGACACCCGCCGCACGGGCGGTGGTGCGGTGCACCCGGCTGGGACGACGGTGCTTCCCGGTGGCGCGCGTGAACGCCATGTAGAGGCTGGTCCTTTCCTTCCCTCTCGCCTACCGGGTTAGCTGACGGGTTCGGAGGTGGAAGGTCTCCTACGGACCCCCTCGCTGCGCGCGCGGGCGTCCGATTCACCCCAGGGACTGCGATGGGTCCCCGGCTCCCCTGGCTCGCGCCGTACGGGGACTCGGCGATGACTGTCCGGTGCCGCGGGTGCGGCGCACTGCCTGACGAACAGCCCGCATGACGCTAAACGCGGCTGCGTTCAATCCTCAAACGCAACAGGACTTTTGTAGCGCACGCCACAGGGCAGACAGGCAGCCTCTCCCCCAATTCGGACAAATGGCGGCCCTGGTGACACTCCGGTCACCAGGGCCGCCGCGCGCGTGTGCCGCTACTCGGCCGCCACCACGGTGACTTCACCGATGCCGAGGGCCTCGACGGGCTCCTTGATCTGCGCCGCGTCGCCGACGAGGACCGTCACCAGACGGTCCACCGGGAAGGCGTTCACGACCGCCGCCGTGGCCTCCACGGTGCCCGTGGCGGCGAGTTGGCGGTAGAGCGTGGCCTGGTAGTCGTCGGGCAGGTGCTGCTCGACCTGGTCGGCCAGCGTGCTCGCCACGGCCGCCGCCGTCTCGTACTTCAGCGGCGCCACGCCCACCAGGTTCTGCACGGCCACGTCACGCTCGGCGTCGGTGAGACCTTCCGCGGCGAGCTTGCGCAGCACCGTCCACAGGTCCTCCAGGGCCGGACCGGTGTTGGGGGTGTCCACGGAGCCGCTGATGGCGAGCATCGCGGCGCCCGTGCCGTCGGGCGCGGAGCGCATGACCTGACCGAACGCCCGTACGCCGTAGGTGTAGCCCTTCTCCTCGCGCAGGACGCGGTCCAGGCGCGAGGTGAGGGTTCCGCCGAGGCAGTAGGTGCCGAGCACCTGCGCGGGCCACACCCGGTCGTGCCGGTCGGCGCCGGTGCGGCCGATCAGCAACTGCGTCTGGACGGCACCGGGTCGGTCCACGATGACGACCCGGCCGGTGTCGTCGGCGCTCACCGGGGGTACGGGACGCGCCTCGGCCACGGAGCCGGTCCACGCGCCCAGCGTCTCGCCGAGCAGCGCGTCGAGGTCGACGTCGGTGAGGTCGCCGACGACCACGGCGGTGGCGGTGGCGGGTCGGACGTGCTTCTCGTAGAAGGCGCGTACGGCCGCCGAGTCGATGCTCGCGACCGTCTCCTCGGTGCCCTGGCGCGAGCGCGACATACGCGTCCCGGCCGGGAACAGCTCCTTGGAGAGTTCCTTGGCCGCGCGGCGTGACGGGTTGGCCAGCTCGTGCGGGATCTCGTCGAGCCGGTTGCGGACCAGCCGCTCCACCTCGCTGTCCGCGAACGTGGGCGCCCTGAGCGCGTCGGCGACCAGGCCCAGGGCCTTGGCCAGGCGTGAGGCCGGCACCTCCAGGCTCAGCCGGACGCCGGGGTGGTCGGCGTGTGCGTCGAGGGTGGCACCGCAGCGCTCCAGTTCGGCGGCGAAGTCCTCGGCGGAGTGCTTGTCGGTGCCCTCGGAGAAGGCGCGCGCCATGATCGTGGCGACACCGTCGAGGCCGGCCGGCTCGGCGTCCAGGGGCGCGTCGAGGAGCACCTCCACGGCGACGACCTGCTGGCCGGGACGATGGCAGCGCAGCACGGTGAGGCCGTTGTCGAGGCTGCCGCGCTCGGGGGCCGGGAACGCCCACGGCTTGGGCTCCCCGGCCTGCGGCTGGGAGTGGAATTCCATGGTGGCGAGCTCGGTCACTTGGCCGCCTCCTCGTTCTCGTCGGTGGCGTCGTTCTCGTCGGCGGGGGCGGTCGGCTCGTAGACGAGCACCGCGCGGTTGTCGGGGCGCAGGCGGGCCTTGGCGACCTCCTGGACCTCCTCGGCCGTCACCTCGAGCACGCGCTGCACGGCGGTGAGGGCGAGCTGCGGGTCGCCGAACAGGACCGCGTACCGGCACAGTTCGTCGGCGCGGCCCGCGACCGTGCCCAGGCGGTCCAGCCACTCGCGCTCCAACTGGGCCTGGGCGCGCTCCATCTCCTCGGCCGTGGGGCCCTCCTCGGCGAACCGGGCGAGCTCCTCGTCGATGGCGGTCTCGATGACCGGCACCTCGACGTCACCGGACGTCTTCACGTCCAGCCACCCCAGGGAGGGCGCTCCGGCGAGCCGCAGCAGGCCGAATCCGGCGGCGACGGCCGTGCGGTCGCGGCGTACCAGCCGGTTGTACAGGCGGGACGACTCACCGCCGCCCAGGACGGTGAGGGCGAGGTCGGCCGCGTCGCACGCGCGCGTGCCGTCCTCCGGCAGGCGGTAGGCCGCCATCAGGGCGCGGGCCGGGACCTCCTCCTCTACGACCTCGCGCAGCTGCTCCCCCATGACCTCTGGCAGCGAGCCGTCACGGGGCGGCTGCTTGCCGTCGTGCGAGGCGATGGAGCCGAAGTACTTCTCGATCCAGGCGAGCGTCTGCTCGGGGTCGATGTCGCCGACGACCGAGAGCACCGCGTTGTTCGGCGCGTAGTAGGTGCGGAAGAACGCGCGCGCGTCCTCCAGCGTCGCCGCGTCCAGGTCGGCCATGGAGCCGATCGGCGTGTGGTGGTAGGGGTGCCCCTCCGGGTAGGCGAGGGCGGTCAGCTTCTCGAAGGCCGTGCCGTAGGGCACGTTGTCGTAGCGCTGGCGGCGCTCGTTCTTGACGACGTCCCGCTGGTTCTCCATCGACTCGTCGTCCAGGGCGGACAGCAGGGAGCCCATCCGGTCGGCCTCCAGCCAGAGGGCGAGCTCCAGCTGGTGGGCGGGCATGGTCTCGAAGTAGTTGGTGCGCTCGAAACTGGTGGTGCCGTTGAGCGAGCCGCCGGCGCCCTGCACCAGCTCGAAGTGGCCGTTGCCCTTGACCTGGGCGGAGCCCTGGAACATGAGGTGCTCGAAAAGGTGAGCCAGGCCGGTACGACCCTTGACCTCGTGGCGCGAGCCGACGTCGTACCAGAGGCACACCGCCGCGACCGGGGTCAGGTGGTCCTCGGAGAGCACCACGCGCAGGCCGTTGGCCAGGCGGTGCTCGGTCGCTGTCAGTCCGCCGGAGCCTGCCTGGGCTGTGGCCGTGTGACCCATGGGCATGTACGTCCCTTCGATCGCGGAATCCTTGGTGGAAACACTCGGTGGATCATTGGGCGGAACTGCGGAATTCCGCCGATCCTGCCACTGTATGCAAGCGTGCGGGACACCGGTGGAGTTCCCGGGTCTCGTACGCCGAGAGCGAGAACGGGGTTGGCGGCCCGACCGGCCGGACCGGGGCGAGCGCGCGGGACGAGGGCGTACCCTGCGGGCAGCGCGCCGGGCCGGGCAGCCCGTGACGGGTCCTGGTCGGTCGCTGTCAGTGCCGCGGTCCACAATGGACCGCGTCAGATCACCGTTCACGCTTCAGCAAGGAGCCGGCAGCGATGGCCCGCCGTAGTACGAAGACCCCGCCGCCCGACGACTCGTACGAGGAGAAGATCCTCGACATCGACGTCGTCGACGAGATGCAGGGCTCCTTCCTCGAGTACGCGTACTCGGTCATCTACTCCCGGGCGCTGCCGGACGCCCGCGACGGCCTCAAGCCGGTGCACCGCCGCATCGTCTACCAGATGAACGAGATGGGCCTGCGGCCCGAGCGCAGCTACGTGAAGTGCGCCCGCGTCGTCGGCGAGGTCATGGGCAAGCTGCATCCGCACGGCGACGCGTCGATCTACGACGCCCTGGTGCGCATGGCCCAGCCGTTCTCCATGCGCGTTCCCCTGGTCGACGGCCACGGCAACTTCGGCTCCCTGGGCAACGACGACCCGCCGGCCGCCATGCGGTACACCGAGTGCCGGATGGCCGAGGCCACCAGTCTGATGACGGAGTCCATCGACGAGGACACCGTCGACTTCGGCCCCAACTACGACGGCCAGGAGCAGGAGCCGGTGGCGCTGCCCGCCGCCTTCCCGAACCTGCTGGTCAACGGCGCCTCCGGCATCGCGGTCGGCATGGCCACGAACATGCCGCCGCACAATCTGCGCGAGGTGATCGCGGCCGCCCGGCATCTGATCCGGCACCCGAACGCAGACCTCGAAGCCCTGATGAAGCACGTTCCGGGACCCGACCTGCCCACCGGCGGCCGCATCGTCGGCCTGCCCGGCATCCGCGACGCCTACGAGACGGGCCGGGGCACCTTCAAGATCCGCGCGACGGTCGCCGTGGACACGGTGACGGCCCGCCGCAAGGGTCTCGTCGTGACCGAGCTGCCCTTCGCGGTCGGCCCGGAGAAGGTGATCGCCAAGATCAAGGACCTGGTCGGTGCGAAGAAGCTGCAGGGCATCGCCGACGTCAAGGACCTCACCGACCGCGAACACGGGCTGCGCCTGGTCATCGAGATCAAGAACGGCTTCGTCCCCGAGGCGGTCCTCGAACAGCTCTACAAGCTGACGCCGATGGAGGAGTCCTTCGGCATCAACAACGTCGCCCTGGTCGACGGCCAGCCGCTCACCCTGGGCCTCAAGGAGCTGCTGGAGGTCTACCTCGACCACCGCTTCAACGTCGTACGGCGCCGCAGCGAGTTCCGCCGGAGCAAGAAGCGTGACCGGCTGCACCTGGTCGAGGGCCTGCTCACCGCCCTGATCGACATCGACGAGGTCATCCGCCTCATCCGCTCCAGCGAGAACTCGGCACAGGCCAAGCAGCGCCTGATGGAGCACTTCTCGCTCAGCGACGTCCAGACCCAGTACATCCTGGACACGCCGCTGCGCCGGCTCACCAAGTACGACCGCATCGACCTGGAGTCGGAGAAGGAGCGGTTGAACGCGGAGATCGAGGAGCTGACCCGGATCCTCGACTCGGACGCGGAGCTGCGCAAGCTGGTCTCGACCGAACTGGCCGCGGTGGCCAAGAAGTTCGGCACCGACCGCCGTACGACGCTGCTGGAGTCGTCCAGCACCCCGGTCGCCGCCGTTCCGCTCCAGGTCGCGGACGATCCGTGCCGGGTGCTGCTGTCCTCGACGGGTCTGCTGGCCCGCACCGCGAACGACGACCCCCTCGTCGCGGAGGCCGGCGCCAAGCGCGTCAAGCACGACCTGATCGTCTCGGCGGTGCCGGCCACGGCCCGCGGCGAGGTGGGTGTGGTGACATCGGCCGGACGCCTGCTGCGGGTGAACGTCGTGGACCTGCCCCAGCTCCCGGAGCCCATGCCGACGCCGAACCTGTCGGGTGGCGCGCCGCTGGCGGAGTTCGTGACCCTGGAGGACGACGAGACGGTCGTCTGCCTGACCACGCTGGACGAGTCCTCGCCCGGCCTGGCGCTCGGCACGGAACAGGGTGTCGTCAAGCGTGTGGTACCCGACTACCCGTCCAACAAGGACGAGTTGGAGGTCATCGCCCTCAGGGAGGGCGACCGGATCGTCGGCGGCGCCGAGCTGCGCACCGGCGACGAGGATCTGGTCTTCGTCACGGACGACGCGCAGTTGCTGCGCTACCAGGCCTCGCAGGTCCGCCCGCAGGGCCGTCCGGCGGGCGGTGTGGCGGGCGTCAAGCTCGCCGAGGGCGCGAAGGTCATCTCCTTCACGGCGGTGGACCCGGCCGCGGAGGCGGTGGTGTTCACGGTCGCCGGTTCGCGCGGCACGCTGGACGACTCCGTTCAGACCACGGCCAAGCTGACGCCGTTCGACCAGTATCCGCGCAAGGGCCGCGCCACAGGCGGCGTGCGCTGCCAGCGGTTCCTGAAGGGCGAGGACTGCCTGGCCTTCGCCTGGGTGGGCGCCACCCCGGCGCTCGCCGCGCAGAAGAACGGCACCCCCGCCCAGCTCCCGGACATCGATCCGCGTCGCGACGGCTCGGGCGTGTCGCTGCCGAAGACGGTGTCGGTGGTGGCGGGACCGGCCTAGGACCCCTCCTGAGAACCGGGCGGCGGTTCCTCGCCGCCGGGTTCTTCGGCGTCGGGTTCTTCGGCGTCGGGTTCTTCGGCGCCGGGTTCTTCGGCGTCGGCCGCCTCGGCCTCCGGTTCCTCGCCGTCGGGGTCCGGTACGTAGCGCAGGACGCCCCACATGCCGTGCTCGTCGGCCGGTGGGGCGCCGGCGCCCCCGCGGCACGCGTCGAGTTCCTCGCCGAGGGCCGGCGCGTCGATGCCGGAGCCGATGAGCACGAGCTGGGTGCGGCGGGCATCGTCGGTCGCCCAGGGCTCCGGGTAGAAGCGCAGGAAGCGCCCCACGGCGTGGACGGCGTACCGGTTCCGCGTGTCGTACGGGCCGAAGTCGACGTACCCCTTGATCCGGTACAGGCCCTCCGGGCGGCTGTCGAGGAACCTCATGAGCCGGCGCGGATCGAGCGGGAGGTCGGAGACGAACGACAGGGTGTCGTAGGCGGCGTGCAGATGCTCGGCGTGTGCGCCGCCCCTGGAATGGTCGTGCAGGTCGTCGAAGGACAGCTGCCCCACGCGCTCCTCGCTCGGTCGGCAGTCGTAGAGGAACTCGGGGTCGATACGGCCGTAGCTCGCGGGCACGACGGCGGCGCGGTCGCTGAGCGACCGGACGAGCCTGAGCACACGCTCGGCGTCCGGGACCCGGTCGGTCTTGTTGACCACGACCAGGTCCGCCAGCGCCAAATGCCGGTCGATCTCGGGGTGCCTGGCGCGCGTGTCGTCGAACTCCGCGGCGTCGACGACCTCGACGAGTCCGCCGTAGACGACCCCGGGCTGCTCGCTGGCGAGGAGCATGCGCACGAGTTCCTGTGGCTCGGCGAGACCGCTGGCCTCGATGACGATGACGTCGATGCCCGCGTCGGGGCGGGCGAGCCGCTCCAGATACCCGTCCAGTTCACTCGCGTCGACGGCACAGCACAGGCACCCGTTGCCGAGTGACACGGTGGAGTCGCCGAGTGCGCCGGCGACGGCCATCGCGTCGATCTCGATCGAGCCGAAGTCGTTGACGATGGCACCGATGCGGCTGCCTCCGCTGCGGTGGAGGAGATGGTTGAGGAGTGTGGTCTTTCCGGAGCCGAGGAATCCGGCGAGTACGACGACCGGGATCTGCTGCGGAGTCGGGCGATGCCCCACCGTGCGACCTCTCTCTCACCTACGCGTACGCCGGCCCGCGGCAAGGCGTACACCCACGTACGGAACTGCCTGCTCAGGATACGAGCCGCCGGAGTGCCCGCGGAGTGAACGATTGTTAGCAGCACTTGCTGGGCAGACGTTTTGCATGGCGCCGGACCGTGCGACCCTCGCTTCCCTCCGTGCGCCGCCTCTCCGCCTCCCCGCCGGTCAGCGCCGCTCGGCACTCTGGAGGCGGCAGCGCCACCACATCGCTCGCCGGTCCCCGTCAGCCGACCCGCACTCGACGACCGGCGGGCGGTCGCCTGATTCGGGGGTTGACATGGTCACACGGAAGAACATCACGGGGAGGTTCGGCTCCGCCGCGGCCGGCATGCTGCTCGCCACGGGGGTGACGCTGGCCGCGCGCCGGCGCGGGCTGGAGAAGGCCCGTCTGCACGAGCGACAGCTGGAGCTGGAGAAGCTGGCGATCCGGCGCAAGTCGCTGCGGCATCAGCAGCGTATGCACTGGGAGTTGCTGGCCAGGGCGATCGACGACCCCTCCCTGGCCGAGGTCATCGACACGTACGACAAGGGCATCCCGGCGCAGAAGCGACGCCAGTTCTTCTACGCGAACGCGTGGTACGTCAACCTCTACCACCTCTACGAAGCGGGCCTCCTGGATCAGGAGGAGCTGTTCGGGCGCTTGCGCGAACTCTTCCAGACCCCACTGATGCGGGAGTACTGGGCGGCCTCGAAGGAGCAGCGGGCGTCGCTCAAGGCGACATCCACCGAGTCACGCATGGGCGGCATGGTGGACGGACTCATCAGAGATCTGGACGAGTCCGACACGGACGAGTGGTGGGTGGTGGGCACGCCCCCGTCCGTCTGATGCTCCGGGCCGTAGGTCAATCTCTGGAGAGAAATGGTTCTCACGAGTGTCTTTCGGCCATGCAGTCACACCGGTCCCATCGATCCCAGTAACGTGCTCCCCAGCACAGTGCCCAACCTGTAAGGACCGGTACCCCTTGAAAATCGTGCGCCGCATCGGTGTGCCTCCAAGCTCGCGCGGCAGTACCTCGGGAGCCAGCTGTCCGGACCTCTTCGAGCTGAGCGACGGCAATTTCGCCGTCATCGGCACCGAGGCCACCGAGACCCTGGAGCGCGAACTCCCCGCCGATGCCTCCCGTGCGGGCTATGAACGCATCGTGGTCATCAGCAGGGAGACCCTGATCCGCGCCAAGGCGGACATCCCCGACGCCTGATCTCCCGCGGGCACGCGTCCACCCCGACCCGTGCCCCGTCACGCCGTCCCGGCCGCACGAAACCGTCCGCCGCGCCGGACCAGCCGTCCGTCGAGCCCTCGGCACCCCGTCCCGCTCGACGGCCCCACCGATGAGGCCTGGCGCCAGAACGGCACCAGGCCGCACGCATTCCTCAGCCCGCCGCAGGCACTCCGACCGGCGCCCCCGGTCCCACGTACCGCGCCGCCGGCCGGATGATCTTCGAGTCCCGTGCCTGCTCCAGGATGTTCGCGCTCCAGCCCACCATCCGCGCCGCCGCGAACGTCGGCGTGAACATCTCGCGCGGCAGACCGCACAGTTCCATGACCACGCCCGCGTAGAACTCGACGTTGGTGTGGAGCTCGCGCCCCGGCTTCAGTTCCGCGAGGATCGCCTCGACCTGCCGCTCCACCTCGACGGCGAACTCCACACGCGGACCGCCGAACCGCTGCGCCACCTCTCGGAGCATCCGGGAGCGCGGGTCCTCCGTGCGGTAGACCGCGTGACCGAACCCCATGATGCGGTCACCCGCGAGCACCCGCTCACGGATCCAGGAGTCGACGCGGTCGGGAGTGCCGATCGCGTCCAGGGTGTCCAGCGCCCGGCTGGGCGCCCCGCCGTGCAGCGGGCCGGACAACGCCGACACCGCCCCGGCGAGGCAGGCGGCAACGTCCGCACCCGTCGAGGCGATGACCCGCGCGGTGAAGGTCGACGCGTTGAAGCCGTGATCAACGGTGGAGATCAGGTACTGCTCGATCGCCCGCGTCCGCCGCTCGTCCGGCTCCGTACCGGTCAGCATGTAGAGGTAGTTGGCGGCGTACGACAGATCCTCGCGAGGCTCCACGGGTTCGAGTCCCCGCCCCAGCCGGTGCAGCGCGGTGAGCAGCGTCGGTACGGCCGCGGCGGCCACGAGGGTGTCCTGGCGGCGCTCGTCGGCCGTCAGGTCGTACACGGGCTTGAAACCGTGGGCCGCACCGAGCAGTGACAGGGCCGTGCGCATCCCGGTGAGCGGTCCGGAGCGTCCACCGGCCGCGGCGACGGCGGGCAGTGCCGTGCGTACCGCGTCAGGGAGCCGACGTAGCGCCGCGGTCTCGGCGGCGAAGGCGGCACCGCGTCCGGCGTCCGGCAGTTCGCCGTGGACCAGGAGGTGCCATACGTCTTCGAAGCCACGGCTCTGGGCGAGCTCGACGGCCGAGTACTGGCGGTAGTGGTAGAAGCCCTCGAGCCCCCGCACGTCACCGACCTCGGTGTCGGCCACCACGACACCCGCGAGCCCTCGCGGCACGTCGACGAGCGTCGCGGCTGCTGCGGTTCTGTTGACGGACATGATTACCTCCCTGGTATTGAATTCACTGTCTATAGTTGACGTGCTTTCTGTCAATATTGATTGAATCAATGTAACGCTTCATGTGCAGACCAAAGCAACCGTCGCGATCGATACGGTGACCTTCATGCGCGATCAAGAGCCCGATCACCCCGCCGACGGCGAGCGGCGCCTGACCACCAAGGAGGCGGCCGAACTGCTCGGGGTGAAACCCGAGACCGTGTACGCGTACGTCAGCCGCGGCCAACTCGGCAGCCGACGCTCGCCCAGCGGCCGGGGCAGCACCTTCGACGCGAAAGAGGTGCGGGCGCTCGCCCGGCGCAACCGGCGTGACGGCGGCACCCCGGCGGCCTCCGGCCAGGAGATGGCCGTGCGCACCCGCATCACGCTCATCGAGAGCGACCGGTTCTACTTCCGGGGCGTCGACGCGGTGGAACTCGCCACGCGCCACAGTTACGAAGAAGTGGCCGAGTGGCTCTGGACCGGACGGCTGCGCCCCGGCATCGCCTTCACCGCGCCCGATGCCTCCGTGGCCGTCGCCCGCCGGGCCGTCGACGCGCTGCCCGAGCATGCCGGTCCCACCGACCGGTTGCGCGTGGCCGCCATCGCCGCCGCGGCCGCGGACCCACTCCGCTTCGACCTCTCCGAGGAGGCCGTGCTGGGCACCGCGCGCGTCCTCATCCCCACCCTCGTCGCCGCGCTGCCGCCCGTGTTGCACTCCGGCCACGACCAGGGCCCCCTCGCCCATCGCCTGTGGACGCGGCTGAGCGGACGGCCCGCCGACGAGGCGGCGCTGCACGCCCTCGACACGGCGCTCTCCCTGCTCGTCGACCACGACCTGGCCGCCTCCACGCTCGCCGTGCGCGTCGCCGCGTCGGCCCGGGCGCACGCCTACGCGGCCGTGTCCGCCGGGCTCGGCGTGATCGAGGGTCCGCTGCACGGCGCGGCCGGCGGCCTCGCCCACCGACTGCTGCTGGAGGTGCTCGAACAGGGCAGCGCGGCGCCGGTGGTGGCGGAAGAACTGCGGGCCGGCCGCCGCATCCCGGGACTCGGCCACCGGCTCTACCCGGGCGAGGACCCGCGCGCGCGGGCCCTCTTCGCGCTCCTGGAGGACATGCCCCGGGCTGCGCCAGCGCTCGCGGCGGCCCGTGACATCCAGGCCACCGCCGCCCGCCACACCCCGCTGAACGCCAACGTCGACCTGGCGCTCGCCGTACTCACCGCGTCCTGCGGCATGCCCCCCACCGCAGCGGAGACGATCTTCGCTGTGGCCCGTACGGCGGGCTGGATCGCGCATGCGCTGGAGGAGTACGGGGAGCGCCCCCTGCGTATGCGTCCGAGTGGGCTCTACTCGGGTCCCAGGCCGCCCCAGCCACTGCCGGAGTAGCGTTCAGGCGCGGCTGGAAGTCACCGCGGCTCAAGTCAGGTTAGGCTCACCTCTGTGAGTACGTGCTCAACCGTCTCCCGGAACCTCGACGAGCCCGTTTCGGGCACCGCACCCGTCGCGAGGACCTGGTTGCTGCTCGAACAACCCGGCCCGTGGGGCGCCAAGGCGCTGACGTCGAGCCACCTGGATCCCGCACTGGGGCGCGCCCTGGAGGCGGCGGTGAAGGGTACGGGCGTACGCATCGCGCTCATCCGCCGGCCCGGGCGCCACGCGGACGCGGATCGTGGCGCCCCCGCCGAGCGCAGGGTGTACGCGGCCCACACGGTGCCGGGAAACGTGTGGCTGCACACCACAAGGCTTACCGACCCGCGGCGGCTGCTCGCCCTCGACTTCGCCGCGCTCGGCAGGGGCGATCGCCGTAGCTTCGACTCGGTTCTCGAAGGCGGTCCCCACCCGGGCGCCCCGCTCGCTCTCGTCTGCACCAACGGCAAGCGCGACCGGTGTTGCGCGCTCCTCGGCAGGCCGTTGGCGGCCGAGCTCGCGGCGTCCGGGGCCGAGGACGTGTGGGAGGTCACCCATCTGGGTGGCCACCGCTTCTCGCCTGCGGTGCTTGTGCTGCCCCACGGATACGCGTACGGCCGGGTCCGCGCCCACACCGTCAAGGAGATCCTGCGCGGTGCGGCGCAGGGGCGGATCGTCACCGAGGGCTGCCGCGGGAACTCCGCGTGGGAGCGCCCCGGCCAGGCGGCCGAGCTGGCCGTGCGCGCCGCCGTGGACGAGGACGCGGCCCAGGCGCTGAACGTCGTACGGACGGACGGTGCCGCACCGCGTTGGGAGGTGACCCTGGCCCACGCCGACGGCCGGCACTGGCGGGTCACCGTCACCCAGGGCGCGGCGGCGCCGCCGCGTCCGGAGAGCTGCGGGGCCTCGGTGCTGGGCTCGCCGGCGCGGATGGAGGTCACGGCGGTGCGCGAACTGTCGATGACGGCGGCGCTCGCGAGCTGATTTCCCGCTCCGAGGGGCGAGCGGGGCCGGCCCCGCGGTGGCGGCGACGGCGCTGGAATCGGCGTGAGAGCCGGGAACGCGGCTCAGACGTCCGGGACGTCCGGGAAGGCAGCTCAAGCTCCGGGAGGCGGCGCAGACGCCCGGGACCGCGACTCAAACCCCTGGGACCGCGACTCAAACCCCTGGGACCGCGACTCAAGCCCCCGGGACCGCCGCTCAAGCCCCCGGGACCGCCGCTCAGGCCCCGGATCGCCGCTCAAGCGCCCGGGGGAACGGCGCGAGCCCCCTGGCCGAGCGACACGGGCGCGGGACGGCGAGGCCCGGCCGGGTCACTCGCTCGGGAGATCCGCGCCACACCCCGTACGGCATGCCGCCACCTCCCACGTACCGTCAGGGGTATGAGCCCCACTCCCCCCGCACGCCGCCTGCGCCTCGGCCTGCCGCGGCGGGTGTTCTCGCAGGTGCTGCTGATGCAGCTGGCGATCGCCGCGGGAGTCGCCGTTCTCGCGACCGGGCTGTTCCTGGCGCCGCTCAGTGACCAGCTGGACGACCAGGCGATGCGCCGTGCTCTCGCGATCGCGCAGACCACCGCGCAGCAGCCGCAGGTCGTACGGGACCTGCGGACCACCCGGCCGGCGCCGGACGGCCCGGTGCAGCGGGAAGCGGAGCGGATCCGGAAGGCCACCGAGGCGGAGTACGTCGTCGTGATGGACCGGCAGGGCGTGCGATGGTCGCACACCGATCCGGAGCGGATCGGCGACGTCGTGTCGACCGACCCCGGGCAGGCATTGGCGGGCCGCGAGATCATGGAGATCGACGACGGCACCCTGGGGCGGTCCGCGCGCGGCAAGGTACCGCTGCGTGACGGCGACGGCGACATCGTCGGCGCGGTCTCGGTCGGCATCGCTTACGACAGCGTCCGGGCCCGGCTGATCCACGCCATCCCCGGGCTGTTCGCGTACGCCGGCGGAGCGCTGGCCGTGGGCGCGCTGGCCGCCTGGCTGATCTCCCGCCGGGTCCAGCGGCAGACGCGTGACCTCGCGTTCTCCGACATCGCTGGGCTGCTCGCGGAGCGCGAGGCCATGCTGCACGGCATCCGGGAGGGTGTCGTCGCCCTGGACCGCGGCGGCAGGGTGCGACTGCTCAACGACGAGGCGCAACGCCTGCTGGGCATCGGCGGCGAGGCCGTCGGCTGCTCCCCCGACGAAGCGCTCGGCGCGGGGCGTACGGCCGACGTCCTGGCCGGCCGGGTGACCGGCACCGACCTGCTGACCGTGCGCGGCCAGCGGGTCTTGGTCGCCAATCGGATGCCCACCGACGACGGCGGGGCCGTCGCCACCCTGCGTGACCGCACCGAGCTGGAGCAGCTCGGCCGGGAACTGGACTCGACACGCGGCCTGATCGACGCCCTGCGCGCGCAGGACCACGAGCACGCCAACCGCATGCACACCCTGCTGGGTCTGCTCGAACTGGAGATGTACGACGACGCCGTGGAGTTCGTCGGCGAGGTGGTCGGTGACCACCGCGTCACCGCGGAGCAGATCACCGAACGCATCCAGGACCCCCTCCTCGCCGCCCTGCTGGTCGGCAAGGCGACCGTCGCGGCCGAACGCGGAGTGGTGCTGTGGGTGTCCGACCGGACGCGACTGCCCGACCGTCTGGTCGACCCCGGAGGGCTCGTCACGGTCGTCGGCAACCTGGTCGACAACGCACTCGACGCCGTCGCGGGCGAGCCGCACGCGCGCGTGGAGGTCGAATTGCGTGTGCGGGGACGTGCCGCCACGCTCCGGGTGCGTGACACGGGGCCCGGGATTCCGGCGGAACACCGTGAGCTGGTGTTCACGGCGGGATGGTCCACCAAGGAGCCCCCGGCGCACCGTCAGCGCGGCATCGGGCTGTCGCTGGTACGCAGGCTGGCCGAGCGGCAGGGCGGCAGCGCCACCGTCCGTGAGGCGCACGGCGGGGGCGCGGAGTTCGTCGTCGTCCTGCCCGAGGCGCTGGCCGAACCGGACCTGGACCCCGCCCTCACCGCCCCCGCCGTCACCACCACCCTCACCGCCCCCGTGAACACCGTTGCCGAGGAGGAGTCCCGATGATCGAGGTCCTGGTGGTGGACGACGACACGCGGGTCGCGCGGGTCAACGCCGCCTACGTCGAGAAGGTTCCGGGCTTCCACGTCGCCGGCGAGGCGCACAGCGCGTCGGAGGCGCTGCACAGGGTGGAGACGCTGCCCCGCCTGGACCTGATCCTGTTGGACCACTACCTGCCCGACCGGACCGGTCTGGACGTCGTCCAGGAGATGCGGCGGCGCGGCCACCAGACAGACGTGATCATGGTGACGGCGGCACGGGACGTGTCGACCGTCCAGGCGGCGATGCGCCAGGGTGCGCTGCAGTACCTGGTCAAGCCGTTCGCGTTCGCGGGGCTGCGCGCCAAGCTGGAGGCGTACGCGGAGCTGCGGCGCACTCTCGACGGTGGTGGTGAGGCGGAGCAGGCGGAGGTCGACCGCATCTTCGGCGCCCTGTCGGCGCCGTCGGAGCCGGGCCTGCCCAAGGGGCACTCCCCCACCACCGTCGAGCTGGTTCGCCAGTGCCTGATGAAGGCCGACGGTGCGCTCTCCGCCCAGGAGATCGCCGAACGGACCGGGGTGAGCCGCCAGACCGCTCAGCGCTATCTGAAGCTCCTGGAACGCACAGGACGGGCCAGGCTGACCCTCAAGTACGGCGACGCCGGCCGTCCGGAGCACCGCTACGAGTGGGCGACCCGGCCCTGAGGAGCGTCGGGCCGCTCGCTCCGTCCTGCCCGGACCCGCCCCCGCCGCCTCCTACACGGCCCCCGCCCCGGTCAGCGACCGCACCTCCGTCTCGGCGTGCTTGGCCTCGTCCGGCACCTCCCGCGAGGTGACCGTGCCGAGCCAGCCCGTGAGGAAGCCCAGCGGGATCGATACCAGGCCTGGGTTCTGCAGTGGGAAGTACTGGAAGTCGACGCCCGGGAACAGCGCCTGCGGGCTGCCCGACACCACGGGAGACAGCAGCACGAGCGCCACGGACGGGACCAGACCGCCGTAGACGGACCACACGGCGCCGCGTGTGGTGAAGCCGCGCCAGAACAGCGAGTAGAGCAGCACCGGCAGGTTTGCGGACGCGGCGACGGCGAAGGCGAGGCCCACCAGGAAGGCGACGTTGAGGTCGCGGGCGAGCAGGCCGAGAGCGATCGCCACGGCGCCGATACCGACGGCCGCGATACGCGCCACGGCGACCTCACTGCGCGGCTTCGCGTCGCGGCGCCGCAGGGACGCGTACAGGTCGTGGGCCACGGAGGCCGAGGAGGCCAGGGTGATACCGGCGACCACCGCGAGGATGGTGGCGAACGCGACGGCGGCGACGACCGCGAACAGAACCGTCCCCCCGGTGGACCCCGCCCCGCCGCCCAGGTCGAGGGCCAGCAACGGGACCGCCGTGTTCCCGGCGGCGTTCGACGCTCGTACGGCACCGGGGCCGACCAGGGCGGCGGCACCGAACCCGAGCACGATCGTCATCAGGTAGAAGCCGCCGATGAGGCCGATCGACCACACGACGGACCGCCTTGCCGCCCGGGCGGTGGGCACGGTGTAGAAGCGGGACAGGATGTGCGGCAGCCCGGCCGTGCCCAGCACCAGGGCGAGCCCGAGGCTGATGAAGTCGAAGCGCGAGGTCCAGTCCCCGCCGTACGCCAGCCCGGGCGCCAGGAACGCCTCGCCGTGACCGCTGCGTTCGGCCGCCGTGCGCAGCAGCCGGTCGAAGTCGCCGTGGAAGCGCACCAGGACGAGCGCGGTCAGCGCCACGGTGCCGCCGAGCAGCAGCACGGCCTTCACGATCTGGATCCAGGTGGTGGCCCGCATCCCTCCCAGCGACACGTAGATCACCATGAGGGCGCCGACGCCGATGACCGTCCAGGTCCGCGCCGCCTCGGTCGTGCCGCCGAGCAGCAGTGCGACCAGGCTGCCCGCGCCCACCATCTGGGCCACCAGATACATGACGGACACGGTGACCGAGGAGGTCCCCGCCGCGATCCTTACCGGTCGCTCCCGCATCCGTGCCGCCACGACGTCGGCGAGGGTGAACCGTCCGCAGTTGCGCACCAGTTCGGCGACGAGGAACAGCACGACGAGCCAGGCGACCAGGAAGCCCACCGAGTACAGCATGCCGTCGTAGCCGTAGAGCGCGATGAGGCCCGAGATACCGAGGAAGGAAGCGGCCGACATGTAGTCGCCCGCGATGGCGAAACCATTCTCCATCGGGGAGAACAGGCGGCCGCCCGCGTAGAACTCCTCCGCCGAGCCCTGCCTCTTGCGGCTCACCCACGTGGTGATCGCCAGGGTGACGGCGACGAAGGTGCTGAACAGCAGCAGTGCCAGCGTCTGGTGGTCGCCCGTCACGACGCACCGCCTCGTAGTCCGCGCGTCAGTTCCTGGGTGTCCCAGCGCAGTTCGAGCGCGGCCCGGTCCCTGCGCAGCCGGGCGTGCCGGGCGTACGCCCAGGTGAGCAGGAACGTGGTGAGG
The DNA here is from genome assembly GCF_044763415.1 of Streptomyces sp. NPDC096048. NCBI lineage: Bacteria > Bacillati > Actinomycetota > Actinomycetes > Kitasatosporales > Streptomycetaceae > Streptomyces > Streptomyces sp. NPDC096048. Next base: position 283,678 of record NZ_JBIWGG010000011.1, read on the forward strand.
AACTGCCCGAGTCCGGCGACCATCGCCAGGTTCACCGCTCCGGCCACCGGCCGGGCCATCAGCGCGGGCGCCGTCGTGGCGGCCACCACATAGGCGACGTACCACACGAAGAAGGCGGCTACCGCCGGCACCACGAACCGCCGGTACCGGCTGCGCACCTCTTGGAAGGCCGCGCCGCGCTGCACCTCCAGGTACACGTCGGCCGCGCCCCTGTGCGGCTCCCCCGCCGGTTCCCGGCGCGTCGAGGACAGCGCGGGCTCGGGTACCACCGTGCCGGCCGACTCGCCCCAGCCGGAGGCGAGGGCGTCGTACCACGGGTCGTCGTACCCCGGACTCGGAGACACCTCGGCAGGGGCGCCGTCCGGAACGTCGCGGTGGTCGACCGCGCTTTCGGGACCACCCCGGACACCGCTGAGGCGATCGTTGCTTGGCTGCATGCCCAAGGATGGACAGAACGGGAAGATCCCCGACTCTTCTTCCCCCCGCACTTCACCCCATCAGGTGACCGCACCCCGTGATGACCGCACAAACCCCTTCCCGCACGCATAACGCACCGCCTCCCGGACATCGTGTCTCCGTGAGCGGGACGGGAGAGCTACGGGGAGCTACGGGGAAGATGTCGTGGGACATGGGCGGGACCACGCGGACCGAGCCGGGCCCGGGTCGGCGACGACCCGGGCCCGGCTCAGCGGTTACGCACGGTTACGCGTCGATGCGCGACCGGTCCAGCGTCGCCGCCGAACTGGAGATGAACTCCTTGCGGGGAGCGACGTCATTGCCCATCAGCAGGTCGAATACCTGCTCGGCGGAGTCCAGATCGGTGAGGTTGATGCGGCGCAGGGTGCGGCGCCGCGGGTCCATGGTCGTCTCCGCCAGCTGGTCGGCGTCCATCTCGCCCAGGCCCTTGTAGCGCTGGATGGAGTCCTTGTACCGGATGTTCTTGCTCTGGAACTCCATGAGAGTGTCACGCAGCTCGCGGTCCGAGTACGTGTAGACGTACCTGTCCTGCCCCTTCTTCGGCTGGACGAGCTCGATGCGGTGCAACGGCGGCACCGCGGCGAAGACCCGGCCCGCCTCCACCATGGGCCGCATGTAGCGGTGGAACAGGGTCAGCAGCAGGGTGCGGATGTGGGAGCCGTCCACATCGGCGTCGGTCATCATGATGATCTTGCCGTAGCGGGCCGCGTCGATGTCGAAGGTACGGCCCGAGCCGGCTCCTATGACCTGGATGATCGCGCCGCACTCGGCGTTCTTCAGCATGTCGGTCACGGACGACTTCTGGACGTTGAGGATCTTGCCGCGGATCGGCAGCAGCGCCTGGAACTCGGAGTTCCGGGCGAGCTTCGCGGTGCCCAGCGCGGAGTCGCCCTCGACGATGAACAGCTCGCTGCGGTCGACGTCGTCGCTGCGGCAGTCGGCGAGCTTCGCGGGCAGCGAGGAGGACTCCAGGGCCGTCTTGCGACGCTGGGCGTCCTTGTGCTGACGGGCGGCGATGCGGGTCCGGGCCGCGGCGACGGCCTTCTCCATGACCACGCGGGCCTGCTGGGCGGCGTCGCGCTTGGTGGAGGTCAGGAACGCCTTGAGTTCCTTGGTGATGACGTTGTTCACGATGCGGCGGGCGGCCGAGGTGCCGAGGACCTCCTTGGTCTGGCCCTCGAACTGCGGCTCGGCCAGGCGGACCGTCACGACCGCGGTGAGGCCCTCCAGAGCGTCGTCCTTGACGATGTCGTCCTCGGCGACGCGCAGCATCTTCTTGGTCCGCAACACCTCGTTCATCGTCTTCGCCACCGCCTGCTCGAAGCCCGCGACGTGGGTGCCACCCTTGGGCGTGGCGATGATGTTGACGAACGACTTGAGGGTGGTGTCGTAACCGGTGCCCCAGCGCATCGCGACGTCGACGCCGAGGTCGCGGGTGACCTCGGTGGGCGTCATCTGGCCGTGCTCGTCGAGCACGGGGACCGTCTCCTTGAAGCTGCCGTTCCCGCTGAAGCGGAGGACGTCGCAGACGGGCCTGTCACTGGCCAGGAACTCGCAGAACTCGCTGATACCGCCGTCGAAGCGGAAGGACTCCTCGCCCTTGCTGCCGCCGTCGCCGAGGCCGAACTCGTCGCGGACGACGATGGTCAGCCCCGGCACCAGGAAGGCGGTCTGGCGGGCCCGCTGGTGCAGCGTGTCCAGGGAGAGCTTGGCGTCCTTGAGGAAGATCTGGCGGTCGGCCCAGTACCGCACGCGCGTGCCGGTGCGGCTCTTGGGGATCTTCTTGGCCTTGCGCAGCCCGCTCCCGGCCTCGAACTTGGCGTCCGGTCCCCTCCCGGTGAACGCGCCCGGAACGCCACGCCGGAAGCTGATGGCGTTGGTGTGCCCGCTGCGGTCCACCTCGATGTCCAGCCGGGCGGACAGGGCGTTCACCACGGATGCGCCGACGCCGTGCAGACCGCCGGAGGCCGCGTACGAGCCGCCTCCGAACTTGCCGCCGGCGTGCAGCTTGGTCATGACGACCTCGACACCGGACAGGCCGGTCTTGGGCTCGACGTCGACCGGGATGCCCCGGCCGTTGTCCCGGACCTCCACCGACGCGTCGTCGTGGAGGATCACCTCGATGTGGTCGCAGTAACCGCCGAGGGCTTCGTCGACGGAGTTGTCGATGATCTCCCACAGGCAGTGCATCAGGCCACGGCTGTCGGTAGATCCGATGTACATGCCCGGACGCTTGCGTACGGCCTCGAGCCCTTCGAGGACGAGCAGGTGCCGCGCGGTGTAGTTGGATCCGTCCCGGTCTGCTCCCGCCAGCAGCGCAGTGGACGGCACGGATGTCTCGGCGGTCACGCGGTTCGCTCCTCGCTGAATTTCAGATGGGGCCCCGCTGGGTAAGGGCGCGGCTCGGTTCACCGGTCAGAGGGTACCGAGGCCTGGTAGAGCCGTTGTAACGCCACCCTCGTCGTGGACACACCCTAGTCCAGCGTCGTATACCTGTTCGATCCCTCGATGGGGTGAAGTACACATCACGTTCCCTTCGAGGCATGAACCATTTAGGCTCCGGGCACGTCCTCATGAACAAACCGGCAACCCAGCCGGCGGGACTGCCACTGACCGACTGCGCGAACCCGTACGACACAGAGACACGCAATACGGCACATTCGCCGCCAACCGGCAACAGCCTGCCCCTCGGAAAGTTTTTTCGAGGAAAAGCCACGAGCGGGAACGTTTTGGGGCTGGTTGGATGTTGACCCTGGTACGACAGCTCGTCGAGCTAGAGAAGAGGCGACGTGACTACTGTTCTGACTTCCGCAAGCCCGCTGACGGCCGCTGATCGCTGCGACCGCTGCGGCGCCCAGGCATACCTGCGCGTCGTCCTGCTGAGCGGCGGAGAACTGCTCTTCTGCGCCCACCATGGGCGCAAGTTCGAGCCGGAACTCAAGAAGATCGCCGCTGAGATACAGGACGAGACGGAGCGACTGACGGCCGTTCCCGAATCTTCCCCGGAGGAAGAGCGCTGACGCTACGCGCCCGACGACGAGCCGGCTCGGCACAGGCCGACGAACGGGCGGCCGCCCCCGAAACCTGGAGGCGGCCGCCCGTGCTTGTGCCCGGCAAGCTCTCAGAGGCCGTCAGACGCCCTCGTGCTGCCGCGCGGCAGAGTCCCATCCCAGCGTCCGCAGAACGGCGGAGACGCGCGTGTACACGCCGGGACTGCCCGGACGCCCACAGCCGCTCCCCCAGGACACCAGCCCGATGAGCCTCCCCTGGGCCACCAGCGGCCCCCCGCTGTCCCCCTGGCAGGCATCACGGCCCCCTACGTCCTCGCCGGCACAGAGCATGGTGTCGGCGCGATACCGCCCATCGTCGCTCCCCGGATACGCCCGCTCGCAGAGCGCGTCGGCGAGCACGCGCACGCGTGCCGCCCGCAGGCCGTTGGCGTAGTCCCCGGCGCCCGAGGTGTCGCCCCATCCGTAGACGAGCGCGTCCGTCTCGGGCCCGTACGCGGGGTCACCCTCCGCGGCCATGCCTATGGCCGAGCCGGCGGGGAGGGCTTCGGAAAGGGTGAGCACCGCGAAGTCACCGGCGTTGCTGACGTCGTCGTGCGCCGGGTTCACCCAGACGTCGCGGACGGGAATCTCCTGGCCCTGGTCCGAGAGCAGGTCCGTCCGGCCGGCGACGACCCTCAGGTCGCGCACCTGCTCGGGCGGCGACCCGAGAACCTCCTCGCCCAGACAGTGTGCCGCCGTGAGCACGGTGGTGCGGCCGACGGCCACTCCCCCGCAGAACTGCCCCGCCCGCGTACCTCCGAACCGGTCACGACTGGACAGGGCGACGGTCCACGGACTGTCGGACACTTCGACCGGAAAGCCTCCGACGACGATGCTGTCGGCGGACGCGGGGGCGGCGGACACCAGCGGTATCGCGGTCGCCGCGGCCGCCAGGACGAGCGGCCGGGCCAGTGCCCGGGCAAAGAGGCGACGCATGCAGGCTCCTCACTCCGAGGTGGTTGTGGAACACCCAGAGTGATCCAGCCCGCCGTACCGCGCACCCGCTGGTCAACACGAAGGCCCGGTCCCCACCTGGTGGGACCGGGCCTTGTCGCTCGTACGACCGCTCGTACGACCGCGACCTAGTCGAGGTAGTCGCGCAGCACCTGGGAGCGCGACGGGTGACGCAGCTTCGACATGGTCTTCGACTCGATCTGGCGAATGCGCTCACGCGTGACGCCGTACACCTTGCCGATCTCGTCGAGGGTCTTCGGCTGACCGTCGGTGAGACCGAAACGCATGGAGACGACGCCCGCCTCGCGCTCGGACAGGGTGTCGAGGACGGAGTGCAGCTGCTCCTGCAGGAGCGTGAAGCTGACCGCGTCGGCCGGGACGACCGCTTCGGAGTCCTCGATGAGGTCACCGAACTCGCTGTCGCCGTCCTCGCCCAGCGGGGTGTGCAGCGAGATGGGCTCGCGACCGTACTTCTGGACCTCGATGACCTTCTCCGGGGTCATGTCGAGCTCCTTGGCCAGCTCCTCCGGGGTGGGCTCGCGGCCCAGGTCCTGGAGCATCTGGCGCTGCACGCGCGCGAGCTTGTTGATGACCTCGACCATGTGCACCGGAATACGGATGGTGCGGGCCTGGTCGGCCATCGCGCGGGTGATCGCCTGACGGATCCACCAGGTGGCGTACGTGGAGAACTTGTAGCCCTTGGTGTAGTCGAACTTCTCGACCGCGCGGATCAGACCGAGGTTGCCCTCCTGGATGAGGTCCAGGAAGAGCATGCCGCGGCCGGTGTAGCGCTTGGCCAGGGAGACCACCAGGCGGAGGTTGGCCTCCAGGAGGTGGTTCTTGGCGCGGCGGCCGTCCTCCGCGATGATCTCCAGCTCACGCTTGAGCTTGGGCGCGAGCTTGTCGGAGTTCGCCAGCTTGTCCTCGGCGAACAGACCCGCCTCGATGCGCTTGGCGAGCTCGACCTCCTGCTCGGCGTTGAGCAGGGGGACCTTGCCGATCTGCTTGAGGTAGTCCTTGACCGGGTCGGCGGTGGCGCCGGCCGCGGCGACCTGCTGGGCCGGAGCGTCGTCCTCGTCGTCGTCGGACAGTACGAAACCCGCGTTCTCGGTGCCCTCGGGCTCCTCCGTCGCGGCCTTCGGCTCCTCGACCACCTCGTCCTCGAGAAGCTCGCCGTCTTCCTTCTTGGCGGTGGTCTTCTTGGCCGCCGTCTTCTTGACGGTCGTCTTCTTCGCTGCCGCCTTCTTGGCGGTCGTCTTCTTGGCCGCCGCCTTCTTGGCAGTCGTCTCTTCCTCGACGGCGGGGTCGGTGGCGGGCTCCGCCGGGGTGGCGGGGGCGGCTGCCTTCCTGCTGGTCACCGGCTTCGCCGCTACCGCCTTGGTGGCGGTGCGCTTGGCGGGACTCTTCGCTGCGACGCTCTTACGGGTGCGCTTGGGCTCTGCGGCACTGACCATCAGCGTCACACCCTCTTCCTCGAGGATCTGGTTGAGGCTGCGCAGTACGTTCTTCCACTGAGTGGCCGGAATCTGGTCAGCTTCGAAGGCCCGACGCACGTCGTCGCCGGCGATCTGCCCCTCAGCCTTTCCCCGCTCAATGAGCGCCATGACAGAGACGGACTCGGCGATCTCCGGCGGGAGCGTACGGGATGTGCTGGCCGACACGAACAACCTCTCGGAACGTTGGAAAACGGCTTCCGGCCCCGTCCATGACGGACAGGAGCCGACCGCCGGCTTGGGAGTGGGCCGACGGCGCGGGCGCGCCGGGGAGATGCACAGCGCCATGAACGGCGTCCGTATTCCCTCCGCGGCTGTCACCTCTTAGGTCATCGCGTTGTTCCCACGAGCGTTACGCCCAATCCGCGTGGCCCGAGTCACACCCCGTAAGCGGTCAAAATTGGTCAGACACGAATAAACACGGTCATCGACGAGTGCATCGTGGCCGCAGCAGGGGGCTCAGCCTCTCATCACACCGTCGGACCCCGCGGAATCACAGGGATTCCACGGGGTCCGGTGGCGGCGAAGCGGCCGATCACCGCCATAGGAGGGGTCTGGCGTGTCCGGCCCGCGCCGCTGCGGCGGAACGCGGTCAGTGTTCGCGCGGGGCGGGCACCACGCGTTCCACCTCGGGGTGGACGGTCAGAAGTTGGCGCATGGCGGCCTCGGCCGCCGCGCCGTCCCCCGTGGCGAGGGCGTCGACGATCCTGCCGTGCTGCGCCAGCGAAACGTCGTTCGGCCGGTCACAGCCCGTGACCGGGCCCCCGGAGACGTGAAGGGCGGCGGAGACGATCCCGGACAGGTGGTCCAGCATGCGGTTGCCCGCGATCTGGATGAGGAGCGTGTGGAACTCGGCGTCGGCACGCGCGAAGGTGAGCGCGTCGCCCTGCCCCATGGCGTGACCCATGATCCCGACCATGTCGGACAGGCGCTGCTGGACGTCCTCACGCCCGTGCCCGGCGGCGAGGCGCGCGGCGAGGGGCTCGATCGTCCAGCGCAGTTCGCTGAGCTCGCGGCGCTGGTCATCGCGCTGCGGCCCGAACGCACGCCATTCGATGATGTCCTGGTCGAGGAGATTCCAGTCACTGACGGGCCGCACGCGCGTGCCGACATTCGGGCGGGCACTGACCAGCCCCTTGGCTTCCAGGACGCGGAGGGACTCACGGACGACGGTACGGGACACCTCGAAACGCTGGCCGATCTCCTCGGGCACCAGCGGACGGTCGGCGCCCAGGTCACCCGAAACGATCATCTGGCCCAGCTGCTGGACGAGTTGCCCGTGCAGCCCGCGGCCACGGCTGCCCGCGGTGCGCCGGCCCACGCGGCCCAGCTCGGGCTCCACCCCTTCCCAGGCAGGCACCCCGACGCGGTCGACGGCGGGCGCCTCGGCGTAGGGGTAGCGGTCGAGTTCGCCCGGGTTCGCGAGGCCGGAGTCGGCGGAACGGGCGGCGGTCATCATGGTGTGCGCAAGGGTACTCACGCATCCTTTGTCGGCGCCGTCCTCAACTCCCTTGAGGTCTTTGGTGAAAAGCACACGAAAGGGTGATCGCTCACCCCGTCGCAATTGACGCCTTATCGGAAAGAAATGGGCTTTCCCCGGGGAGTTGCGCGCACGGTCGAACCGGAAGGGGAGACGGGGGTCATCGGACCCCGCTGCGCAGGGTCATGAGCAGGTATGCGCAGAGCAGAGCGGTCAGCGACAACGTCAGCGCGCTGCCGACGGGTTGGACGATCATGCGCAGCACCTCGGCCAGATACCGCTCGCCACCGAACGGCCACTGCGTCAGGAGGACCTCGCGCACCCTCATCGGGAAACCGGCGGCGGTCCGCACGGACGGGCCCTCCCAGACCCTCTGTACGAGCGGTACGACGAGGACGGGGACGGCGACCACGGCGGCGAGCCCGGCCGTGGTGGACCGGAAGACGCCCGCGGCGAGCACACCGGACCAGGCACATCCGACGACGAGTCCGAGCCAACCAGCGGTCAGTGCGGGCCAGTCCGCGGGAACCCTCGCGAGTTCCGGTCCGTAGAACAGATGAAGCGCCTCGGCGTCGCAGCCGACCGTCAGGGCGGCCAGCACCAGCGCGGTGGCCGCGGATACGAGAAGTTTGGCGGTCAGCAACCCCATCCGTCGGGGCACGGTGCCGCGGTCCGCCGCCAAGGCGGGATGGCGGAACTCGTCACCGAAGGCGAGCGCACCGAGCAGCCCCGCACCGAGCGCCGCGGGCGGCAGCGGCAGTTCCCGCGGCCACGCGGCCAGGAGACGTGGCTGCGGAGTGTGCCCGACGCGTGCCAGGACCACAGCGGTGACGGCGGACACGACGAGTACGACGGCGCCGATGACGAACCCGGTGCTGATGCCGACCGCACGGCGGAGTTCGTAGCGGAGTGGGCTGAGGGGGCTGGGGGCGGAGCGGACGGAGATGGGAGGCGGAAGCGAGGACGCCGCCCTCCGGGTGTCCGCTGCGGCGGGGAGGAGGGCGGTGTACGGGCGCGGTGTGCGCCGGAGGGTGGCGGGGGCGGGGGCGTCTCCGGTAACTGGAGCATCCCTGCTCACAGGGACATCATCGGGAGCAGAAGTGTCCCCGGGCACATGGGCATCGTCGGGAGCAGAAGTATCCCCGGGCACGGGGGCAGCGTTCGGAACAGCAGTACCCCCGGTCACGGGTCGATCGTCGGGGGTACGGCCGTCCGCGCGCACGCCGGGGACGGTGTCGGCGCCTGTGTCCGCGGCGGTAGTCGCCTGTCCGACACCGCCGATGTGTTGGAGATCTTCGGCGAGCGGCCGGAAGGCGCCGGGCCCGGGACGAGGACCATCGAGGAGAGGCGCCCCCTCGGAGACGGGCCGGGGCGCGTCGGCGAGGGGCTGTTCGGACGGGGGCTGTTCGGACAGCGACTTCTCGGACAGCGGCTTTTCGGCGGGTGACGCTTGTGGTTCACCGGGCTGCGGGCTGTCGTCGTCCGAGAAGGACCGGTGCGCGTCGGCTCCGCCGGTGTCGGTCGCGGCCGGGAGCGGCGGGTCGGCGAGGGGCGGGCGAGGGGCGGTCGGGTCCCCCGCGTCAGGTGCCCGGCTGCCTTCGGCGCCCAACTGCCGGACTACGGGCACCGCGCCCGCCCCTGGGCCCATATCACCGATCTCGTCGGCCAGTTGGTGTACGAGGATCCCGTGACGGAACGCGGTCTCTCCGATGTCGGCGCACGTACTGCCGTACACCGCGAGGCGGTTGCCGCCTTCGCGTACGACCTCTACGGAACGGCGGGCCGCGCGCGCCTCTTTGGCCAGCAGGGCGGCGAGTCGGGCGGCGTGCGGGCTGCGGACCGCGACGCGGGGGCGCAGTCGTGTACGGGAGAAGTCCGCAACCTCCTGATCGGCGACGACTCTGCCGTGTTCGAGCGTGACGACGTGATCGGCGGTACGCGCGGCCTCCTTGGGATCCGCGGTACTGAACAGGACGGTGCCGCCCTGGTCGGCATAGGCACGCAGCGCGCCGTGGAGGCGACGGGCGTCATCGGCGGACAGCGCTCCCGCGGGGTCGTCGAGCACCAGGGTGTGCGGATCGGGAAGCAAGGCACAGGCCAGTCCGAGGCGTCGGTCCATACCGCGGGAAAGGGTGCCGAGGCGTTCGCCGCTCAGGCCCACGAGTTCGGCCGACTCCAGGACTTCGTCGGCCCGCCGGACGGGGACCCCGGCCGCGGCGCACAGCATGCGGAGGTGGCCGCGAACCGTGCGGGCCGGGTGCCCCGGCACATCTCCCAGCAAGACTCCGACCTCGCGTGAGGGATGGGCGATACGGTGCAGAGGCCGGCCTCTGAAGTAGGTGAGACCACGGCCGTGCTGGAGTTCGAGCATGAGTCTGAGCGCCGTCGTCTTGCCGGCGCCCGCTGCTCCGAGCAGTGCGGTGACGTGGCCCGCACGCGCCTCGAAGGAGACGTCGTCGACGGCGGGCGGAAGCTCCTTGCGGGGGTTGCTGGTCAGTCCGAAGGCCTGGATCACCCGTAGCAAGATAGCGTGCTATATCCGGTTTTTCGGGCATGGCGAGGCCTGCCGGGCACAGGGGACGGGCCCCGTCGATCCCTTGTTCGCCGTTCGCTCCGGGGTCCCGGCCCGGCTCACCCTCACACTTCGGGACGCAGCATCGGGGGGTTGAGAAGAGTCGCGCCGCCGGCCCGGAAGAGCTGAGCGGGACGGCCGCCCTGGCGGGTGGTCGTGCCCCCGGTGGGAACCAGGAAGCCCGGCGTGCCCGTCACCTTGCGGTGGAAGTTGCGCGGGTCGAGGGCCACGCTCCACACCGCCTCGTAGACGCGCCGCAGCTCGCCGACGGTGAACTCGGGCGGGCAGAACGCGGTGGCCAGCGACGAGTACTCGATCTTGGAGCGGGCGCGTTCCACCCCGTCCGCCAGGATCTGGGCGTGGTCGAAGGCGAGCGGCGCCACCGGCTCGCCGCCATGGCCGTAACCAGCCTGCTCCAGCAGTTCCTCGACCGGAGCCCAGCGCGCGTCGCCGGCGTCGCCGCCCGCCCGTGGTGCGGGCAGGTCGGGAGCGAGCGCGAGGTGGGCGACGCTGACCACGCGCATCCGGGGGTCGCGCCCGGGGTCGCCGTACGTCGCGAGTTGCTCGAGGTGGGCGCCGTTGTCCTGGGTGGGTGCGACCGGGTCGTGGACGCACAGTCCCGTCTCCTCGGCCAGCTCCCGCGCCGCCGCCTGCGCCAGGTCCTCGTCGGCCCGTACGAAGCCGCCGGGCAGGGCCCAGCGGCCCTGAAACGGCGGCTCGCCCCTGCGCACCGCCAGCGCGCACAGGGAGTGGCGACGCACGGTCAGCACGACCAGGTCCACAGTGACGGCGAAGGGCGGAAAGGCTGACGGGTCGTAGGGCATGCGGCGATCATAGTCGTCTTCCTGACGATAAACACTCCCTTCGCTCCCGCTTCGTCGGCTGATCCACTTCGGTGTCACCCGCCTCTCGGCGTCCGTTCCCCGGACACCGTGCGAGGCCACGTACTGCCAGGTCAGGACCTTAGTCGCAGCCCTTCGGCGGCCTCTTCGACCATGGCCAGACCGAGTCGGCTGACCCGGACCGAGAACGGCGCTCCGGCGACCCGCAGCCCCGTGAGGCCGAGCTCCCCCAGAGGCGCGTCGCGTACGGGACGCAGGGTGACGGCCTTGGCCGGGGCGTCGGGGCGGATGCCCGCGAGCGCGGTCAGCAGCAGCACCCCGGCGGCAGCCGCGGTGGCGGCGGGACGGCAGGCCGCCGGGTGCGGGAGGGGCACGCTCGCGTCGGTGCGCTGCTCGCCCGCGTACATCTCCGGCAGGCGGTGGCCGAAGGTGCCCGCCGCGGCCACCGCGCCGCGCAGCAGCGAGCCCGCCTCCTTCTCGTGACCGGCAGCGGCCAGACCCGCCACCGCGATCGCCGTCTCCTGGACGCGTACCGCCCCGGCGCGATGTCCGAAGGGGTTGTAGCCCGTTTCCTGCTCGGCCAGTCCGCGCAGACCCCAGCCCGAGTCCATGGCCGGATTGCCCAGCAGCCGGGCGAGGCGGCCGGTCCGCACCGGATCGAGCAGGCCCGGGGCCAGGATGCCTCCACCGAGCAGCCCGGTGTCGAGGAGGTGAGCCGCGGCCGCGCTCAGGTGCGGCACGAGGCGTCCGTCCGGGGCTCGTGCCGCCGCGGGCCGTCCGCCTGCCGGGTCCTCGATCCAGAAGTCCCGCTGGAACGTCGTCCGCAGCCGCCGGGCCCACTGCCGCAGTCCGTCGCCGCCCGGTCTGCCGAAGTCATCGAGCAGCTCGGCACCGAGCAGGGCGGCGCGGTGGGCGTGAGCCTGGGTCTCGCACCGGACGGGTCCGCCCGGGTGCGGATCGGGCACGTACGTGCCGTCCCCGGCCGTGGCGCGCAGCCACGCCAGACACCGCTCGGCCGCCGGCATCAGCTCCCGCGTCTCCTGTTCGCTGAGCCCCCAGCGGCGGGCTTCCGCGAGGAGCACGGGGAACAGCAGGGTGGCCTCGGTACCGGTGCAGCCCGGTGGCAGGTGCGGGCCGGTGTCACGTCTGGGTCCGGGGATCATGCCGGACCGCGGACCGGGGCCGCGGTACTGGGTGCGGGCGAGGGCGCGCAGCGTTCCGGCGGCGAGCCGGGTGCCGAGAGGAAGTGTCATCCGGGCGGCGGCGAGAGCCTCGGCGGGCGCCGGACCGCAGCGCCAGGGAACGCCGGCCGCGAGATGGACGTCGGCGGGATGCGCGGGATCGCGCAGGAGCAGGCCTCTGAGGTCTTCGATGCTGGTCCGCAGGAGGGCGGGGGCCCCGGGATCGTCGCCGGTGGCGTGCGCGGAGGCCAGCGGGTCGGCCGCCGTGCGGCCCACCGCCCGGAGCGGGCCCGCGCCGTCCGGTCGCACGCGCAGTTCGAGGCTCGTGCTGCCGCCCGGAGGCAAGTGGAACTCCCACCGCAGCAGTCCGGCGGAGGCCAGCGCCTCGGCGGGCGGCGGGACGGCCGTGACCGACGCGCTGCCCGCGGCACCGGACCACCGCAGGCCGGAGTCGTGGACACTGGCCGACAGGGCGGGGCCCGCGCGGCCGGCGGCGATCGACCCCAGGTCGGCCAAGTCCGTACCGAGGGCCACCTCGACCGGCAGCCGCAGGGGGTGGGGTGCCCAACTGCGCAACGTGATCCGCTCCGTACCGTCGGCGTCCCGGGTCCGCTCGACCATGACGTCCGGGTCCGGGCCCGGCGCGGACGACGTCCGGAGCGTCGCCACGAAGCGGGCACGGTGGGCGCCTGTCATCCGGGCCTGCGACGCTAGGGGTTCACGCCCGGCCACGCGAAGGCGGCACCGGGAGAGCAGGCGCCGACCCGCGCGGTAGAACCCCTCCAGTCCCAGACCGGTCAGCTGCCCCTGCTCCGTCGAGATCACGAGGCCGGGAAGGGCCACGCCGATCATGGTCTTGTGAGCGGGAGGCAGGTCCCCGGGCCTGTGAGCGGGAGGCAGGTCCCCGGGCCTGTGAGCGGGAGGCAGGTCCCCAAACCTGTGCGGCGTCGCGGACGGCACACTCCGAGGAGTCACCGGCTCCGCATCTGACCACGACGGTGAGAAGGATGCCCCCGGCCGGGGACGGGCCGTCGGCGGGCCGAGGTTCTGATCCTGCCCCGAGCCGCGCCTTCCGGCATGCGCCACGGAAACGGCGAGGGACGGCAGCGCGGCCCTCCGTCCGACGGCAGCGGTGTCCGGGGCGGCGAAGGGAGAGACGGGGACGGTGAAGGGCGGGGTCGGCTGGTGCATGGCAGGGCTCCCTCTTTGCTCGGTGCGCCTCCAGCGGAACGGCGCCGTGTGGGGTCCGACCGGACAGCTGGGGCGCGGTGTCCCGGTCGGTCCGGGTGTACCGCCACTCAGGTGAACGGAACGGGTCTCCTCCGGGTCACGCTTGCGGCGGGGTCGCCCGGCAGATGAGGGCCCCGGCCGCAGGCCGCCTCCCCCACCCTGTCCGCCGGTATCTGCCGACCGGCCACGACGGCACAGCGGAGTTCGGTGCCGGACGGCGCCCGCCGCTTGAGCGACGTCCGGCTTCCCCCGACGAGCACCGTCGATCTGTAGTCCCCAGCCTCCTGGAGCCCCCTCCCCGCGTCCTCAGGCTCGCTCTTCGCCCCCTTCGGTCCCGTGCTCGCCCCCACTTGTCCTTTCCGCGCAGGCCTCCCTCCGGCCCGTTGCCTCTGCCCCCGTGGCGCGCGACCGCGTTCGGCCCGTCCGTGCGCCGCCCGGGCGTTCACCACCCGCCGGAGTGCGGGGGCGCCCGATCCTCCCGCCCGGCTCACGGCCCTGCGCCCTCGCACGGCGACGGACTGCATCGGCCGGGACGACGGAGCGCGTGCGGCGCCGGCGGCCGGCTGGCACCTGAGGAGCGGACGAAGACACGGCCGGCTCGCGTTTCACGGACCCGTCGGCCTGCTCCTCCCCGTCCGCGGCGCCGCCTCCCCCGCCTCCACGGCCCCCGCGCTCCGCTCGCAGGCAGCGGCGGACCGACTCGGGATCGAGGCCCTCGTTGCACGCCTGGTGCAGAAGTCGGGCGAAGAGGTAGTCGGGGTCCGCGCCGAGTGCCATGGCCAGAGCCTCCCGGGCCTCCAGCTCATCGCCGGCGGACCACGCGACCCAGCCCGCGAGAGTGAGGGGCGCGGCGGCGTGTTCGCCGTAGGAGCGGACGCAGCGACGGGCCAGGGCCCGCCAGAGACGCAACGCGGGTCCCGCCTCGTCACCCTCCATCCACTCCGCCGCACGGTCGCGGGTCGTGCGGTCCTGGAGGCCGAGGATCAGCGCCGCCGCCTCGTCGTGCGCGAGCAGTTGGTCGTCGCGCAGATCCTCGGCGGGCATGCCGGACACGGGCGGTGCGTCGGCGAGGCGTCGCATGACCCGCTGTGCCAGATCCAGCGTCTCCTCGGCCACGTCCGAACGCCCGGCGTCATCGAGGATCCTTGAGACCACGGTCACGGCAGCCGCGTCCAGGGCCGCCTCCTGTTCGCGTGCCGTGGCGTTCTCCCCGGGCAGCAACCTGGCCCGCAGCTCGCTCAGCGAACCGCGCACCTGGATTCCGGCGTAGGTGGCCGCCGCGGCCAGCACGGACGTGCCCGGCAGTCCCATGGGCACGCCCTCCGCCGGGCAGCAGGCTTCCTCGTCGCAGCAGTACGACCAGAAACGGCCCGCCGAGATGCACAGCGCCTCGACGACCGGTACGTCGAGGGCGCCGCACTCGACACGCAGCTTCTGGGCCAGCGGCCGCAATCGCTCCATCACCTCCCGGCCGGTCTCGCCCTGCGCCGGTTCCTGGCAGAGGTAGGCGACCATCTGCTCGGGCCGCACGCCTCGGCGCTCGCTGCCGGTCACCAGGCCGTGGACCAGTTGTGCGGCGGCGCCCGCCCAGTCGTCCGCGTTCGCGGGAATGCCGAGCCGGGCCCGGCCCCCGAAACGGCCCCGTCCGTCCCTGTCGCGCAGGGCGGCCAGAACGATGCTGTCCTCGGGTCGGTACCCGAGCAGGTACGGCAGGGCGTCGGCCAACTCGGCGGGGGTGCGCAGGGTGATCTGGTGCTCGTCGCCAGGGCCGTCGTACCGGGTACGGGCCGTCCGGCCCGGCGTCACGGAGCCGGGGATGTCACCGTTCTCGGAGGAGCCAGTCGTCTCGCTGTGGTTCGTCATGGCCCGACGATCTCGCGGATCGAGAAGTTCCGCTTTGCCCTGTGGATAAGTCCCATCAGGGACACGTCACCTGGCGGCGCCCGCCGACCGCGCCGTCCCGCCCCACCGCCCGGCTGTCAGTCCCGTCCTGTTGTATGGAACGCATGGAGCACACGAGCAACGCGGATCTCCGGACAGCCGCCGACACGGTCCTCGCCCGCCTCGTCGGGGACGCCTCCGGCGCCGCCCGGCTGCGGGAGGACCAGTGGCGGGCCATCGAGGCGCTGGTCGCCGACCGGCGCCGGGCCCTGGTCGTCCAGCGCACGGGATGGGGCAAGTCCGCGGTCTATTTCGTGGCGACCGCGCTGCTCCGTGACCGGGGGGCCGGACCCACGGTGATCGTCTCCCCGCTGCTCGCCCTGATGCGCAACCAGGTCGAGGCCGCGGCACGGGCCGGCATCCGCGCCCGGACCATCAACTCCTCCAACACCGAGGAGTGGGACGCGGTCCAGGACGAGATCGCCGCGGGCGAGGTCGACGTACTGCTGGTGAGTCCCGAGCGGCTCAACAACCCGGACTTCCGCGATCAGGTCCTGCCCAAGCTCTCCGCCGCGACCGGGCTGCTCGTGGTGGACGAGGCCCACTGCATCTCCGACTGGGGCCACGACTTCCGTCCGGACTACCGGCGGCTGCGCACGATGCTCACCGACCTACCGCCCGGCGTGCCCGTCCTGGCGACCACGGCCACCGCCAACGCGCGCGTGACCGCCGACGTGGCGGAGCAGCTCGGCACCGGCGGGACGTCGGACGCGCTGGTGCTGCGCGGCCCGCTGGACCGGGAGAGCCTGAGCCTGGGTGTGCTGCGACTGTCCGACGCCGCGCACCGGATGGCCTGGCTCGCCGACCACCTCCACCGGCTGCCGGGCTCCGGGATCATCTACACGCTCACCGTGGCCGCCGCCGAGGAGGTCACCGCCTTCCTGCGGCAGCGCGGCCACACCGTCGCCTCCTACACCGGCAAGACCGAGAACGCGGACCGGCAGCAGGCCGAGGACGACCTGCTCGCCAACCGGGTCAAGGCACTGGTCGCCACCTCGGCGCTGGGCATGGGATTCGACAAGCCCGACCTCGGTTTCGTGGTGCACCTGGGCTCGCCCTCCTCCCCCATCGCGTACTACCAGCAGGTCGGCCGTGCCGGGCGCGGTGTCGAGCATGCCGAGGTGCTCCTTCTGCCGGGGAAGGAGGACGAGGCGATCTGGGAGTACTTCGCCTCGCTGGCCTTCCCGTCGGAGGACCTGGTGCGCCGCACGCTCGACATCCTCGCGGGCGCGGAGCGCCCCCTGTCCCTGCCCGCTCTGGAGCCCCTGGTGGAGCTGCGCCGCTCCCGCCTGGAGACCATGCTCAAGGTCCTCGACGTGGACGGCGCGGTCAAGCGGGTCAAGGGCGGCTGGATCGCGACCGGGCAGCCGTGGGCGTACGACGCGGAGCGGTACGACTGGGTCGCGCGGCAGCGGAAGGCCGAACAGCAGGCGATGCGCGACTACGCCTCGACGACGGACTGCCGGATGGAGTTCCTGCAACGCCAGCTGGACGACGAGGGGGCCAAGCCCTGCGGCCACTGCGACAACTGCGCGGGCCCGCGCTTCACCGCGGACACCTCCACCGACGCCCTCGACGCCGCGCGGGTCGATCTGGGCCGGGCCGGCGTCGAGGTGGAGCCGCGCCGCATGTGGCCGACCGGGCTTCCGGCCATCGGCGTCGAGCTGAAGGGGCGCATTCCGGCCGGGGAACAAGCCGAGCCCGGCCGGGCGTTGGGACGACTGTCCGACATCGGCTGGGGCAACCGGCTGCGACCGATGCTCTCCGCCCAGGCTCCGGACGGCCCCGTGCCGGACGATGTCGCGCAGGCCGTCGTGGCTGTACTGGCCGACTGGGCGAAGGGTCCCGGCGGCTGGGCCTCGGGCGCGGCCGGCGGCCGGCCGCGTCCCGTCGGGGTGGTGACCGTCGCCTCGCGCACCCGGCCTCAGCTGATCCACTCGCTCGGTGCACGCATCGCCGAGGTCGGACGGCTGCCGCTCCTCGGTTCGGTCGAGTACACGGGCGAGGCGTCCAGGGCCTCCCGCAGCAACAGCGCGCAGCGGCTCAAGGCACTCGACGGCACGCTGACGGTACCGCCCGCCCTCGCCGCCGCGCTCTCCGGACTCGAGGGCCCGGTTCTCCTCGTGGACGACCGCACCGAGACCGGCTGGACCCTCGCGGTGGCGGCCCGGCTGCTCCGCCGCGCCGGTGCCCGGGGGGTGTTGCCACTGGTCCTGGCCGTCCAGGGCTGATCAACCGCCGGGGGCGCACGGCGCCGGACCCAGGGTCCGCGCGGGCCGCGGGCGGGACGTCCCGTGCGTCACCCGGGTGCGCTCTGGGTAGGGATATAGGACGCGCATCATCCGATAACGGTCGTCGGCCCCAATTGCTCGTTGCCGCAACCAAGTTCGACAGGAAGAATTGAAGTCCGCTCCCCGCACGGCTCGTCCGTGATCCGGCAGGGCTTCACTGCGGTGCGCGCTCCCCCGAATCCGACCCCGCCCGCAGTGTGGGCGCGTAGCCGAAGGGAGGAACGTGACCTTCGGATTCGCTCCGTCCTCGGCGGCTTCATTGTCGTCGTCCGCCGCTTCCGCCACTCGCATGCTCGAACCGGCGGAGTGGGCCGCTGCCGGAATCCCGCTGCTGCGCAATCCACGGGAGATCGTCGGCGGACTGCATTCGCGGCACCGCCCCAGGCCGGCGACCGCGATCGTGGCCGTGCTCGATCCGGACGAACGACTGCGTGCGAGCGCCTCGTTCACCAGCCACCGGGCCCCGGCCGACGGATGGATGTTCCGCAACACTCTGCTCGCCCAGCTTCGCCGGGTCATCCCGCACGACCTGCGGCGGCGCACTCCGGTGCGCACCGCCGTGCTGCTCTACTGCCGCGAGGGCGACGCACGTTGGACGGAGGAGGACGGCGCGTGGATGTGGGGGCTGCGGGACGCGTGCACGTTGCACGGACTGCGCTGCGGCGCGTACATCACGCTGACCCGTGACGGCTGGCAGGTCCTCGGCGAGGGCCGTGGGGGACGCCGGCCCAACGCGGCGTCGACGCCGGAGCCGTTCGCCACGTCGGAGACGCCGCCACCGCCACCGCGCACCGGCGGCGTCGCCTCGGACGTGCTGCGCCGCGCGGCGGCTCGCTGAGCGCCACGGGCGCGGCGCAGTCCGGGGGCGCGCCGCGACGTCCAGGTCTGTGAGATCACCTGGCAACACCCGTACGCCGCCCAGCGGACGTCGGCCGGACGGACGCGTCGAACCCGCCAGCGTGCGGGGGCCGACTCGGCGGCCCCCGTGTCACACCGGCGTCCGCCGCGCGCGGCGGACGTGGCTCAGACGCCCGCGCCCAGCACCGAGTTGATCCGCTGCGGGTCACCGCAGACGATCAGCAGGGCGCCGGCCAGGGAGTGGGCCACGGACAGGGCGGTGACAGCGGCGGATTCGGGGCCGCCACCGAGCGCGACCACGACCACGGCCCTCGACGCGGCACGGTCCGCGACGGCGGCGTCAGCGTAGAAGACGTCGTCGCCCGCGTCGTGCTGTGCCCAGTAGGCGGCATCGCCGAAGGACAGTTCGTGGGCGGCCCACGGGTGCGGTTCGCCGGTGGTGATCACCAGCACGTCGCCGGGGGTGCGGCCCGAGTCCAGCAGCAGGTCCACGGCCTCCTCGGCAGCGTCGAGCGCGCCTTCGGGAGAAGCCGGGATCAGCTGGATCTGCGGGGCGGCCGGGGCGGCTGCCGGAGCAGCCGGACCCGACGGTCCGGGTTTGGTCACGGCCGTGTCGCGCGACGCGCGTTGCGCCGGCGGCGCCGGCCGCGCGGGACCGGGACGGCCGGGGCGCGGCGGAGCCGCGGGGCGGGGGCCGGGTACGGGGCGGGGGGTCGGCGCGGTGCGGCCGCTGGCCGGAGTGGCGCGGGGACCCTGGGCCTGCTCGTGAATCTGAGGCTCCTCGGGAATGAGAGGCATGAGCTGATATTTATCAAACGTTGGTGCGGCTCGCGTCGGCGGGTGACACATACCTGCGAGCGGAATCGTCAGAAATCGAATCCGAGCTGGCCCTCGATTTCCGGAACGCTTCCGTCCACCCAACTGCGGACCTTCTTGAGGTGCCGCCACTGGGGCAGCGCATCAAGATACGCCCACGACAACCGGTGGTGCGGGGTGGGTCCCCGTTCCGCCAGTGCGGCCTTGTGCACGGGCGACGGATACCCGGCGTTGTCCGCGAAACCGAAGTCTGCATGGTCGACACCCAGTTCGGCCATCATTTTGTCGCGCTGGACCTTGGCGAGCACCGAGGCGGCCGCGACGGCCACGCAGGACTGGTCACCCTTGATCACCGTACGGACCTTCCAAGGCGTCCCGAGATAGTCGTGCTTGCCGTCGAGGATGACGGCGTCGGGGCGGATCGGCAGGGTCTCCAGGGCGCGCACCGCCGCGAGTCGCAGCGCCGCGGTCATCCCCAGCGCGTCGATCTCCTCCGGAGAGGCGTGCCCCAGGGTATAGGAGGTCACCCAGGTCCGCAGCTCCGCGGCGAGTTCCGTGCGTCGCTTGATGGTGAGCAGCTTGGAGTCGGTGAGGCCGACCGGGGGCCGACGCAGTCCGGTGATCGCGGCGCAGACGGTGACCGGCCCGGCCCACGCACCGCGCCCCACCTCGTCGACACCGGCAATGATCTTCGCTCCGGTCGTGGCGCGGAGAGAGCGCTCGACGGTGTGAGTAGGTGGTTCGTACGGCATGGCGTGCTTAGCGTACGCCGCCCCGAACCTCCGGCGACACCCCGGTTCCCCAAACGGGACCCGGGCCCACGCAACCGAGGGCCGCAGGCCGTCAGGGCCGCAGCAGCGGAACCATCAGCTGGTCGATCATTTCCTCGATCTCCTGGTCCGTCCATTCACTTCCACAAATCTTCGAGCGGTACATCATCATCGCCGGGATGGCGTCGAAGACGTATCCGTTCGCCGCGTCGCGCCGGACCTCTTCCCGCTCTATTCCGCGGCTGATGACCTCGCGGAGCATCGTGAGAGTCGGCTCGACCACCCCCTTGAGGATCACCGCATGGAAACGCTCCGCCTGCATGGTGTCGCATTCGTGAATCACTGATCGCAAGGCGGACCCGGGGCGGGAGAACATCGCGTCGCGCGCCCTCAGGCACAGCGCCAGGAGGTCCTCACGCACGCTCCCCAGGTCGGGCACCGTGTCGAAACGCGGCAGCCCGGCACGGAGTGCGTCCGCGACCAAGTCCTCCTTGGACGGCCAGCGGCGATAGACCGCGGCCTTGCCGGTCTGGGCTCCGGCGGCCACACCCTCCATCGTCAGGCCGTTCCAGCCGACGGTGCCGAGCTGGTCCAGCGCGGCGTCGAGGATCGCGCGTTCGAGGACCGCGCCACGCCTGCGGGAGGGTGTCCGGGCGGAGGCGGCCGCCCAGTGCGAAGCAACCATGTCGGGGGTCTCCAGGAAGCGGGGGACGGAATTTCGGGGTCGGGGGCGTACCGCGCGGACACAACGGGGGACGACGCGCACGGCCGCACAACAAGTGAACGCTTGCGTTCACTGTCGGGGAGTCACTAACGTTGAGGCAACAGTGAACGCCAGCGTTCACTAAGTCAGTCGTGGGGGACACACAGTGACAACGTCTTCTCTGATCAAAGACCAGAAGCCGGGAGCGGCCCGCCGGGAGGGGCGTCCCGGCATCGCGCTCACGGTCATCGCGGCCTGCCAACTCATGGTGGTACTCGACGCGACGATTGTGAACATCGCTCTCCCGCACATTCAAGAAGCGCTCAGCTTCAGCACCACCGACCTCACGTGGGTCGTCAGCGCCTACACGCTCACCTTCGGCGGTCTGCTCCTGCTCGGCGGCCGGGCCGGTGACATCCTCGGCCGTCGCCGGGTCTTCATGACCGGCATCCTGCTGTTCACCTTCGCCTCGCTGCTCGGTGGCTTCGCCCAGGAGCCCTGGCAACTGCTGGCGGCGCGTGTCCTGCAAGGTGTGGGAGGCGCCATCGCGTCGCCGACGTCGCTGGCCCTCATTACCACCACCTTCCCCGAAGGGCCGGAACGCAACCGGGCCTTCGGCGTCTTCGCGGCCGTTTCCGCGGGCGGCGGCGCCATAGGCCTGCTGGCGGGCGGCATGCTCACCGAATGGCTCGACTGGCGCTGGGTGCTCTTCGTCAACGTGCCGATCGGTGTCCTGATCGCCGTGCTCACCCCGCTGTACATCAGCGAGTCCGAGCGGCACTCCGGACGATTCGACATCGCCGGGGCGGTGACCTCGACGGCGGGCATGGCGTCCCTCGTCTACGGCTTCATCCGCGCCGCGGACGAGGGCTGGCGGGACAACCTGACCATCGGTTCCTTCGCGGCCGCGGTGGTCCTGCTGCTCTCCTTCGTGTTCATCGAGTCGCGAGCCAAGGAGCCGATCACTCCTCTGAGGATGTTCGCCGACCGCAACCGCGCCGGCACGTACGTGATCATGCTGAGCCTGGCAGCGGCGATGTTCGGCATGTTCTTCTACATCGTGCTGTTCGTTCAGAACGTGCTGGGCTACACCCCCATCCAGGCCGGTCTGGCCTTCCTCCCGGTCACAGTGGTGATCGCGCTCGGGGCGGGGCTGTCGCAGCGGTTCCTGCCCGTGTTCGGCCCGAAGCCGTTCATGGTCGTGGGCTCGACACTCGCCGCGGTCGGGCTCGGCTGGCAGGCCCTGATCAGCTCCGACAGCTCCTATGTCGGCGGAGTCCTCGGACCGATGCTGATCTTCGGGTTCGGCATGGGTCTGAACTTCGTGACGCTCACGCTGACCGCCGTCTCCGGGGTCGCCCAGCACGAGGCGGGCGCGGCTTCCGGCCTGCTCAACGCGATGCAGCAGGTGGGCGGATCGATCGGCCTCGCCATCCTGACGACGGTGTTCGGCACCGCCACCAAGGACGAGGCGGAGAAGCAGGGCGCGGACTTCCTCACCAACGGCTCCGCGGAACAGAAGGCGGAGTTCGCCCAGACGCACCAGCTGCCGGCGCCATGGGGGCACGAAGTGCTGGCGCAGGGCATCTCGGCGGCCTTCATTCCGGCTGCCGTCATGGCCGTACTCGCCCTGGCCACGGCCTGGCTGGTGATCCGGGTACGCAAGAGCGATCTGGAGGCCCTGTCCGGCTCGGCCGGGCCGGGAATCGGCTGACGGTGCGCTCCCGCGGGCCGGACGGTGTGCACCGGCGGGCGTGCCGCACGCCGGCCGGTGCCCGCCCCGGCGGCTCGCGGTCGGCGGCGCGCTCGACCGGGCGAGCAGCACGAGGAACAGCAGCATGAGGGACAGCGGCACGGAGACCGGCAACAGCAGCATTCCCATGACCCACCCCCTCGTGACACTCCGGGCTGTGCGGGGCTCATGTCTCGCACAGCGGATGTCACGACAACGGACGGGCAGTCACGGAGAGTTCCCGTCGCACACGGAGAGTCGAAGCGGATTCCGCCGCCCCTCCGTCGGCCGCCGTCGCAGACCGGCTGGCCCGGCTGACCCGGCTAGGCCGACGTCACATCGCCATCCACCCGGGCAGCGCCTCGACCCGCCCCGCCCACTCGGCCGGCGGCGCTCCCGCCTTGCCGGCGGCGACCACCCCGCCCACGATGGCGCAGGTCGTGTCCACGTCCCCGCCGACCTGGGCGGTCGTCCAGAAAGCGCGCTCGTAGTCGCCGAGGGCGCGTGCCGCGGACCAGAGGGCGAAGGGAACCGTGTCATGGGCCGTCGTACGCCTGCCGCAGCCCAGCACCGCGGCGACCGTGGCCGCGTCGCCGTAGTCGAGCATGTCCCGGGCGCGGCGGAGTCCGGCGCCGACCGCGCTCTTCGGTACCAGGGCCACGACCCCGTCGAGGAGCGCGTGCGGAGCGGGCGGGCCGGCGGGATCCGCGGCCAGTGCGGCGGCCGCGGCGACCGCCATGGCGCCGACCACCGCCTCGCGGTGCTGATGCGTGGGGTAGGCCGAGATCTCCGCCTGATGGGTCGCCTGCTCGGGGTCGTCCGCGTACCAGGCACCCAGCGGGGCGATGCGCATGGCGGCACCGTTGCCCCAGGATCCCTGACCGTTGAACAGCGCGGCGGCGAGTTCGCGCCAGTCGCCGCCTTCCCGGACCAGTCGCAGGAGGCGGTTGACCGCGGGCCCGTAGCCGCGGTCGAAGTCGTGGTGCCGGGCGAAGGAGAGCGCCAGCGCGTCCTGGTCGATGCGGTGGTGCGTGGCCAGGACGGAGACCACGGAGCAGGCCATTTCCGTGTCGTCCGTCCACTGCCAGGTGCCGGGGGGCAGCTCGCGCCGTTTCAGCAGCGGGTAGTTCGCGGGCACGAAGAACTGTGAGCCCAGCGCGTCCCCCACCGACAGTCCGCGCAGGCTGGACAGGGCCCGGTCCAGGCGCCCGTCAGGAGATGAATGAGCGGTCATCGCACTGCCACTCTATCCGGTGATCCCGTACGGTTCCGGATCTCGCCAGCGATCGAAGGGGCGGTCAAGGGTGTACTTGCCGTCCTCACCGAGAACGAGCATCCGCATCTCACCGTTCCCGGGGTTGGACAGCGACTCGAATTCCGCGACCGTCCAGTGGAACCACCGCATGCAGAACAGCCGCATGGCCAGACCGTGGGTCACCAGGAGCACGTTCGGCGGATGATCGGGATCCTCGAAGCTGCGGAAGAGACTCTCCAGGAAGCCGCCGACCCGGTCGTACACGTCGGCTCCGGACTCACCCTGGGCGAAACGGTAGAAGAAGTGGCCGTAGGCGTCCCGGTAGGCCTTCTGCAGACGCACGTCGTCCCGGTCCTGCCAATTGCCCCAGTCCTGCTCACGGAGCCGTGGCTCCTCCCGAATCCGTATAAGGCCAGGGTCGAGGTTGAAGGCGCGCAGCGTCTCGTGCGTCCGGCGGTACGGGGAGACGTACACACTGACCCGCTCGCCGCCGAAGACCTCGCGCAGCCTCTTGCCCGTCTCCTCCGCCTCCGCCCGGCCCTGCGCGGTGAGGGCCAGCGCGTGGTCGGGTTCGCGCTCGTACACGGAGTCATCGACGTTGCCCGTCGACTCGCCGTGCCGGACAAGAACGATGCGCCGTGGTCGTGCCATGCCAGAACCCTAGATCGAGACGGGCGGAAGCAAGCACTCCAACGGGCCCCATACGGCGTACGTCACACAGTCCCCACACCCCGGTCGGCGCACGTCGACACCGGGAGAGTGGGACCGGCTCAAACGGTCCACGAGGGTTCCAGTTGCACGATGTCTCCCGTCAGGGCGGCGATGTCGGCCTCCGTCTGGGCGCGCAGCGCGAGCCGCTCGACCCGCTCGGTGCGGTACTTGCCGTGCTCGGCGGCCGACCGCCACATGGACAGGACCAGGTACTCGTTCCCCGGTGCCTCGCCGAACAGCCCGCGGATCATGCCGGGCGAGCCGGCCATCGCGGGGTTCCATACCTTCTCCTGCATGAGGACGTAGTGCTCGGCCCGCTCCTCGTGGACGCGGCAGAGCGCCACCCGCAGCAGGTCGGCGTCCGTGAAGCGCGGCTCGAACCCGGTCTTCACATCGAACCGGTAATCGAAGAGCCTGACCTGGGCGTCCTTGAAGGTGCCCGCCTGGGCAGCCGCGAGCCGGTCGTGTGAGCGGGCCATGAAGGAGTCGTAGAAGGCACGGCTCTCCCAGAAGGCGAAGACGTGCGCCACGTCCGGTCGCCCCCGGCTCCAGCCACCCCCCTGCCCCCGAAAACCCGGCTCCCCCGGAAGCCCCGCCCACTTCCGCTGCCCCCGCTCGAAACCGCGGCGGTCCACCACGGTGCAGCGAATCCACTTGACCAGCACCGCGCCATGGTAAGGCCAGGGAACGTGGCACCGGTCACTCTCGGGAGGACCGCTTGCCCGCGACTGCCTCGCTGTGCGTGGCAGGATGGACAACCGGCCGTCACCGCTCGGCACTTGAGGTGGCCGGGCAGGGCGGGGGACCTGGGAAGGGGAAGTTCGTGAACGGCCTCAGCAAGGGAATCGGCAAGGTCGAGGTCGCGCTGCGGTGGGACCCGAGTCCGGCGGGTGAGCCGCCCGCCGACCTGGACGTCGTCGCGGGGACCTACACGGCGGCGGATCCGTACGGCGATCCCTCCTACGTGGTGCATTTCGACAGCCGCTCCCCCGACGGCACCATCTATCTCAACCGGGACAGCAAGGACGGCAAGGGCTTCGGTTTCGACGAGGTCATGACACTGGAGCTGGGGCGGCTGGACGCCCGGTACGCGCGCGTGGTGGTGGGCGTCGCGATCCAGCAGGGCACCGAGGACCGGACCTTCACCGACGTGACCAACCCTGGCCTGCGCATCAGGGAGGGCTACACCGACCTCGCCACGGACGACTTCAGCGGTGTCCGGGGCGCGACGGCGGCGACGGTCGCGGAGTTCGTCCGGGACGAGACGGGGGCCTGGCAGTTCCGGGCCGGGGTGCACGGCTTCGAAGGCGACCCGGCAGCGTTCACACGCGTCATGGGCACGATCCGCCGCCCCTGACCTCGCCACCTCGCCCGTACGACGAGCGGGCGGGACCCGTGCGTGAGCTGCGTGAGTAAGGGGCGCCCGCCAGTGGCGGGCGCCCCTTACTCATGTGGACCTACGCGTCGTCAGCTGCAACCGCTGGTCGAGCCGCAGCCCTCGCAGATGTAGCAGGAACCGGCGCGCTGCATCTTCGTGCCGCAGGAGAAGCACAGCGGAGCGTCGGCCTGGATGCCCAGCTGCATCTCCACCAGCTCGGCGCTGGTGTGCGCCTGCTGCGGAGCGGGCTTGGCCGCCTCGACCTCGGCCTTCGGCGTGGCGACGGCCTTCAGCTCCTGGGCGCGCGGCGCCGACTGGGCCAGGCCCTCGACGTCGAGCTCGTCGTCGGAAGGCTCGTACGAACCCGTCTCCAGGTGACGCTGACGCTCCTCGGCGGAGTGGATGCCGAGCGCGGAGCGCGTCTCGAAGGGCAGGAAGTCCAGCGCCAGGCGGCGGAAGATGTAGTCGACGATCGACTGCGCCATCCGCACGTCCGGGTCGTCCGTCATACCGGCCGGCTCGAAGCGCATGTTGGTGAACTTCGAGACGTACGTCTCCAGCGGCACGCCGTACTGGAGGCCGACGGAGACCGCGATGGAGAAGGCGTCCATCATGCCCGCCAGGGTCGAGCCCTGCTTGGACATCTTCAGGAAGACCTCGCCGAGACCGTCGTCCGGGTAGGAGTTGGCCGTCATGTAGCCCTCGGCGCCGCCGACCGTGAAGGAGGTGGTGATCCCGGGACGACCCTTCGGGAGGCGCTTGCGCACCGGGCGGTACTCGACGATCTTCTCGACCGTCTCGCGGATGGTCGCCTCGGCCTTCTCCGTGACCTCGGCCTTCTCCTTCTCCTTGGTCTTGGCGGAGAGGGGCTGACCGACCTTGCAGTTGTCGCGGTAGATGGCGAGCGCCTTGACGCCCATCTTCCAGGCCTCGAAGTAGACCTCCTCGACGTCCTCGACGGTCGCCGACTCCGGCAGGTTGACCGTCTTGGAGAGGGCACCGGAGATCCACGGCTGGATCGCGGCCATCATACGGACGTGGCCCATCGCGGAGATGGAGCGCTCGCCCATGGCGCAGTCGAAGACCTCGTAGTGCTCGTGCGCGAGGCCGGGGGCGTCGATCACGTTGCCGTGCTCGGCGATGTGGGCGACGATCGCCTCGATCTGCTCCTCCTGGTAACCCAGGCGGCGCAGGGCCTGCGGGACGGTGCCGTTGACGATCTGCATCGAGCCGCCGCCGACCAGCTTCTTGAACTTGACCAGGGCGAGGTCGGGCTCGAGGCCGGTGGTGTCGCAGGACATCGCGAGACCGATGGTGCCGGTCGGGGCGATGACGGACGCCTGGGAGTTGCGGAAGCCGTTCTTCTCGCCGAGGCGCAGCACGTCCTGCCAGGCCTCGGTGGCGGCGGCCCAGACCGGCGTGTCCAGGTCGTCCATGCGGACGGCCTTGGCGTTCTCGTCGGAGTGCTGCTTCATGACCCGCAGGTGCGGCTGCGCGTTGCGGGCGTAACCGTCGTACGGGCCGACGATCGCGGCGAGCTCGGCGGAGCGCCGGTACGACGTGCCGGTCATCAGGGAGGTGATGGCGCCGGCCAGGGCGCGGCCGCCGTCGGAGTCGTAGGCGTGGCCGGTCGCCATCAGCAGGGCGCCGAGGTTGGCGTAACCGATGCCGAGCTGGCGGAAGGCGCGGGTGTTCTCGCCGATCTTCTGGGTCGGGAAGTCCGCGAAGCAGATGGAGATGTCCATCGCGGTGATGACGAGCTCGACGACCTTGGCGAAGCGCTCGGCGTCGAAGGACTGGTTGCCCTTGCCGTCGTCCTTCAGGAACTTCATCAGGTTCAGCGAGGCGAGGTTGCAGGACGTGTTGTCCAGGTGCATGTACTCGCTGCAGGGGTTCGAGCCGTTGATCCGGCCGGACTCCGGGCAGGTGTGCCAGTGGTTGATGGTGTCGTCGTACTGGATGCCCGGGTCGGCACACGCCCACGCGGCCTCGGCCATCTTGCGGAACAGCGACTTGGCCTCGACCTCTTCGATGACCTCGCCGGTCATGCGGGACGTCAGGCCGAACTTGCCGCCGTCCTGGACGGCCTTCATGAACGTGTCGTTCACGCGGACCGAGTTGTTGGCGTTCTGGTACTGGACGGACGTGATGTCGTCGCCGCCCAGGTCCATGTCGAAGCCCGCGTCGCGCAGGGCGCGGATCTTCTCCTCCTCCGAGACCTTGGTCTGGATGAAGTCCTCGATGTCGGGGTGGTCGATGTCGAGGATGACCATCTTCGCGGCCCGGCGCGTGGCGCCGCCGGACTTGATCGTGCCGGCGGAGGCGTCGGCGCCGCGCATGAAGGAGACCGGGCCGGAGGCGTTGCCGCCGGAGGAGAGCAGCTCCTTGGAGGAGCGGATCCGCGAGAGGTTCAGGCCGGCGCCCGAGCCGCCCTTGAAGATCATGCCCTCTTCCTTGTACCAGTCGAGGATCGACTCCATGGAGTCGTCGACGGACAGGATGAAGCAGGCGGAGACCTGCTGCGGCTGGGGCGTGCCGACGTTGAACCAGACGGGGCTGTTGAAGCTGAAGATCTGGTGCAGGAGGGCGTAGGCCAGCTCGTGCTCGAAGATCTCGGCGTCGGCGGGCGAGGCGAAGTACTTGTGGTCCTCGCCGGCCTTCCGGTACGTCTTCACGATGCGGTCGATGAGCTGCTTCAGGCTCACCTCACGCTGCGGGGTGCCGACGGCACCCCGGAAGTACTTGCTGGTGACGATGTTGACCGCGTTCACCGACCAGAACTCGGGGAACTCGACGCCACGCTGCTCGAAGTTGACCGAGCCGTCGCGCCAGTTGGTCATGACGACGTCACGACGCTCCCAGGCCACCTCGTCGTAGGGGTGGACGCCGGGAGTGGTGTGGACGCGCTCGACGCGGAGTCCCTTGCCCGCCTTGGTGCCCTTGGCGCGGGAACTCCGTGCCGGACCGCTCGCCGTCTCTGTCATGCCGCCTCCCTGTACGGGCGAAAACGCCCTGAAGTGCCCCGATTGTTCCCGTGGCACGGTGTTCTGTCTTGTGTTGCGGACATCTCTCGCACCGCCCGCAACAGGTCTTTGTCACTCGCCGCCGTCCGGCCTGGCCCCGGGCGCCGATGTCCGGGTCCGGCCCGCCGGTCAGTCGGCGGCGCTCGCAGGCTCGGGGACCTGTGCCGCCCCCGTGGACCCGCGGTCGTTCTCCTGGCTCCCCGCGCCGGCGTCGTCGCCGTCTCCGCCGGGATGCCCCGTCGCCTCCCTGAGTTCCGCGATCGCGGCCTCGAAGTCGTCGAGCGAGTCGAACGCCCGATAGACGGAGGCGAATCGCAGATAGGCGACGAGGTCGAGTTCCTGCAGCGGGCCGAGTATGGCCAGCCCCACGTCGTGGGTGGTCAGCTCGGCGCTTCCGGTGGCCCGCACCGCCTCCTCGACCCGCTGGCCGAGCTGCGCGAGCGCGTCCTCGGTGACGGGCCGGCCCTGACAGGCCTTGCGCACACCGTTGATGATCTTCGTGCGGCTGAACGGTTCGGTGACCCCGGACCGCTTCACCACCATGAGCGAGCACGTCTCCACGGTCGTGAAACGACGGGAGCAGTCAGGGCACTGGCGGCGCCTGCGGATCGACGTGCCGTCGTCGGTCGTACGACTGTCGACGACTCGGCTGTCGGGGTGCCTGCAGAAGGGGCAGTGCATGAACTCCGAACCCTCCTCACAGCAGACTCAATAGCCTCGAAAGGCCCTTCAGGCCCCTCGAAGCAGCCCCCAGCATAGGCGATCGCGGCGGGCCCGAAGACCCGGGGGACCACAACTTGTGGGCTGCTGATGCAATCCAACCACTAGATGTGGGGCTTGGCTCATACATACACGCCCTGCACGCGTGTCGCTCCGGTACGTACAGGTCCCATACGGCCAGAGCGGCGCGGCGGACGCGCGCACGCACGGCCGTATCGCCCGGGCGCATGCGGAGATACCGTGGGCGCCGCGAGGAGGGGGCGTGGGACTACCGCAGAGATGAGGGGACCCGCACCGTCGAACGGGATGCCGGATGGCAGACTGGAGCGACGTCCCCGAGGTTTGTCACCACGGCGGTGAAGAGTACAGCAATGGACCCTTTTGTCCGCCAGTCACCGCGAGAGCCATACACCCAGAAACGCGTTCCGGGCGAGCGATTCGCGATTTTTCACTCGAACGTGTGTTTGGCGCAACCTTTCGAAAGCTACTACCGTTGTGCAGCAGGGAGACCATCGAGAGGGGCCGACGTGACCACCACCGCCGACAGTGCCACCATCACTGCCCAGGAGCGCCCCCAGGGCCGACCTGAGCCGGTGCACGCCATGAGCGACGCCACGAATCCCGAGGGGCACAAGCGCTCCCTGCCAGGCCGACCTCCTGGCATCCGGGCCGACAGCTCGGGACTCACCGACCGCCAACGCCGGGTGATCGAGGTCATCCGCGACTCCGTGCAACGACGCGGCTACCCGCCGTCGATGCGGGAGATCGGCCAGGCCGTCGGCCTCTCCAGCACCTCCTCCGTCGCGCACCAGCTGATGGCGCTGGAGCGCAAGGGCTTCCTGCGCCGCGACCCGCACCGCCCGCGCGCCTACGAGGTGCGCGGCTCCGACCAGGCCGCCTCTGTGCAGCCCACGGACACCGCGGGCAAGCCGGCCGCGTCGTACGTCCCGCTCGTCGGCCGCATCGCCGCCGGTGGCCCGATCCTCGCCGAGGAGTCCGTCGAGGACGTCTTCCCCCTGCCCCGGCAGCTGGTCGGTGACGGCGAGCTGTTCGTCCTGAAGGTCGTCGGCGACTCGATGATCGAGGCCGCCATCTGCGACGGCGACTGGGTCACGGTCCGCCGCCAGCCCGTCGCCGAGAACGGCGACATCGTGGCCGCGATGCTCGAGGGCGAGGCCACCGTCAAGCGCTTCAAGCGCGAGGACGGCCACGTCTGGCTCCTCCCGCACAACTCGGCGTACGAGCCGATCCCCGGTGACGACGCGACCATCCTCGGCAAGGTGGTGGCCGTACTGCGCCGCGTCTGAGCGCCACGGCGGGCGGGTACGCCGCGACAGCGACCCGCCGACTCGACCGGGCCCCGGAACCTCTGCGCCGGTTCCGGGGCCCCGCGCTGTGCGGGGCCGGGTGCCCGGAGTCGGTATCCGGCGTTGCACCCAGCCCGGCGCCCGGCGTGAAGCCCCTGCCCGGGTCACCGGGAGCCCTTGCCCAGGGTCAGTCGCCTTCCGTCTCCTCCGTCTGCCGCGCCTTCGCGTCGATCGCGGCCAGCGACTTGCGGACCTGATTGCGGTCGGTGGTGAACCAGAAGTCGGGCAGTGACGCCTTCAGATAGCTCCCGTACCGGGCCGTCGCCAGTCGCTGGTCCAGTACGGCGACCACGCCGCGGTCGCCCGACGCCCGTACGAGGCGGCCCGCGCCCTGGGCCATCAACAGCGCGGCGTGCGTGGCGGCGACCGCCATGAAGCCGTTGCCGCCGGCCTCCTCCACCGCCTTCTGGCGGGCGCTCATCAGAGGGTCGTCCGGGCGCGGGAACGGAATCTTGTCCATGACGACCAGCTGGCAGCTCGGTCCGGGGACGTCGACGCCCTGCCAGAGCGACAACGTGCCGAAGAGGCAGGTCTTCGGGTCGGCGGCGAAGTTCTTGATCAGCTCGCCGAGCGTCTCCTCGCCCTGGAGCAGGATCGGGTACTCCGGGATACGGGAGCGCAGTTCCTCGGCGGCCAGCTGGGCAGCCCTCATCGAGGAGAACAGCCCCAGCGTCCGGCCCCCGGCCGCCTGGATCAGTTCCGTGAGCTCGTCGAGCATGTCGCCGCGGTCGCCGTCCCGCGCGGGGCGCGCCAGGTGCTTGGCGACGTACAGGATGCCCTGCTTGCGGTAGTCGAACGGCGAGCCCACGTCGACGCCCTTCCACTGGGGCACGTCGTCGCCCTCGGTGCCCTCGGGGGCGAGGCCCAGGGAGGCCCCGACGCCGTTGAAGTCGCCGCCCAGCTTGAGGGTCGCCGAGGTCAGGATGACCGAGCGGTCGGTGAAGAGCTTCTCCCGCAGCAGTCCGGAGACGGACATGGGAGCGACCCGCACGGATGCCCCGCTGTGCCGATATGCGGCTCCGCCGCGGGGCTCGTGCCGCTCGTACCAGACGACGTCCCACTCGGAGCCGTTCGTGATCCGCTCCGCCACGTCGTGCACGGACTCCACGGAGGCCAGCGCCTGCTTGCGGACGGCGTCCTCGTCCTGCACCGACTTGTCGCGGGTCGCGCCGATCGCGGAGATGACCGTACGGCAGGCGTCGCGCAGTGCCATGAGCGCGTAGCCGAGGTCCTCCGGGACCTCCTCCAGACGCCCCGGCAGCGCCAGCTCCATCAGCCGCTCGAAGCCCTCGGCCGCGGTCTGGAGCTGGTCGGCGGCCTTCTCGTTCACGAGCTTCGCGGCCCGCCGCACCGCCCGGTTGACCTGGCCGGGGGTGAGTTCGCCGGTGGCGACGCCGGTGACCCGGGAGACCAGTTCGTGCGCCTCGTCGACGATCAGCACCTCGTGCTGGGGCAGGACCGGAGCGCCCTCGATGGCGTCGATGGCGAGCAGGGCGTGATTGGTGACGACCACATCGGAGAGCTTGGCGCGCTCCCGGGCCATCTCCGCGAAGCATTCGGCTCCGTACGCGCACTTCGAGGCGCCCAGGCACTCCCGGGACGACACCGACACCTGCGACCACGCCCGGTCGGACACACCGGGCGTGAGGTCGTCACGGTCGCCGGTCTCGGTCCCGTCCGCCCAGTCGCGCATCCGCAGCAGGTCCTGGCCCAGCTTGCTGGTGGGAGCGGCGGCCTCGAACTGGTCGAAGAGGCCCTCCTCCTCGTCCTGCGGCACTCCCTCGTGGAGCCGGTGCAGGCACAGGTAGTTCGACCTGCCCTTGAGCATCGCGAACTCCGGACGCCGACGCAGCTGCGGATGGAGCGCGTCGACCGTCCGCGGCAGGTCACGCTCCACCAGCTGGCGCTGCAGGGCCAGGGTGGCGGTCGCCACGACGACCCGCTCCCCGTGCGCCAGAGCGGGCACCAGATAGCCCAGCGACTTGCCGGTGCCGGTGCCGGCCTGGACCAGCAGATGGGAGCCGCCGTCGATGGCTTCCTCGACGGCTTCGGCCATGGCCACCTGGCCGGGGCGCTCCGTGCCGCCGACGGCGGTGACGGCGGCGTGCAGGAGTTCGGGGAGTGAGGGCTTCGTCATAGCGCGACCACCCTACGGCCCGGCACTGACAAACGGACGGGCGAGGCGGCAGCGAGGGCCGGCAGGGGCGGGACGGATTGCAGGGAGGGCGGGGGCGGGACGCTTTGCGGGGAGGACGGGGGCAAGGGCGGGCTCCTGGGCGGGCGGGGCGCCGGACGGCGAGTGGAGGCGGCGCTGATCAGGACGTCGGGACTGGGCCGCATGTCGCTACGGCAGCGCGCGGTGTCCGGTCCCGGATCATGAGAGCGGCTCGCTTGGCGGGCAGGTCGACCTCGGCGGCGAACCGGAACCCGGCGCCGAGGAACGCGGCGACGGAGGCCGTGTTGCGGACGTCGGGTTCGGCGAGCACCCGCGTGCAGGCGGGCCGCCTCGCGAGGGCGAGGTCGGTGACGGTCCTGATCAGAGTGGTCCCGATGCCCTGCCCGCGGTCGGTGCCATCGCCGATCAGGAGGTGGAGTCCGGTGTCGTGCGGCCGGACGGGACAGTACCGGGCCAGCGGGTCGAGGTCGGCCCGGTAGATCTCCCAGTAGCTCATCGGCAGCCCGTCCAGCATGCCGACGCATGGGACGCTGCGCCCGTCACCGGCGAGCTGCGCCCGTACGTGCTCCTCGGTCACGCTCTGCGGCCCGGCCAGTTCCCAGAACGCGGCGACGGCGGGGTCGTTCATCCAGCGGGTGATGACCGGGACGTCCCGGTCGGCACGGACGGGCGCCAGGTGGAACACGCCCGCGGGAGTGACGACCGGACCCCAGTCGGCGACACGGTCGAGCAGGTCGTCGCCGGCCCGCGTCGTCTCCGTCCCGGCTGGGTCGTCCCCCGGCTCTCCCTTCCCGAAGAGGGCGACGAACTCCTCGGGGAGGTGCAGGTCCAGGGTGTCGTCGGCGCTCGCATCGGTGGAAGCCACGGTGTCGCTCTTTCGGGAGGCGGAAGGGGAATCGGGGAAGCGGCTCGGGGGCCGGTGAAGGGTCCAGCGGAGTGTGCTCAGGCGCGCAGCGGGTTGGTGATGGTGACGTAGGCGGACTGGGTGTCCACCGGGCCGACGAGTTCGTCCAGGCCGCGCAGCCGGGTCAGCAGATTGGCCTTGCAGCGCAGTACGGGCGAGTCGAGGAGCTGCGCGGGCAGCGGGCTGCGCAGCGGGGCGGAGCCCGACGCGAGATCGCCCAGGAAACGGCGGAAGGCCGCGAGGAGCAGCCGCTCGTCGGCGAGGTGCTGGGAACCGAAGGCGCCGATGAGGCCGAAGACGTTGTTGATGGCGAGGTAGTACGCGAAGCGCTCGTCGGTGACCTCGTCGGGGACGAACGTGTCACTGTGCTCGCCGATGCCGGGCAGCCGGGCGTCGAGTTCCGTGCGCCGGGACTCGCGGAAGTAGTAGCCCTGGTTGTCACGGTAGCGGCCGCCGGCGGGCCAGCCGTCGGTGTCCAGCAGGAGGAGCGTGTTCTGCTGATGCGCCTCCAGAGCGATCCCGGCGTGCGCGTCCAGCCACAGGACGGGGCGTACGACGTGATGGAGGTAGCGCAGGAACCACTCGGCGGCGACGGCTTGGCGGAGGCGGCCGGTCCGCCCGGCGAGTCGGGTGACGACCTCGGCCAGCCGGGAGCGCGGGACCCGGGCGGCGGCCCGGCCGGAGCCGTCCGCCTGCCCGTACGGCCGGGGCGCGACGAGACCCGCGACGCAGGAGACGTCGTCCGTGGGCCGGAAGGGATTGTGCCGGATGACGACGTCGAGCCCTCGCAGCGGCGCTCCGTCCGGTCCGTCGACGGCGAGCCAGGCCGGGTCCCGAACGATGTCGAAGTCGGGGTGGACGGCCTGCCACTGACGGGCCACTCCGGTGCGCAGCAGGCGGTGGACCTCGACTCCGCGGTGGAGTTCCTTGCGGAGGTTCTCCCGGCGGGAGTTGGTGATGTGCAGGGCCAGCGAGAGCTTGAGCATGGCGGGGGCGCCGGTGCGGTAAACGGTTCGCAGGGAGGAGGTGGCATGCCAGGGGGCGCCCTGCGCGCCGAGATCCCTGAGCAGTCCCGCGTCCAGCAGGGCCGCGGTCTCCGGTCGGTGCCGTACCGCGCGGTACTGCCAGGGATGCAGGGGCAGGAGCGCGTAGCCGTCCGGCGGGGCCTGTCCGTCCCCTGCGAGGCGTGCGGTGAGCCGGGGCGCGGTGACCGGGCGGCCTCCCTCGGTCCAGGCCGAGTCGGTGGCGAGGGCGGAGGGGGCGACGGCCATCCAGTGCAGGGGGAAGGAGCCGCGCGTTTCGGGTGAGTACCGCTGCGCCTCCGCCTCCGTGAACCCTTCTCGGCTCTTGGGTGTGGGGTGCAGTGGGTGCCCGAGGAGCAGCGCCTGCTCGGCGGCGAGGAAGAGGTCGGGGCCGCCGCCTGGGCCCCCGGAGCCGCCGGGGCCGCCGGCGGAGCGGTCCTCCCGGCGGTCACGGAGGAAGACGGCGGTACGGCGGACGGAGTCGGCGACACGCGCCACGAGGTCGGTCCCTTCGGGGCCCGGGTCGCCGGCCGTCTCCCGTACGAACAGCGCGGCGACCGTGACGGCGTCGGCAGGTGGCGCCGAGGCGGGGGCGTCGGCCAGGCGCGGGAGGCCGAATCGGTGCCGTCCCGTAGGCGACCAGTAATGGACGGGAACGGCCAGGGCAGTGCCGCTGGCCGGGAGCGGCACATGGAGGACACCGCTGCCGGGGGCGGTCGCGTCCGTCTCGCGCGCCCAGCAGCGCAGCAGGTTCTCCACGGTCGCCGCCTGGGCCCCGGTGTACGGGTCGGGGTGGTCATGGGCGTCGGCGGTGAGCGGGGGCGCGGTCGCGGGGAGGGTGGCGAGGGCCGTTACGGGCATGGGGTCGGCGGCGACGACCGGATCGGGCCCCGAACTGGTCGCGGCGGCCGGAACCGAGCCCGGAAGGGCGGCAGCGGCCGGAGCCGAGCCCGGAAGGGCAGCGCGGACCGGAACCGAGCCCGGAAGGGCGGCGGCAGCCGACGGCGGCGCCGGGACGGCAGAGGTGGCCGACGCCGATCCGGTGATCGCGGCGGTTGTCGGTCGGGGTGTGGGGGTGGTGTGCAAGGCGAGTCCCTCGTGACGTGCTCTGGCCTGGGCGGCGGATCTCAGCGCGCGGCGCGCGCCCCGGGCGGTGGGGCATGGTCGCCATGGCTTCGGTCCACCGCCGCCACCGCGTCGGCGAGGCGGTCCAGGACCGCCGACGTCTGCTCCTCGGTGACGATCAGCGGCGGCAGTAGTCGTACGACGTTTCCGGACGGGCCCGCGAGGTCCACGATCAGCCCGCGGCGCAGACACTCCCGCCGGACGGCGGCGGCGACTTCGGCGGCGGCGCCCGGCGCGAGGCCTGGGGCCGCGCCGTTGGTCTCGATCTCACGCGCACCGTCGGGTGCGACCAGTTCGACCCCGAGCATCAGGCCCCGCCCCCGCACGTCACCGACGCACCGGAACTCCTCGGCCAGGCCGCTCAGTCGGGTCAGCATCCGGCTCCCCAGTACGGCCGCGTGCTCGGCGAGGCGGTGCTCGCGTACGTGGGCGAGGGTCGCCGCGCCCGCGGCCAGGGCGAGTTGGTTGCCGCGGAAGGTGCCGGCACCGGGCTCCCCGGTGTGCAGGTCGTCGCGGTGCACCACCGCGGCCAGCGGCAGGCTGCCGCCGATCGCCTTGGACAGGACCAGCACGTCGGGCATGGCCCCGCTGTGTTCGACCGCCCAGAAGGCCCCGGTCCGCCCCACGCCCGTCTCGGTCTCGTCGGCGATCAGCAGAACGGAGCGCTCCGCCGTGATCCGACGCATGCGCCGCATCCAGGCGTCCGGCGCCGGAAGCACCCCGCCTTCGCTGTGGACCGGTTCAAGGATCATCCCGGCGGGCGGCCGCTCCCCCGAGCGGCGGTCGTCGAGGACGGACTCGGCCCAGTGGGCGGCGAGTTCGGCCCCGTGCTCTCCCCCGACGCCGAACGGACAGTGCAGGTCCTGCGGGTAGGGCAGGGGAGCGCGGTGGGTGTCGCAGGCGTCACCGGTGTCGGCGAACGCCTCAGCGGCCGCCTGGTGGTGGGTTCCGGTGAAGGCGATCACCCGATTCCGCCCGGTGGCGGCGCGGACGACCCCGACGGCGGTGGCGACCGGTTCCGTACCGGACGGTCCGCAGAACCGCACGCGCGCGTGGTCGGCGAGTCCGGGCGGCAGGGTGTGCAGCAACTCGGTGACGAAAGCGTCCTCGACGGGGGTGGTGAGGTCCATGACCTGCAAAGGAGCCCCGGAGTCGAGGACCTTGCGGATCGCCTCCAGCACGACCGGGTGGTTGTGTCCCAGGGCCAGTGTCCCCGCGCCCGAGACGCAGTCCAGGTAGCGGCGGCCGTCGGCGCCCTCGATGGTGAGCCCCCGGGCCCGGACCGGTACGACGGGAAGGGCGCGTGCGTAGGTGCGTGC
The DNA here is from genome assembly GCF_044763415.1 of Streptomyces sp. NPDC096048. Lineage (NCBI taxonomy): Bacteria > Bacillati > Actinomycetota > Actinomycetes > Kitasatosporales > Streptomycetaceae > Streptomyces > Streptomyces sp. NPDC096048. The sequence goes on from NZ_JBIWGG010000011.1 coordinate 321,068, forward strand.
CGCGGACTCACGCGCCGGCTGGCGCTTCGGGGCGCTCTCCCGCGAGGTAAGCCCCCGCGCGGGCACCGCACCCGCAGTGCCCTTCCCCGCGGTCGGCCCGGCGTCCCTGCCCTCGGGCGCAAACCCCCTGCACGCGGATTCCGCCACGGCTTCCCGACCTCCCGCTGTCCAGCCGCGACCCGACGTGTCGGGGCGCCCTCGGCACGGGGGGCCGCACTCGGACAGCGGGCCCCCACCGCTACCAACAGCAGGCCGTTCGCCGGGTTACGGGTTACCCGAGAATCCTCGCCGGGGCGGAGCAGCGGCCACGCCGGGCCCGCCTCGCCCGGCTCTCGCCGCCCCGCTCGTCAAGGAGGTCCCCGTACTCCCGCGCGGCCGGGCCGACCTCCACCTCCGCCCGCCGCCCGGCGAGTTGGGCAGGCATCTGGCCCGACGCACACCCACACGGACGCTTGCCTGGTCAGACGGCTTGTATCCGAACCGTTGCCGTTCCGTCGGAACTCCCCCACAGCGAACGAATAGTGTGTGGTGCCGTTCCAGGGCAGTTCACCATAGGGGGAATCACCAGCATGCGATCCATACGGCCGTCGTTCACCACGCGCGGGCACAGGCGCGGGCGGCGCGGAAAGTCCCCCGTGCCGGTCGCCGTGGCACTCGTCTCGGCGCTCGCGCTCACCGCCACCGCCTGCGAGTCCGGCGACCCCGAGGCGGGCGGCGACGCCTCGGCCTCGGCGTCCACCGCGGACGGCGGCAACGGCGAGATCCGGATCCCGGACCACATCAAGGACAAGCTCAAGGAACACGGGATCGACGTCGACGAGTGGAAGAACGGCGCCTGGAAGAACTGGAGCAAGGACGACTGGCTGCGCGAGGCGCAGGACTACGTCAACCCGATCATCGAGGACCTGTGGGACCCGGACCGCATGCGGGACGCCCAGGAGCCGGACCAGGAGGTCGACGACAGCGACCTCTCCGGTGACCAGGGCGTGACCGACCCGGAGCCGCAGCCGGTGCAGGCACGGACGGTGCCGCCCAAGTACCACGACAGCGCCGCCACCGCGGGCAAGCTGCTCTTCGACTCCCCCAAGGGCTCGATGGTCTGCTCGGCAACGGTCGTGGAGGACCCGGCCAACCCGGGCAAGTCCAACCTGGTCTGGACGGCCGGCCACTGCGTGCACGCGGGCAAGGAGGGCGGCTGGTACCGCAACATCGCGTTCGTGCCCTCGTACAACGACGCCGGCAAGCCGACCGAGGAACTGCAGAGCGCCACGAAGGAGGAGGTCGCTCCCTACGGCGTCTGGTGGGGCGACTGGGCGCAGACCTCGGACCAGTGGATCGAGCAGGGCGGCGCGACGGGCGGTGACGGCGCCTCGCACGACTACGCCGTCATCCATGTGACGCCGGAGAAGGGCAGCGACGGCAAGTCCCTGGAGGAGACGGTCGGCGACGCGCTTCCGGTGGACTTCGACGCGCCCGCGGTGCCGAAGGTGAAGAGCCTCAAGGCGATCGGCTACCCGGCCGCGGCGCCGTACGACGGCCAGAAGCTGTACCAGTGCGACGACAAGCCCGGTCGGCTGTCGATCGCCGCTTCCGACCCGACGATGTACCGCATCGGCTGCACCATGACCGGCGGTTCGTCCGGCGGCGGCTGGGTCTCGGCCGGTTCCGACGGCAAGCCGGCGCTGGTGTCCAACACCTCGATCGGCCCGGTGACGGCGGGCTGGCTGGCCGGTCCGCGGCTGGGCGAGGAGGCCAAGGGTGTGTTCGACGAGGTGAGCGGAAAGTTCGCCGGCCAGTGACCCGGCGCTGAGGCACAGCGCGTCGACTCGGAGGACGGTGGGGTGCGTCGGGCGCACCCGGCACCCCACCGCGCCTTCGGTGACATTCGTACGTTCGGCATTCGCACGTTCACCTTCGTACGTTTCACCCGTATGTTCCGCCTTCGTACGTTCCGCATCCGTGCGCTCTGCTCCGTGCGCTCTGCATTCGTACGTTCCGCATCCATGCGTTCCGCATTCATACGTTTCAACGGGGGTCCCACCATGCGTTCCGCACCAGCGCCCGCCGCTCCACGGCACCGGCGGCGCACCGCGCTCGCCGCCACCGGTCTCGTCGCCGCCCTGGCGCTCACCGCGACCGCCTGTGGCGGTTCGGAGCAGGACGAGGCCGACGCCAAGCCCAGCGGCGGCACCTCGCAGGCCGCCGACACCGGCGGCGACGGCAAGGTCGAGGTCCCGGCCGGCCTCGCGGACCGGCTCAAGAAGCACGGCATCGACGTCGACCAGTGGAAGGACGGCGGCTGGAAGAACTGGGACAAGGACAAGTGGCTCACTGAGGCCAAGGACTTCGTCAACCCGGTGATCGAGGGCCTGTGGAAGCCGGACCGGATGCGGTCCGCGACGGAGGCCGACAAGACCGTCACGACCAAGGACACCGCCGCCGACCAGGGCGCCACCGACCCGGAGCCGGCGCCCGTCGAGGCCGTGGCCGAGAAAACGCCCTACCACGACAACGCGGCCCCGGTCGGCAAGGTCTTCTTCGACTCCCCCGAGGGTTCGATGGTCTGCTCCGGCACCGTCGTCAAGGACGCGAACAACCCGGGCAAGTCCAACCTGGTGTGGACGGCGGGCCACTGCGTGCACGCCGGTGGCAGCGGCGGCTGGTACCGCAACATCGCCTTCGTGCCCTCCTACAACGACCTCGGCAAGTCCGAGACGGAACTGGCGGGCGCGGCGACCACCGAGATGGCCCCGTACGGCACCTGGTGGGCCGACTGGGCCTCGACCTCCAACCAGTGGATCCAGGGCGGTGCGGAGGACGGCGGCGACGGCGCCGCGTACGACTACTCCGTGCTGCACGTGAAGCCGGAGCAGGGCAGCAAGTCGCTGGAGGAGACGGTCGGCGCCGCGCTGGAGGTGGACTTCTCCGCCCCCTCCGCGACGGAGGTCGCCAGCATGGGCGCCTGGGGCTACCCGGCCGCCGCGCCGTACAACGGCCTGAAGATGTTCAGGTGCGTCGACCGGCCCGGCCGGCTGTCGCTGAGCCCGTCGCTGCCGACGATGTACCGCATCGGCTGCACCATGACCGGCGGTTCGTCGGGCGGCGGCTGGTTCCGGGTGGTGGACGGCGAGACCAAGCTGGTCTCGAACACCTCGATCGGCCCGCTGGAGAACACCTGGCTGGCGGGTCCGCAGCTGGGCCCGGAGGCCGAGGCGATGTACCAGAACATGAGCAAGACGTACGGCGGTCGGTGACCCGCACGTACACGTGCTGAGGGCCCGCCCCCTGGCCGGCAGGGGGCGGGCCCTCGTCGTCGCTGTGCGACCGAGCCTAGGCGAGCGGCGCCGGAACGAACGGCGTGAGCTCCGCCGCCAGTTCCTCGTGCACCCGCACCTTGAGCAGGGTTCCCTCCGGGGTGTGCTCCTCGGAGATCACCTCGCCCTCGTCATGAGCGCGGGCGACCAGCTTGCCGCGGGTGTACGGCACGAGCGCCTCGATCTCGACCGACGGGCGCGGCAGCTCGTTGTCGATCAGCGCGAGCAGCTCGTCGATGTTCCGGCCGGTGCGCGCCGAGACCGCGATGGACCGCTTCTCGACCCGCAGCAGCCGCTGGAGCACCAGCGGGTCGGCCATGTCGGCCTTGTTGATCACGACGATCTCGGGCACGCCGGTGGCGCCGACGTCCCTGATCACCTCGCGCACGGCGGCCAGCTGCTCCTCCGGGGCCGGGTGCGAACCGTCCACCACGTGCAGGATCAGGTCGGAGTCGCCGACCTCCTCCATCGTGGAGCGGAACGCCTCGACCAGGTGGTGCGGCAGGTGCCGGACGAAGCCGACGGTGTCCGCCAGGGTGTACAGCCGTCCGCTCGGCGTCTCCGCGCGGCGCACGGTCGGGTCCAGGGTGGCGAACAGCGCGTTCTCCACCAGCACGCCCGCGCCCGTGAGGCGGTTGAGCAGCGAGGACTTGCCGGCGTTGGTGTAGCCCGCGATGGCGACGGACGGCACCTTGTGGCGCTTGCGCTCCTGGCGCTTGATCTCGCGGCCGGTCTTCATCTCCGCGATCTCCCGGCGCATCTTCGCCATCTTCTCGCGGATCCGGCGCCGGTCCGTCTCGATCTTGGTCTCACCGGGGCCACGGGTGGCGAGGCCGCCGCCCTTGCCGCCGCCCATCTGCCGGGACAGCGACTGACCCCAGCCGCGCAGCCGCGGCAGCATGTACTGCATCTGTGCGAGCGCGACCTGCGCCTTGCCCTCTCGGGACTTGGCGTGCTGGGCGAAGATGTCCAGGATCAGGGCCGTACGGTCGATGACCTTGACCTTGACGACGTCCTCGAGGTGGATCAGCTGTCCCGGGCTGAGCTCACCGTCGCAGATGACGGTGTCCGCGCCCGTGTCGTGGACGACGTCCCGCAGTTCCTCGGCCTTGCCGGAGCCGATGTAGGTGGCCGCGTCGGGCTTGTCGCGGCGCTGGACGACGCCGTCGAGCACGAGCGCGCCGGCGGTCTCCGCGAGGGCGGCCAGCTCGGCGAGGGAGTTCTCCGCGTCCTGCACGGTGCCCGAGGTCCACACGCCGACGAGGACGACCCGCTCCAGACGGAGCTGGCGGTACTCGACCTCGGTGACGTCCTCGAGTTCGGTGGACAGGCCCACCACCCGGCGCAGCGCCGCGCGGTCGGAGCGGTCGAACTGCTCGCCGTCCCACTTGGGGTCGATGTCGTGGCTCCAGGCGACGTCCTCTTCCATCAGGGCATCGGCCCGGAGGCCCTCGGGATAGGTCTGCTCGAGACGCTCGGTGTCCTGGGAGGGGGAAGAAGAGGAGGTCATTGGATCCTTACGCAGCTGGGAAACGATTCGCGCGGCATGAGTACCGCGACACTCAGCACAACGCACGAGCCGCCGGGGAGATTCCCGCGGCCCCTGCCGTGCCGTCCCGAAGATGGTCGCACGGCACGGGCCGTCTCGTCACCGGCTTATTCCCCGTGCGTCTTCCCCGTGGCAGCCGCCGGCGCCCGGTCGGTCGCCGTCGGCTTCCAGTCCGGGTGGCCGGGCATGGGCGGGGTCTTCTCGCCGTACAGCCAGGCCTGGAAGAAGTCGCCCAGGTCGCGGCCGGAGATCTCGGAGGCGAGCCGGACGAAGTCGGCGGTCGACGCCGTGCCGTCCCGGTGACGGGTGACCCAGGCCCGTTCGACGCGCTCGAAGGCCGGGCGGCCGATCTCCTGACGCAGGGCGTAGAGCACCAGGGCGGCACCGTCGTACACGTTGGAGCGGAAGATGCCCGTCTTGCTGCCGTTCTTCGGCGGCTTCGGCGCGGCCGGCGGTCCGCCCGCCGTGCGCCAGCGGTCGGAGGCGCCGTAGGCGGCCTTCATGCGCGCCGCCATGGGCTTGTCCGCGGTCTCCTCCGCGTACAGCGCCTCGTACCAGGTGGCGTGTCCCTCGTTGAGCCACAGGTCGGACCAGGTGCCCGGGCTGACACTGTTGCCGAACCACTGGTGGGCCAGCTCGTGCACCATGATCGACTCGACGTACCAGGCGGGGTAGGCGGGCTCGGTGAACAGCTCCCGCTCGAAGAGGGAGAGCGTCTGGGTCTCGAGTTCGAATCCGGTGGTGGCGTCGGCCATGAGCAGGCCGTACGTCTCGAAGGGGTAGCGCCCGACCTTGTCCTCCATCCAGGCGATCTGGTCGGGGGTCTTCTTCAGCCACGGTTCGAGCGCCGCGCGGTGCTTCGTCGGCACGACGTCCCGGACGGGCAGTCCGTGCGGGCCGGTGCGGTGCAGCACCGTGGAGCGGCCGATCGACACCTGGGCCAGCTCGGTGGCCATGGGGTGCTCGGTGCGGTACGTCCAGGTGGTCGCTCCGCCGGTCGGGTCCACGCCGGTCGGCAGGCCGTTGGCCACGGCCGTGAGCCCGTCGGGGGCGGTGACGCGGAAGGTGAAACGCGCCTTGTCGGAGGGGTGGTCGTTGCAGGGGAACACCAGGTGCGCGACGTCGGCCTGGTTGGCCATGGCGAGGCCGTCGGCGGTGCGCACCCAGCCGCCCTGGCGGTCCTCGGGGTACACGGGGTCGCTGCTGTGCCGCACGGTGATCCGCGTCCACTCGCCCTCGTCGAGCGCGTCCTCGGGCGTGACGACGAGGTCCTCGCCGGCCGTGGCGAAACCGGCGGGCTCGCCGTCGACCTCGACGGAGTCGACCTTGCCGTGGGCGAAGTCGAGGTTGACCCGCTCCAGGTCGGCCGTCGTCCGGGCGTCGATGATGGTGACGGCCTTCAGCGGTTCGCTGTTGCTGCCGGAGTACGTGAAGGACAGGTCGTAGGCCGCCACGTCGTAGCCGGGGTTGCCCAGGTGCGGGAAGAGGCGGTCGCCGACGCCCAGGGGGGCCGGCGGGGCGCTCGCGGCGACCAGGCAGACGGAGACGGCCGAGGCGAGCAGCGCCGCGGCCCTGAGCCGGCGGCGGGACCACGCGCGGGGCCGCGGAGTCGGGGGGTGAGGGGTGTGCAGCATCCCCCACGGCTATCAGCGCGTACGTGCGCTGCGGCGACGGCGCGCGCCCGGAACACCCGAACGGGTACGTCCCGGCGGCCGACGCCCCGCACGGGTATGACCCGCCCGGACGCGATCCACCCGGACGCGACCCTGCCGGGTACCCCTCGCCCGGACACGACCCACCGGTCCCGGTCCGGGCGCGGCTCAGACCTCCGTGGTCTGCGGCTGCGCTCTGCTCACGTCGTACACCCCGGCCACGTCGCGCATCGCGCGCATGAGGGCGGGCAGCCGGGCGGCGTCCGGGAGCAGGACGGTGTAGGTGTGGCGGACCCGCTGCCGGTCGGGGGGTTCGACCGTCGCCGAGACGATCTCGGCACCTTCGACCGCCATGGCCTCGGTGAGGTCGGCCAGCAGGTGCGGGCGGCCGAACGATTCGGCGAGCAGGGTGACCCGGCACTGTGTGCTCTCCCCCCAGCGCACGCCGACCTCCGCGCGCCCCGCACTCTTCATTCGCGCCACCACAGCGCACTCCGCGCGGTGCACGGTCACCACTCCCCCGCGCACCGCGAAGCCGGTGATCTCGTCGGGCGGTACGGGCGTGCAGCAGCCGGCCAGCCGTACGGTCGCACCCGGCGGGTCGACGAGCACGTCGGCGGAGGCGCGACGGGCGGCCGGTCTGTCGGGCGTCGGGCGCGAGACGGGTGCGTCACCGGCGGCTGGACCTCGGGACGTCGCCTCCGCTTCGGCGGGCGGCTGCGCGGGGTGGGCCGCGAGCCGGCGCTGAATGGCGATCCGCGCGGCAGGTGTGTGGGCGTGCTCCAGCCACTCCTTGGAGGGCTCGGAGGCGGGGTCCTGGCCCATCAGGAGCTGCACGGTGTCACCGTCCCTCAGCACCGTGCTCATGGTCGCCAGGCGGCCGTTGACCCGGGCGCCCATGCACGCGTGCGCGTCCTCGCCGTACTGGGCGTACGCGGCGTCCACGCAGGTCGCGCCCTCGGGCAGGCCGAGGGTGCCGCCGTCGGGCCGGAACACGGTGATCTCGCGGTCCTGTGCGAGGTCCGCGCGGAGGGTGGACCAGAAGGTGTCGGGATCGGGGGCGCCCCGCTGCCAGTCGAGCAGCCGGGAGAGCCAGCCGGGCCGGGTCGGGTCGGCGCGCTCGCCGTCACCCGCGGTCTGCTCCTCCGACGGCGGCGCGTAGGGGTTGCCGAGCGCGACGACACCCGCCTCGGCGACCTTGTGCATCTGGTGGGTGCGGATGAGGACCTCGACGACCTGGCCGTCCTGTGCGCGGGCCACCGCGGTGTGCAGCGACTGGTACAGGTTGAACTTGGGTACGGCGATGAAGTCCTTGAACTCCGACACGACGGGCGTCATGCAGGTGTGCAGTTCACCGAGGACGGCGTAGCAGTCGGCGTCCTCCTGCACGAGCACCAGGAGGCGGCCGAAATCGGCGCCGCGCAGCGGGTCGCGTTTGCGGGAGACGCGGTGCAGGGAGACGAAGTGCCGCGGCCGGATGAGGACTTCGGCGGTGATGTCGGCCTCGCGCAGCACCTTGCGCACCTCGTCGGCGACCGCGGTGAGCGGGTCGTCCGCGCGGGCGGCGTTCTCGTCGATCAGCTCCCGCGTGTGCTCGTACTCCTCGGGGTGCATGACCGCGAAGACGAGGTCCTCCAGCTCGGACTTGAGCGCCTGTACGCCCAGCCGCTCGGCGAGCGGGATGAGCACGTCCCGGGTCACCTTGGCGATGCGCTCCTGTTTCTCCTTGCGCATGACGCCGAGGGTGCGCATGTTGTGGAGCCGGTCGGCGAGTTTGATCGACATCACGCGGACGTCGTTGCCGGTGGCGAGGAGCATCTTGCGGAAGGTCTCGGGCTCGGCGGCGGCGCCGTAGTCGACCTTCTCCAGCTTGGTGACGCCGTCGACGAGGTAGCGGACCTCGGCGCCGAACTGCTCGCCGACCTGGTCGAGGGTCACCTCGGTGTCCTCGACGGTGTCGTGGAGGAGGGAGGCGGTCAGCGTGGTGGTCTCCGCACCCAGCTCGGCGAGGATCAGGGTCACGGCGAGGGGGTGGGTGATGTACGGCTCGCCGCTCTTGCGCATCTGGCCGCGGTGCGAGGACTCTGCCAGCACGTAGGCGCGGCGCAGCGGGTCGAGGTCAGCGTCGGGGTAGTGGGCGCGGTGGGCCTCGACGACGTGGCCGATGGCGTCGGGCAGCCGGCCGCGGGTGGCGGAGCCGAGCAGTGCGGCGCGGCCCAGGCGGCGCAGGTCGATCCGGGGGCGGGCCTTCCGGCGGGGCGCCGTCGGCGCGACGGCGCCGTTGACCGCGGGCGTCACAGGGCCTGGGCTCGCTGGATTCACGGCCTCCGCATTCATGGGCACCTCCGGCTGCACGGACCGGCGGACGGGGTATCCCAGGGCGGACACGGCTCAGGGGATGGTGTCGGTCCCCCGTCCGGGCCGGTGCTTGATGCTATCGAGCCCATCACGTGCGGCTGACCGCCTCTCGCCGAGCGTGAAACGGATCACCCATTCGAGCGATGGTCCGAGGGTTTACGTTTTCGCACTGAGTGTCATGGACCGGGCTGTGGTTCACCGGGTCGTGGTTCGGACGAGTACCCCCTCCAGCCACGCGGAGTCGAACTCTCCGGCGGCGACGATCACGGCGGGGCCCGTCATCTCGATCTCGCCGTCGGGGCGCTCGGTGATCACCAGGGTGCCGCCGGGCACGTCGACCGTGTACGTCGCCGGGGTGCCGGTGACCGCCGGGTCGGCGCCGTCCCTGCGGGCGGTCGCGACGGCGACGGCGCACGCGCCCGTGCCGCAGGAACGGGTCTCCCCGGAGCCGCGCTCGTGCACGCGCATCGCGACGTGCCGGGGGCCGCGGTCGACCACGAACTCGACGTTGACGCCGTCCGGGTAGGCGGTGGCGGGCTCGTGGGGCGGCGGGGAGTACAGGTCGCCCGCGTGAGCGAGGTCGGCGACGAAGGCGACCGCGTGCGGGTTGCCCATGTTCACGTTCCGCGCGGGCCAGCTGCGTCCGTCGACGCTCACCACGACGTCGCCCTCGGGGAGCAGAGCGCGGCCCATGCCCACGGTCACGTCGCCGTTCTTCGCGAGGTGAACGCGCTTCACGCCCCCGCGCGTGGCGATGGTGAGGTCGCCCTCGGCGACGTGCCCGGCGCGCTGGAGGTAGCGCGCGAAGACCCGCACGCCGTTGCCGCACATCTCCGCGACCGATCCGTCGCCGTTGCGGTAGTCCATGAACCACTCCGCGTCGGCCGCCATGTCCTTGGCCTCGGGGTGTGCCGCGGACCGCACCACGTGCAGCAGTCCGTCGCCGCCGATGCCCGCGCGGCGGTCGCACAGGGCGGCGACGGCCGCCGGGGGCAGGTCGATGGCGTTCTCCGGGTCCGGGACGATCACGAAGTCGTTCTCGGTGCCGTGACCCTTGAGGAAGGCGATCCGCGTGCTCATTCCTCGATCGTACGGGGTCGGTACGACAGGACGACGAGGCGTGGACGAGGGGGGACGTGCTCGGACGCGGGCACCCGCGCACGGCCCCGCGCCGGTGGGCTCGTGTCAGCCCCGCAGGCGGGCCACCCGCCACACGGCGAGGACGACGACGGCCGCGACCGCCAGGGCGTACACGACGATCATCCGCCAGTCGGCACGGCGCCCCGATCCGCGCTGCGGCAGACCCGGCCAGGTGTAGCCGACCCGGCGGGCGGCCATCATGCCCCAGCCGGCCGCGCAGGAGCAGATCAGCAACCCGAGCATCGCGATCACGGCGCCACTGTCGCCGAAGTCGAAGGCGAGCGGGAAGGCGAACATCAGGGAGCCGACCGCGGCCAGGCACACGATGGGCGCGAGCTGCCAGATGCGCAGCCGTCGCTGCGGACGCAGCTCGACCTCGACCTCGTCCCCGTACATCTCGTCGGGCTCGGGACCGTCGGCCGCCACGCCCTCCGGCGTCTCGTCGGGGCCGTCGGGGGTCAGACCGGCTCCGTCCGGCTCCGGTCCGCCGTGGTCGGCGGTGCCGTGCTCGGTGCTCGGTGCGGTGTCACGAGGGCCGGCCTCCATCGCCACGCGCCCTCCCAACTAGGACTCACTCGGTCGATCGAAGCTCGATGATGGCACGCCGCCGAAGGCCCGGATGACGGCCGGGGCGTCCCGATGCCATCACGTGATCAGGCTGTAACCGGTCGTTCGACCAACGACAGGGCGAGCCGCGGAAGTTCCGTGCGATCCGCCACAGCCCCACTCAACCAATGCACCCGCGGGTCGCGCCTGAACCACGAATCCTGACGGCGCGCGAAGCGTTTGGTGGCACGGACGGTCTCGGCCCGCGCGTCGTCCAGCGTGCACTCGCCGGCGAGCGCCGCGAGCACCTGCTGGTAGCCGAGCGCGCGCGACGCCGTACGCCCCTCGCGCAACCCCTGCGCCTCGAGTGCGCGCACCTCCTCGACCAGACCCGCCTCCCACATCCGGTCGACGCGGTGGGAGATGCGCTCGTCCAGCTCGGGGCGCGCGACGTCGACGCCGATCTGCACGGTGTCGTAGACGGAGTCGTGGCCGGGGAGGGTGGCGGTGAAGGGCCTGCCGGTGATCTCGATCACCTCCAGGGCGCGCACGATCCGGCGCCCGTTGCTGGGCAGGATGGCCCGCCCGGCCCCCGGGTCGGCGGCGGCCAGGCGGGCGTGCAGCGACCCCGAGCCGCGCAGTGCGAGCTCCTCCTCCAGCCGGGCCCTGACCTCGGGGTCGGTGCCGGGGAACTCCAGGTTGTCGACGGCCCCGCGGACGTAGAGGCCGGAGCCGCCGACGAGGATCGGCCAGCGCCCGTCGGCGAGCAGCGCGTCGATCCGCTCCCGCGCGAGCCGCTGGTACTCGGCGACGGATGCGGTGACCGTCACGTCCCAGATGTCGAGCAGGTGGTGCGGGACGGCACCGCGCTCCTCGGGCGTCAGCTTGGCGGTGCCGATGTCCATCCCTCGGTAGAGCTGCATGGAGTCGGCGTTGACGACCTCACCGCCGAGCCGCTGGGCCAGGAAGACGCCCAGATCGGACTTTCCGGCCGCGGTGGGTCCGACTACGGCGATGACGCGGGGGGCGGGGGGTGCGCTGCTCACCGCACCAGTCTCGCAAACCTCTCGCCCGGCCCTCGAACGAGTTACGTGACGGCGCGGGGCCGGGATCGTTGCCCGTTGCGAGGTTCCCGCGCCCCGGACCACCGGGGCCACGGCCCCGGCCACGCAAACGGACGCACCGGATGCCGCGGGATTTCGCCCGCACGAGTAACGTATGGAGTTGATATGGGCGTTTTTGCACGGCTTTTTCGGAGGTCGAAGACCACGGAGGAGGCGCCGGCCACCGCGACGTCGGCCGATACCCCGGAGCCCGAGCGTGCGGCGGAGGCGAGCGCGGCAGAAACCGTGGAATCGACCGAAGCCGGGCCCCGGAACACGGCACAGCCCGCGGAGGCCGACGAGGCCGCCGAGGCCGCCGAGGCCAACGAGTCCGCCGACTCGGAGGGCGTCGGCATCCCCAAGCAGCAGTCCGCCGGGGAGGCCGTCGACAACGAGGCCGACAAGGGCGCCCGCACCTGACTGCCCCGTGAGGGAAGGCGAACCATGGGTCTGCTGGACAACTTGAAGGCCAAACTGGGACCGGCGAAGGGCAAGGTCTCCGACCTCGCGCAGCAGCACGGGGACAAGATCGATCGCGGTCTCGACAAGGTGGCGAAGACCGTCGACGAGAGGACCAAGGGCAAGTACAGCGACCGGATCCAGACGGGCACCGGCAAGGCCAAGGGCGCCATGGACCGCCTCGCCCACAAGGACACCGGTGGCATGGACGGAGACGGAACCACTCCGGGCACCACCCCGGGTGGTACCACCCCGGGCGGCACCCCGCCGGCCGGTCCGCCTCCGGCTTCCTGACCCGCGCCCCGCGCTCCGGCACACGGGCGGGTCACGGCACATCGGCGGACGGTCACGAGCGGGTCAGCTCCGGGCCGTCCGCCGGCTCGTGCGCCACGGATGTCCTGCGGCCGCCTTCCCTACGACCAGGTGGCCGCGACGTACCCCACTCCGTACGGCGCGTCCTCGTACAGCAGCACGCCGGCGAGAGCCGAGTCCTCGGCCGCGCCCGCGAGGACCTGCCAGGGCGCCCGGCCGGACACCTTCAGCTCGCGGGCCAGCGCGATGTCCAGCGCCGCGAGGGCGGTCACGTCCGCCGCTGCCAGCGCGCGCCCCACCTCCGCGTCGAAGGGCGCCGCCCGCTCGTCGAGGTACCCGGGGGCCTTGAGCGTGCGGCACGCGCTGGCGTCGCCCAGCACCAGCAGCGCGATCCGCCCGGCTCGGGCGGCGATGTCCCGGCCGAGCGCCGCACAGCGATCCGCGGGGAGGGCCTCCCCCACACCGATGCCCTCGACGGGGGCGTCGGCCCACCCGGTCCGTCCGAGCAGCCAGGCTCCCACGGCGAACCCGTACGGCAGCTCGCGACCGGTCGGCTCCGCTTCCGTACCGAGGTCCGCGCCCAGGCGCACGTCCAGATCCACGCCGAATCCGCGGAACGAGCCCCGCGTGCCCTGCGGATAGACCTCGGGACCGGTGCCGTCGTCGGGCCCGACCACCACGAGCCGGTCGGGCCGGGCCGCGGCGAGCACACCCAGCGCGTCCGTGCAGGCGGCACGCGCGGCGTCCAGCTCGGGTGCGGCGCCCGCGGCCACCTCCGGCACGAGGAGCGGCGGGCAGGGACAGACGGCGGCGGCGACAAGCATGATCGGCAGCGTAGCCCCGTGCCGCCGCCCGCCGCCGCACGCCCTGCGGTCAGTCGCAGCCGCAGCCGCTCGCCACCGCGGGCTGGGGCTCGGGAACGCCGATCTTCGGCAGGCCCAGCATCACGCCCACGGGTTTGGCCTGCTCGGCCGCGTTGCGCTTCTCCCAGGCGTCGCCCGCGCGCGTGTGGCGCACACCGAGCACCTCGCCCTCCGCGAGGAGGTGGTGCGGAGCGGCGTAGGTGATCTCGACCGTCACCACGTCGCCCGGGCGGACCTCCTGGTCGGGCTTGGTGAAGTGCACCAGGCGGTTGTCGGGGGCGCGGCCGGAGAGGCGGTGGGTGGCGCCGTCCTTGCGGCCCTCGCCCTCGGCGACCATCAGCTCCAGGGTGCGGCCGACCTGCTTCTTGTTCTCCTCCCAGGAGATCTCCTCCTGGAGGGCGACGAGACGCTCGTAGCGCTCCTGGACGACGGCCTTGGGGATCTGGCCGTCCATCTCGGCGGCCGGGGTGCCGGGCCGCTTGGAGTACTGGAAGGTGAAGGCCTGGGCGAACCGGGCTTCGCGCACCACGTGCAGGGTCTGCTGGAAGTCCTCCTCGGTCTCGCCGGGGAAGCCCACGATGATGTCGGTGGTGATCGCCGCGTGCGGGATGGCGGCCCGCACCTTCTCGATGATCCCGAGGTAGCGCTCCTGGCGGTAGGAGCGGCGCATCGCCTTCAGCACCGGGTCGGAGCCGGACTGGAGCGGCATGTGCAGCTGCGGCATCGCGTTGGGCGTCTCGGCCATGGCGGCGATGACGTCGTCGGTGAAGTCGCGCGGGTGCGGGGAGGTGAAGCGGACGCGCTCCAGGCCGTCGATCTTCCCGCAGGCCCGCAGCAGCTTGCTGAACGCCTCGCGGTCGCCGATGTCGGAGCCGTAGGCGTTGACGTTCTGCCCGAGGAGGGTGATCTCGGAGACGCCCTCGGCGACCAGGGCCTCGACCTCGGCGAGGATGTCGCCGGGACGTCGGTCCTTCTCCTTGCCGCGCAGCGCCGGGACGATGCAGAAGGTGCAGGTGTTGTTGCAGCCGACGGAGATGGAGACCCAGGCCGCGTAGGCGCTCTCGCGCCGGGTCGGCAGCGTGGACGGGAACGCCTCCAGGGACTCGGCGATCTCGACCTGCGCCTCCTCCTGCACGCGGGCGCGCTCCAGCAGCACCGGCAGCTTGCCGATGTTGTGCGTGCCGAAGACGACGTCCACCCAGGGCGCCCGCTTCACGATGGTGTCGCGGTCCTTCTGCGCCAGGCAGCCGCCGACCGCGATCTGCATCCCGGGGCGACTCGCCTTCTTCGGGGCGAGGTGGCCGAGGTTGCCGTACAGCTTGTTGTCGGCGTTCTCCCGCACGGCGCAGGTGTTGAAGACGACGACGTCCGCGTCGCCGTCGGCACTCTCGGGGGCGCGGACGTAGCCCGCTTCCTCCAGCAGCCCGGACAATCGCTCGGAGTCGTGGACGTTCATCTGGCACCCGTAGGTGCGTACTTCATAGGTGCGCGTGCCGCCCACTGACTGGCTCCGGTCGATGCTGCTCATGGCAATAAGGGTAGGCGCTCGGCGGCGATGGCCCGGGCCACCTGTGGACAACCGGGGTCGGGGCTGGTCAGGGCTCGATGAGACCCGCGCGGATCGCGTACCGGGTGAGCTCCAGGCGGTCGCGGACGCCGAGCTTCTGGAGCAGGTTGGCACGGTGGCGTTCGACGGTCTTGGCACTGATGAACAGCAGCTCGCCGATCTCCTTGGAGGTGTGACCCTCGGCGACGAGCTTGAGGATCTCCTCCTCGCGTTCGGTGATGGGCCGCTCGGGCAGGCCACCGCCGCTGTGCAGACGGTCCAGGTAGGAGCGGACCAGGGCCCGTTCGGCCCCCGGATAGATGAACGGCTCGTCGCGTACGGCCGCCCTGCACGCCTCGACCAGGTCGCGGTCGGCGACGGACTTGAGGACGTAGCCGCAGGCACCGGCCTTGAGGGCCTCGAAGAAGTACTGCTCGTTGTCGTACATGGTCAGGATGAGGATGCGCAGCTCGGGCCGGCGGCGGGAGAGTTCGCGGGCCGCCTGGAGGCCGGTCATGCGGGGCATGGCGACGTCCAGGACGGCCAGGTCGACCTCGGTGGTCCGGGCCGCCGCGACCGCCTCGGCCCCGTCACCGGCCTCGGCGACGACGGTCAGGTCCGGTTCGCCGTCCAGGATGAGGCGCACTCCGCGGCGTACGAGGGTGTGGTCGTCGGCGAGCAGGACGCGGATCGGGGGCCGGACGGGCATCAGGGGCGGTCTCCGGTCCGGTCTTGGGATCGGTCCCCGGTCGCGTCCACGGCCTGGTTCGCGCATCGGTCCCCGACCGCGTCCACGCCCCGGTCTCCGGATCGGCCCCCCGGCGGGGCGGGGACGCGCAGGCGTACGTCGGTGCCCCGTACGGGGGCGGATTCGAAGTGGATCTCGGCTCCTATCAGCAGGGCACGTTCGCGCATGCCGCGGAGGCCGGCGCCCTCGGAGGCCGCACCGAGACCGGAGCCGTTGTCGCGTACGAGCAGTTCGACGCCGTCGGGCAGCGGGCGGAGGCTGAGCTCCGCGCGGTCCGCGGCGGCATGGCGGGCGGTATTGGTCAGGCCCTCCTGGGCGACCCGGTAGAGCACGAGTTCCGCCTCCGGGGCGAGCGGCGGCAGGTCGCCGGCGACGTGGTGGTGGACGGTCAGCCCGTGGTGTGTGAACTCGGCGGCGAGCGAGCGCAGGGCGCTGGCGAGGCCGAGCTCCTCCAGGACACCAGGGCGCAGGCGACGGGCGATGCGGCGGATCTCGTCGAGGCCGTCCCGGGTGGCCTCCTGCGCGAGGGACACTTCCTCGCGCAGTTCGCCGGGCACCCGGTCGGCGACGCGCTTCAGCTGAAGAAGGACGGCCGTGAGAGTCTGACCGACCTCGTCGTGGAGCTCGCGGGCGATGCGGTGGCGTTCGCGTTCCTGGGCGTGCAGGGCGCGGCCGGCGCCGGCGGCACGTTCGGCCTGGAGCCGGTCCAGCATCGTGTTGTACGTCGCGATCAGCTGCGCCGCCTCGGCCGGTCCGGCGACCGTCGGGCGGGCCCCTGGCACCAGCAGGTCGGCGGTGGCCATGGACCGGCCGAGCCGGTGCAGCGGGGTGAGTCCTATGCGCAGGACGACCGCGTTGCCGGCCAGCAGCGCCGCGAGGCCCGCCAGCAGGACCAGCGCTTCCCCGGGCAGGACAGGCGTCGAAACGGTGACCGGTCCGAGCAGCAGCGCTGTGGCGACGACCAGACCCGCGGCGTTGAGCGAGAAGATCCGCCAGAACAGCGACACGGTCCTCTTCCCGCTCCTCCCGGTCTTCGCGCACGACACCGCCGCAGCCAGCTTCGCCGCCCACGACCGGCTGCGTATATCCGTCACGACACCCATATCGTCACCGTACGTGCGGATGACAGCATGGCGAGGCCGCGAGCACGTCGCTCACGTGCCTCACGTGCCGGAAGCGCGGTGAGGGAAGCAAGACGAATGAGGGGAAAGCTCGTGTCAGCTCCACGCCTGAGGGCGACGCCGCTGCCGGGTATCGGGGTCCAGTACGACCTGGTGACCCGCGAACACCGCCATCTGTCGGTGGTGGCACACCGCGACGGCTCCCGCACGGTGAACATGTACCGGGCCGACGACCCCGATTCCTGTGCCCACTCGCTGCGGCTGGCCGGCGCGGAGGCGGGCGCCCTGATCGACGCGCTGAAGCCTTCCCACCACAGCCCCAGCCTGCTCTACACCACTGACCTCGGGCTGGTCGCCGAGCGGATCGAGGTGTCCGCGACGTCCCGGTGGAACGGGCGCCCGCTCGGCGAGACGTGCATGCGGACCGAGACCGGCGCGTCCATCGTCGCGGTGCTGCGGCGGGCCGAGGCCATTCCGTCGCCGGCGCCGGACTTCCGGCTGGTGGGTGGTGACACCGTGATCGTCATCGGTACCCGCGAGGGCGTCGACGCCGCCGCGGCGATACTCGGGCAGGAGTGAGCCGGTGCACTCCGCGGTTCTGCTGATCGAGTTCGGTTCCATCATTCTGGGGCTCGGGCTGCTCGGCCGGTTCGCCGGCCGTTACCGCCTCTCCCCCATCCCGCTGTACCTGCTGGCCGGGCTGGCGTTCGGGGAGGGCGGCCTGCTGCCGCTGGGCGCGAGTGAGGAGTTCGTCGCCGCCGGCGCCGAGATCGGCGTCATCCTCCTGCTGCTGATGCTGGGCCTGGAGTACACGGCCAGCGACCTTGTCACCAACCTGAAGGCCCACTACCCGGCCGGCCTCGTCGACTGCGCCCTCAACGCCGTGCCGGGTGCGGTGGCGGCACTGCTGCTGGGCTGGAGTCCGGTGGCGGCCGTCGTACTGGCCGGGGTGACGTGGATCTCGTCGTCCGGTGTCATCGCCAAGGTGCTCGGCGACCTCGGCCGCGTCGGCAACCGCGAGACCCCGGTGATCCTGAGCGTGCTGGTCCTGGAGGACCTGGCGATGGCGGTGTACCTGCCGATCGTCACGGCTCTGGTGGCCGGTGCCGGGCTGATGACCGGGAGCATCACGCTGGCGATCGCGCTGGCCGCGGCGGGCGCGGTGCTGTTCGTGGCGCTGCGTTACGGCCGGGTGATCTCGCGGTTCGTCTCCAGCGACGACCCGGAGAAGCTGCTGCTGGTGGTGCTGGGCCTGACGATCCTGGTCGCGGGCGTCGCGCAGCAGCTCCAGGTGTCGGCCGCCGTGGGCGCGTTCCTCGTGGGAATCGCGCTGTCCGGAGAGGTCGCGGAGGGCGCGCACACGCTGCTGAGCCCGCTGCGGGACCTGTTCGCCGCGGTCTTCTTCGTCTTCTTCGGGCTGCACACCGATCCGGCCAGCATTCCGCCGGTCCTGCTGCCCGCTCTCGCCCTGGCTCTGCTCACCGCAGTGACGAAGATCGCCACCGGGTACTGGGCCGCCCGGCGGTCCGGGATCTCCGTCAAGGGCCGCTGGCGCGCGGGTGGTGCGCTGGTGGCGCGCGGCGAGTTCTCGATCGTCATCGCGGGCCTCGCGGTCTCGGCCGGCATCGAACCGTCCCTGGGACCACTGGCCACGGCCTACGTCCTCATCCTGGTCGTCCTCGGCCCCCTCACCGCCCGCTTCACCGAGCCGCTGGCGTCCCGGCTGTTCCGTCGCCGGGACAATCCCGACCGCCCCGGCGGCGTTCCCGAGGGGGCGCCGCGGACGGCGGGGGCGGAGGCGTCGGTGGGCGACTGACCCCCGCGAGGACCTCGGTACGACCCCGACACGACCCCGGTACGCGGGTGCCGGGGTCGTCGTGTCGTACGTCGGCGGCAGCGGGGACGGCAGCGGTTACGTTGCGAGCCGCGCGCGCTCGCGCGGGTCTCGACTCGCGCGGGTCTCGACGTAACCGCGCCCCGCACCCGTGTCAGGCGCCCGGCGTCTCCAGGACCTCCGCCGTCCGCGGTGTCCATCCCTGCCGGCGCAGTACGCCCGCCACGTCCGGTGCCTCGTAGTGGTCGCCCTTGAGGACCTTGCCGTCGGCTCTGCGGCTGACCCGGCCGTCGGGACCCAGCTTGGTCATGTTGGAGCGGTGGATCTCGGCGATCACTTCGTCGAGGTCGATGCCGTGGACGAGCGCCGTGCCGTAGGCGACGTAGACCACGTCCGCCAGTTCGTGCGCGAGCCGGTCGAGCGGGCCTGTCACCGACACCTCGGCGACCTCGGCGGCCTCCTCGGCGAGCAGCTCGCCTCTGTGGGCGGCCAGGTCGGGTGAGACCTCGGCCGGAGTGCTGCGGGCGTCCAGCCCGAAGGCGAGGTGGAAGGCGCGTACCAGGTCGGCGGGCGAGGAGCTCATGCCGACGACTGTAGCGAGCGCCACTGACAGTCGGCGTCGCGCTCCCGCACGGTCGCCGTGTGAGCTCCGCCCTGGTCAGCCGGGTTGCGGGCTGGCAGGATCGCGCACATGTCCTCGCTGCTCTCCCGTATCGGCGGACGCCGTGCCGTCCAGGGCACGGTCGCCGGTGCCGTCGCCCTCGGGCTGCTGCTGTGGTGGCTGCTGCCACTGGGCGAGGAACCGCCGGGCGGGGCGATCACGTTCAGCACGGGCACGCGTGCGGGCGTCTATCAGAAGTATGGCGAACTGCTGCGCGCCGAGCTGCGCAAGGACATGCCGGACCTGAAGGTGCGGTTGATGACCAGCGCGGGCTCGCAGGAGAACGTCGAGCGGGTGGCGTCCGGGGAGGCCGACTTCACGATCGCCGCGGCCGACGCCGTGGAAACGTACAAGATCGCCGGCCGTGCCGGTGCCGAGGGACTGCGCGGTGTCACCCGCCTCTACGACGACTACGTGCAGCTCGTGGTGCCGAGTGACTCGGACATCCAGTCCGTCGCCGACCTGCGCGGCAAGAGGGTGGCCATCGGGCTGCCGAACTCCGGCGTACGGCTGATCGCCACCCGGCTGCTGAAGGCCGTGGGCATCGACCCGGAGAAGGACATCACGCCCCGCGCGGACGGGATCGACACAGGCCCGGGACGGCTGGGCGACGAGCTCGACGCGTTCTTCTGGTCGGGCGGCGTGCCGACGGACGGGCTCAAGCAGATCGCGGAGACCTCCGCCTTCCGGTTCGTCCCGATCGGCGAGGACCTCGTCACCAAACTGCACGAGTCAGGCGGCGCGACCCGCTACTACCGGACCACCAACATGCCGGAGTCGGCATACCCCACCGTGCAGAACGGCGCCGTGGTGCCCACGATGGCGGTGTCCAACCTTCTGGTGACCCGCGCGGACATGGATCCGCGGCTCACCGAGTGGCTGACCCGGACCGTGCTCGACAGCCGCGACGGCATCGGGGCGACCGTGCACTCCGCGCAGCTGGTGGACCTGCGCACGGCAATCTACACCGACCCGCTGGAGCTGCACGAGGGTGCCCGGCGCTACTACCGGTCGGTGAAGCCGTAGGGCTGCTCCGGTTCCCTCCCGGTGACCGCCCCCGGCCCGGACCTCGGCACCGTGACCGTCACCTCCAGGCCGTGCGGCTCGTGGTGGCCGAAGTCGATCGAGCCGTCGCCCGCCGCGAGCAGCGCCCGGCAGATGGACAGGCCGAGGCCGGAGCCCTTGATGTTCTGATGCCGACCGCTGCGCCAGAACCGGTCGCCCACGCGCGCGAGCTCCTCGTCGGTCAGCCCGGGACCGTTGTCGGTGACGACGACGGTGGTGGCGTCCCCGACGGAGGCGACCGTGACCCGGACGGTCTCGTCGGCCGGTGTGAACTTCACCGCGTTGTCGATGACCGCGTCCAGGGCGCTGGACAGCGTCACCGGGTCGGCCCAGCCCGTGGTCGGCGGGCAGTCCCCCACCAGCCGCACGCCCTTGGCCCCGGCCGTCGGCGACCAGGCCGCCACCCGCTCGGCGGCCAGCGCGCCGATGTCGGTGACCTTGAGGTCCGCCTGGCTGTGCTCGGCCAGCGCCAGGTCGAGCAGATCGTCCAGGACCCGGGCCAGGCGCTTGCCCTCGGTCTGGACGGAGGCGATCTCCTCGTTGTCCTCGGGCAGTTCCAGGGCGAGCAGCTCGATCCGCAGCAGCAGCGCCGCGAGGGGGTTGCGCAGCTGGTGCGAGGCGTCGGCGACGAAGGCGCGCTGCTGCTCCAGCACGTCCTCCACGTGGTCCGCCATCTCGTTGAACGACCCGGCCAGGCGTCTGAGCTCCGGCGGTCCCCCGGCCGGCGCGACCCGGGACTTGAGCCGCCCGGTGGCGATGTCGTGGGTCGTGGCGTCCAGGACGCGTACCGGCCTGAGCACCCACCCGGTCAGCCGGAGCGCGGCGCCGACGGCGAGCAGCATCGCGGCGATCTCCCCGGCGCCGATGACCAGCCAGCCGCGCAGGGTGCGCGAGCGCATCGAGTCGGTGGGCGAGTCGGTGACCACGACCGCGACCACGTCCCCGTCCCGGATGACCGGCGAGGCGACCACGAGCCGGCCGTCCTCCCAGGGCCACACCTGCTGCGGGTCGTGGCTGCGGCGGCTGAGCAGTGCCTCGTCGAAGGAGTCGCGCACCTCGCCGGTCTGGGGGAGGAACCAGGTCGTCGGCGCGTTGGCCATCGGGATGTGGTTGCGGTAGAAGACGCCGGCCTTGATGCCGTAGACCTCGTAGTAGCTGATGAGCTCGGTCTGCAGGGTCTCCAGGCGCTCGTCCGTGGTCGTCCGGCGCGATCCGCCCGGCACGTCCTCGGTGACGAACTGGGCGAGCGCGGCGAAGCGTGCCGTGTCGTCTATGCGGTCGATGACGACCTTCTGCTGCTCCGCGCGGGCGACGCTGACGCCGAGCGGAACGCCGAGCGCGAGCAGTACGGCCGCCATCAGGACGATGAGCAGCGGGAGCAGGCGTGTGCGCACCCGGCCCCGCTACCCGGCGGGGGCGACGAGGCGGTAGCCGACGCCGCGGACGGTTTCGATGAGCGCCGGCATGCGCAGCTTGGCGCGCAGCGAGGCGACGTGCACCTCCAGCGTGCGCCCGGTCCCCTCCCAGCTGGTGCGCCACACCTCGCTGATGATCTGCTCCCGGCGGAAGACCACTCCGGGGCGTTGTGCGAGCAGGGCGAGGAGGTCGAACTCCTTGCGGGTCAGTTGGACAACCGAACCGTCCACGGTGACCTGGCGTGTCGGCAGCTCGATACGCACCGGGCCGAGGCGCACCACGGTCTCGGTGCTCCCGGTGGTGTCCTCGTGGGCGGTGCGCCGGCTGACGGCGTGGATCCGGGCGAGCAGCTCTCCGGTGTCGTACGGCTTGACCACGTAGTCGTCGGCGCCCAGGTTGAGGCCGTGGATGCGGGAGCGGACGTCGGAGCGGGCGGTGACCATGATGACCGGGGTGCTGGTGCGCTTGCGGATCTTGCCGCAGACCTCATAGCCGTCCTGGTCGGGCAGTCCGAGGTCGAGCAGGACGACGCCGAAGCAGTCGACCTCGGGGACGAGCGCCTGGAGTGCCTCCTCGCCGCTGCGCGCGTGGGTGACGTCGAAGCCGTGCCGTGCCAGGATCGCGGACAGAGCGGCGGCCACGTGGTTGTCGTCCTCGACGAGCAGCAGTCTCATCCGGGCTCCCTTCGGTTCATCGGCCGTACGCTCGGCGTGGGTGGAAAGACATGTGCACGCGCGCGGGCACCTTGTGCAGTGACGCCGATGGAGGGGGACGGCGTCAAGAGACTTCCGGTTGCGGCCGCTCGAAGTTATCCGGCCGATATGCGCCCTGCTCACAAGTGCTACGACTCGTGTCCGATTGCTATCGGATCGTGATGCTCAGATTCCCCTCAGATGTAGAGACGCAGGTCGATAGGCGTTACTACTGTCCTCCGAAACCGAGGAGGACGGAGCCCGAGAGCGATGACCGAAGTATCGGTGGCCAAGGAAGATGTGGCCGCGACCGGCGAACTGGTCGTCCTGAAGAGTGTCAACAAGCACTTCGGCGCGTTGCACGTGCTCCAGGACATCGACCTGACGATCACCCGCGGCGAGGTTGTCGTGGTCATCGGGCCCTCCGGGTCCGGCAAGTCCACCCTGTGCCGCACCATCAACCGCCTGGAGACCATCGACTCAGGATCGATCGCGATCGACGGCAAGCCCCTGCCCGCCGAGGGCAAGGAGCTCGCCAGGCTGCGGGCCGACGTCGGCATGGTTTTCCAGTCCTTCAATCTCTTCGCGCACAAGACCGTGCTCGAGAACGTCACCCTGGGCCAGGTCAAGGTCCGCAAGGCCGACGCCAAGAAGGCCGAGGAGAAGGCCCGCTCCCTGCTCGACCGCGTCGGCGTGAGCGCCCAGGCGGACAAGTACCCCGCGCAGCTCTCCGGCGGTCAGCAGCAGCGCGTCGCCATCGCGCGGGCGCTGGCCATGGACCCGAAGGTCATGCTCTTCGACGAGCCGACGTCGGCTCTCGACCCCGAGATGATCAACGAGGTCCTGGAGGTCATGAAGCAGCTCGCCCGTGAGGGCATGACCATGGTCGTCGTCACGCACGAGATGGGCTTCGCCCGGTCGGCGGCGAACCGCGTGGTGTTCATGGCGGACGGCCGCATCGTCGAAGAGGCCACGCCGGACCAGTTCTTCAGCAATCCGCGCAGCGACCGCGCCAAGGACTTCCTGTCGAAGATCCTGCACCACTGACACGGTGCGGGTCCGACGTCCGTGTCGCCCGCGCTCCAGCCGGCTCGCCTCTCGCCTCTGATCGTCTGATCACAGTCAAAGGATGTTCACCATGAAGCTCCGCAAGGTCACCGCCGCCTCGGCCACCGTGTTCGCCCTCGCCCTGACCGCCACCGCGTGCGGCTCCGACGACGGGGACAGCGGCTCCTCGGGTGGCGACGACAAGAAGATCACCATCGGTATCAAGTTCGACCAGCCGGGCCTCGGCCAGAAGACCCCCGACGGCTACGAGGGCTTCGACGTCGACGTCGCCACGTACGTCGCCAAGAAGCTCGGCTACACCGAGGACCAGATCGAGTGGAAGGAGTCGAAGAGCGCCGACCGCGAGACCATGCTGCAGCGCGGTGACGTCGACTTCATCGCCGCCACGTACTCGATCACTCCGCAGCGCCAGGAGAAGGTCGACTTCGCCGGCCCGTACCTGCTCGCCCACCAGGACGTGCTGCTGCGCGCCGACGACGACAAGATCAAGACGCCGGAGGACCTGAACGACGCCAAGCTCTGCTCGGTCACCGGCTCGACCTCGGCCCAGAACGTCAAGGAGAAGCTGGCGCCCAAGGCCCAGCTGCAGCCGTACCCGGCGTACTCCGCCTGCCTGCCCGGCCTGCAGAACGGCGCCGTCGACGCGCTGACCACCGACGACTCGATCCTCGCCGGTTACGCCTCCCAGAAGCAGTTCAAGGGCAAGTTCAAGCTCGGCGGCTTCAAGCTGACGAACGAGAACTACGGCATTGGCGTCAAGAAGGGCAGCGACCTCAAGGACAAGATCAACAAGGCTCTGGAGGAGATGGTCGCCGACAAGTCCTGGGACAAGGCCGTCAAGGACAACCTCGGCCCGGCCAACTACAAGAACGAGCCGGCGCCCAAGATCGGCGACATCAAGAGCTGAAGCAGCGCCTGACAGGGTGCGCCGCCCACCGGAAGGGGCGGCGCACCGGGGCGGGCATCCCTACACGCGGAAGCGCGGGAGATCGTGTTCGACTTTCTTGAGGATTACGACCTGCTGGGAGCCTTCTGGACGACAGTGCAGCTCGCTGTGCTGTCGGCCGTCGGCTCCCTGATCTGGGGCACCATGCTGGCGGCCATGCGGGTGGGGCCGGTGCCGTTGATGCGCGGCTTCGGGACCGCGTACGTGAACACCGTGCGCAACATCCCGCTGACCGTCATCATTCTGTTCACGTCGCTGGGCCTGAACCAGACACTGGGAGTGTCCCTCGGCGCGAACGACGTCGAGACGATCAACTTCCGGCTCGCCGTCCTCGGCCTGATCCTCTACACCTCGTCCTTCGTCTGCGAGGCGCTGCGCTCCGGCATCAACACCGTGCCGGTCGGGCAGGCGGAGGCGGCCCGGGCGATCGGCCTCAGCTTCGGCCAGGTGCTGCGGCACGTGGTGTTGCCCCAGGCATTCCGTTCCTCCGTCGTCCCTCTGGCCAACGTTCTGATCGCGCTCATCAAGAACACCACGGTGGCCGCAGCCATCGGCGTTGCCGAGGCGGCGCTCCTGATGAAGGAGATGATCGAGAACGAGGCACAGCTGCTGCTGATCTCCGCGGTCATCGCCTTCGGTTTCGTGGTTCTGACGCTGCCGACCGGCCTCATTCTCGGCTGGGTGGGCAAGAAGGTGGCGGTGAAGCGATGAGCTCCGTTCTCTACGACGCTCAGGGCCCCCGGGCCAAGCGGCGCAACATCGTCTTCACGGCGGTCTTCGTGGTGGCCGTCGCGGCGCTGCTGTGGTGGGTGTTCGGCACCCTCAAGGACAAGGGCCAGCTGGAATGGGCCCTGTGGAAGCCGTTCTTCTCCGGCTCCGAGGCCTGGTCCACCTACATCTGGCCCGGCCTGGAGAACACTCTGAAGGCCGCCGCTCTCGCGGTGGTCATCGCACTGCCGCTGGGCGCGATCCTCGGTATCGCCCGCCTGTCGGACCACGTGTGGGTACGGGTCCCGGCCGCGATCGTGGTCGAGTTCTTCCGGTCCATCCCCGTGCTGGTTCTGATGATCTTCGGCCTCGCCCTGTTCGCCGAGTACACCAACGTCAGTTCGGACGACCGCCCGCTGTACGCGGTGGTCACGGGCCTGGTGCTGTACAACGCCTCCGTCCTCGCCGAGATCGTCCGGGCGGGCATCCTGGCCCTGCCCAAGGGCCAGTCCGAGGCGGCAATGGCGATCGGCCTGCGCAAGGGCCAGGTGATGCGCACCATCCTGCTGCCCCAGGCGGTCACGACGATGCTGCCGGCCATCGTCAGCCAGCTCGTCGTCATCCTGAAGGACACGGCGCTCGGCGGTGCCGTCCTCACCTTCCCCGAACTGCTCGCCTCGGCCAACACGATGAGCGGCTACTACGGCGCCAACGTCATCGCCAGCTTCACCGTGGTCGCCGTGATCTACATCGCGCTCAACTTCCTCCTCACGAGTTTCGCGAGCTGGCTGGAGCGGCGGCTGCGCCGGGCCAAGAAGTCGAGCGGCACGGTACTCAAGGCGGACGACGCCGGAATGGCGGGGACGTCTGCGACCGGCGGCGGCGGGGCCGTCTGACGCTCAGTCACCTCATATGACCATCAACGGAGGCAGTGGCATGATCGCCACTGCCTCCGTCACTTGACGCAAGCAGCGGCAATAGGTTGCATACGTTCTGTGACCGTGCACCCTGCTCCAACGTCCTGTTCAACCACGTCCCCCGGGACACCGTCACGGGCAGGGGGCGTCGCGCCGTGGACCCGGTGATCATCACCGGAGCGGGGCCCGTCGGGCTCACGCTCGCCCTGGCGCTGGCGCGGCAGGAGGTGCCCTGTGTCGTGCTGGACGAAGGACCGGGCAAGGACGAACCGCGTCCCGCGCGCACCGTCGTCCTGGGCGAGGACGCCGTCACCCTCGTCGAGCGGCTGACCGGCACACCGCTGACGGGGCTGGGTTTCCGTTGGGCCGGATGGCGGTCGATGCGGCGCAAGCAGGTGACGCGCGAGGTCGTCTTCGGCGACACCGACCCGGCGCCGCTGCACATCGCCCAGCACGAACTGACCGATGTCCTGCGCACGGCACTCGCCCACGAGTCGCTCGTCAAGGTCGCGGTGGACAGCCGTCTGGACGGCATCGAGCAGGAGACCTCGGGCGTCACCGCTCACACCCGCGGCCCCGGCGGCACCTGGTGGCGCGGCAGTTACCTGGTGGGCTGCGACGGTCCCCGCTCGACCGTCCGCAAGCTCCAGGACATCCGCTTCCCCGGCCGTACGGCGGTGGAACGATACGCCGTCGCCGCACTGCGCACCGAACTCCCGTGGACCGACGAGGCGTTGCTCCACCGGATGCCCCCATGGCGTACGTCCGGTCCGTCGGCCGGTGAGATCGTCGGCCGTCCCCTGCCGGACGGCGTGTGGCGCCTGGACTGGCTGCTGCCTCCCGGCAAGGACCTGGTCACGCCCGAGCTGCTGGTCAACCGGGTCCGTGAGACTCTCACCGGCTGGGCCGAGGGGTCGACCCCGTCGTACGAACTCCTCGACACCGGAGTCCACACGGTCCACCACCGGCTGGCCCGCCGCTGGCGGGTGGGCCGCGTACTCCTCGCCGGGGACGCCGCCCACCTGCTGGGCGCGCTGGGCACACAGGGGCTCGACGAGGGGCTGCTGGACGCCGACAACCTCGCCTGGAAACTGGCCCTGGCCTGGCATCACGGACCGCGTGATGCACTGCTCGACAGCTACCAGGAGGAGCGGCGCACGGCGATCGCCGCACGGCTGCGCGCCGCCGACCAGGTGCTGCCGCTGCTGCGCGGCGGCGGAGGCCTGCGTTCCTACGTTCCCGGTTCGACCCGCGGCAACGACGCGCTGCTCGCGGACGGCCACCTGCGGCGCGGGGCGCTGGGTGCGCCGGGCACGTACGCCGACTCGCCGCTCGCGCCCGCGGACCTCGCCGGGGAGGTGTCCGTCGGCACACCGTTCGGGGCGCCCGTCACCGATGTGCGGGTCACGGCGGAGGACGGCACGTTCGTGCGGCTGCGCGACCGGCTCGGGCGCGGGGCGCTGCTGGTGGTGCTGATCGCGCCGGGTACGGGTGTGTGGGACCGCAAGCACTGGGTGACCGCCGGCATCATGCCCCGGCTGGCGGCGGCGGTGACGGCGCTGCCGCATCACGCCGAGTTGCTGGTCGCCGAGAGCTACCCAGGTGCTGCGGCCCACACGGTGCTGCTGGTGCGGCCCGACGGTCACCTCGTCACGGCGCTGAACGGGGTGCGCCCGGCCGACCTGTACGCGGCGGCGGAGACGGCGGTGGGCGGGGCGACGACCACGGCCACGGAGCCCACGGAGGAAGAGGCGGGGGCGGGAGCCGCGACCGGGTCCCGCTGAGCGGCCGCCCGGGGGCGCGCCGGCGGCTCGTGGCCGTCGGCCGTCGCCGGGCGCTGTCCATCTGGTGACTGTGAGTTGACCGGCCCACACCGTCGTGGTCTACTCCGGATCGTGACCGACACCTGTGTACGCCTGTGGCGGAGGGTCCATATGGACCTCATCCGTTATGTGGGCTGCGTGTGTCGCCCGTCCTGCTGAATTCGCATCACTTCTTCGCGCGCGCCGCTCCTGCGTGCCGCCGCGTCCTCCTTCGCGAAACTCCCAGGACGGTACACGTGTCTGTCTCCTCCCCTGCCTCTGTCTCCGGTGCTCCATCCGCCTCTCCCGCCTCCGCGGCCACGGCCGCTCCCGCTGAGGCCGAGCTCCTCGACTTCGTACGCCGTACGGCCGCCGACGCCGAACTGATCGCCTCCCTCCCGCTCGACCCGGAGGGTCGCACCTGGGTCCGGTTGGCCGGACCGGGCGGCAGCGAGGCCTGGCTGATCGGCTGGCCGCCCGGCACGGGCACCGGGTGGCACGACCACGCCGAGTCCGTGGGCGCCTTCGTGACCGCCGCGGGTGTGCTCACGGAGAACGCGCTCGCCGCCCGCCTGCCCACCGACGGTTGGAAGACCCTGGAACTCACCGACGGGGTGGACCGGAAACGCCGACTGCCGACGGGCAAGGGCCGCCCGTTCGGCCGGCACCATGTGCACGAGGTACTCAACGAGTCGCCCGACCGGCACGCCGTCTCGGTGCACGCCTACTACCCGCCCCTGCCGCGGATCCGCCGCTACAGCCGCAAAGGGCAGACTCTGCGCCTGGAGCAGGTCGAGCGCCCGGAGGACTGGCAGTAAGCGAGCCGACGGGAATCGACGCTCTGCTGGAGCGCGTGCGCAGCGGCTACCGTCGGATCGCGCCGCGCGCGGCGTACGACGCCGCCGAGGCCGGCACGGCGCTGCTGGTGGACATCCGCTACGCCGCACTGCGCGAGCGGGACGGCGTGATCCCCGGTGCGCTGGTGATCGAGCGCAACGAACTGGAGTGGCGCCTGGATCCGCAGGGCAGCCACCGTCTCCCCGAGGCCACGGACCATGACCTGCGCGTCGTCGTGGTGTGCGACGAGGGCTATGCCTCCAGTCTGGCGGCGGAGTCCCTGCACCGCCTGGGTTTGCACCGGGCCACCGACCTGATCGGCGGATTCCAGGCATGGCGGGCGGCGGGACTGCCGGTGACCGTTTCGTAGCCCCCACGCCCCTGTGACAGAGGGTCGAAGCGACCCGGTGGACCGGGCGCACCAGAAGGTCGGCTTCGCCGGTCCGTGCGCCCTCCGGCGCCTCGGCCAGACCCGGCGCACCCCGGGTCAGAACCCCTCGTCGCCGAGGAACTCCGTGTCCTCGCCCTCCTCCTCCAGCGCCTGGCGGACCACCCGCAGGGCCATGCCCTCGGGGTAGCCCTTGCGCGCCAGCATGCCCGCGAGGCGGCGCAGCCTCTTGTCGCGGTCGAGGCCGCGAGTGGCGCGCAGCTTGCGGGCGACCAGTTCGCGCGCGGTCTCCTCCTCCTGCTCGGAGTCCAGCTGCGAGACCGCCTCGTCGATGAGCGTGGCGTCGACACCCTTGGTCCGCAGCTCCCTGGCGAGGGCGCGCCGGGCCAGCCCGCGGCCGTGGTGCCGGGACTCCACCCAGGCTTCCGCGAAGGCGCTGTCGTTGATCAGGCCGACCTCCTCGAACCTGGACAGCACCTCCTCGGCGGCCTCGTCGGGGATCTCCCGCTTCCGGAGGGCGTCGGCGAGTTGCTTGCGGGTGCGCGGGGTCCCGGTGAGCAGGCGCAGGCAGATCGCCCGTGCCTGCTCGACCGGGTCCCGCGGAGGCTCCCCCTTCTCGGCCCTCGACGAGGAAGTGGTACCTCCGTCCTCGGCGGGCGACTCCGCGCGCTCGCGCCGCCGCCCGCGCCCGCCGCCCGTCCCACGGCCCCGCTGTGCTCCGCCACGCGCGCCGCCGTCACCGCGGCGTGCCCCGCCGTCGCCGGGAGAGCCGGAGTCGTACGGGCCCTCGGCGCCGTGCGGCGCGAAGAGATCGGCCGTGCCGTCCGCGACCGCGGCCAGGTCCGTCTCGTACGGGACCGCGACCGTCCCGTACGCGCCGTCGTCCATGCCGACGGAGCCGCCGTCACCCGGTCTCCCCCGCTCGCGCTCCCGCGAGGCGTTGTCCGGGTAGGCGTACTCGGCCCAGTCGGTTCGTCGTGTCACGGTCAGCTCTTGGCTGCCGCGGCCTTGGACTTGGTGGCCTTGGCGGTCGCGGGGGCGGGCACCGCCGGTGCCGCGTCGGCCGGGGCGGCGGAGGCGGCGGCGTCCGCACCCGGCTCGGTGGCCGGCTCCTCGGGACGTACGCCGACGCCCAGCTTCTCCTTGATCTTCTTCTCGATCTCGTTGGCCAGGTCGGGATTGTCCTTCAGGAAGTTGCGCGCGTTCTCCTTGCCCTGGCCGAGCTGGTCGCCCTCGTACGTGTACCAGGCGCCGGCCTTGCGGACGAAGCCGTGCTCCACGCCCATGTCGATCAGGCCGCCCTCGCGGCTGATGCCCTGGCCGTAGAGGATGTCGAACTCGGCCTGCTTGAAGGGCGGCGCCACCTTGTTCTTGACGACCTTGACGCGGGTGCGGTTACCGACCGCGTCGGTGCCGTCCTTCAGCGTCTCGATGCGTCGGATGTCGAGTCGCACCGAGGCGTAGAACTTCAGCGCCCGGCCACCGGTCGTGGTTTCCGGAGAGCCGAACATCACGCCGATCTTCTCGCGGAGCTGGTTGATGAAGATCGCGGTGGTCTTGGACTGGTTGAGCGCGCTGGTGATCTTGCGCAGGGCCTGGCTCATCAGGCGGGCCTGCAGACCGACATGGCTGTCGCCCATCTCGCCTTCGATCTCCGCGCGCGGCACGAGCGCCGCGACGGAGTCGATGACGATGAGGTCGAGGGCGCCGGAGCGGACCAGCATGTCCACGATCTCCAGGGCCTGCTCACCGTTGTCCGGCTGGGACAGGATCAGGTTGTCGATGTCGACGCCGAGCTTCTGCGCGTACTCGGGGTCGAGGGCGTGCTCCGCGTCCACGAACGCGACCTGGCCACCGGCCTTCTGCGCGTTCGCCACCGCGTGCAGGGTCAGGGTCGTCTTGCCCGAGGACTCGGGGCCGTAGACCTCGATGACGCGGCCGCGCGGCAGGCCGCCGACGCCGAGGGCCACGTCGAGCGCGGTCGACCCGGTCGGGATGACCTCGATGGGCTCCTTCGACCGGTCGCCCATGCGCATGACCGCGCCCTTGCCGAACTGCCGTTCAATCTGTGCGAGTGCGGCGTCCAGGGCCTTCTCGCGGTCGGTTCCTGCCATGGGTTCCACCCGGTTTGCTTGATTCGATCGCTTCACGTCAAAGACGCTAATGCCTGCCACTGACAATCCACCCTGATGCGGGTCCGGCCTGTGGATAACTCGGGCACTTCTCCGCCCAAACCCAGTCGAATCACCCGTCACGAGCCTCGCCAGAGCCTCCATGAGAATGGATGTTCGATTTTGGTGTCAAGCGCACCACGCGGCACCTCCGAGCGTACGTCTGCCGGGCCGGCGGTCGGGTGGCTAGAGTGCGGATGCGACGTGGAGGAGGGGGACACCATGGCCAAGGTCAGCGTCAGTCTGGACGCCGAACTGGTGGTGGAAGCGATGGTCCTGGCCGGCATCGGCTCGCCCCAGGACGCCGTCGAGGCGGTGGTGCGGGACTACATCGCCCGCGGCCACCGCACGGAGACCCGCACCGAGTTCAAGGACCGGAACCTGCGGGAGGTCGACGCGAAGCCGCAGGAGCCGCAGGGCTGATCCCCCGGCCGCAGTCCCGGACCGGCCGGCCCCCGGCTGCTCCGTGGTAGCGCGCCTGTGCCACACGAGCAGCCCTGTGCTGATCGCGCGCGCCCTGTTCGCCGCCGCTGCGTACTCGAGGTGGGCGGCATCACCGGGCCGGCCTCACGTACTGAACGCGGCCCTTCAGGAGGAACCGTCCTTCCCGGCGCTCTCCGTCCCGGGGCCGCCCGGCTCCGGACGCCGGGTCCACAGTTTCCGCAGTCGCGTAGGCGTCCCGGGCCCCGTCCGGCGGCTCCGGCGTCCGTGGACGCGCGGATCGTCCGTGACGTCGTAGCGCTTGACGTACGCGCCGAGGAACGCCTGCAGTGTGGCGATCGCCGGAATGGCGATCAGCGCGCCGACGGCGCCGAGCAGGGCGGCGCCCGCGACGACCGAGCCGAAGGCGACCGCCGGGTGGATGTCCACGGTCTTGGACGTCAGCTTGGGCTGCAGTACGTAGTTCTCGAACTGCTGGTAGATCACCACGAAGACCAGTACCCACAGCGCGTACCAGGGATTGACCGTGAAGGCGATCAGCATGGGCAGGGCGCCCGCGAGATAGGTGCCGATGGTGGGGATGAACTGCGAGACCAGGCCCACCCACACGGCGAGCGCGGGGGCGTAGGGCACCTCCAGGATCTCCAGCAGGATGTAGTGCGCTATGCCGGAGACCAGCGCCATCAGACCGCGCGAGTACAGGTAGCCGCCGGTCTTGTCCACGGCGATCTCCCACGCGCGCAGGACCTCGGCCTGCCGGGCGGGCGGCAGGACGGAGCAGAGCGCGCGCCGCAGCCGAGGGCCGTCGGCGGCGAAGTAGAACGAGAACAGCAGGACCGTCAGCATCTGGAAGAGGCCACCGAGGACCTGGGCCGACACGTCCAGGACGCCGGTGGCGCTGTTCTGCACGTAGTTGCGCAGCCAGTCGGAGCGCAGCAGGCCCTCCTGGATGTCCACCCGTCTCAGCTCGGTGTGGAAGTGGCCGTTGACCCAGTTGATGACGGAGTCGAGGTAGTCCGGGAAGTCCTCGACCATCTTGACGATCTGGCCCGCGAGCATCGAGCCGAGCAGCGTGACGAACCCCGCGGCGGCGATCAGTACGGCGATGAAGACGAGGAAGGTGGCCAGCCCGCGGCGCAATCCGCGTCCGGCCATCCAGCTCACCGCGGGTTCGATGGCGAGGGCCAGGAAGAAGGCGATGAGGACGTTGATCAGCAGACCGGTGAGCTGATGGAAGGCCCAGCTGCCCAGCTGGAAGACGGCGATGAGCGCGAGGGCCAGCACCATGGCACGCGGGAGCCAGCGCGGCATACGGGCGCCCGGCCCGGCGGAGCCGCCGGGCGGGGGACCGGTGGGCGGCGTCGTACCGGTCGGGGATGCGTGCCGGGTCGCCTGCCCGGTCTCGTCAGTGGGTGCCACGGACCAAGTCTCGCCCACGCCACCGACA
This sequence comes from Streptomyces sp. NPDC096048, assembly GCF_044763415.1. Lineage (NCBI taxonomy): Bacteria > Bacillati > Actinomycetota > Actinomycetes > Kitasatosporales > Streptomycetaceae > Streptomyces > Streptomyces sp. NPDC096048. Next base: position 354,172 of record NZ_JBIWGG010000011.1, read on the forward strand.
GCGGAGTCCCGTCCGGTGATCTTCGTGACCGGTCAACGCTGTTCCCGCGGCACGTTCATGACGGTGCAGACCACCCGCCACACGTCCTTGGCGTCCCATCCGGCGTCCAGCGCCTCGTGCACCGTGCGCCCACCCAGCTCCGCCATCACGTGGTCGCGCGCGAAGGTGTCGGCGTAGCCCGGACCGAAGTGATCCGTCATCCGCTCCCAGAAGACCGTCAACCGCATGACTCCAGTATCCCGCCCCTGAGAGTGGGCCCCGCGCCGGGACCACGTGCCGGGAACCCTTTGCGTCCTACGGTCTGACCATGGCCGAAATCGGAGCTTCCCCACTCCCCCCGACGCCCCCGACGCAAACGGCGCGCACCCCGCTCGCGCGCGCGGAGCATTTCGTGTGGCTCACCGCGCGCGTACTGGAGCAGCGCCTCTTCGCGTACCACTTCCGCGGCGGCGACGCCGGCCCGGTGGAGACCGCGCTGGACGCCTACCGCAACGAGGACGGCGGGTACGGCCACGCGCTGGAACCCGATCTGCGCGGCCCCGTCAGCCGGCCGTCGCACACCGCGCACGCCCTGCGCGTCCTGGACGCCGTCGGGCGCTGCGGCGGACAGCGCGTGGAGCGGATGTGCCGCTATCTGACCTCCGTGTCCACTGCGGACGGTGCCCTGCCGACGATCCATCCCAGCCAACGCGGGTATCCGACCGCGCCCTTCGTGCCGGTCGTGGACGACCCGCCCGGCGAGCTGCTCGCCACCGGTCCGGTGGTCGGGCTGCTGCACCGCAACGAGGTCTGGCACGCCTGGCTGTTCCGGGCCACGGACTTCTGCTGGCAGGCGGTCGAGTCACTGGGGACCTCGCACCCGTACGAGGTCGAGGCCGCGGTGGCCTTCCTGGACGCCGCCCCCGACCGTCCGCGCGCGGAGGCGGCGGCCGACCGGTTGGGCCGCCTGGTGCGCGAGCAGCGCCTGGCGGTGCTGGACCCGGACGGCCTCGACGCGTACCCGGTCTCCCCCGGCTACGCCCCGGGCGAGCACCACTTCCCCCACGACTACGCGAGGCACCCGCACTCCCTCGCGCGCGCGTGGTTCACGGACGACGAGATGGACCGGTCCCTGCACGCTCTCTCGGCCGAGCAGGAGGAGGACGGCGGCTGGCCCGTGCGCCGGCGCCAGTGGGCGCCCGCCCCCGCCTTGGAGGCGCGCCCCAGGGTGACACTCCAGGCCCTGCGCACGCTCCGCGCGTACGGCCGTCCGGTCGGCTGACCCGGCTCACCCGCCCATGGCCCGCACGCCCGCGGTCACCACCACGGCCGCCGCGACGACGAGCAGGAAGGGCGCGCGCAGCACCAGCGCCACGGCGGCCGCGGCGACGCCCGCCGCCCGCGCGTCCAGCACGAGCGCCTGCCCGTCGGCGAAGGTCTGCTGGGCGGTGAGCGCGGCGAGGAGGGCGACGGGCAGCAGGGCGGCGAGCCGCCGGACGAGAGGCCGCTCCAGGGCGCCCGCGGGCACCAGCAGCCCGAGGAGTTTGACGGCGTAGCAGCCGACGGCGGTCACGCCGATCGCGATCCAGACGCTCAACGCTCTCCCTCCCGCGTGGAGTCCTCGACGGCGCCGCTTCCGCGACGTCCCCGCGCCCACAGGACGGCCGGTGCCGCCAGGGCCGCCACCAGGACGGGCACACCGGCGGGCAGCACGGGCAGCAGGCCGAGTCCCAGGAGGACGGCCAGGGCGGCGACCGCGCGCTCGGTGGTGGCCTTCAGCATCGGCGCGAGCAACGCCAGGAAGACCGCGGGGCCGGCGGCGTCGAGCCCCCATGCGTCGGTGTCCCCGATCGCCTCCGCGCCCAGCGCGCCGAGCAGCGTGGTCAGGTTCCACAGCACGTACAGGGTGAGTCCGGTGACGGTGAACCCGATCCGAACGGCGCGCCGGGTGGGCTGCGCGAGGGCGACGGCCGTCGTCTCGTCGATGACCCACTGCGCGGCGAACGGGCGCACCGCGCGCGGGAGGGCCAGCAACTGCGACAGCCGCAGCCCGTAGAAGGCGTTGCGCACGCCCAGGAAGAAGGCCCCCGCCGCGGCGGTGAGCGGGTTGCCGCCGGCCGCGAGCGCCCCCACGAGCGCGAACTGGGACGCCCCGGTGAACACCAGGAGGCTGAGCGCGCATGTCTGCATGAGTGTCAGCCCGCTGCCGGCCGAGGTCACCCCGAAGGCGAACCCGGACAGTCCGACGGCGATTCCGACCCCGAGGGCGTCCCGTACGACGGCGGCGTCCGACTTGTCTTCGACGACGCCCGTCTCGGGAACAGCTGTCTGTTCTGTCACGCCTCGGACGGTAGGAGAAGCCGCCGTCGCGCGTCTTGTACGTTCTTGCGCTCCCGCTGGTAGGCACCGGGCGGCACGCCCACGATCCTCGCGAAGTGCCGGTTCAGGTGCGGCTGGTCGGTGAACCCCACGGCGACGGCGGCCTCGGACGGCCTCGTACCGGCGTCCAGCAGCCGCCGCGCCCGGCGCACCCGGGCGTCCGTCAGCCAGGTGTGGGGCGGCATACCGTAGGCGTCCCGGAAAGCGCGCAGCAGCGCGAACGGACTGCTCCCGAGCTCCCCGGCGAGCCTTTCCAGACTCGGCGGGTCGGCCATCCGCTCCTCCAGCACGGCACGCGCGCGTGCCGCGATGCCGGCCCCTGCCGTCCGCACCTCCCTGCGCGGCAGCGGCCCGCCGTTCAGCCGCAGCAACCGGGTCACGGCCACCCGCAGCAGGGTGTCGGCGGCGAGCGCGTTCCCCTCGTCGGCGGCCCGCAGCACGCGGTGCACCAGCTCGACGGCGTACGGATCGTCGAGCACCGGCCGGACGAACCCGGGCGTCCCGCGCAGCGTGGTCGTCTCCGCCGCGATCCCGGCCACGAGTTCGGGCGCCGGATAGACGGCCCCGTAACGCCATCCCTCGGGCACTCCGGCCCGCCCCGTGTGCGGGGTGTCGGGATTGACCAGGGCGAGTGCTCCCGCCCCGGCGTACTGATCGCTTCCGCCGTGGTGGAAGACCTCCACTCCGTCGGCGATGGCGGCGATGACGAAGTGCTCGTGGGTGTGGCGTACGAAAGCCTTCCGTATGTACTGGGCCCGCAGCAGATCCACGTCGGGCAGCTCCGCGTACCGCCAGTGCCGTGCCCGCTCGCCCGATGCCGCCATGTCCCCATTCTCCGTCACGGCTGCGGCGAAGCCGGTTCTCCGCCCTTCCCGGGACGGGCAGTCACGGCCCGTCCCGGGAAGGGCGCCCGGGGATCGGCGGCGTACGACTGCCCGTCCTACCCGTCCCGCACGTCCCACCCGTCGGCACCGGGCGCACCGGGCGCACCGGGCGCACCACCGAACAGACCCCCGGGCACCCCGGCACCCCGGCCTCACCGCGGGACGCCGAGCCCGACCGGACGTGCGCCACCCCACCGCACCGGCCCCCGCCACCCGACGGGCCCGCACCGCACCGCACCGCCCATCGGCGCCGGCGCCGGCGGCCCGCACCCGTCCAGCTCAGGCCGATTGTCAGTGCTCGGGTGCACGATGGATCCATGGTCAGCTCCGCACACCGAGCCCTGGACGGCTTCTCCCCCGCGACCCGCGGTTGGTTCACGGGGGCCTTCTCCGCGCCCACCGCCGCCCAGGCGGGGGCGTGGCAGGCCATCTCCGAGGGCTCGGACGTGCTGGTGGTCGCTCCCACCGGCTCCGGAAAGACGCTGGCCGCCTTCCTCGCCGCGCTGAACCAGCTGGCCTCGACGCCCCCGCCCGCCGACCCCAAGAAGCGCTGCCGAGTCCTGTACGTCTCCCCGCTCAAGGCCCTGGCCGTCGACGTCGAGCGCAATCTCCGCAGCCCGCTGACCGGCATCCGCCAGGAATCCGTACGCCTCGGCCTGCCCGAACCCGAGGTCAGGGTCGGCATCCGCTCCGGCGACACCCCGCCCGCCGAGCGCCGTGCCCTGTCCACCCGCCCGCCGGACATCCTGATCACCACCCCGGAGTCCCTGTTCCTGATGCTGACGTCGGCCACGCGCGACGCGCTGACCGGCATCGAGACGGTGATCCTGGACGAGGTGCACGCGGTCGCCGGCACCAAGCGCGGCGCCCATCTCGCACTCACCCTGGAGCGACTGGACGAGCTGCTGCCGAAGCCGGCCCGGCGCATCGGCCTGTCGGCGACGGTCCGTCCGGTGGACGAGGTCGCCCGGTTCCTCGCGCCGCGCGGCAAGGTGGAGATCGTCCAGCCGGACTCGGGCAAGGAGTTCGACCTGTCCGTCGTCGTCCCGGTCGAGGACCTGGGCGAGCTGGGCGGTTCCCCGGTAGCGGACGGCAATGACGGCGCGGAGCGTCCGTCGATCTGGCCACACGTGGAGGAGCGGATCACCGACCTCGTCCAGTCGCACCGCTCCACGATCGTCTTCGCCAACTCCCGGCGCCTGGCCGAGCGCCTGTGCAACAGGCTCAACGAGATCGCGTACGAACGGGCGACCGGTGAGCCTCTGGACGATCACCACTCCCCCGCCGAACTCATGGGCGGCTCGGGGGCCGCCCAGGGCGCCCCCGCGGTGATCGCCCGCGCCCACCACGGCTCGGTCTCCAAGGAGCAGCGCGCCCTCGTCGAGGAGGACCTCAAGGCGGGCCGCCTGCCCGCCGTGGTGGCCACCTCCAGTCTGGAGCTGGGTATCGACATGGGCGCCGTCGACCTGGTCGTCCAGGTCGAGTCACCGCCCTCCGTCGCCTCCGGTCTCCAGCGAGTGGGCCGCGCGGGGCACCAGGTCGGCGCGGTCTCCACGGGCGTGGTCTTCCCCAAGTACCGCGGCGATCTGGTCCAGGCCGCCGTGGTCACCGAGCGGATGCGCAGCGGCGCCATCGAGGCCCTCAGAGTCCCCGCCAACCCACTGGACGTCCTGGCCCAGCAGATCGTCGCGATGACCGCGCTGGACACCTGGCAGGTCGACGACCTGCTCGCCACCGTCCGCCGCGCCGCCCCGTTCGCCTCACTCCCGGAGTCGGCCTTCACCGCCGTCCTGGACATGCTCGCGGGCCGCTATCCGTCCGACGCCTTCGCCGAGCTGCGCCCACGCGTGGTGTGGGACCGGGTCGCCGGGACGGTCACCGGCCGTCCCGGCGCGCAGCGCCTCGCCGTCACCTCGGGCGGCACGATCCCCGATCGCGGCCTCTTCGGGGTCTTCCTCGCCGGGGCCGACCCGAAGAAGGGCGGCGGCCGGGTCGGCGAGCTGGACGAGGAGATGGTCTACGAATCCCGCGTCGGGGACGTCTTCACGCTCGGCACCAGTTCCTGGCGCATCGAGGACATCACGCGCGACAGGGTCCTGGTCTCCCCCGCTCCGGGCGTGCCAGGCAGGCTGCCCTTCTGGAAGGGCGACCAACTGGGCCGCCCCCTCGAACTGGGCCGCGCGCTGGGCGCGTTCCTGCGCGAGGTCGGCTCGCTCACCAAGGAGGACGCCCGGCTCCGCCTGGTCACCGCGGGACTGGACGCCTGGGCCGCGGACAACGTCCTGGCGTACCTCGACGAGCAGCGCGAGGCCTGCGGCCACATCCCCGACGACCGCACCATCGTCGTCGAGCGCTTCCGCGACGAGCTGGGCGACTGGCGGGTCGTGGTCCACTCGCCCTTCGGCGCCCAGGTCCACGCCCCTTGGGCGCTCGCGCTCGGCGCCCGCCTGTCCGAGCGGTACGGCATGGACGCCCAGGTCATGCACGCCGACGACGGCATCGTCCTGCGGCTGCCGGACGCCGACCTGATGGGCCTGGACCTGCTCGACCAGGAACCGTCGAAGCCAGGGCTGGAGTACGACGCCGAGCAGGCGCCCGTCGGCGCGGCCGACGTCGTCTTCGACAAGGGCGAGGTCGACCGGGTCGTCACCGACCAGGTGGGCGGCTCGGCCCTGTTCGCGTCCCGCTTCCGCGAGTGCGCCGCCCGCGCGCTGTTGCTGCCTCGGCGCAGCCCCGGCAAGCGCACCCCGCTGTGGCAGCAGCGCCAGCGCGCCGCGCAGCTGCTCGAGGTGGCGAGCGAGTACGGCTCGTTCCCGATCGTCCTGGAGGCGGTCCGCGAGTGCCTCCAGGACGTCTTCGACGTGCCCGGACTGGCCGAGCTGATGGGCGACCTGGAGTCCCGCAAGGTGCGCCTGGTCGAGGTCACCACCCCGGAGCCGTCCCCCTTCGCCCGCTCCCTGCTCTTCGGATACGTCGCCCAGTTCCTCTACGAGGGCGACTCGCCGCTCGCCGAGCGCCGTGCCGCCGCCCTTTCCCTGGACTCCCGGCTGCTGGCCGAGCTGCTCGGCCAGGCGGAACTGCGCGAGCTGCTCGACGCCGAGGTGCTCACCGAGCTGGAGCGCGAGCTGCAGTGGCTCACCGAGGACCGCCGCGTCAAGGACCCGGAGGGCGTCGCGGACCTGTTGAGGCTGCTCGGTCCGCTCACGGACGCCGAGCTGGCCGAGCGGGGCGCCGAGCCGCAGTGGGCGCGGGAGCTGGCCGCGGCCCGCCGCGCGATCAGGGTGCGCGTCGCCGGCGGCGACCACTGGGCGGCGATCGAGGACGCGGGCCGACTGCGCGACGCGCTGGGCACGGCGTTGCCCGTAGGCGTGCCCGAGGCCTTCACCGAGCCGGTCAAGGACCCGCTCGGCGACCTCCTCGCCCGCCACGCCCGCACCCACGGCCCCTTCACGTCGGTCACCGCGGCGGCCCGCTTCGGCCTGGGTGTGGCGGTCACCGAGGGCGCACTGCAGCGGCTCGCCGCGGCGGGCCGGGTCGTGCAGGGCGAGTTCCATCCGGCCGGCATCGGCCAGGAGTGGTGCGACGCGACCGTGCTGCGCAGGCTGCGCCGCCGTTCCCTGGCCGCACTGCGGCACGAGCTGGAGCCGGTGCCGCCGGCGGCGCTCGGTCAGTTCCTCCCCCAGTGGCAGCACATCGGCAAGGGGCACTCGCTGCGCGGCCTCGACGGACTGGTCCGCGCCGTCGAGCAGTTGCAGGGCGCCTCCGTGCCCGCCTCCGCCCTGGAGAAGCTCGTCCTGCCCTCCCGCGTGGCGAACTACAACCCGGCCATGCTGGACGAGCTCACGGCCGCCGGTGAGGTGGTGTGGGCCGGAGCGGGTTCGCTCCCGGGGAAGGACGGCTGGGTCTCCCTCTACCTGGCGGACGCGGCCCCGCTGCTCCTGCCGCCCCCGCATCCCTTGGAGACGACCGCCCTCCACGAGTCCGTCCTGAGCACCCTCTCGGGCGGGTACGGCCTGTTCTTCCGGCAGATCGCGGATCAGGTCCGCGCCACCACCCACCCGGACGCCACCGATCCGCAGTTGGCCGACGCCCTGTGGGACCTGGCCTGGTCCGGACGCCTGACGAACGACACCCTCGCCCCCCTGCGCTCCTTGCTGGGCTCCGGCCGCACCGCGGGCTCCACGGCCCACCGCGCCAAGCGCGCGATGCCACGCGGGCGCTACGGCTCGCTGACGGCCGCCGCCCGCCCCGCGTCCCGCACCGGCCCGCCGACCGTCGCGGGCCGCTGGTCCCTGCTCCCGGTCCGCGAGGCCGATGCCACGGTGCGCGCCCACGCTCTGGCCCGCACGCTCCTGGACCGGCACGGCGTGGTGACCCGCGGCGCAGTCGCCGCCGAGGGCGTCGAAGGCGGCTTCTCCGCCGTGTACCGCATCCTTGCCGCGTTCGAGGAGAGCGGACAGGCCCGGCGCGGCTATGTCGTGGAGGGACTGGGTGCGGCGCAGTTCGCCATGGAGGGTGCCGTGGACCGGTTGCGCGCGGTCTCGAACGCCCGGGAGCGCGGCGAGGATCCGACCGGGCGGCCGGACGTCACCGGAGGCGGCCTCCAGACCCACGTGTCACCCGACGGCTCCGACAGTCCGGTTGACCCGGTCTTCGGCGGCTCCCCCTTCGACGACTTCCCGTCCGGCGGTCACGGGGACATCGACGCCCCGGACCGACCCGGCGACGTCTTCGCGGTCCCTCCGCGGCTTCCGCCCTCCCGGGGTGACCACATCTCCCCCCGCGACTACGCCGAGCCCGGCGCCGGCGGTCCGCGCGGAGGCGGCGCCCACGGCGGCTTCGGCGGCCCCCGCGGTTCGTACGACGCCGGGTTTCCGGGCCGTCGCGGCCGCGCCTCCGCCGGTCCGCAGGCTGTCGTGCTGGCCGCCGCCGATCCGGCCAACGCCTACGGCGCGGCCCTCGGCTGGCCCGAAGCGCCGGCCGGTGCCACGCACAAGCCGGGCCGCAAGGCGGGCTCCCTGGTGGTACTCGTCGAGGGCGAGCCGACGCTCTACGTGGAGCGCGGCGGCAAGACGCTCATGCTCTGGCCCTCCGCCCCGGACGGCCTGCCCACGGACGACCCTCGTCTGCGGGCGGCCGCGGAGGCGCTCGCCTCTGCCGCCCGCGCCGGTTCCCTCGGCACGGTGACGGTGGAGCGGGTCAACGGCGCGGCGGCCCTCACGTCCCCCTTCGGCCCGCTCCTGGAGGAGGCGGGGTTCATCGCCACGCCGCGCGGCCTGCGCATCAGAGCCTGAGTCTGCCAACCTTGACCCATGCCCGAAGGAGATACGGTCTGGCAGGCCGCACGACGGCTGCACGACGCCCTCGCGGGCAAGGTGCTGACCCGCAGCGACTTCCGCGTGCCCCGGTACGCCACGGCCGATCTCACCGGCCGTACGGTCCTGGACGTCACCCCGCGCGGCAAACACCTGCTCACCCGGGTCGACGGCGGCCTGACGGTGCACTCGCACCTGCGGATGGACGGCTCCTGGAAGGTGTTCGCGGCCGGTCAGCGCTGGAGCGGCGGCCCGGCGCACCAGATCAGGGTGATCCTCGGCACGGCCGACCGCACGGCCGTCGGCTATCGCCTCCCGGTGCTGGAAATCCTCCGCACCGCCGACGAGGAACGCGCCGTCGGTCATCTCGGCCCGGACCTGCTGGGCCCGGACTGGGACCCCGAGCAGGCCCTGGCCAACCTGCGTGCGGACCCCGCCCGCCCGCTCGGTGAGGCCCTGCTCGACCAGCGCAATCTCGCCGGTGTCGGCAACGTCTACAAGTGCGAGCTCTGCTTCCTGCTCGGCGTCACTCCCTGGCTCCCCGTCGGGGACCTGCCCGCCGCACACGCCGTGAAGCTGCCCGCGCTCGCGAAGAGGCTCCTGGAGGCCAACCGGGACCGCCCAGTCCGTCGTACGACGGGTCTGCGCGGTCATGACCTGTTCGTGTACGGCCGGGCGCCCCGCCCTTGCCTGCGCTGCGGCACGTCGGTCCGCGTGGCGGACCAGGGCGACGGCTCCCGGGAGCGTCCCACGTACTGGTGCCCGACCTGCCAGCCCGGGCCCGCGCCGCGCCCGGGCGGCCGCACCGGTACCGGGCCGCGGCACGGGCCGGGGTGACTCGAGCCGGCGAGCTGAGGCGACGCGCCGAGTCAGAGCGCCGAGCCGACGGGCTCAGCCGGCGAGCAGGCCGTCCATCTGGCCGACCGCCTCGCGCAGCCCCTCCTCCATGCCCATCTTCGCGAGCTGCTCCATCTGCTCCCGGGTGTCGAAGGCCGAGCGCATCTCCATACGGGTGCCGCCGTCGTGCTCGGTGAGCGTGACCCGGGTCGTGATCGTCGGCATGTCGGCACTCGGCACGCCGTCCGCGTCGGAGAATCCGTCGGTGAACTCCAGGGACGTCGGCGCGTCGACCGAGGTGATCCGCCACCACCCGCGGTGCTTGTCACCCTCCGGTCCGGTCATGACGTACGTGACGTCTCCGCCCGGGGTCAGGTCGTACTCCTCCACCGTCGCCGGATAGGTCGGCGGGCCCCACCAGCGCTCCAGCTGCCGCGGGTCGGACCACAGCTGCCACACCCGCTCGACGGGCGCCGCGAAGTCCGCGATCAGGGTGAAGGTCAGGTTGTCGAGATCCTTGTCCAAGCTGGTGACACTCATCAGCTCTGTCCTTCCGTCGGGTCGTGTGCATCGGGTTCCGCGTCCTGGGCGAGCAGATGGGACATCCGCTCCACCCGGCCACGCCAGGCCGTCTCCAACTCGTCCAGTGCTTGCCGGGCCCGGCCCACGGCGTCGGGGTCGGTGCGCACGATCTGCTCCCGTCCGCGGCGCTGCTTGACCACCAGACCGGCCCGCTCCAGTACCGCGACGTGCTTCTGCACCGCGGCGAAACTCATCGGATAGGCCTCGGCCAGTCGCGACACCGACAGGTCGTCCCGTACGCAGCGACGCAGGATGTCGCGGCGCGTCGTGTCGGCAAGGGCCTGGAACAAGCGGTCCACGCCCTCTTCGGCCACTTCGGAAACCCCATCTACAACCATTTGGTTGTACGTTAGCTCGGTCACGTCCCGATGTAAAGCTCCGCACGCCGGCGGCCACTCACGGCCCGCCCGAGCGCGAGGAGTTCGAGCGCGCCTCCGACCGGGACGGCGAGGAGGCCGAGGCACCGCCGGCCCCATGCCGCAGGGCCCGTCGCCACCGCCCCGCGCTCAGGACGCCCGCTGCCCGGCGCCTGGGCGCGCAGTGCACCGGCAGCACGCTCAGCCCCCAGCCACCGACCGCGACCGCCCCTTCGAGCACCCCGGCGCCGGGCTCCAGCGCCAGACGCAACACGGCCCACCACCACAGCGCACCGAGCCCCAGCGCGGCCGCCCGGCAAGCAGCCCGCGCGGAGGTCATAACCGCGTCATCCGTTTTCGGCCTGGAACATCCAGTGCTGTTTCTCCAGGTCGGCCGTGATCTGGATGAAGATGTCCTGGCTCACGGGATCCGGGTCCCCGGTCGCCTCGATCCGCTCCCGCATCCGCCCGATCACCGCACCCAGGGCGTCCACGATCGTCCGTACCGCGGTGGTGTCGTCGACCCACCCTTCCGGGGTCACATCGATGCCGCTGCCGACGGCCACCGTCGCGGCACGCCCGTCCGGGGACACACCGAGCGCCGAGGCGCGCTCCGCCACGGTGTCGGAGTGCGTACGCGCGGTACCGACGAGTTCGTCGAGCTGAAGGTGTACGGAACGGAAGCGCGGACCGACCACGTTCCAGTGGATCTGCTTCGCCACCAGCGCCAGATCCACCAGGTCGACGAGGCCGCCCTGCAAGGCCTCGGACACGGTCTTCAGGTTCGCGTCGGACAACGGGCTCTTCACGACGTACATCCACACCTCCGTCGGTCGGCCCCCCGGCCATGCCCCTCCACCATGACCGCACCACCGGAGACCGGCAAACCGGGCGAAACCCCCACCGGCGCGCGTCACCCGCCCATGCGAGACCTCACGGGCATACGCAAAAACCCCGACCGCACCTCCCCGGGACCTCCCGGAGAGACCCCGGCCGGGGCCTCACACGCACACGTTCTCGACGCTCAGGCGGCGACGACGTCCACTGCCTCGGCGGGCGCCTTGATGGTCACCCGTTCCGGTGGCACACCGGTCACCGACACGGAACCCAGCATCGGGCGCACCGGTGCCGGTACGGTCTCGCTGGGCGTGGCCGCGGCCGACTGGGCCAGCTCGGCGAGGGCCAGCTCGTCGCTCACTTCCCGCATGAGTTCGGACATCCGTACGTCCAGCGCGTCGCAGATGGCGGAGAGCAGCTCGGAAGAAGCCTCCTTCTGCCCCCGCTCCACCTCGGAGAGATAGCCGAGTGAGACTCGGGCGGACGAGGAGACTTCGCGCAGAGTACGGCCCTGGCGCTGGCGCTGCCGACGCAGCACGTCACCCAGCAGGCGACGGAGCAGAATCATCGGTGGCTCCCTCCTCGGACCGTGTAACCGCATCCTTCACGCCCCACCGTACCGCCTCGCGCCGCGGCCGTGCGGGGAGCGATGTCGTGTTCACTCAGGGCTGCAAACATCAAAACCCCCCGTTCCGTTCCGTATCCTGTGCCCGCTCATTCCCGGTCTGTTCGCCCGCAAGCTCCCTCAAAAGGAGTGCGAGTACGCTCCGTACACTCTCCATACGAATTTCCGCGCGGTGGCCGTTCAACCGCAGCGCCTCCACTTTTCCGCCAGAGGCGGAACCGTCGTCTGCTCCGACAGGCCCGTCGACGGCCACGAAGACCGTCCCGACGGGCTGTCCGTCCTGTGGGTCCGGGCCGGCGACGCCTGTCGTCGCGATGCCCCAGTCGGCACCCAACGCCTTGCGCACACCTGCCGCCATCTGGGCGGCGACCTGCGGATCCACCGCTCCACGCGCCGCGAGCACGGTGGCGTCGACGCCGAGCAGTTCCCGCTTCAGCTCCGTCGCGTAGGCGGTCACGGAGCCCCGGAAGGCCTTGGACGCCCCGGGGACCGCCGTGATGGCGGCAGCCACCATCCCACCGGTCAGTGACTCGGCGACCGCGAGGGTCTCGCCCCTGACGGTGAGTAGTCGCACCACGTCGGCAGCCGTGGAACTCAACCTTCCGTCCCCTTCAACGCCGCTCTGCGTTCGGCGATTCCCTTGCGGCGCAGCACAATGGCCTGTTTCACATAGTCCAGCCCGGTCGCCACGGTCAGGACGACCGCCGCCGCCATCACCCAGAACCTCAGGGTGGCCAGGGGCCCCGTCAGTGCCAGGACGTACATGCCGACGGCGATGCCCTGGGTGAGGGTCTTGAGCTTGCCACCGCGACTCGCGGGGATGACGCCGTACCGGATGACCACGAACCGCAGCACGGTGATCCCGAGTTCCCGGCCGAGGATGACGGCCGTCACCCACCACGGCAGGTCGCCCAGCGCGGACAGACAGATGAGCGCCGCCCCCATGATCGCCTTGTCGGCGATGGGGTCGGCGATCTTCCCGAAGTCGGTGACGAGGTTGTAGGTGCGCGCCAGGTGGCCGTCGAAGAGGTCGGTGATCATGGCCACGGCGAAGGCGGCCCAGGCGAACGAGCGCCAGGCCGGGTCGTACCCGCCGTTGCCGAGCATCAGCGCGACGAAGGCCGGCACGAGGAGCAGCCTCAGCATCGTCAGCAGATTGGCGACGTTCCAGACACTCGCCTGGTTGACGGCGGCGGCCGCGATCTTGCCACCGCGCCCGGCGACACCGCCCTCGGTCGCACCCCGTTCCGCGGCGCCGCGTTCCGTCGCACCCCGTGCAGCCGTTCCCGGTTCAGCCGCGCCCCCCGAAGGCGCGCGCTCCACCGGTCCCTGCGCGGCGCCCGAGGGTCCACGCGGGCCGGCCCTGCGCGCACCGGAGGAGCCGCCCGCCGCGGACGCCGGGACTCCGGTCATCTGCCGGCCTCCTCACTCCACTCGGGCGACCCCAGCAGCGGTTCGGCCACCAGGTCGACACCCTCCGTACCGACCACCTTCGCGTCGACCATACGACCGACACTCAGGCCTTCGCCGCTCGTGAGCAGCACCTGGCCGTCCGTCTCCGGCGCCTGGTGCTCCGCGCGGCCGCGCACCCCGTCCCCGTCGTCGGCGGACTCCACGGACTCGACGAGCACGCGCACGGTCGCGCCGACGCGCTCCTCGGCCCGCTGTGAGACGAGTTCCTCGGCGAGGCGGGACACACGTGCCAGCCGCTCGGCGACGACGTCCTCGTCCAGCTTGTCGCCGTAGGTCGCCGCTTCGGTGCCCTCCTCGTCGGAGTATCCGAAGACGCCGATGGCGTCGAGCCGCGCGTGGTTCAGGAACCGCTCCAGTTCGGCGAGGTCGGAGGCGGTCTCGCCCGGGAAGCCCACGATGAAGTTGGAGCGCACGCCGGCCTCGGGGGCCTTGCTCCGGATGGTGTCCAGCAGCTCCAGGAAGCGGTCGGTGTCGCCGAAGCGGCGCATCGCGCGGAGCACGTTCGGCGCGGAGTGCTGGAAGGACAGGTCGAAGTAGGGCGTGACCTTCGGGGTGGAGGTCAGCACGTCGATGAGGCCGGGCCGCATCTCGGCCGGCTGGAGGTAGCTGACGCGCACGCGCTCGATGCCGTCGACGTCGGCGAGGTTCGGCAGCAGCGACTCCAGCAAGCGGATGTCGCCGAGGTCCTTGCCGTAGGACGTGTTGTTCTCGGAGACCAGCATGATCTCCTTGACGCCCTGCTCGGCCAGCCACCGCGTCTCGTTCAGCACGTCGCTCGGGCGGCGGGAGATGAAGGAGCCGCGGAAGGACGGGATGGCGCAGAAGGAGCAGCGCCGGTCGCAGCCGGAGGCCAGCTTCACGGAGGCGACCGGGGAACCGTCCAGGCGACGGCGCAGCGGCGCGCGGGGCCCGGAGGCGGGGGCGACACCCTCGGGGAGGTCGGTCGGACCGTGCCCCGGCAGGGCGACGGAGGCACCGGCCTCCTGCCGCTCGGCGGGGCTGATCGGCAGGAGCTTGCGCCGGTCGCGCGGGGTGTGGGCGGCGTGGATGCCGCCGTTCAGGATGGTCTGCAGGCGGTCGGAGATGTCGGTGTAGTCGTCGAAGCCGAGGACTCCGTCGGCCTCCGGAAGGGCCTCGGCGAGCTCCTTGCCGTACCGCTCGGCCATGCAGCCCACCGCCACCACGGCCTGCGTTCTGCCGTGGCCCTTGAGATCGTTGGCCTCCAGGAGGGCGTCGACGGAGTCCTTCTTGGCGGCCTCGACGAAGCCGCACGTGTTCACGACGGCGACGTCCGCTTCCCCGGCGTCCTCGACGAGCTTCCAGCCGTCCGCCTCCAGACGGCCTGCGAGCTCCTCCGAGTCCACCTCGTTACGGGCGCAGCCAAGGGTGACGAGTGCGACGGTACGGCTTTCAGGCATGGGCTCAAGACTACTTCGTCCTGCCGACAGCCCACGTCGACGGGGTTGCCCGATCTTGGTCAACCCGTCCGTGTCAGCGCCTTTCGCGCCCCTATCCGGCCTGCGGGTCGCCCTTCGTGTACGTGAGGCGCTGCACGGAGCCCGGCTCGAAGTCGTCGATCTTCTTGCCGTTGACGTACAGCTGGACAGCGCCCGCGTTGCCGAGGACGAGGTCGACCTTCTCGTCGTCCTGGAAGGTCTTGGAGTCGCCCTGCTTGAGCAGGCCGTCGAAGAGCAGCCGGCCGTTGTGGTCCTTCGCGGAGAGCCAGCTGGGATCGTCGATGGCGCTGATCTTCACCGTCACCTTGTCCCGCGGTGCGGCGGCGATGGCACTCTCGGTCGGGTCCGGCTTCGGGTCGGCGGGCTTTTTCGGCTTGGCGCTCGGCGAGGCGGACTCGCCGGCCGACGGCTGCGAGCCCTCGGCGACGCTCGCCTCGGAGCCACCGTCGTCGCCGCCCTTGACGAACGTGAAGCCGACGAAGCCGATCACCGCGACGATCGCGGCGACCATGGCGGCGGTCCAGTTGGGGCCGCGCCGCTCGGGACGGATGCGTTCCGCCTCGAACAGGGGCGCGGCGGGTGTCGGCGCCGGGCGTCCACCGTGTTCGGCGTCGAACTGCGCGAGCAGTTCGGCCGGGTCGAGCCGGACGGCCTTGGCGAGGGTCCGGATGTGACCGCGCGCGTAGACGTCACCACCGCAGGGCGTGAAGTCGTCCGCCTCGATGGCGTGCACGATGGCGATCCGGACACGGGTGGCGGAGGAGATGTCGTCGACGGTCAACCCGGCGGCGATCCGTGCCTGCTGGAGGGCACGGCCGATGGAGGGGCGGGCTTCCTCGGAAACGCTGTCGGAAACGTCTTCGGTCGGACGCTCGTCTTCAGGGGAGTTGCCGTTGGACACGGGGGCGCCTTTCGAGCGTTAGCCGCCTGTGCTGGACGTTCAGTCTAGGGGGGGTACAAACGGGTGGGGCAACCGGACGACGGGACTTTGTACGCCATCGGAATGGCCCCGCGTCCCGATGGTGGACTACCTGTTTGTCATTTCCCTCAACTTGACGTACGCCATGGGGAAACGGTTGCTCAATGATCCCTAACGGGTGAGTCACGATCGGCCACCCGGCCTCCGTGACCCTCCGTCGAAGGATCCCCCCGCGTACCGTTCCCTACCCTTCAGACTCCCCCCGGATCAGCGCGAGCACGCCGTCCAGCTCGTCAGGCTTCACAAGAACGTCACGAGCCTTTGAGCCTTCGCTCGGCCCGACGATGCTCCGCGACTCCATCAGGTCCATCAGACGCCCGGCCTTGGCGAAGCCGACGCGCAGCTTGCGCTGGAGCATGGAGGTCGACCCGAACTGTGTGGAGACGACCAGCTCGGCCGCCTGGCACAGCAGGTCGAGGTCGTCGCCGATGTCCTCGTCGATCTCCTTCTTCTGCTTGGTGCCGACGGTGACGTCCTCGCGGAAGACGGGCGCCATCTGGTCCTTGCAGTGCTGTACGACGACCGCGACCTCTTCCTCGGTCACGAACGCGCCCTGCATACGGGTCGGTTTGTTCGCGCCCATCGGCAGGAAGAGGCCGTCGCCCTTGCCGATCAGCTTCTCGGCACCGGGCTGGTCGAGGATGACCCGCGAATCGGCCAGGGAGGACGTCGCGAAGGCCAGCCGGGAGGGCACGTTGGCCTTGATCAGGCCGGTGACGACGTCCACGGACGGCCGCTGGGTGGCGAGCACCAGGTGGATGCCGGCCGCGCGCGCGAGCTGCGTGATCCGCACGATCGCGTCCTCGACGTCCCGCGGTGCCACCATCATCAGGTCGGCCAGCTCGTCCACGATCACCAGCAGGTACGGGTACGGCTGCAGCTCGCGCTCACTGCCCTCGGGCGGCTTGACCTTGCCCTCGCGCACCGCGCGGTTGAAGTCGTCGATGTGCCGGTAGCCGTAGGCGGCGAGGTCGTCGTAGCGCAGGTCCATCTCGCGCACGACCCACTGGAGCGCCTCGGCGGCCCGCTTCGGGTTGGTGATGATCGGCGTGATCAGGTGCGGGATGCCCTCGTACGCGGTCAGCTCGACGCGCTTGGGGTCGACCAGGATCATCCGCACGTCCTCGGGGGTCGCCCGCATCATGATCGAGGTGATCAGGCAGTTGATGCAGGACGACTTGCCGGATCCGGTGGCGCCGGCGACCAGTATGTGCGGCATCTTCGCCAGCGAGTGCATGACGTAGCCGCCCTCGACGTCCTTGCCGAAGGCGACCAGCATCGGGTCGTCGTCCTCGGCGGACTCCGCGAGCCGCAGCACGTCGCCGAGGTTGACCATTTCCCGGTCGGTGTTGGGGATCTCGATGCCGACCGCGGACTTGCCGGGGATGGGGCTGATGATCCGCACGTCGGGGCTGGCGACGGCGTACGCGATGTTCTTGGCCAGTGCGGTGATCCGCTCGACCTTCACGGCGGGTCCGAGCTCGACCTCGTAGCGCGTGACCGTCGGCCCGCGGGTGAAGCCGGTGACGGCGGCGTCGACCTTGAACTCGGTGAAGACGGTGGTCAGCGAGGCGACTATGGCGTCGTTGGCGGCGCTGCGCGCCTTGCCGGGCCCGCCGCGGGTGAGCATGTCGAGGCCCGGCAGCGAGTAGGTGATGTCGCCGGAGAGCTGAAGCTGCTCGGCGCGCGGCGGCAGGTCCCGCTCCTTGGGGAGCGGCGTCTTGGTGAGGTCGGCGACCACCGCCGCACCGCCGTCGGGGTCGTCCTTCCGCGCCTTGTCCTGCTTGAGCTTCCCGGGCTGCGGCCGCGCGGCCGGCACGGGCGTCGGAGTCGGCGACGTCGACTCGCGGTCCCCCGTGCTCACGCCCTGGGTGAGGTCGGCGACCAGCGGCGAGGGCGGCATCCCGTGCAGCACGGCGCCGTCGAGCGCGGCGGCGGCCGCGGCGGCGACGTCCACGGCGTCCATCGGCCGGTTCATGTCGGGCTGCGGCACGGCGGACCGCCTGGGCCTGCCGCGACGCCGGGTGAGCGCCTCCTCCTCGGCCGCGTCGGGGTCGTACGGCTCCGCCGCCGGTCCCCCGCCGCGCCTGCGGGGCTTGGCCGGCAGCGCCTCGCGCCACTGCTCCTCGTAGCGCTCGTCGTCCTCGCCGAACGCGTCGGCCTCCGCCTCCGGGTCGCGGACGAGGCCGAGCCGTACGCCGAGCAGCCGCAGCCGCTGCGGGATGGCGTTGACCGGAGTGGCCGTGACGACCAGCAGCCCGAAGACGGTGAGCAGCACGAGCAGCGGCACGGCCAGGACGTCGGTCATCGTGTACGACAGCGGGGTCGCCGCACTCCAGCCGATGAGGCCGCCGGCGTCCCTTATGGCCTGCATGCCGTCGCCGCGGGCCGGTGAGCCGCAGGCGATGTGCACCTGCCCGAGGACGCCGATGGCGAGCGCGGACAGGCCGATCACGATCCGGCCGTTGGCCTCGGGTTTCTCCGGGTGCCGGATCAGGCGCACGGCGACGGCGCCGAGCAGGATCGGCACCAGCAGGTCGAGACGGCCGAAGGCGCCGGTCACCAGGATCTCGACGAGGTCGCCTACGGGGCCCTTGAGGTCGGCCCAGGTACCCGCGGCGACGATCAGCGCGACGCCGAGCAGCAGCAGCGCGACGCCGTCCTTGCGGTGCGCCGGGTCGAGGTTCTTCGCGCCCTGCCCTATCCCGCGGAAGACGGCGCCGACGGCGTGCGCGATGCCCAGCCAGAGGGCGCGCACGAGCCGGTAGACGCCTCCGGTCGGGCTGGGTACCGGTTGGGGCGCGGGCTTCTTCACCGCGGCCTTCTTGGCGGGCGCCTTCTTGGCGGGCACTTTTTTCGCAGCGGCCTTCTTCGCCGGACCCTTCGCGGGAGCGGCCGCCTTCTTCGCGGGCTGCTTCTTGGCTGCGGAGGGACGTGAGGCCATAGGTGTGAGGTTACCGGGGGAGACGGCGGTCGACACGTGTGCCCACCGCTTCACCCGTTCGTGTCGTCCACGCAGGAGACCGGAACTGACGCCTCCGGTACAGGCGCTGACATGCCCTCACGGGCCGACTCACCGAGCCGGCCCGCCAACGGACGTCAGTTGACCGCGGCCTGGCCTCCGGACGCACCCGGCTCCAGGGCGTCCAGCGCCCGCCGCAGTCCGGTGAGCTTGCGCTCCAGATGTGCCGCCGTCGCCACCGCGGCCGCGTCCGTCGACTCGTCGCCGAGCTGCTTGGAGAGCGCCTCGGCCTGCTCCTCCACGGCCGCCAGCCGCGCCGACAGCTCGGCGAGCAGTCCCGCCGGCTCCTTGGCCTCACCGGCCGCGGCCTTGCCGCCGCCCTCCAACTGGAGGCGCAGCAGTGCCGCCTGCTCACGCAGCTGGCAGTTCTTCATGTACAGCTCGACGAAGACGGAGACCTTCGCGCGCAGCACCCACGGGTCGAACGGCTTGGAGATGTAGTCCACCGCGCCCGCCGCGTACCCCCGGAAGGTGTGGTGCGGGCCGTGGTTGATCGCGGTGAGGAAGATGATCGGGATGTCCCGGGTCCGCTCCCGTCGCTTGATGTGCGCGGCGGTTTCGAAACCGTCCATGCCCGGCATCTGGACGTCCAGCAGAATGACCGCGAAGTCGTCCGTGAGCAGTGCTTTGAGCGCTTCCTCCCCGGACGATGCCCGCACCAGCGTCTGATCGAGCGCCGAGAGGATCGCCTCCAGCGCCAGCAGATTCTCCGGCCGGTCATCGACCAGGAGGATCTTGGCCTTCTGCACCATGGCCCGCCCTCCTCGCCCCGGCGTGGGGCCTCCCCTGTCCGCAGGACTTGAGGCAGCACCGGCGGGCGCCGCCCCAGGGGACGACTCCCTTGCGCCGCCCGTCCCTGTGCCGGTCATCGTAGCCGCACCCCGCCTGTCGCCACACCCTGTCACCGCGATGTCACTGTGCACGTAGCAGAAACGCAGCGGGAGACCAGAAGGTTCCCCGAATCCCGTACTTCTACACGACTTCGGGCACACTGAGTCAGCAACTCCGTGTGAACGCCGAAGGTTCCCGCCGCTCGCGTACACCCACGTTCGCACACTGCCCGAACGTGCCGCGCGGACGGTGCCCGCACATACCGCGGGCACACTGCCCGTACGTACCGCCCGGTGCCCGTACGAACCTACTCCTCACTCCTCCCGCATCCACTGCCGCATCACCGTCAGCAGGTGATCGGGGTCGACCGGCTTGGTCACGTAGTCGGACGCGCCCGACTCGATCGCCTTCTCCCGGTCGCCCTTCATCGCCTTCGCGGTCAGCGCGATGATCGGCAGGCCGGCGAACTGGGGCATCCGGCGAATCGCCGTGGTCGTGGCGTACCCGTCCATCTCGGGCATCATGATGTCCATCAGGACGACCGCCACGTCCTCGTGCTGCTCCAGTACCTCGATGCCCTCGCGTCCGTTCTCGGCGTACAGCACGGACAGGCCGTGCTGCTCCAGGACGCTGGTGAGCGCGAAGACGTTGCGGATGTCGTCGTCGACGATCAGCACCTTCTGCCCGCCGAACCGGATGCCCCGGCTCGGCTGCGGCGCGGCCTCCTGCTCGGCGGCCGGCTGCTGCTCCCGCGCCGCGGGCAGGTCCTCGGTCTCCGGGGTCGCCCTGCGGCGGCGACGGAACAGCGTCGCGGCACCGTTCTGCGCGTCCTGGTACGACCTCACCTCGGCCGGCGGTTCCGCCTGCGACCCGGACGGCTCGGGCATCGCGCCCGGAGTGGCGAGCGCCCCGCCGGACTCCAGGGCCGGATAGGGCTGCTGGTAGCCGTGTGCGGGCAGCTCGCTCGGGTGCAGCGGCAGGTAGAGCGTGAACGTCGACCCGCGGCCGGGCTCGCTCTGCGCGTGGATCTCACCGCCGAGCAGTTGCGCGATCTCCCGCGAGATGGACAGCCCCAGACCCGTACCGCCGTACTTGCGGCTGGTGGTGCCGTCCGCCTGCTTGAACGCCTCGAAGATCACCCGCATCTTGCTCGCCGCGATCCCGATACCGGTGTCGCTCACGGAGAACGCGATCAGCTCCGCGTCCGGGTCGGTCATCGAACCGGCTTCCAGCAACTGCTCCCGGATGCCCTGCGGAACGTCGTCCCGGGCCGGCCGGATGACCAGCTCGACGGCGCCCGAGTCGGTGAACTTCACGGCGTTGGACAGCAGATTGCGCAGCACCTGGAGGAGCCGCTGCTCGTCGGTGTGCAGCGTGGCGGGCAGTTCCGGCGACACCCGCACCGACAGGTCCAGGCCCTTCTCCGCGGTCAGCGGCCGGAAGGTGGCCTCGACGTAGTCGACGAGCTGGACGAGCGCGATGCGCGTCGGGGAGACGTCCATCTTGCCCGCCTCCACCTTCGACAGGTCGAGGATGTCGTTGATCAGCTGGAGCAGGTCGGAGCCGGCGCCGTGGATCGTCTCGGCGAACTCGACCTGCTTCGGGGACAGGTTCGCGTCGGCGTTGTCGGCGAGCAGCTTGGCCAGGATCAGCAGCGAGTTGAGCGGCGTACGCAGCTCGTGCGACATGTTGGCGAGGAACTCGCTCTTGTAGCGCATCGAGACCGCGAGCTGCTCGGCGCGCTCCTCCAGGACCTGCCGCGCCTCCTCGATCTCGGTGTTCTTCACCTCGATGTCGCGGTTCTGCTGCGCCAGCAGCTCGGCCTTCTCCTCCAGTTCGGCGTTGGACGACTGGAGCGCCTTCTGCCGCTGCTCCAACTCCTCCGACCGCTCGCGCAGTTGCTCGGTCAGCTCCTGCGACTGGCTCAGCAGCACCTCCGTCTTGGTGTTGACGGAGATGGTGTTGACGCTCGTCGCGATCATCTCGGCGATCTGGTTGAGAAAGTCCTTCTGGATCTGCGTGAACGGGGTGAAGGACGCCAGCTCGATGACGCCGAGCACCTGCCCCTCGAACAGCACCGGCAGGACGATCACCTGGGCGGGCGGGGCCTCCCCGAGCCCGGAGGAGATCTTCAGGTAGCCGCTCGGCGCGTTCTCCACCAGAATCGTGCGCTTCTCCTCGGCGGCCGTGCCGACCAGCGCCTCCCCCGGCCGGAAGGACGTGGGCATGGAGCCCACCGAATAGCCGTACGACCCGAGCATGCGCAGCTCGTACTGGTCCTCGTGGGCGCCGGCCTGTTCCTGCCCCTCGGCATAGGGCATGGCGAGGAAGAACGCGCCGTGCTGCGCGGAGACCACCGGGGTGAGCTCGCTCATGATCAGCGAGGCCACGTCCTGGAGGTCCCGGCGGCCCTGCATCAGCGCGGAGATCCGGGCCAGGTTGCCCTTGAGCCAGTCCTGCTCCTTGTTGGCGATCGTGGTGTCGCGCAGGTTGGCGATCATCTTGTTGATGTAGTCCTGGAGCTCGGAGATCTCCCCGGAGGCGTCCACGTCGATCTTCAGGTTCAGGTCGCCGCGGGTCACCGCGGTCGCCACGCGCGCGATGGCACGCACCTGCCGGGTGAGGTTCCCCGCCATCTCGTTCACGGACTCCGTCAGGTCCCGCCAGGTGCCGTCGACGTCACGCACGCGCGCCTGGCCGCCGAGCTGGCCCTCGGTGCCCACCTCGCGGGCCACGCGGGTGACCTCCTCGGCGAAGGACGACAGCTGGTCGACCATCGTGTTGATGGTCGTCTTCAGCTCCAGGATCTCGCCGCGCGCGTCGATGTCGATCTTCTTGGTCAGGTCGCCCTTGGCGATCGCCGTCGTCACCATGGCGATGTTGCGCACCTGACCGGTCAGGTTGGACGCCATCTGGTTCACCGACTCGGTGAGGTCCTTCCAGGTGCCGGCCACCCCCGGCACCTGCGCCTGGCCGCCCAGGATGCCGTCGGTGCCCACCTCGCGGGCGACCTTGGTCACCTGGTCGGCGAAGGACCGCAGCGTCCGCACCATGGTGTTGAAGGTGTCGGCGAGCTGCGCGACCTCGCCGCGCGCCTCGATCGTCACCGTCCGCGTCAGGTCACCGTTGGCGACGGCCGCGGCCACCTGGGAGATGTTCCGCACCTGGACCGTGAGGTTCTTGGCCATCAGGTTGACGTTGTCGTTGAGGTCCTTCCAGATGCCCACGACGCCGGGCACGCTCGCCTGGCCGCCCAGGATGCCCTCGGTGCCCACCTCGCGCGCCACGCGCGTGACCTGCTCGGCGAAGGACGACAGCTGGTCCACCATCGTGTTGACGGTGGTGACGAGTTCGAGGATCTCACCCTTGGCGTCGACGGTGATCTTCTTCGACAGGTCACCCTTGGCGACGGCCGTCGTGACCTCGGCGATGTTGCGCACCTGCATGGTCAGGTTGTTGGCCATGCCGTTCACGGACTGCGTGAGGTCCTTCCAGGTACCGGAGACGCCCTGCACCTCCGCCTGACCGCCGAGGATGCCCTCGGTGCCCACCTCACGCGCGACACGCGTGACCTCCTGGGCGAACGACGACAGCTGGTCCACCATCGTGTTCAGCGTGTTCTTCAGCTCCAGGATCTCCCCGCGCGCGTCCACGGTGATCTTCTGGGACAGGTCACCGCGGGCCACCGCCGTCGCGACCTGCGCGATGTTGCGCACCTGCGCGGTCAGGTTCCCGGCCATGCCGTTCACCGAGTCGGTCAGGTCGCGCCACACACCGGCGACCCCCGGCACCTGTGCCTGACCGCCGAGGCGGCCCTCCGTGCCCACCTCGCGGGCGACCCGGGTGACCTGCTCGGCGAAGGCGGAGAGCTGGTCGACCATCGTGTTGATGGTGTTCTTCAGCTCCAGGATCTCGCCGCGCGCGTCGACGTCGATCTTCTGCGACAGGTCGCCCCGCGCCACCGCCGTCGTCACCTGGGCGATCTGCCGCACCTGGGAGGTCAGGTTGCCCGCCATGAAGTTGACGGAGTCCGTCAGCTCCTTCCAGGTCCCCGACACGCCGTCGACGCGGGCCTGACCGCCGAGACGGCCCTCCGTGCCCACGTCCCGGGCCATCCGGGTGACCTGGTCGGCGAAGCTCGACAGCTGGTCCACCATCGTGTTCACGGTGTTCTTCAGCTGGAGCATCTCGCCGGAGACGTCCACGGTGACCTTCTGCGACAGGTCACCGTTGGCCACCGCCGTCGTCACCTGGGCGATGTTCCTCACCTGACCGGTGAGGTTGCGGAACGCGGTGTTGACCGAGTCGGTCAGGTCCTTCCACGTCCCCGCCGCCCCCGGCACCTGCGCCTGACCACCCAGCTCACCCTCGACACCGACCTCGCGGGCCACCCGCGTGACCTCGGCACCGAAGGCGGACAGCTGGTCCACCATCGTGTTGACGGTGTTCTTCAGCTCCAGCATCTCGCCGGCCACGTCCACCGTGACCTTCTGCGACAGGTCACCACTGGCCACGGCCGTCGTCACCGCGGCGATGTCGCGCACCTGGGTGGTCAGGTTCCGGAAGACGGTGTTGACGGAGTCCGTCAGGTCCTTCCAGATCCCCGCCGCGCCCGGCACGTTCGCCTGACCGCCGAGCTGCCCCTCGCCGCCGGTCTCGTTGGCGACGCGGGTGACCTCGTCGGCGAAGATCCGCAGCGTCTCGGTCATCTGGTTGATCGTCTCGGCGAGCTGCGCGACCTCGCCCCGGGCCGGCACCGTCACCTTCTTCGACAGGTCGCCGTTGGCGACCGCGGTCGTCACGTGGGAGATCTCGCGCACCTGGGCCGTCAGATTCCCGGCCATGGTGTTGACGGAGTCGGTGAGCTCCTTCCACACCCCGGCCACGCCCGGCACCTGGGCCTGCCCGCCCAGGGCGCCCTCGGTGCCCACCTCCCGGGCGACGCGCGTCACCTCGGAGGAGAACGCGGAGAGCTGGTCCACCATCGTGTTGACGGTGTTCTTCAGCTCCAGCATCTCGCCGGCCACGTGAACCGTGACCTTCCGGGACAGATCGCCCTTGGCCACCGCCGTCGTCACCAGCGCGATGTCCCGCACCTGAGCGGTGAGCCGGTACGCCATCGTGTTGACCGAGTCCGTCAGGTCCTTCCACGAACCCGACATACCGCGCACCTGGGCCTGTCCGCCCAGCTTGCCCTCGGTACCGACCTCACTGGCCACCCGCGTGACCTCGTCCGTGAACGTCGACAACTGGTCGACCAGGTTGTTCACGGTCCGCCCGACCTTCAGGAACTCGCCGCGCAGCGGGTGACCGGCGCCCTCCACCGTCTGCGTCCGCAATTCCATACGCGGCGACAGATCACCGTCCGCCACCGCCGACAGCACCCGGCTGACCTCGGAGACGGGCCGCACGAGGTCGTCCACGAGCGCGTTCGAGTTGTCGATCGCGGTCGCCCAGGACCCCTCGCAGGCACCCGTCTCCAGCCGTTCCGTGAGTTTTCCCTCACGCCCGACCATGCGCCGCACCCGGGCCAGCTCGCCCGTGAGGTGCAGATTGCGGTCGGCCACCTCGTTGAAGACCGCCGCGATCTCCGACATCACGCCGTCGCCGGACACCGTGAGCCGTTTGCGGAAGTTGCCCTCCCGCATGGCGACCAGAGCCGCCAGCAGCCGGTTCAGCGCGGCCGTGTCCACGGTCGTACTTCCGCCCCGCGTTCTGCCCTGGTTACTCAGGGACTGTCCGCCTTTCGCGCGCGCCTTAGTGCCCCGCGTCGCTGCGCCAGACTCCACTGTGTCCCTCCCGCAGGGGTCGACCGTTACTGCTGTGCCCGGTTGCCACCGCTCGGCGAACCGGTTACTGCCGCGTATTCTCTGTGCTGCCACGCGATCCGGACCGGCTTGTCCGACCGCTCCCGGGCCTGCTGCCCGCCGCACTCGGTGCGCATTCAGCCTGCCCGGACTTCATAAGAAGCCTGCCCAGTGTTTCACCCCGGCCGAACCAGGCCATAACAGTTCGGCAGCTTCGCACATCGTCCGCACACCCTCTGGGCGGAAACACTGCAGACCGGCATCCGCAGGGACGGCGAAGGTAAGTAACCTTGCATGCGGCTGTCCAGCCGTGCCGGTCCGTCCGGCCTGGACGGTGGCACGGAGACGAGCGGGCATCGGAGGGGCGGCCGGACATGACCACCGGACTGATCCCGGGGGAGCAGCCCCCGGATCCCGGGCCGACGGGTGGACTGCCGCAGCAGCGGCGCGAGCCGGTCGGCCATGAGGCCGTGCACGGGGAAAGAGGGTCGAGGAGTTCTGTGATCACCGCGCGCGCGGCCGCCAGCTTCGAGCCCGTCGGACGATCGGTGGCGAGCGCCCGGTCCTTCGTCCGGGACACGCTCCAGGGCTGGGGCCAGGCCGACATCGTCGACGACGCGGTGGTGCTCACCAGCGAACTGGTGACCAACGCCGTGGTGCACGCCGGCACCACCGCCGACGTCCTGTGCCTGCGCAGCGACGACGGCGTACGGATCGAGGTGGCCGACCACTACCCCGAGCGCGAGGTCCCCCTCCAGGGCTCTCCCGCGGACATGGGCAGCCTGGACCGCGAGGGCGGCCGCGGCCTCCAGCTGTGCGCGGCCCTGGCCGACCGCTGGGGCGTCGAGTACACGCCCACGCTCAAGAACGTCTGGTTCCACCTCCATCTCCCGGAGCGCCCGGTCGGCACCCGCGCCGCCGGCCCCTCCCTCCCGGCCGACCTGCTCCCGCTCGCCGACGCCCGTGTCCGCGTCGCCGTCGTCCAGATCGACCGCGCCGGCGCCGTCACGTCCTGGAACGAGGACGCCGAGGACCTCTTCGGCTACTCCGCCGAGCAGGTCATCGGCAAGCCGCTGACCGACCTCACCGCCTGGCCGCACACGCCGGGCACCAGCACCGGTGTCGCCGAGGCGCTCCAGCTCTCCCGCTGGGAGGGCAGCTACGGCATGCGGGGCGCCGACGGCCGCGTCACACCGGTCTACGCCTCCCACCTCCGCGTCCGCGACGCCGGCGGCGAACCCTCCACGGTCTGCCTCCTCGTCCGGGACAACGAACGCGCCGTCCTGCAGACCCCGATGCGCGGACCGGCCTCCGACGCGTCGTCCGGCGAGAGCCAGAGTGCCGATCCCTTCGAGGTCTTCATCGGCTCCCCCGCCCCGGACGACCTCGACGGGCTGCTCCAGCGCACCGTCGAGCGCGCCCGCGACATGCTCGACGCCGACGCCGCCTTCCTGCTCCTGGCGACCGACGACGAGACGGAGTTGGAGGTCCGCGCCTCCACGGGCCTGCCCTCCGCCCGCCAGCGCTTCGCCCGCGTCCCCGTCGAGGCCGGCCCCGGACGCTACGGCTCCGCCCGCATGCCCGCCGTCCACGACGACCTGGAGGCCGTCCCCGGCGCCGTCCCGCTGCTGAACGGCACCGGCATGCGCTCGGTCGTCACCGTCCCCCTCAAGGTCGAGGGTCGTCTCACCGGCTCCCTCGGCGTCGCGGCCGAGTCCGCCGCCCGGTACTCCAACGAGGAGGCCCTCCGCCTCCAGTTCGCCGCCGACCGCATCGCCCTGGCCGTCGAGTCCGCCCGCCTGGGCGAGCTGGAACGGCTGCGCCGCGGCTCCCTCAGCTTCCTCGTCGAGGCCTCCGACCTCCTCGCCGGCACCCTGGACCGTGACCAGACCCTGGCCCTGATGGCCCAGATGACGGTCCCGACGCTGGCCACCTGGTGCGCCGTCTACACGATCGCCGACCAGGCCTCGGACCCGTACCTCTCCTACGTCCTGCACGAGGACGAGGAGCTCATCGACGGCATCAAGTCCCTGCTCTCGAAGATCTCCCCGCCCGATCCGGTCCCCTCCCCGGGCGCCCGCGTGTGGACGGCTCCCGGCGAGCTTGCCCACCAGGCGGCCCTGCGCACCTCCATGCGCGACCTGGGCCTGCGCGGCGGCCCGACACCCAAGCTGAACTCCGGAATCGGCCCGAGCCTGGCCACGGCCTCCGCGGTCGGCGGCGAGACCGTGGTCCTCCCGCTGGTCGCCCGCAACCGCGTCATCGGCATGCTCACGCTCGGCAAGCCGACCGACGAGCACTTCCGCCAGGAGATCCTGGAACTGGCCGAGGACCTGTCCCGCCGAGCCGCCCTGGCCCTGGACAACGCCCGCCTCTACTCCGAGCGGACGGCCATCAGCCAGTCCCTCCAGCGCAGCCTCCTGCCGCCCGAGCTTCCCCTGATCGACGGCGTCGAGGTCGAGGTCATCTACCGCGCGGCCGGCGAGGGCAACGAGGTCGGCGGCGACTTCTACGACCTGTTCCCCATCAGCGACGGCGCCTACGGCTTCGCCATCGGCGACGTCTGCGGTACGGGCCCGAACGCGGCGGCCGTCACCGGCCTGGCCCGGCACGCCCTGCGCCTGCTGGCCCGCGAGGGGCTCAGCGGCCCCGCGGTCCTGGAGCGCCTCAACTCGGCCATCCTCGACGAGGGCGCCCGCAGCCGCTTCCTCACCCTCCTCTACGGCGAGATGCGCCCGCAGGAGGACGGCAGCGCCGAGCTGAGGGTGGTCTGCGCCGGCCATCCGCTGCCGCTCCGCCTGCGCCAGGACGGCACGGTCGAACCGGCGGCGGAGCCGCAGCCGCTCCTCGGCGTCATCGAGGACCTGGAGCTGTACGAGGAGACGGTCACCCTCGACCCGGGCGACGTACTGCTCTGTGTCACGGACGGCGTGACCGAACGCCGCGAGGGCACGCGCATGCTGGGCGACGACGGCCTCGCCGACGTCCTCACCACGTGCACGGGCCTGACGGCCGGCGCGGTGGCGGCACGCATCATGCGCGCGGTCGAGCGCTTCGCCTCCGACGCCCCGTCCGACGACATGGCGATTCTCGCGATGCGCGTCCCGGAGCCGCACACGGACTGACCCGCAGGGTCAGAACATGCGAAAGGCCCCGCCCAATTGGGCGGGGCCTTTGCGATGGAGCCCCCAAACGGAATCGAACCGTTGACCTTCTCCTTACCATGGAGACGCTCTGCCGACTGAGCTATAGGGGCCTGTCGCTTTGCGAGGTTTCCCTCGCGGCAACGGAATAGATCATACCCCGAACAGACCGGTGCTCCCAACCACGGCTTTCAGAAAGCCGGCTGCAGCAGCCCGCCCAGGGCATTGCAGGCGGACACGATCCGCTGCATGTCCCGCTTGGTCAACGAGGCGTCGACCGGCAGCGCGAGTGTCTCGTCGGCGGCCCGCTCCGTCTCCGGCAACGACACGCACCGCCTGAATCCGGGCATCCTGTGCACGGGCGTCTTCACCGGCACCCGGCACTCGACTCCCCTCCCCCGCACGGCCCGGGCGAACGCGTCACGATCCGGCCGCCCGTTGCCCGGCACCCGCACCACGTACTGCTGATACGTGTGCCCCTCACCCCAGTCCGGGGTACGCACGCCCCTCAACTTCCCGTCGAGGTAGGCGGCCCGCTGCCTGCGCTGCGCCACCTCGTCGTACGGCAGCTCGGACTCGCCCTGCTCCAGCACGAGCAGCCCGTGCCGCTGCCCGACTCGGTGCAGCGGCCCCAGGTCCGCCGGCCGCCCGAAGCGGTGTACGGCGACCACGGCCGCGGTCCGCGACGTCAGCGCCGCCTCCACCGAGGCGGCGTCCAGACAGTACGTCTCCGGATCTATGTCCGCGAACACCGGCAGCGCGCCGACCAGCGCCACGGCCTCGGCGACTTCCACGTTCCCGAAGGCAGGTACGACGACCTCGTCGCCGACTCCTACGCCGGCGGCCCTGAGCATTGCTGCGGTACCCATATGAGTGATGGTCGTAGCGCAACGTGAACTTCAAGTGACGGAAAACAAAAAAGGGTTGGACCCGGAACCGAAGTTCGGGGTCCAACCCTTTGAATGATTGTTCGGCGGCGTCCTACTCTCCCACAGGGTCCCCCCTGCAGTACCATCGGCGCTGTAAGGCTTAGCTTCCGGGTTCGAAATGTAACCGGGC